>NZ_JACJDV010000002.1:0-193118 GCF_014163735.1 Shewanella sp. SR44-3
CTATGTACATATTTCTATGAACACTCTTTGTTGCATTGAGTTTAAATTTTTTGATTATCTAAAGCAGTTAAACTGATTTAAATAATTGTCGAATAACTCAATACCTGTGAGTGTCCACACAGATTACTTGATAAATTGTTAAAGAGCGTACACGCTACATGATGTTGATTCATTTGTTCTTTCAAACGTTGAATCGATTCACGCCGTGTCAGTGGTTGCGCATTATAGGCACTTCAATATTTCCTGCAACCCCTTTAAAGACTTTTCTTTATAAAAGCGCATCAAGCGAACACTTTTCAGTCGAAACGGTGTTTTTATCGACTTCAAATGCTGTGCTGCAGGGGTTTTCTGCATATTTACTGACGTTTAGTGTGGTTTCCCCCACTTAATCCTGTACATAGATAGCTAATACCTTATTAGCATCTTACTAAACATGCGACTTTAGCGGCTTATCTAAACCAAACGCTAACTAAAGGCTGGCTAAGTAACCTGGCACTTGGGCAATGCTGTCTACTACTCTAGTCGCAAGTTCAATTCCAGCATCATCGACCGTTTTACCGCTGCGCACCAGAATTGATGTACCAACTCCTGCAGCAATGGCGGCGCGCATATCATCGGCCTTGTCACCTACCATCACAGACTGACTTAAATCGATATTTAAAAACTGCGCGGCATCTATCAGCATACCTGGCTTAGGTTTTCTGCAATCACAATCTTGCTTATACTCGCCTATGCCTTTTTCATTGTGATGGGGACAATAATAGATCCCATCAAGCTCAACGCCTTTGTCGGCAAAGTTCCAATCCATCCACTCAGTTAATGAATGAAAATCGTCTTCACTGTACATGCCCCGAGCAATACCCGATTGATTGGTTACTACTACTAATAGGTAGCCCATTTTCTTTAATGCAAGGCAAGCGTCAAACACGCCTTCTATATACTCAAAATCATCGACAAGGTGAACATACCCAGTGTCTTTATTGATAACTCCATCTCTATCTAAAAATACGGCCTTTCTCACAGTCATTCACTCCTATCATTTTTCTGTGTAGATTATCCCACCCTCTTAAGCAGGGAGCCACACAAACCTTGGCCTGCTAGCCGATAAATATTTTTACTTTGATAAAATTCAGACTAAAGAGTAATCTTGCTCGGCACTTTTAGCTGTCGCTTCTGGGGTTATCAGCGCTGAACGTATTATCGGTGCACAGCTTTACTGACTTTATTCACCGTGTTTTTACTTTGGTTGCCCATGAATTTATCTTCGCCTGTTGTCCATAAAACTCGTAGCCAAGTGGTATTGCACACACTGAGGGAGTGGATCTTATCAGGGCAGATTAAAGGTGGCCAAGCTATTCGCCAGTCTTATATTGCTGAGCAGCTCAATGTGAGCCGCATTCCAGTACGTGAGGCGCTGGTGCAATTGGATACTGAAGGGTTAGTCAATTTTGAACCCCATAAAGGTGCCACCGCGACCTTGCTATCAGTGATCCAGGTGACCGAGCTTTTTGAGCTCAGGGCCATGATTGAAGCCGATTTACTTGCAAAAGCAATTCCGAATCTGCAAGATGAGGACCTAGACAAGGCAGAGCAAGTATTAACGCAATTGGAATTGGCTTTTAAGCTTGAAAGTTCCGTCGCAACGTGGAGCGAGCTTAACATGCAGTTCCATACTTGCTTATATCAAGCAGCAGGCCGTGCCCATACTCTTGATATTGTCAAAGGACTCAATACTCATAGCGATCGTTATATCAGATTACAACTGCTACACACGGGTGGCATTCCCACTGCCGAGAGAGAGCATAGAGCCCTACTCGATTTTTGTAAGAATAAAGATGTTGCTGGCGCCAGCGAGTTATTACGCCAACATATTCTAGGTGCTTTGGCCGCAATAAAAGTCTTGGTTGAGAAGCAATTGAGTTAATACCCTTGTAGCCGCTCAAGCAGTTAACTGCAGCGCTCAACCATTTCATTCTTCTATTATATTTACCGTTTTATTTTGAGAGAACATACAATGCAGTACGCTCATATCACAGGTTGGGGAAAATGTGTCCCACCGGCTACACTCACCAACGAAGACCTTGCTACGTTCATGGAAACCTCTGATGAGTGGATTAAATCACGCACAGGTATTAGCGAGCGTCACATTAGCCATGTGAACACCTCTGAAATGGCCAGCGTTGCCGCTCAGCACGCACTCGCGGCAGCAGGCATAGATGGCAGTGAACTTGACTTAATTATTTTAGCTTCAGCAAGCCCTGACACCTTAATTCCTAACATAGCATCAGCGGTACAGGTTAGCATTGGCGCCACTTGCGGAGCCTTCGATATCAACGCCGCTTGCAGTGGTTTTTTATATGGTCTTGGTCTTGCTAGTTCATTGATTAAAAGCGGTCAAAATCAGAAAATTTTAGTGATCGGCGCTGAGCGTCTGTCATTTTATTTAGATTGGTCACGTCGTGATACAGCAGTGTTATTCGGCGATGGCGCCGGCGCAGTCATTCTTGAAGCCAGCGCTGAAGAAGGCGGCGTGCTCGGTTATGAGCTCAATAACGACCCTGAAGGCCGCGATATTTTAAAATCACAGTTTGGCAGTCAAATGGACAGGTTCGATGCCAGCTCACTGGATTTTTTTATTCAGTTTAACGGCCAAGAAATCTTCAAACGTGCCATCAATGGCATGGGCAGCTTAAGTGCCAAAGTATTAGATAAGTGCCAGTTGGATAAAGACGATATTGATTTTGTTATCCCGCATCAAGCCAATGAGCGCATTATCGACACCTTAGTTAGCCGGATGAAAATTCCTAAAGAGAAAGCCTTTGTGAACATTGCCAAATACGGTAATACCTCGGCGGCCACGATTCCAATCGCTATTTGTGACGCCCTAGAGCAAGGTTTGATTAAACCGCAGCAGAAAATTCTATCTTGCGCTTTCGGTGCTGGATTAACCTCTGCAGCAGCGGTATTCCAGTGGGGCGATAGAGTGACGCCTATCAACCTCAGCGATGCGCAATTACCTCCTTGTGACAAGACGGCATTAGAGCTTATCAAACCTGCGGTGGATTACTTCTTAAAGCCTGATGTAAACGTTTAATATTCATTGCGATAAACGCGCTAACGCCAGCACTAACATTACCCTTAGCATTGGTGTTAGTGCTGGCTTTTTTTTGCTCTAATTACGTCATTTCTTAACTATAAAACCCATAGCCGCTATGCAAACTGCAGTAATTGCCACGGGCTGAGTTTATCTTTACCCGCTATCGCCGCCATTTGTGCCACGAGTAATTCAGCGCAGGCCAGTGCATCTATTTGTGCGCTGTGCGCTGCATAAGTGGGCAATCCATGGCGTTTACGGCAAGCATCTAGTCGCAGGCAATCTTGTTTCAGCACGCTATGTTGAGATAACCAACGCCGCTTAGCGATAGCCAAGGTATCAATAAAAGGCAGCGGACAGGGGCTCTGATAAAGCCGCTCAAATTGGACCTGAATAAAACCTAGATCCAGCGGTGCATTGTGGGCCACCAGTATATGGCCACGGCTTTCAGTGATAAACCATGCCATAGCCTCATCCAACGCCATGCCTTTAGCCAAAGCACTGTCGCTTAACCCATGAAAAGTGGCACTGTTGCCTACTCCGCCATTAATCGCCACTGTGCGGTGCTGCGCCTTAGCTAACGGAATCTCAGCGCCATAAATCGGCACTAGCCCAATACTGACGATTTGCTCTGTATTAGGGTCAAGCCCTGTGGTTTCTAAATCGATGGCCATTAACGGCAGCTCACGCAGGCATAACTGTAATTGGCTTTGCTTTGCTCCCTGTTGATCAGATGGCTTCAGGGTTAAAGCTAACGCCGCCTGTTGATAATCCAGCAAAATGGGATGACTTGGCTTTGGGGCCAATACACACTGCAGTTTAAATTTAAGGGCGCTTAGCATCAGAGGCTTCGCATAAATTTAAGTTTAACCCCAGACTGCGCCTCATGAACCACTTTGAAGGCATCTCGTAATTGGTGACGCAATAATGATGAAATTTGCTGCGGCTTCAAATAATTAGTGATTTCATGGCCATCACTGACCTGTGCCCCTTGATTAGCTAAGCGCATATGCGCAATAAATTCATGGGCATCCCCAAGATTTAACGCATCACTTCTTACTAATACTTTACTGTCCATCAAAGCGCGGATCCGCTTGGCGGTATTGACCTCTTTTAAGCCGACACTTAAGGCATACACCCGCGCGATATCATTAATCAGTGCACTGCCCTTGTGTTTAAGATCCATGCCTTTGACTTCACTGCCATCACGTTCAAGGACAAATTTTCTAAAAAAACCCAGTGGTGGCGACTCTGTTAGGGCATTCGCAGCCATGCCTGCCAAGAAAATATCATTGCCTTGAGTTTCTGCCAGTACAGTATCTTGCAGGGCATCAAATAGACTCCCTGGGCCAAAAACGGCGCGCATATCAAAGAAAATACTCGCGTGCATCAAAGCTTTAGGCTCTGGGGTATTCACCCATCCAGAAAAACGCTGTTGCCACTTTTTAAGCGACATTCGCCACGTGGGATTTTGCGCCATGATCCCGCCGGGGCAATAAACATAACCACAGGCATCAAGGCCCTTGCATACCCCATGACTCAACTTGTCAAAATAAGCGGCGGCGAATTCATCGGGTTCTTCCGCAAGTAGCAGGCCGTTGTCTTGATCTGAACAGCCGCCTTGATCTTGCCGGCCCTGTGAGCCAAACGCCAACCAGCAAAATGCCATTGGAGCTTCACCCAGCAAGCGTTGATTTAAGATAATAAGTCGCCGAGTAAGTGCATCCGTCATTGAGGTGAGCACTCGGCCAATTTCTTGGGCTCTTGCATCGGCGCTTATCAAGTTTTGCAATAACAATGGGATGTGTTTACTAACGCGAATTAATGCATCGATATCATTTTGGCGCTCAATCTCACCAATAAGCAGTAACGGCTGTGAGCCTTGGGAGCGCAAAATATCGGTACTGGTGACCATACCAACGGCAACACCAGCATCCACCACTGGCAAGTGATGAATATTGTGCTCACTCATGGCAAGCATGGCTTCAAAGATTAAGGTGCTGGGCTCTGCTGTCACAGGTTGCAGGGTCATCACTTGCTGTACTTGCGTGTCACCGCTGCGGTTATCGGCCACCACTCGGTTTCTCAAATCACGATCCGTTAATATCCCTATTAATCGTTGCTGTTCTAGCACCAATACCGAAGATACGCGGGCATCACGCATCACTTTTGCCGCTGCACACACACTTGAGCCAGAAGGGATACTGATGGGCCGTTTGGACATAATGCTGTGAATTTGGCTTGTGGTGATAAGCTCTTTGGCCTTAAAGCGGCCTTGATCTCGAAGGCGCTTGGCAAAAGCGCGGTTAAAGAAACGCTCAACATTGGGTTCTTGTGCCTTAAGACTTAAAAATAAGCTTTGGGGCAGATGATAGACCAAACTGTCTTCTAAAATCGCGACCTTATTGACCACCTCCTCCCCTGAGAGCAAGGTCGAAAAGCCAAAAAACTCCCCTTCTGCTACCCTGTCCACCAGCACCCCATCGGGATCGCGCACTTCAAACGCGCCGCTGCGAACTAAATAGAGTTTAGGAGCGATGGGATCAAAATTCACAAAACCCATGGCTTTAGTGTAATAGCCGATCGTCAGCTGGCGGGCACATTGAGCTATGGTGTCGGCGGACAATGCATTAAAAGGCGCTATTGAGCTGAGAAAGTCTTCAATGGGTTGTAACTCACTGGCATCCATAACATCCCCCTTAATCCCGCGCGGCTCTTATTCAAGTTTGATACTATCATCGCACAAGCCTTACTTTACTATCAGTGACTATAACGCGGCGTTTAGGTCATTGACTATAAGACTAAAGCCTATGCATCTATGATGGTAGTTAACGACACTCACGTTAGACAGAAAAGCGTGAAACATAAAAAAGGACGCCGAAGCGTCCTAATATTCATAATTAAAGCTGTGATTGCATAAATAAGTAACTAATTAACTAAGGATATTAATGGCTATTGCCGTAGTTAATGATCTTGCGCATTACCTGAACCTTTAGGGAAACGAATAGACTCCACCATGGCAACCACATCCTCAGGGACAGCTTTAGTGATCTTACTGACCAGAAAGGCCACTGCAAAATTAACCATCATGCCAACCATACCTATACCTTCTGGCGAAATGCCCATAAACCAATTATCTGCGGTGTTGGCCTCTACATTGATAAATTTGAAATACACTATATAACCTGCTGTAAACAATAAACCACTCAACATGCCTAACACAGCACCTTCCTTATTAACCGTTTTAGAGAAAATACCCATGATGATTGCAGGAAACAAAGAAGCTGCCGCTAATCCAAAGGCTATTGCAACCACTGCCGCCACAAAGCCCGGTGGATTAATGCCAAAGTAGCCTGCCATTACAATACCCAGCGCCGCTGCAATGCGAGCATAAAGCAGCTCTTTTTGATCTGAGATATCTGGCATCAAGTTTTTCTTAAGTAAGTCATGGGAGACTGATGTTGAAATCACCAGCAAAAGACCCGCAGAGGTTGACAGAGCTGCAGCTAAGCCACCCGCGGCCACAAGGGCTATCACCCAAGCCGGTAAGTCTGCGATTTCAGGCGTTGCCAACACCATGATATCTCTATCGATATCCATCTCATTGCGGTCACCGTTGGCGTAATAAATATTGCCGTCAGCATTTTTATCATCCCATGTGATTAGGCCGGTTTTCTCCCAGTTTTTGATCCATTGCGGCGCAGTTTCATAGGCAACCCCAGTCGACTCTGGACCATTAATGGTTTCTATCATATTCACCCGAGAGAATGCTGCTAATGCAGGGATTGTGGTGTACATAATGGCGATAAAGACCAAAGCCCAACCCGCTGAAATACGTGAATCCTTTACCTTAGGCACAGTGAAGAAACGCACGATGACATGAGGTAAACCCGCAGTACCAAACATTAAGGCGCCCGTGATGAAGAACACGTCAATCATGGATTTTGAGCCTTCAGTATATTGGGAGAAGCCTAATTCTGCTGATAGCCCATCGAGCTTATCCAGTAAATAGACGCCTGTGCCATTACCAGCTGCATCCACAAGTTCAGCACCAAAGCCAATTTGCGGTAAAATATGCCCTGTCATCATTACAGAGATAAAAATCGCTGGCACCATAAAAGCAAAAATCAGTACGCAATACTGGGCAACCTGAGTATAGGTAATACCTTTCATGCCACCAAGCACAGCGTAGAAGAACACCACCGCCATGCCTATATAGACACCGGTATCAATGTCCACCTCAAGGAAGCGTGAAAATACCACCCCGACGCCGCGCATCTGTCCAGCAATGTAAGTAAAACAAATGAAAATAGCGCAAATGACCGCCACAGTGCGAGCAACTTGAGAATAATATCTGTCACCAATAAAATCAGGCACAGTGAATTTGCCAAATTTGCGCAAATAAGGCGCCATACACAGGGCCAGCAGTACATAGCCACCGGTCCATCCCATCAAGTAGACAGAACCATCGTAACCGGTGAATGACACTATGCCCGCTAATGAAATAAACGATGCCGCCGACATCCAGTCCGCCGCGGTGGCCATACCATTCATCACTGGGTGCACGCCGCCACCAGCAACATAGAATTCTTTAGTGGAACCTGCTCGCGCCCAAATCGCAATGCCGATATAGAGGGTAAACGTCGCGCCAACAATCAAATACGTTAATGTTTGAACATCCATTTTAGTTCTCCTTAGCCATTAGTCTTCATGGACGTTATATTTCTTATCTAGGGCATTAACCAAAGCCACATAGACAAAAATCAATGCCACAAACACATACATGGCCCCTTGCTGAGCAAACCAAAACCCCAACTTAAAGCCCATAAAATGGAACTCGTTCAATACATCAACCAAAAGAATACCGCAGCCAAATGACACCGCAGCCCAAATCGTCAGCAAGCCCAACACTAAGCGTAAATTCTCACGCCAATAGCCCGCAGCTTTATCATTGTTTTCAAAACCCATAGCGACTCCCCTGTGTGATTGTTATTAAAGTCAGTTTTAATCTAACAATTCACACTGTGATAACAATCACGACCTTAGTCTAATGGGATTGGCAACATTATTCAGGATGATAGGAAAGTAAATTTAATCATTTAAAAACAATAAGTTAAAACAGCCCGCTAAGTAGGCAATTAAAATAACCACTATCACGCCTTAGACCAAAGTCGAGTCAACCTCAGCGCCTGCAAGCCGATTAACAACTCAGAAATATTATTCTGCACAGTTGAATTGTTGGTTTTTTATGCGTTAGTCTGTCCATCGGCTATCTTGGCTTGTGATAGTGCTGTAACAAGGTTAGTCTTTTGTTATTACGATTGAAAAATGGCGATCTCATTGTTGAACTTATCCCACGCTATGTCTCGATTCACCACCATAAATAGTTACCACCTTGGATTTTCAGTACTCCTTGGCGTTATAGGTTTTCTTATTAACCTCTACCCCATTCCTTTGTTTGCCAATGTAGAGCTGGTGCTAGGCAATACTGTAATGGTGATTGTCGCTGTGCTGCTCGGCCCTTGGTATGCGCTACTCAGTGCCACAATTGCTGTCACAGGTTTGATGCTAGTTTGGGATAGTCCCCACGTTTATCTGCTGTTTACCCTTGAAGCGATATTTCTTGGCTTAGCAAGGCGCAGAGATATTTACGCTCTTTACGCTAGTGGAGTTTATTGGTTACTAATGGGCGCACCACTATTATACCTCTATGCCCAGACCTTCTTAGATGTCCCCCCTGAGCACATGCCGTTTGCTATTATCAAGCAAGTCATCAATGGATTAATTTGCACAAGTTTGGCCTCTATTATCATTATTTTGACCCCTTGGCTGTGGAACTTTAAAGGTAAAATTGTCGATAAGCGCCGCAGAGCGTTCAGCTCTCAGCTCACCTATTGCGTCACCTTATTGATCACCTTGTGCTTGCTTAGTTCTTCACTCATTTACAACTACGTATCTTTAGAAAAACAGCAGATATTGATCAGTGAAAGTTTAGAAGAAACTGCTGAACACATAGCCACAGCAACCGAGAAGTACCTTAACAATCATTTAAAGGTCGTGGCTAATGCCGCCCATCTATTGAGTATTTCCCAAACTAAATCACAAGACTGGCAAACTTGGCTTAAGAGTATTCATCAAAACTACCCAAGCTTTGCCACCATGATCATTGCCGATTTAAACGCCCTGGTGGTGGCCGCAAGTCCAGATGTGTTATTTACCGAGCTGAGTAAAGATAAGCAGTTGGCTTCAATTAAAGACAGGGAGTACTTTACTCAGGCATTTGTACAACAGAAAAATTACCTATCCCCAGCCTTTATCGGTCGTGGTTACGGTCGTGACCCCATAGTGGCTATCAGTGCTCCTTTTTATGCCAATGGCGACATGAGCACTGAAAAAAAGCCCATAGGTATTATTGAAGGCTCACTGGATCTGAGGAACTTTAATAGTCTAGAAAGTCATAACAGCCATAGACTAATGCAAGGCTTAGTGATCATAGACAGCAATAATAAGGTGGTATATTCCTCCAAAGAGCTAGCTTTGCCTATCATGAGTGATTTTAGTTACAGTGATGGCACTGGGCTATATAACACCCGTTTAAACCTTATCAACCTCCATAACTTGTACCCTTTTGTTCCTGAATATATTCATGCGAAACGCACCCTTAGCAATAACTGGCAAGTCTTTATCCTTGATCCTTTCTCTCCCCTACTCAGTGTTGCTCGAGAACAGCTCTTCAATAGTTTTTTAGTGTTACTCATCTCCTTGGTTGCAACCTTTTTTATCTCACGAAAAATCAGCCAATTGCTCACTGAACCTTTAAAAATTATTGCGGAAGAATTCAACCCATTACGAGATAACAAGGTGCAACTGCAATTACTCGATGATGCGACCTCACGAGAAGTGTACAGCTTGCATCAACGTCTAATTAAAAGTAAACGTAAGCTTATTACTCATCAGCTTGAGCTTGAAGAAACAGTCGCCCTGCGCACTCAAGAATTAGAGGCCGCTAATGAGCGGCTTCAAGTGCTGGTAGATAAAGATCCGCTAACTGGCATGTATAATCGTCGTTACGCTGAAAATAAATTTGCCGAGCTCAGAGAATTTTGCCATCGCAGCGGCCAAGCCATGACGATCGCTATTTTAGATTTAGACCACTTTAAGAAAATTAATGACACCTATGGCCACCAAGCTGGTGATGAGTGCTTAAAACAGGTCGCTCACTGCTTAAGTGAGTTCTTTACCCGCGATACCGATATCGTGGCCCGTTTTGGCGGTGAAGAGTTTATTTTAATTTTACCCATGAGTAATGCGCTGCATATTCAGCAGCACCTTAATGAATTTAGAGAAACGCTTGCGGCGACAATAATTCAATCCCCCCTAGATGAGCAAACCTTTCAAGTCTGTGCCAGCATTGGTGCTATCACAGCCAATGCAAATTGGAACAAAGACTTAGACCGTTGGTTAAAAGTCGCTGATGATAATTTGTATCAAGCCAAAGAGCAGGGCCGTAATCAAAGTGTGGTTAGCCTGATAAGTGATGAGCCCCGAACAGCAAAGCAGTAGACTTAGCCAAGATTTAGGTTACTTAACCGTGAAAAAATCATCCACCCGCTGCAACACATAAGGATAAAAAGGGTTCCACTTTTGTCTGAGCATATCAGAGGCTGACAAAGCGATAACGCCGCGCTCACCTGAATGAATATTACCACCGATATGGATTTTATCTTGCTTACCTGAAGGGCTACGCCCGTAAAGCTCATCAGATTCTGGATAAGGCAAAGCAATATGGGATAGCGAGTACACACCTTTAGGCCACTGCAGAGCTATCGATTCGATAAGAGGCTCAGTCTTGGACTTGAGAAGTGACTCTGCTGTACCTTGCCTCATGACCCTAGCTTGGATTTTATCCTGCGCATTAGGGTTATTTTCAATTAAGGTCAAAGTGAAATCAGCCTGGCTGCTATTCGGGACATTGCCTTGAGTAAACATCAGCTCATCCAATGGCAAGGCTAACCATTGTCGATATTGAGGGTTGCGGTTGACATCAAATAATACCAGCTCATGATGTGCTTGTGATGGCACGTCCTTCACAGGTATTTCAAATACTGCCATGTTAAGTGTCGGTTTACTTGGCTCAACCTGGCTTAGTCCCAGTTGTTGATACAACTCGGTTAGCACTTCTTGACTTGACACCGTATCATCCACCACAGATTGAAAGCTAAGTATGCTGCCCAACAGGCGTTTTTGGGTGGCGGTTAATTGATGCATTAACTGCTTGTTACGCTGGGACAACTGATACACTACATCTCCGGCATTAACAGCAAATGACTGATATTTAAATGGATCGTACTCAGTTTCTATGCTATTCCAGATTAACTTCTTCTGGCCTAATATCTGCCCAAGATAGGCTTGCCATTTAGCAAATGCCGCTATGGGTTTAAGGCCTATAGCTGGAGATAACATCACCATGGCTTGATAATCTGTCGTCTTATCTTGGTCGATATTCTCAAGCTCATGGTTTAATGCAAGCGCAGCCCCTGTTGAAAAACCAATGACATATAAAGGTTTACCCTTGAGTTGCAGCTTCATGTGTGCGGTGGCAAGGCTCACTGCACTGGCAAGATCTGGCCAAGTAATCGAGGTTAATCCCGATGGCAAGGTGCCGTGTCCTGGCAATCTTAAGCTTAAAACATGAGCCTTAGCGCTAAAGTGTTTAGCAAAATGCGACAAGGCATAAGGTGAGTCAGACATGCCATGAAGTAGCAATACACCAAACTCGGCATCTGGATGCTGCCATTCATAACTGCGATTCCAATTGTGATCAAAGCGAAGCGGTGAAGATGGGCTTTGATTATCATAACGATTAAAGTCGCTATGTTGCGGATTTGAGGCAAAATCTATCCTTTGAATTTGCGTATCAAGTTCACTAAAAAGACTTTGTTCTAACTGCAAATACTCAGAGAAATCTTTCAAGCCCAGTTGCTGATGATATTCATTCTTAAGCTCAAGCGTGTGCCAAGGCTTAAGTTCGGGTCTGTCGTTAAGGGTCCACACAGCCCCAAATAACGCCGCAGCTAAAATGCCTAGCAATCCATAACCTAAGGCAAATAAAAAATGTTTTGTCGAGCCTATTACTATCGCGCGCATGAGTTGCCTTGAGTCTATTGGATACCTGTATCACTAAATTTAAACAAAACGATAATTAACTGACATAACCATCTATTATGCGCTAAAGTTCTTCCTCAATGCCACTAACAACAGCCTTTGAGTTCACCGCCTTTATGACAGATGCGCCCCAATTAGATTCTCTGTATTTTGAAAGCCAATCCGGCCAAATAGAAGTGGCATTTTATTTACCTAACCCGCCAATACTGCCTAACGGCGTGTCTAGCTCTTGGCAAGTCAACACAGAGACAGCGATTGATGAATTAATCGCTATTAATGGTAACCATTGGCGCAAAATTTTTACCATAATGGCAAAACTTTGCCAAAGCCAATGCACAAGCACAAAAACGTGGCAAGGGCTTAGAAAAGCGCTGTTTGTTGCTGCCCCTGCAGATAATCCATCAACAAATGTACCGTCAACAAACGTACTATCAAGACGATTGCATTTTTTATCAGGCGCTCATGAGCCTTGGGACGATGTCGCGACCATTAAGCCGCGCTATCAGCTGGATCCCGAAGCCAAATGGCATATAGTCTGTGGCCTAGAAGCACAAACCAAACTCGGCATTATTGATATAGGCAGCCGCACCTTAGATAAGCAAGGCAAAGTCAGGTTGTTATCAATTAATGATAAGCTGATGCAAGGCCATAACAGGGTACTGCTAACGCCCTATCTTGATTATCGCCAGTTTCCCAACCTCTTGATTGAGCAAGTCCATACCCTATTGCATTCATGTGACGAATAACGGCATTCACTAGTGGTATTAGTTCACAGCATTAGTTAGCAACAATTAGTCATAAATGGTCGCAATAGGCTGACGCTTATGTTGAGTACGCTTATAGATAGCCACAAGTTTGTCCGAGACTGAGCTATCAACGGGCTTACCTTCTAAAAAGTCATCGATTTGATCGTAACTTAGCCCTAAAGCCACTTCGTCCTCGAGCTGAGGCTTATCTTCTTCCAGATCCGCCGTAGGCGCTTTAACAACCAGCACTTCTGGTGCCCCTAAAAACGCTGCTAACTGACGCACTTGCCGTTTATTCAAACCAAATAACGGTGCTAGATCGCAGGCTCCATCACCCCATTTAGTGTAAAAACCAGTGATATTTTCAGCGCTATGATCTGTGCCCACCACCAGCCCGCCCACAAGCCCTGCGATATCATACTGAGCTATCATGCGCATTCGCGCTTTGACATTGCCCTTAATAAAATCAGCTTTAGTGCTATCATGAGCCAAACCTGCCGCTTCAAGACCTGCAAGGGTGGCATTGTGCACCCCAACTACGCCATCGTGCACATTGACTGTGACTAATTTACTTGGCTGAATAAATTGGCAAGCAAGTTGCGCTTCATGCTCATCTTTTTGCACATGATAAGGCAGGCGCACCGCAATAAACTGGTAACTCGCTTCGCCTTGTTGCTGATTCAAGCTGTCCACGGCCAACTGGCATAGACGCCCGGCAAGGGATGAGTCTACTCCGCCACTAATGCCCAACACTAAAGTCTTGCTGTGGGCTGCTATTAATTTGGCTTTGATAAACGCGACTCTACGCTCAATCTCAAACTCAGGCTCTATGGCTGTGAGTACTTTCATTTCTCGTAAAATTTGCTGTTTCACGCCAATCTCCTTATACCAATCACATTAATTATGTGATCTATCAGAGCACCTCAAGCTTTTCAATTCAAGGCGCATTAATGCAGTAAGGGTTATTCCCTTTCAAACCTCATTCTTACACAGGAATGCAACGAAGAAGTGGAACGCTTGAGGTGCTCCCTAGGGTGGGTTTCAAAGGGGATTTCTCTGTGTTGAAGATTTTTGACATAGCACCACTATGCCTTCAAGCCTTCGCCTTGATTAATACCCTTTGAACTCCCGCTGAATCACCAGATAATTAATACGATTGGTATTAATTTAAGTCTCTGAGGCTATTCTATAAAATTTTGAGCAAAAAAAAACGATAATGAGCCGTCATTATTGTTTTTATTTCAATCAAGACACTTATTGGTATTTGCCTGTGATTATCTTTCCCAGTAAGACTCTTCTAAACTGTCTTCGCGCTCAGGCAGGCCGCGGGATAAACGTGGGCTGTGTTGAGCTAACACTTCATAGGCGACGCGGTTAGCGTATTTGCATACCTGAGAAAATGATGAGTAACACAGGCCATCACGCTTATGTTTGCTAGAACCTGGTACATTGGCCTTATGAAAGGTATTGGCCGATAAATCGTGCAGCAGCGCCGATAATGCGCCATCACCGGCACCATTGGTGTTACGAATAAGCTCAGGGCCGCCCATGTAAGGTGAAATGTGGGCATACACCTTGATGGGGGTTTCACAATCTATTTTCAATTTAGGGCGCGAGAACTCAAAACGATTAAATTCAGGAATGGCGCCAGGTAGCAGCGTGTGGCTGGTTTCACGTTTCTCTTCATCTTCAGTGTAGCCTGCGGTATAAAGCCCGATAGCACCGGCTGTCGTGAGCACCATATCACACCACTCAAGAGCGGCTTCACTGGCAAGCAGAGGATCTTTAAAGCCGGTTAATGCTTCGCCTTCATCTTCGTTCATCGCCAAAATGGTCACATGTTCGTTGATGAAGTTTTGCCACCAGTTAGGATCTTCTTGAATTAAAAAGCGGGTGCCTAAGGTTAATACCACAGGTACTTCAGCTTCTTTAGCATATTCAATTGCTTGCATTGCAGCAGAAGTAATACCGTCACCATCACTAGCACGCATTAAATAGGCTGTAAGCACTAACGCAGAGCTGCCTTGCACTACGCCTTTGTCTATATATTCTGGAGTCAGTTTATCCATCGAGCCTTTACTGATAGCAAAGGTGCGCTCGCCGCAATCTGAAATCAAAGTAAAACAGCGACCAATTGGGCCGTCCACAGGTTGCAGATAGTTAAGGTCGACTTTAGATGAGGTGTTGCACAAATAACGGTAAGCGTAACTGCCCACCATCACATTGCGACTCATGACCCCAAACAGTACAGAGCGGTCATCGGCCAAAATAGAGTAGTTGTGTACCGTGTTACCGATAGTGCCACCAGCAAACTCATCGCTTATCATCTCATTAGATTTAAGCTCATTGTATAAATTGTGAGCTTGCTCGTCGTTAATCAAGGTGGAGTTACCTTTAGGCAATCCATAACGGGTAAGCAACTCATCTTCAACTTTAGCTTCAATATCCACCAAAGTCTGATCGATACCACAAACATAAGTTGAGAATGGCTGAGGTTGCTGAGTCAACTGGGCTAATAAAGGATCGCGACTATTTACAGGAAAATAATGCTTAGACTTACGCTGACCGGGAAACTTCATTTTGGGCTCTCTTAGGTTGGCGTCCGTGCAACTTAGCTGGAGTGATTAACAATCAAATATAGCAAGAAAACTAATAGCGCAAACAGGGGGTCATTGTTACGTAAAAACGTGCAATTAAACTGTTACGGCCTAGCCTCGCGAATGGCGGCAGATTCTACCACAAAAAATAAAATGAGCCAGTTAACAAAGTCAAAAGTCAGCCAATTTATAGCTGCTATAAAGCAAAAAAGCCTGCAATTGCAGGCTTTTGTTAAAACAGGCGTAAGTTTAGCCCATTTCTAGCGAATAAATGCGCCAGTACTATTAGCCAATTGCATTAGCCAATCACTTTAGCTAGCTGTTCACTTACCGCAGCAACTGACTGAGTGCCATCAAAGGTGTTGTACTGAGTCTTACCTTGCGCAGCTACGTTACCGTAGTACTCAACTAACGGTTTAGTTTGCTCATGGTAAATATCTAAACGCTTACGCACGGTTGATTCTTCATCATCTGGGCGAATCGACAGGTCTTCACCGGTCACATCGTCTTTACCTTCAACTTTAGGTGGATTGAACACCACATGGTACACACGGCCAGAGCCTGAGTGAACGCGGCGACCACTCATGCGCTTAACGATTTCTTCATCTGGCACATCGATTTCAATCACGTGATCTATGTCGATACCGTTAGCCGCCATAGCGTCAGCTTGAGGAATAGTGCGCGGGAAGCCGTCTAACAAGAAGCCTTTAGCACAATCATCTTGAGCGATGCGCTCTTTAACTAAACCGATGATAAGCTCATCAGACACAAGTTGACCTGCATCCATGACTTTCTTCGCTTCTAAGCCTAATGGCGTGCCCGCTTTTACTGCTGCACGTAGCATATCGCCAGTGGAGATTTGGGGTAAGCCATATTGCTGCATAATAAACTGAGCTTGAGTGCCTTTACCGGCACCAGGGGCGCCCAATAGGATAATGCGCATGTCGAAAGTCCTCTTTGGTGTGATGTTCTTTTTAGGGCGGCGATTTTCGCACATTTGCCGTCTTTTTAGAAGGGAAAAAGTACCGAGATTAGACCAACATCTAATCCCGGCTTAAACAAACGTTTAATACAGTAAAGTATAAAGCTTGCGGCGATACTGATTAGCAATGGCGTTGCCTTGGCCTATGGCGGTGAGCATTTCCATAAAGACTTGTTTAACTTGCCCATCTAAGGCGGTTAAGTCTTTTTGCAAAATGGCGAATAACGCCTCTAAGGCTTCTTCGTCACGCTTAGCTTTATGCAGTGCTTTGGCCAGTGCTAACACCGCCTGCATATCGTCAGGTGCGGCTGCCACAGCTTCTTGCAACTGCCTAATTTCTGGGGTGTCGGTGGCATCTAATGCTAGGGTAAACTTTGCCATCAAGCTGTGATAAAAGCTGCCTTGATCAGCAAGGCCAATCACATCTAAGTTGACTTTAGCTTCAGTTAATTGCCCAAGTTGCAACTGCACATCAGCCATTAACAGGGCAATTTCTGCCTGTTTTCCTGAATCTTCATAAGCCTGTTTTAATCGCATTAAGATTGCAGTGAGATCCGCATCCGTTAACTCACCTTGAGCCAACAAGGTTTTGACCTCATCCACATCATCCATCCACTGAGGAGGTAGATGCTTATCTAACAGAGCCAACACTTGCTCTGCGTCTTGTACCCCAGAAAAGCCATCTAATGGACGACCATTTTCCAACAACAAGGTGGTGGGCAATGCCTGAATTTGAAAATAGTTGGCAATTTCCATCTCAGCTTCACAATCCACACTGGCGAGAATAAAACGCCCTTGCTGGCTGTTAGCTATCTGCTCTAAAGTATTCAGCATTTGCACACTTTCAACTTGCTGCTGCGCCCAAAAAGTAAGCATCACCAGCCTGCTGGCAGATTGATCCACCACAGCTTGAATGTTGTCTTTAGTGAGACGAATAATAGATTCCATGGTATTTCCTCAGCCTCAATAGGAGACGGGTATAAACACAAAAGCGGACCTCAGCGTAATCTCTAAGGTCCGCTTACCACAGGCTAACTTATTTAGCGCTGGCTAATAGCATCTGGTTCATCAGTTTGATGAAGGCCGATGGGTCGGCTAGGCTGCCCTTTTCAGACAACTGCGCCTGTTGTAGCAATAAGCTTGCCCAATCAGCAAACAACTGCTCATCGGCTTCATTGTGTAAACGTTCAACCAAAGGATGGCTTGGGTTGATTTCAAAGGTTGGCTTAGTTTCAGGCACAGCTTGACCTGCAGCTTGCATCAACTTAATCATCTGCGTCGACATTTCACCTTCACCGGCAACCACACAAGCTGGGGTATCGGTTAAGCGGGTGGTCACTTTAACGTCAGAGACTCTGTCGCCAAGGGCCGCTTTCATGCGCTCAACTAAGCCTTTCGCCTCTTCGGTGATCTTATCTTTGGCTTCTTTATCAGCCGCATCTTCAAGTTCACCCAACTCTAAGTCGCCGCGGGTCACTGAATGCAGCTTTTTGTCTTTAAATTCAGTTAAATGATTGATTAACCACTCATCAATACGCTCAGACATTAACAAGACTTCGATGCCTTTTTTGCGCAGTAGCTCAAGGTGCGGGCTATTGGCCGCCGCTTCATGGCTGTCAGCAACTATGTAGTAAATCTTATCTTGGCCTTCTTTCATGCGGCCTAAGTAATCTTCTAGAGAAACCGTGGTGGCAGCCGTATTTTCATGGGTCGAGGCGAAACGCAACAAACCTGCAATGCGCTCTTTGTTAGCAAAATCTTCAGCAGGGCCTTCTTTTAACACTTGACCAAACTCACTCCAGAACGCTTGGTACTGCTCTGGCTCATCTTTGGCTAACTTTTCAAGCATGCCCAATACGCGCTTAGTTACGCCGACTCGCATTGCAGTAGTCACTTGATTATCTTGTAAAATCTCACGAGATACGTTTAACGGTAAATCGTTTGAATCAAGCAAACCACGCACAAAACGCAAGTAGTTAGGCATAAACTGCTCGGCTTCATCCATGATGAAGACCCGCTGTACAAACAGCTTTAAACCGTGCTTATGATCACGATTCCACATGTCCCATGGGGCTTTAGCTGGAATATACAAAAGGCTGGTGTATTCTTGCTTACCTTCAACGCGGTTATGTGACCACTTAAGCGCATCGGTGTAATCGTGAGAGATATGCTTATAAAACTCTTGGTATTCCTCGTCGCTAATGTCTGACTTGTTGCGAGTCCACAAGGCGGTGGCCTTATTCATCGGCTTCCACTTGCCTTCAACAGCAGGAATGGTTTCGCCATCTTCGCCTTCTTGTGCGTCTTTGCCCGCTTCAAACATTTCGACGGGTACTGAGATATGATCAGAGTACTTAGTGATGATAGAGCGCAGGCGCCAGTCATCGGCAAACTCTTTCTCTTCATCACGAAGGTGCAACACAATTTCGGTACCGCGAGAATTCTTAGTGATAGTTTCTACATTGAATGAACCTTCACCTTCTGACTCCCACAACACGCCCTCAGCTGCTGCATGGCCAGCGGCGCGAGTACGCACTGTGACTTTTTTGGCCACGATAAAGGCCGAGTAGAAACCCACACCAAATTGACCAATGAGCTGCGAATCTTTGTTAGCTTCACCGGATAGATTGTTAAAGAACTCTTTAGTGCCCGATTTAGCGATAGTGCCTAAATGCTCAATTACGCTGTCACGTGTCATGCCTATGCCATTATCAGCAATGGTCACAGTGCCTTTTTCTTTATCTGTGCTTACACGCACGCGTAGCTCGCCATCACCTTCATATAGGGCATCGTTTGTCAGGGCTAAATAACGCAATTTATCCGCGGCATCTGCGGCGTTTGAAACTAATTCCCTTAGGAAAATTTCTTTGTTTGAATACAGAGAGTGGATCATCAATTGCAGAAGTTGTTTTACTTCAGTTTGAAAGCCATGAGTTTCTTGCTGTGACATGATAGTTCCTCTGATATTAGCTATTAACTATTAGATATTCGGTTTTACCATTACGCTGCCCGCAGGCAGCCTAATAAAATACTTTGATAACCAATAGATGGGGCTTAGGGGAGTGATTTCAAGGGCCGCTGTGTTTTTATGGCTAAATATTGTTCAAACAATCACTTTTAACGCAAAATCCCAGCGAACGCTGGGATTTTTCATTATTTAACAAAGCGATTACTGTTTGCCTTACAAGGCAATACGGCCATTAAATGATAATGCTAAGGTGGTGCTGTCCACATACTCAAGTTCCCCGCCCACAGGAACGCCGTGGGCGATACGGCTAATGATCACCTTGTGACGACGGGCCATATCGGCAATAAAATGCGCGGTGGCATCGCCTTCAACCGTAGGGTTAGTGGCTAAGATAAGCTCGGTCACGTCCTGTGACGCGAGATGCTGCTCCAGTAAACTTAAGCCAAGCTCATCAGGTCCAATACCATCTAAGGGCGATAAATGCCCCAAAAGCACAAAATAGCGACCATTAAAATGCCCGCCCGCTTCTATTGCCAATACATCGGCAGGGGTTTCTACCACACAAATCACCCCAGAAGCACCGCGTTTATGGCTTGCACAAATGGGGCACAAGCTTTGCTCGGTAAAAGTGCGGCAAGACTGGCAATGACCGACCTCTGTCATGGCCGCCTGTAAAGAACTGGCCAATTTAAGGCCGACTTTGCGGTCCCGCTCTAGCAGATTAAATGCCATACGCTGGGCAGATTTAGGGCCAACACCTGGTAAACCTTTCAGGGCTTGGATTAACTCATCGACGAGGGGACTGAATTTCATAACACTCTCTAACCTAACGCTTAATGAATTGATTGACTCCAGAGCGGCACCAAAGTGCATGCACCAATAAAACTCTGGTTCAAACTGAGCTGGGATTATTATCTGTCACGGCTAAGATTGCAAAGGATAGTGTTAACTTAATCTCGCAATAGGCAGTGTCTTTTAACCTATTGCGATGTCTTTCGAACTGAATATACAAATGTACCAAGAAATACTTAAGTGACATTATCATATCGACTAGGTTTAATTTTCCAATCAACCTATGATAATGCAATAGTCTTAGGGAGGTATATATGCAACATGATGGCACGACTCATCACACCCTTAACCACGGCCAAGCGGGCACGGCTAAACTCGCAAATCCTAGCCCTATTAATAGCCATTCAATCAATATGGATTTTAGCCAACGGGTAGTAATAAGGACTCATGAACTTAGCTGGGATAAAAGCCCAGCAAAAGGCGTGTGGCGTAAACGCCTTGCTAGAGAAGATGCTGAACGGGGTCATGCAAGCAGTATTGTGAAATATGATGCTGGTGCCAGTTTCTCACATCACCCACACCCTTTAGGTGAAGAAATCCTCGTATTATCAGGGGTGTTTTCTGATGAAACAGGTGATTATCCCACAGGTAGCTATATCCGTAACCCTGAAGGTTTTAGTCACGCCCCTTTCAGCGAGCAGGGCTGTGAGCTGCTGGTTAAATTGCATCAGTTTCAAGCATCAGACTCCCAGCTTGTGCGCATTGACACGAAAACCGCCCCTTGGTTACCCGGACAAGGGCAGCTTCAAGTCATGCCATTACATCAGCATCTAACCGAGTCCAGCGCGCTGGTCTACTGGCCTGCTGGCTGCAAGTTTCAGCCGCATCGTCATTTTGGTGGTGAAGAAGTCTATGTGATCAGCGGTGAATTTATTGATGAACACGGCCGTTACCCAGCTGGCACTTGGCTTAGAAGCCCTCACCTGAGCCAGCACAATCCCTATGTCGAGCAAGATACCGTTATTTGGGTGAAAACAGGGCATTTGTGATAATCAGCTAAGCCCGTTGTACTAAGGACATGCCTTAAGCGCTTAACCGTTGTGTCGATTAAACCAGATTAATGGTTAAGCGTTTTTGAAAACACATTAATAACCATGACGCCAGCCAAAATAAGTAGCATGCCTAGCATAGCCGCAAGATCGGGGATTTCCTTGAATACCAAGGCACTGACCAATGCAATTAAGACTATGCCCATACCAGCCCAAATGGCATACGCAATACCGACTGGAAGAGTTTTTAGCACTAAAGAAAGAAAATAAAATGCCACTCCATACCCTATTACGCAAATTGTGCTGTATTTGGGTTCGGTGAAACCATTTGATGATTTAAGAGCTAATGTCGCCATCACTTCAGAACCTATGGCTAATGCCAAATACCAGTACCCCATATCCTACCCTATTACCTAATCTTGCATTAAAATGCGTTAATCGAATGATGAAGTTCACCATTCAATCCAGCTATTTTATTAATGTTAAATTTTGCGCGCTGCAGTGTAACCCATTGGCTAAAATCGCACCATATCTTGTTTAACCGTAAGCTCAAGTTCACCTTAGTTAGGGATAATTATCTTTACGGCTAAAATAGCAAAAAATGTGCTAACTTAGCTCAACGCTAAAAACACTAATCAACCCCTAACGTGATGATACTATGGCACTATTAAAACTTATCCGCTGTAAGGTCGCCGCTGAAAAACGTGCAGCCTTTTGTAATTCTCAACAAGCTTGGCAGCCCATAGCGGACTGCAAAGGCTTTATCGCACAGCTTGGTGGCTGGGAAATACCGTCAAATAACCAAGGCTTAGACGATACTCACTTATCTGCTGCAGACTCAGATGCAATTGTATTAGGAATGTGGCGTTCAGAGGCTGACTTAAGCCAATTTATGGCTTTTGAACATGATAAAATTTTTGATATAAATCAGCAGCAAACCAGTTACTTAAGCTGTAAAGTCAGCCGTTTCAATGAAGTCTCAGCAATTCATCAGGCGGAGGTTAATGACAAGACTAGCAGCCCTGCTCTATTACATATCAAGCAGTATAATGGCGTAATAAATATCCATATTTTTCGCGCGATTCTTATGGCTTGGCTATCTGTCGCCACTCAAAAGCAGCGCAAGCCTATCTGCATTCACATCTGGCAACATACTGAGGATACTGATTGCCTATTAATAACCAGCCTGTGGAAAAATCAGCAAGCTTATGAGCAAGATAGACACAGCCCACACCGTATTACCATACAGTCTCGGCTAAATACACAATGCCATTCAACAAAGGACTGTTTGATCAAATTGGAATCTCTTTGGAATATAGCCCCTCAGGAAGTTAATGTATGACCAGAAATACTTGGGCTCGCGAGGCTGTAAAATGAAATAAAGAGAAATTATAACTGTAGATAAAGGCAAGACTATAAATTTAGCGATGGGCACCATTATCTGACGCTAAATTGGTCCTGTAATCTGTGATTATTTTTTCAAAATAACCAAATAGCAATGGATCTGTTTTTCTGCCACATTCACTTCTCATCATTATCATCACCTCCTCATGACTCCGTGATGAATGATAAGGCCTTGTCGTCAACATAGCATCATAACAATCCACGATAGAAATGATCCGAGAGCAAATAGGAATATTATCTCCAGCTAAACCATGTGGGTACCCACTACCATCAAAGGCCTCATGATGGTGCAGGACAATAACACCTATACTTTCAGCTTCTTCATGGAAAATTTTATTGCAAATATTTTGTCCCAGTTCAGCATGAGTCTTCATTATCGTCATTTCAGCAGCGCTCAAACGCTCGGGTTTTAGCAAAATACTGTCTGGGATACCAATTTTTCCGATATCATGCAGTTTTGCCGCTATTTGCAATAGATCAAGCTCTCGTTCACTTAAGCAACACTTTTGTCCCAACTGTAAGCACAAAGTTTCAACTCGACCGCAATGGGCTTGGGTATAAGCATCTCGCTCACTCAACGCCACAACAAGACAACTAGTTGGTGATGCTAATTCCATCATAAAACTCCATTTATCATTCTACAATCTGTTCCATAACTCTAGTGAGTATTGAAGATAATGAAGGTTTATACAAAAAATCAATAAACTCAGATAGCCAACTCAATCTGCGCGCCATTCGGTTTCAGAATTGGGACGGTTTATTAATCTGTGATGATAAAGACCAATGACAGCCAATACCGATTCAAAACCAAGGCTCAGTAGAGACCCAGCTTAATGAAGTAGAAAAAATGATCCGTGGTGAGCCCCACAGACTAGCAAGTTTCGCCGAAGCACTTGCCGTACAGCAAGTGGTAGAAAGTACCCTAGCCCATAAGCCTTTTTAAACACTAACATCAACTGATATCCAAAAGCACTGTGTTCGAAAACTGCTGGGTGTTGGCTGCTTTTGGCATTCCATACTTTAGATTGAAACCCTTGAACTGGATGATTTTTCTCTCATGTTTTATCTCAAGCTACCGATAGAATCTCAAGCTAGTGTTAGAATTAGTGCAGTTAATATCTGCAATTAAAGCACTAAGCTTAAGCCGTTAACGGGCTCACTAATTTGTTAACCTATTTGAAGAATGAGAATACAGCCAACTGTAGGCTCATTAAGGACTGTTACCCTAAGGATGGGCGTTTATGTCGATAAATGATGTTAGATCTGGCTTTGCTGCTATCAGTTCCACCAGTAGTCCCACAAATAGTCCTGCAAAAATGGCCGAGCAATTTAAGGTTAACCCAGCAAAAATCAATCAAGCCTCGGCCCAAGTTCAAGGGCAACACCTTGATCCACAGCATAACGCCCTTCTTACGGCTGAAACCCTAGAACAAATTAGCTTGTCAGCTATTAATAACTTAGGTAGCAATGGTTTAGAGCAAGTTGATAGCCTGTTAAAAAAACAGCTGACGACGCAGTTTTCTATCTCAACCATGTCCTCCGTCGAACTCGATATGCTCAAGTTCAACAGCAAAGCTGAAGACATGGCCATAAGCTATATCACTAAAAATGTTCAACAAGGCTTAGCGAAAGGGAAAAACGCAGCGGCCTTAACCCATATCCTCGACCAATCGGCGCAGAATTATCGCAAAGCCTATAGCAATACCAGCTCGATTTTAGACAAGCTCGGTAAACTTGGTCCAGAACAGCAATCTTTTATCAGTCGCAGTGAGTATCGGGTCGAGCGCGCCATCACAGGCTTTGGTGAATATCAGATGCGTCAGGATAATGCTGAGTCGGATAAAAAAGCCTTTGAACTCACCCTGAAAACTCAAGAAGGTGACACTGTTACTATTCGCTTTTCATCGGCTCAATCTATGGAACAAGACGGCATGTCATATGCTGCAGAGGACAGCAGTGACAATACTTTAGATAGCTTTCAATTGAGCTACGAAGTCGATGGTGACTTATCTGAGAAAGAATATAAGGCGATGCAAACCATTTTTGCCAATGTCGGGGAGTTAGCCGATGACTATTTTAGTGCGGTGGCAAATGAGCAAACCTATATTCCCCAAGGCAGCAATGCGGCACTGTCGACAGACTTACTCGCTGGATTTGATAGTCAGCAACTGGCAGGGGTTGAGCTGTCCATGGCGCTGTGGCAAGACCAAGAAGAAAATGGTGATGATGTTAATTATAGCTATCAGTTTAATCATAGTACTCAAGAGCAACACTTCTCGATGAAGCGCAATCGTTTTATGTTTCATCCTGTCAACTTTGATATCACCACGTCCACCAATGGTGGCAAGGATGCTGCGCAACTGGCACAATATTTACAGGTGATGGACGCAAGTTATAAAGAGGTCAATGGCGGCCTTGCCTCCCACACAGATAAACACCTTGCGGCGTCTATCGATATGTACAAAACCGCGCTCACCAGCATGTTCGACTTAAGCGATAGACATAGTCAAATTCAGCAACAAGCATCAGAAAACTTTACCAATGGCCGTCAATTAGTGGCAGATCTCACCAATAACCTGATATCCACAGATAAGCGCTTTCAAAAAATGTCCACGGGCAAAGGCAATATATTCCAAGAAGGAATGTCTAAGCTTGCTGATTTCAACGCACAATTTAAATCTGGTGATAAAAATCAATATGGTTATTTTGATGTGAGCCAACAGCAAAAAACCACCATGACTGCTGAAGCTGGATTTCAAGGCATGAAACAGCAAAAAAGCTATAACAGTCAAACGCTGTCAGGTTATGGTGCTATTGGCGCTATTGAAACGAAAAAGTCGGAGCACTATGAAGCCAAAGCCGTGATAAATGAAGGCGCTGTCGTTGCCTTAGATCAAACTCGTGATGCAAAGCGCAGCGATAACATCCACACTAAGATTGATTACGGCATCTACGTTCACGAACTCATCGACAGCAAGAATAGCGCCTCAAGCAGCATGCGTTTAATAGAAGATATTTGGACTCAACATACTGAAAATAGCAGTAGCACTAAGACAGATTATAAAATGACTGTCGGTAAAGAGGTTGCGTTACATTCAGTAAAAATACATACCGAGGCAAGTCAAAAGCAGCAGTTAATTGCCGCCTTAGACAAGCTCAGTGACAATGATTTTCTGCGTAAAAAATATGCCCCTAAGCTTGAGCGCGTGAATAATTTTATGCTTAAGGTTTAACCTCTTCGCTATGCATTTATGTCATATGCCGTGTACTGCATGTTGTGTGCTGCATGCTGAAAATACCTAAGCCCTGTTTTCAGCTGGCTCACCGACAAAGGCAATGAATTACAGCCTTGTTAACCCTCTTTTCGCGATGAAATTATCGAACGTTTGAGTAACTCAAACGATGCCTGAATTTGCTCCAGTGGCGAGGCAAAATTCATCCGATAAAAATGCTCATTTGGCTCGCCAAACCAAGTCCCTGGAGTTAATGCCATTTTAGCCTGCTGGATCAGCAAGTATTTTAATTGCACAGGCGTTAATCCTAAGCCTGAAAAATCAAACCACATTTGATTAGTGCCTTCTGGGGCAAAAGTCTTCACCTGTGGAAGCTCGCTTGCCATAAATTTTACAATCCAATTGCGAGTATGTTGGCTGTAAGCTAAAAAACCATCAAACCACTCTTTACCCTGCTGATAGGCGGCAATGGTGGCATAAGTGGTAAAGGCATTGCCGTGATCGAGCGACATAGACGCTGTGGTGGCTTTTATTTTATCCAAAAGCCCTGGGTTATCGCTGTAGATATAGCCATTGGCAATACTGTTTAAGCCGAAGTTTTTAGCAGGCGAGCCAATAATGGTTACGCTATGCTCATAATCTAACGCCGTCATGCTAGTAAATGTTGCGCCCTCAAAAATAATGTCAGCGTGCACTTCATCGCTAATGATCATAGTGTGGTATTTGTTGGCGATAGCAACTAACTGCTTAAGCTCTGCTTTTGTCCACACCCGTCCCACTGGGTTATGTGGGTTACATAGCAGCACCATTTTTACAGCGCCGCTTTTCAGTTTATTTTCAAAATCGTCAAAATCCATCACGTAGCGTTCATGTTCAATCTTAAGGGGATTATTGACCACTTTACGCCCAGCAGACTCAATCAAACGGCGAAATTGATGGTATACCGGCGTTTGAATTAATACCCCATCACCCGCGTCTGTAAACTCACGGATCAATAAGGCTATTGCACTGAGCACGCCCGGTAACTGAACAAAATGCTCGGGGGTTAACTCAAGGCCATGGCGTTCCATATTCCAACGTGAAATAGCATTAAAAACTGATTTTGAATCAAACTCATAAGAATAAGACTGCCTGTCTACTAATTGCTGCATGGCCTGGCTTATGGGCGAGGCAATAGGGAAATCCATATCGGCTATCCAATAAGGTGTCACGTCCTTGGTGCCATAAATTTGATTAAGCATAGGGCTATCGTACTTAATAAACTTGTGGTTAATAGTGCTTTGATTAAGATTATTTGGGTTAAAATTATTCGGATTATGAGTAGCCTGAGACATAAATTTTTCCTTTAGATAAATGAGTTATCCTTAAGACGCCCTTACAGCAAAAAGGACGCAACATTTTTATCTCTTTAGCTAATTAATCCGTTAATCAGTTAATCAGTGCCAGCGAATCCAAAATGCCTTTGCCGCTATGAATACCGCCCTCATTTTCGCTAGCCGGTTTGCTGCGGATAAGATAACCCGCGTAGCCATCCATCTCGGTCACGGGCTTGCCGTCATAAAAGGCGGTAAACAAGCCGATTTCACTCACCAGATGGTTAACCTGTGTTTGTTTGCTGTCTCGCACGGCAATGGTCGGTACCTCACGAATTCGGGGCTCTAAACGCTGCATAAGTGACCATGCCGCATATTCATGGGGGGCAAGTGCAGCCAATTTATGGCTAATATCATCAGCAAAAATACAGTGACCGCCGCCCTCTCCTTGATTTTTTAGCACCCACTGCTGTTGATTAGCTTGGCTGTTAAACCAATGAATCGTCTCAGGGTTAATCGGCTTCATCGGTGCTAATACGCGCTTTACCAACTGGGCTTGTTCAAGGGTTAATCCCCAGCGTGCATAGTCTTCCTCTGGCATTTGAGTCAGTAACATCTGCATGGTTTTACTGGTAGCAAGCTGCTGGCTAAAAGTGGCATTCACCGCCACATGGTGCTGCTCAATAAACAGCCGCGTTTGGCTTAACGTCTGGCAGCAGATGGCTTCTGCTCGCGCCGGCGAATAGTAATCTGCATATTGATAACCCGCTCGCAGGTACACCACATCAATAGCGCCGACGCCCTCTAGCAATAAACGCTTATTGTCACCCGTTGAAAGCTGACTGCTAAGCTGCTCAAAGGTGCGTCTAACTGTACGTAGCCCCCGTTTTTGCAGGGCAAGCTCAAGTAAATGCTGATCAAAGACATTGTCTTCATTTTCTTGCACTACCATCAAAAACGTCGGTTTACGCTGAGTCGTTTCAACTGGCACTGGCATCTCAGAAGAAAATGCCGCCGCGATACTGTTCGCGGCTTGCGCTATAGCCAAAGCAAGTTGCTCAAGGCCTTGATTCTCAGCCGGCATCGAGTGCCTATCTGCTATCCATTCTTGATACACGTCTGGGAATTGCTCACGCATAAAAGCATGAAACTCAGTGGCACGTTGACCAAAGGGTGCCATGCCCGCAGCAATACCATTAAACTCTATGATTTTAGCGCCATACTGTCTGTCATCCATAAAATCGGTGCGCATTAACAATAAGGGTTTACGAGCGGGATTATGTCGATGTTCAGTATCTCCCTGTGCCTGTTGATGTAACGACAATAAGCGCGCAAAAAACGGATCCGCTTTGGCCACCTCAGCCAACGCAGATTGGAGGAAATCATGATCTTCACTGACATTGCTTATCAGCTTAGTGATAAGTGGGGTAACTTTGCGTAAGTGCTCAAACATGCTGCGATCCATGGTCATGGGCGCAATACTAAAAGGGCAATGCCTTGCTGTGTCATCAGCTTGACGAAAAGCCACCCCATGCATAATGGCCCATTCAGTGGCTTCATTAATGATTTGCTGGGAAATCAACGGACGAGATGTACTGCCCATAACAGCTCCAAAAGTAGTGTTGCGTGAAATGAATAAATCAGTGGGTCGATTAACTCATTGGCATCGAACGCCTTTGTTTGACGATTTAGGGGAATAGTCGACTATCCCTTCTTGAGCAAGCTCTAAGTCGCAGCAAGCCATCATTTGCTGGCGAAACTTAACCCGTCCTCGTTGAATTCGACTCTTTGCCCCCGAAAGTGACAATCCTAATAGATTAGCAATCTCTTGCTGCGACACGCCTTCAAGCTCAGCCAATCTCAATGGCACGCCATATTTTTCCGGCAGCTCATCAATCAAGGGGCCTAGGCATTGCGCTAGCTCTTCACGGGCCTGTTGACCAGGCTCTTGTTCCTCAGCCATAAGATCTTCAGGCAAAGGTTCAAACTGCTGCCGCTGGCGGTAAAAATCCATAATGGTGTTGTGAGCAATGCGATACAGCCAAGCTTTGAGGCTGCCTTTAGATGTCAATTGATGCAGGTTGACACTGGCTTTGATGTAAACATCTTGAAGTATGTCATCGACGGCATTTGCATCATCAACGCGTTTGCTAACGTAGCGTCGAAGTTGCGCTTTGTGATTTTGCCATTGGGATATCATATAAATAGGCTCTGTATTCAAGATAAATTTCCGATATAGACCAAGACGCAGCAATCAGTAAAAAGATGCACTATTTGGCAGATTTATTTAATGTGATTTTGATAACGCCACTAATTAGACTCCTCATTAGATATGAGGCGCTAAAATTGGCTGTCTACACAACATTCATCTTGCAAGAAATTAAGTACATTTTCGCGCATCTCATAATTGGCGATGCAATGTAATACGCGACCTTCCCTATGTTGTGAAATCAAGTTTGCCGACACCATACTTGAGATATGGTGCGACAAGGTTGAATTAGGAATGCCAATATTTTCACCTAGCTTGCCCACAGCCACACCGCTAGGCCCCGCTTTCATGACCTGTTTATAAACGGCCAATCGTGTCGGATGACCGAGCTCTTTCAATGCTTTAGCAACTATTTCGATATTCATTAACCACTCCTGCATAAATTTATATTTCGATAATACTAGAAATAACTTGACGATACTATAACGGAAGTCTACATTTCGACTAAACCAGAAATATGGAACCTATATTATGATCAATATTACCCAAACCATGCTCACAGAAACCATAAACATGTTTGTCTTCCTTGCCCTAGAGCTCACTGTATTATTTTTAGTAATAAGTTACTTAGTAGGTATACTGCAGGAATATATCCCGCCATCAAAAATACAAGCTATTTTGAGCGGCAAAAAAGGCAAAGGCTATATCGTCGCGGGATTATTAGGCGCGATCACCCCTTTTTGTTCATGCTCCACTATACCTTTCTTAAAAGGGCTGTTACGGGCCAACGCAGGATTCGGCCCTATGATGGTGTTCTTGCTTGCAAGCCCGCTGCTTAACCCAATTATTATTGGATTATTTGCCGTAACCTTCGGCCTCACAGTCACAGGCTTCTATTTTATTATCGCAATGGGGGTCTCGGTAATCGCAGGTTTTGGCCTTGAAAAGCTTGGCTTTGAGAAATACATCAAGCCAGAAGCCAAATTTAACCAAGCCGCGCCAAGCCCACAAACAGCAGCCACCAGCGCCGAAAAACCAGCGTGCCCAGCCTCATGCAGTACAAAAGTAACACCCGTTAGCAAGTGGCGAAAAATTTGGCTCAGCACTTGGCGCGACTTAAAAAAAGTGCTGCCTTATTTAATCTTAGGTATTGCGCTTGGTTCAATGATTTATGGCTTTATGCCCACTGAATTTGTGGCAAGGGTTGCCAGTGAAAATAACCCTTTTGCCATCCCAATTGCAGCTGTAATTGGCATTCCATTGTATATTCGCGCCGAAGCCGTTATTCCATTAAGCGCCGCATTGGCCGCAAAGGGCATGAGTCTTGGCGCAGTCATCGCCTTAATCATTGGCAGTGCCGGCGCAAGTTTAACAGAAGTGATTTTGCTGAAATCTATCTTCAAAAACCAAATGATAGCCGCGTTCTTATTCGTTATCCTAAGCATGGCAATCGGCGCAGGAACCCTGTATCAACTGATCTTTTAGTTATAACCATACGTCGCAGCTCTTGGTACCAAACCATTATGAGCTGCACGAGCTTGATGCGCTTTATTGCAATATACAACTGAGACTAGACATAAAAGGATAATTAATTAGGAGTGTGTCTATATTTGACAATAATAAGTAATCCAAGCTTTGCCTGAAGTCCACTTAGGATCATTGAGGCAATTTATTGACCTAGTTAAGCTTATTTTACTAAAGCCTTTATTTAGCTTTAAGCTCCATAAAACCACCGCTGGCAACATCTTCTTTAAAGACTAGACCAACAAACTCATCATCTAACAACATAGCTTGATGGTGCCTATTATGAGTGGCGATGCATAAGCTTTCTCCAGGCATTAAGCTACGAAACTGAGTGCTAGGTTTTTGCCATTCAGTCGAGCCCAAAGGTTTTGATTCAGGCAGCGCGATAGGCGCTAGCCCCATGTGGTTACGCAAGTAACAACGTAGACCTGTGCCAGCTTGACCAATTGCAACCCGATATTGAGTTAGCTCAATGCAAATATAACTGATATCAACTTGCATATGTAACCCAGATTTCACCATCCGTTCATTTAAATAGCTCAACATATTAAAAGGTTCGATAAGCGTCGTGCTTAAGCCATTACGGTAAAGTTTAAGCTTTTGATTAACGAAACTTCGTAATAACACACAGCCAAAGGCAGCACTATTATCTTCTGGGTGAAAATGGGCCATGTAGCAAATTAAGTGCTTATCTCCAACCATAGTTGAGTCGATGAAATAGGCACTGATATCATCTCGTTTAAATAAACTGTAATTAATTTCTGCAAGCGGATAATCCACATTCGATGCGGGAAATAGCTGCTGTTGAACACTTTTAGCGGCTAAAGCGCTTTGCTCTAGCAGGTGCAAGTTGTCATTCAGTTCTTGGTAGGATAATTGATTTAAAGGGCCCATTTCGGACTCTAACATAGACTGAAGCGGGCTTTCATCAGATGACTGCCGGTTAGTGGCGTTATTAACGGCATCTTCAATCGCCTGCTCTATGGCTTGCGCGATGATGAATAAATCCGGAATGGGTTTTATAAGGTAGTCACAAGCACCAATACGTAGCGCCTCTACAACATCAGCCATTACGCTGTGACCTGAGATCACTATCGCTGGAATTGAAGGCTGTATCTCAATAAGCTGTTTAAGCATGCTCAGCCCACCTAGACCTGGCATGCTTAAATCTGCAACTACCACATCAATCTGTTTTTTCTCAAACAGCTCAACACCTTGATGACCGCTCGCTGCTTGATAAACAGTGGCTTGTTGTGAGACTAAGAAATCAGTCACTAACTGACGAAAAACTGGATCGTCATCGACTAAAAGAACAGCTACATCAGTTAGTGCCATACAACCTCACGGAGATACTCGGCGAATTCAGGTAAAATGCTTAGTTTAAGATTTATTCTAGTTCATCCATAAACTCATCCAGCAACACGTCATCTTCCTGAGTCGTTGGGACATTTCCATCATACAGCTTGTAATCCACATGCTGAAAATAAGCATCTTTAACAAAAGCATAAGGATCTAAAGCATTGTCCAGTAACCGTTCTCTATCGATGGCCTCGGCGCGATTATGCAAACTTTTCAGGCCCCATTTCAGCGCAGATTGCCACATAGTCAACTCCGATAAAGGAAAGTATAGACCATCAACCCAATCTGATGCGATTTCTCGAGCCACAAAAGGACCAAAAAAAGGCGCCATAAAATATGGACCATTTGGCACGCCATAAAAACCAAGCACTTCGTTAAAATCGTCCTGTTTACGCTCCATACCCATCATCTGAGCAACATCGAAAATACCCAAAATACCTAAGCTAGAGTTAACAGTAAAGCGGCCGCCAGCATTCGCAGCCCAGCCCCATTTCCCTTGCAACACGTTGTTAACCAAAGAACTAGGTTCATCTAAGTTAGTGGTGAAATTATTCACGCCTTCCTTTACTGGCAGAGGTATATAATCGTTATAGCCATGTGCTACAGGCTTAAGAACATACTTGTCTAAGTACAAATAGTTAAAGTCCCACATAGCTCGGTTAAATCCTTCAAATGGATCTCTAGGGTCAAGAAATTCAACTTCAACTTGGGTTTGATCTTCTGGCATTTCTGCTTCTTGAGCCAAAGCGTGTCCGCTTAATAAAAAACTTGAGGCGGCTAATATCCATTTATAATTCATAGGTCACTCATAAAAACTGCATGACAAAAATCTGCCATAAACACGATACGATAATTAAAGCTAATCTACTTTTGGTCGATAGCAAATTAGCGAGACAAAAAAATACTGTGTCATAATAGACATCATGTCGCAGTAATATTATATCGATGAAATATTCACGGATATAAAGCGACACAACAAACAAAAACTTAACATCTACACACTAAATGGCACGAACAGGGCATTTTAGGTAAGGTGTTCACTAAGTCAGCTCACAATTGATCCGTTATTATACAAATTAAGTTAACGATCGAACAGCCTAGATTTCTGAGCATAGGAACTAGATCAATGACTATTTATGAATAAATCACTAAATAAGAGTTTGTTATGTCTGAGCTTATCCCTAACACCTTAACCGCATCTGCACCACCGCAAGATCAGGTGCCAAATAAAGCTCAAGTTGATCAAACCTTAATACCCGCCACCGTCACTAAAAGCATTAACGCAAGCTCAGAGCTAAACTCCGAAACCGTTAACGCTGACAAGCAAACCCTTATACGCCTTACACTGCAAGGCACCCAATATCAATTAGCAACACAAGCTAAACTTGAGCTAGCACTGAGACAAAATAACGCCCAGCTGCAAGTGATGCTGAAAACCGAAGATGCAAGAGCCTTAGCACAAGGTCAAACAGAAGCTAAACTCACCTTACTCGGACAAAGCATTCAAATCTCACTACCAGGTTCATTGCAGCTGCTAGCGAATAAAAATGGAGTTAGCGATCAACAGCTACAAAGTCTAGCCCAAAGAACTCAAGGCTACCCATTAGGGATTACCCAATCTCAAGGTAATAAACTCAGTTTTGAGAATGGCACCAGTATAAGCCTAGACAGTAAATTACAGCTTCCAAAAGGAAGTTATATAGCCAATATTGCAATGCAAGGGACCCAGTTAATTCTTAAATTAACCTCAGTACAGGGGGAAATATCTATTCAACTTGCGCCCAAGGAATCACCGTCACTGCCAGTGAATAATAATCAAATCCTACTAACTAAAAATGAACCTGTTCAAATTTTGAATCAGTGGCTTAAAAAGCTTGAAGCGACCCCATTTTCAGCAAGCACTGAACAAGGCAAAACAAATATCACTCTCCCTTCGCTAACGAATACCTCTCAATCAAAGGGTAAGTTAGCTACAGATGCACTTATTCAGCAAGGATTAAAAATAACTAAAGCAGAAGTGAGCAATAACATAGGTGATGAACTCTCGAGCAAACAGACTGAATCAAAAACAAATCAATCCGCAGGTCTATCACCAACAGTCACTTTGAAGGATCACGCTAACAGCAACCACACTAACAATGGAACGCCACTACTAACGAAAGGCAATATTGAATTAGCGCCAATGGATGTACTGCAAAAAGCGTTGAGTAAAGCGGGTGCTATGCCAGAAAGGATCCAAAAAACGAGTAATGATGTTAATAATATGGCCAGTCAGTTATTAAAAAGCTTGCCGCAACTTGCCACTATGCCTTTATCTCAATATGCAGATCCACATTTACTGCAAGCCCAATTGACCAGTTTTAGCGCACTAAACTTAGCGCACAGCCCGTTAACTAGCCCTGCACCTTTAACTGGTGAGGCTATCACCACATTATTTCAATTATTATTGGGTTTTAAGGCCAGCAGTAACGGCCAAACGGTTTCAAATAAGCTCACAAAGCATTTACAGCAGCTGTCGCTCAATATGCAGGTAAGAATGACTCAAGGTTTACTCGGCGCATTAGACAAAGGCGCGAGTTTAGATAGCATGGCGCAATTGGCGACTAGCTTGGCTCTTTATCAGCAAGCCAGCACGGATCCTAACCAAAACTCAACCTGGTATTTCGCGCTGCCTTATTCTATAAACCAAAGGGATGAGCAACTTGAAGGCAAGTTTGAACGCGACAAACCTGATGAAAACGATCCTAAAAAAGTTGGTTGGCGACTACAACTTAAATTCAATTTATCCCAAGGCAGTATTGTCATCAACGCCAATCGCCAAGGTAAGTCTTTAGGGCTTAAATTTACCGCCAATAATGAGGAGCTATTAAAAAGAGTCACCCAATTTCAGTCACCGCTAAGCCAAAAAATGGCACAGATAGGCTTTGAGCTTAATGACTTTTCAACTCAACTAGGCACGATACCCGCGACCTTACTACCGGGTGATCATTACCTGGTAAAGACTCGTGCGTAAGGAGATCACATGAATAACCGCAAACAAGCAGTGGCGTTAAGTTTTGATGGTAAAAGCGCACCTAAAGTAACCGCCAGTGGCACTGATCTATTGGCAGAAGAGATTATCGCCTTAGCGAAAAGCTCAGGGGTATATATTCACAAAGACCCTAATTTAAGTAACTTTTTGCAAATGCTGGAGCTGGGGGAGGAAGTACCAAAAGAGCTATATTTACTCATTGCTGAGTTAATTTCATTCATCTATATGCTGGATGGTAAATTCCCTGAACAGTGGAATAATTTACATCAAAAAATTGTTGAAGCTGTGTAGGCGATTAGCGCCTACCTTTTATGCAGCCTAAGCAATAATTCAGCCTCAGCTTTAGGCAGCTCACACTCATTCATTAGTTCATCAATACCAGCACCCAATGACACCATTTTAACGGCCCTAGCGTAGAGTTTGGCCTGTGGATCGTTGTAGCTTGCTTCTTCAAGCATCTCAGATTGCTTGCCTAATTTCTTTTCAATTTCAAGCACTCGGCGTCCAACTCCTATGGTTCCGCTCCTTAGCTCTTGCAATTCACGCTTAACGGCCTCTCTTTGACGATCGCTCTCTTTTATCAACACAGTTAATGCATCAATTTTGGTTTTTAATTTACTGGTTCTACGCTGTAAATATAAAATTAACCCTAAGCAAGCCACAACATATGCTAATGCCGCGATTAACAGCTCATCGGCCATCGAAAATCCCTTAATAAATACCGTTATTGGCATCAAGCAAATATCAGACAAACAAATGCCAGCAATCAAGCTGGCATTTACGTCAAATCAACAACTTAGACGTCAGTTAACTCTGCCCATTCATCATCAGATAATAGCTTATCCAAATCAACTAGAATCAACAATTCATTGTCTCTGTTACTCACGCCTTGAATGTATTTAGCACTTTCTTCAGTACCAACATTCGGAGCATTGTCTATTTCTGAACGGCGTAAATAAATAACTTCAGCCACGCTATCAACTAAAATACCTATGACTTGTTTTTCAGCTTCGATAATTACGATCCGAGTAGAATCATCAACTTCCACAGAATCCAAACCAAAGCGAGCACGAGTATTAATTACTGTGACAACATTGCCACGCAAGTTAATGATCCCAACGACATAATCTGGCGCACCTGGCACAGGAGCGATTTCAGTGTAACGCAAAATTTCCTGTACTTGCATTACATTAATGCCATAGGTTTCATTATTGAGCTTAAACATAACCCATTGTAATACCGGATCATCTTTACTAGCAGCAACAGCTGCAATTTTTCTTGATTCTGTCATAGTTAACCTCAGTCAATCGAATCCTGACACCCTAAACCTGCATCTAACATTTCAATTAAAGCTTGTACATGCAAAATGCCACACATTTGTTCTTTTACAACACCAGCAAGCCATGGACGCTTACCCGGTTTATCACGCCAGTTAACGTGAGATTTATTAATTTTTACCGCATTAACTAAGGATTCACACGCTAATCCCCATTCACTGTCTTCTAATAATACAAGATATTGATAATCTATAGATTCAGCAAGCTCTTGTGAATATTTTTCTGGCATTACCCAAGCACAAGTATCAACCACGTTAAGTTTAGTATCTCTGTGAGTTTGCACACCTTTAAACCATTTAGGCCGACCAATTAAATGGCTAATACGTTCAATTTTAACAATACCACCTAAACTGACTAATGGAACCGCTAAGGTTAACCCTGCTACATTAAAGAATAGTACCTGAAACTCATCATCGAGAACTTCTTGTAAATCTTTTGTAATACTTGGTGGTACTGAACCAGTTTGAGTTTGTAGCGAAACAGCAATCTCAGGCTCAACAGCAGTTAAATCCTGGTCAATCACCACTGATTCAAGGTGCATATTTTTATCGGCAGAAAGAGTTATTTCTTTATCTTCCAATACCTTATTTTTATCAGACTCAGATACAACTGATGGAACTTTAGCCTCGGGTTGCAATTTTATTGCTTGTCGGATGAGCTCAGCTTTCGCTTTTATCCCTTGTTCTAGGGTTGTTTCCGTTGCAATAGCTGGTTTTGATACAGCTTCTAATAATTTTTCAAGCGCCTTCTTATCAACATCACGGTTAACTTGAGCTATGGGCTTTGGCAATATACTTCTAGCAACTGAGCTTGGCGCAACTTGAGTAAATGCGGCTTTTGGCTCGAGCAAGACCTTATTAGCTTCAACAGGCTTAAACTGTTTCGCTTGGGATGCAACTTTAACGATTGGCGCAGATTTCTCTTTTAACAATAAATCAAAAAAATCAACTACCGCATCATCAACCGACTTTGACATGAGAAAACTCCCCAGCCAAAAGAAAATCTAACAGTCTATCGTAGGCCTTCACACCGCGACAGCTTGGCGCATAATGAGAAGCTGGTATATGGGCTAAACTTGAATCACGAAATTTTGTATCTACTGGGATCATATCTGGCCACAATGCATGTCTATACTTATCTTGTAATACTTCAAGGGCTAATGGGGATGCTTTAGTTCGCTTATCATACATGGTAGGCAAAATCGTATAGCTATAACGGGTTTTCTTCGAACGCCCCATTAACTCCATGGTTTTTATCATTCGGTCTAGCCCTTTTATGGCTAGAAACTCCGTTTGCACTGGAATGATAATATGCTGACTTGCAGCTAAGGCATTAACCATTAAGACACCTAATACTGGCGGGCAGTCAATGATAGCGACATCATAACGATTTTCTAATAGGCTAAGTAAGTTTCGTAGGACCAATCCCATACCTTCTTGATGTCCAAGGGCACGATCTAACGTGGCCAATGCCATAGTGGCAGGAATAAGATCTAAACCTTCAACTTGTGAATGAACAATATGTGCCGTGATTAGTTCCAACGATAACTCATTGTGAGCCAAAAATATGTCATAAAGCGAACCAGAAACCGTTTCTGAGTCTATGCCTAAGTAATACCCAAGCGAAGCATGCGGATCGGTATCTATCATTAATACCCGCATACCCCGTTTAACCAGCGCACCAGCTAAACTTGCAACAGAAGTTGTTTTACCAACACCACCCTTCTGATTTGCTACTGTCCATACTTTCAAATCACGCCTCTCAAGTTTGCCTCAGATAAATTACTGGTTGCCTTTAGTTTGGCTATCTTCACGGGTCGTTACTCTGATCCCGCCATGGGGTAACTTTATGACTTTAACCCCATCTTCAGTTTCTGACACTATAACGCTATTTTTTTCTGGCGTACGGGATATGTCTCGTACTTTCACGGGTTTATGATCGTTAGATGTTTCTTTTACCGGTGTTTGACTAAACATATCTATCAATGCATGAGTTTGTTTTGGGTGTTGCTCCAGCCAATCTGCTATCACAGCAGCTTGTTCATCTGGCACCATAAGTAAAACCTGTGATTGCTGTAATCGATGAACTTCATCCTTTAGCAGTACCAGCTTATATCGTGACTCTAAATACAAACTGCCAAACACTAGGCTCAAGACTGTGGCAACAAATAAACTTAGCCCCAGTACAATACGACTCACACCTTTAGCCACGACTAGACTCTTTCAATATCGCTTCAGCCATTTGATCTAATGAAATTGACTGCGTAGATAATCCTGCAGCAGCAACTGCTTGGGGCATACCGTATACTACACAACTGGCCTCATCTTGAGCCCAAATGGTTGCACCTGTAGCTTTAAGCATACGCGCACCTTCTCGGCCATCAGCTCCCATGCCCGTTAATATTACAGCCAGTACATCACCATTATAGGCCTTAGACGCTGAAGCAAATGTAATATCAACGCTAGGCTTATAGGTCATATCACTGCTACCAGCCAACACTTTAAGGCGACTGACGCTTCCTGCTCGCTCCACCATCATCTGCATACCGCCAGGTGCTAAATAAGCACAACCTGCTTTTAATTGGTCACCATTCTCAGCCTCTTTGACTTCTATTTTGCACAAACCATTTAAACGAGTAGCAAAGGCCGGGGTAAACGCCGCTGGCATATGTTGAATTAATAAAATTGGATGTGGGTAATTAGCAGGAAATTGAGTCAATATTTTTTGTAGTGCAACAGGCCCACCTGTAGAAGTACCTATCAGCAGGGCTTTATATTGCTTACCACTGGCACGTATTGCAGCAGCTGAAGTACTCACTGGCGCTGGAGCTTTAGAAGGTATTGAGCTTAAGCTTGATGTTGGGCTACGACTTAAACTCGCCGTGCCAGCTAATGTGCTGGAACTGGATAAACCAGCACGTGGTGGCACACTTGTTCCAGCCGTAGTCGTAGAGCTGGTTGGACGAGAGATTGGTTTATAGATGCGTCTACGGCCAAGCTCACGGATCCTTTGCTGCAATAAGCTAATAGCTTCGTCTTTATTTGTAGCGATATCTTCGAAACGTTTTGGTAGAAAATCCAACGCTCCAGCATCTAACGCATCTAACGTTGCTTTAGCACCATCATGAGTTAATGATGAAAACATCAAAATAGGAATAGGGTTTTGAGCCATGATCTCACGGACAGCTGTGATGCCGTCCATGACAGGCATTTCTATATCCATAGTGATCACTTGAGGATTCAATTCCGCGGCCATTTTAACGGCTTCTTTACCATTAACTGCAACGCCTATCACTTCCAACTCAGGATCTTGATTAACAATTTCACTGACTCTGCGACGAAAAAAACTTGAATCATCTACAACTAATACTTGTATGGCCATTTAATTCCTTAACACGCTATAAAACTTACTTCTTAGAGCCAGCATAGTGTTTGAGTAATCCAGGGACATCTAAGATTAATGCGATACCACCATCAGAGGTAATTGTCGCCCCCGCCATACCAGGTGTGCCCTGCAACATTGAACCTAAGGGTTTAATGACCACTTCTTCTTGACCAATTAGCGCATCAACCACAAAACCAACCTGGCTGGTTCCTAACTGTAAGATGACCACGTGTCCGTGCTTCTTATCGCCATGCTTTAAAGTTGTCTTGTTTCTGTGCAGCCACTGCTCGAGATAAAAAAGTGGCACAGCTTTGTTTCTCACGATAACCGTTAACTGGCCATCAACAATATTGGTCTTAGTCAAATCTAAGTGGAAAATTTCGTTCACACTTGATAAAGGTAAAGCAAATATTTGTTTAGAAACATCAACCATCAATGTCGGCATGATAGCAAGTGTCAAGGGGACTTTAATTTCAAGTATGGTGCCCTTTCCCTTCACAGAATCAATATGCACGGTACCGTTAAGTTGGTTAATGCGGGTTTTAACCACATCCATACCCACGCCGCGGCCAGAGATATCTGAAATTTCAACTTTGGTTGAAAATCCAGGCGCAAAAATTAAGTTATAAGCTTCATTATCAGACATTCTGGCGGCAGAATCTTCATCTAATACACCTCGAGATATCGCAATCTCTTTGAGTTTATTAGGATCCATGCCAGCGCCATCATCTTCAATTTTTAATAAGATGTGGTCACCTTCCTGACTCGCAGACAAGGTGATAGTACCTGTACGTGACTTACCACTCGCCTCACGAGCAATCGGCATTTCAATACCGTGATCCACCGAGTTTCGCACTAAGTGGACTAGTGGATCTGCTAATGCCTCAACCAAATTTTTATCTAGGTCGGTCTCTTCACCTACCATGATTAAATCAATTTCTTTATTCAATGTTCGCGCTAAATCTCGTACTACTCGAGGGAAGCGACCAAACACCTTCTTAATTGGCTGCATGCGGGTTTTCATTACCGCACCCTGCAAATCTGCAGTTACTAAATCTAAATTCGCCAATGCCTTAGACATGGCTTCATCTTCACGAGTAATGCCCAAACTGACCAAGCGGTTACGTACTAGTACTAATTCACCGACCATGTTCATGATCTGATCGAGTCTAGCCGTGTCAACACGAACCGTCGTTTCCCCCTGAGGTACAGCTGTTGCTTTAGCAGGTGCTTTAGCGTCATCTTTAGGCTCAGAAGCTTTAACCACAGGTTTAGGTGCAGGGGGTACCGGAGCAGGTGCTTTAGCTACTGGGGCAGATGGTGCCACCGGAGCTGGTGCTTTAGCCACAGGAGCTGGTGCTGCTTTTGCAGGTTCAGCGCTGCTTTTGCCATGAAGCTCATCCAGTAGGCGCTCAAATTCATCATCAGTGATATCATCTGAATCTGTGGCGGCCGCAATTGGAGCTGGTGCTTTAGGTACTGGTGGCGGTGTAACATTCGCTTGGTTACCTGAACCGTGAAGCTCATCCAACAATGCTTCAAATTCATCATCAGTGATTTCATCACTCGGGGTGCTGCTAGCCACGGTTGTACTCACTGCTGGTTCTGCTTTACCTGGACCATGTAACGCATCCAGTAAGGCTTCAAACTCACTTTCATCTATATCGTCAATTGTGTCATTTTGAGTTGATTCAGTACTAACGTCTTCAATGACTTCGACCACTTCGACTTCAGGCTCAGCTTCTTCATAAACGGTTTCTACCACACCACCCATTTCAGAAGGCAATGGCGCACCAGAACTGAGCAGTTTTAGCTGTCCAAGAAGTTCGGCATCAACAGGGTCTTGAGCTTCCCCTTTCTGAGTTTGACTAAACATCATGTTAATTGCATCTACAGCCTGAAGGATAATATCCATCAACTCAGCATTAACACTCCGTTTGCCTGTACGAAGAAGGTCGAAGGTATTTTCTGCCTCATGGCAAACTGCAACCATGGGATTAAGGCTTAAAAAACCAGCACCGCCTTTAACGGTGTGGAATCCCCTAAAAATAGCGTTTAGTAGATCTGTGTCATCAGGATTATTTTCAAGAGCAACAAGCTGCTCCGACAGAAGCTCTAAAATCTCTCCAGCTTCTACCAAAAAGTCCTGGAGTATCTCTTCATCAACATCAAAGGACATTAAATTGACTCCTAATTAGAAACCCAGACTCGATAGCAGATCATCGACTTCATCCTGACCTGTGACCACGTCTTCACGTAATTCAGCGTTCATTATCGGTCCTTCTGCTTCTATCTTATTATCTACTTTAGCGACAGGAGTGCTTTCTATAGCAGTGTCACCAAATACTGTCAGCATGGACACTAGATTGTTTTCCACTTCTCTAACTAAATCAATGACCCTGCGGATCATTTGCCCTGTTAAGTCTTGGAAATCCTGTGCCATCAGTACTTCATTCAAGAGTTCACGTAGTCGGTTTGAATCGTGCTGACTATGGGACATAAAACTCTGTACATCGTGACAAAGGCTTTTAAATTCATCTAAAGCTATGTCACGTCGCATCAATTTTTCCCACATAGGGGAAACAGAATGAATATTGATAATAATGCTATCGGCCAAAGGGATGCATTCTTCAACCGCATCCATGGTTTTATTTGCAGCTTGTTCAGTCATCTCAATAACATAGTTTAGTCTTTCCTTGGCATCTGGTATTTCTGTATTGGCCAATTCAACTAATCTGTTATCAACTTGAAAATCCATTAATGCACTATGAAGTTGGCGGGTTAACTTACCCACTTCTTCAAAGAGTTCGCGCTGCAAAGGCCCCGCTAATTCTCTAATGACATCATCTGCTGTATCTTGATCACCCGCCTCAAGCAATTTAACAAGTTGCTGGGCTTGCTCGAGGGTAATAAGCCCCGATATTTTTGCCTGCATGACTTAATCCTTGCTTATGCGAGTCGCTCAAAGATTTTATCTAACTTTTCTTTAAGAGTTGCTGCGGTAAATGGCTTTACAACATAACCATTTACCCCGGCTTGTGCTGCTGCAATAATCTGCTCACGCTTTGCTTCTGCAGTTACCATAAGAACAGGTAAGTGCTTCAACGAATCATCTGCACGAATCGCTTTGAGAAGATCGATACCCTGCATCCCTGGCATGTTCCAATCAGTAACGACGAAATCGAAGTCACCTTTTTGCAACATGGGTAGGGCTGTAGAGCCATCATCTGCTTCTTGGGTATTGTTAAATCCCAAGTCTCGCAACAAGTTCTTGATGATACGTCTCATTGTTGAAAAGTCGTCAACAATAAGAATCTTCATATTCTTGTCCAAGGTTTCCTCCGGTGAGCTGACACTCTTTTTGCTCTATTAATAATTATGTTTGTGTCCAATGCTTGAGTTTAGCTTTTAATCTGAGCATAGCCTGACTTAAAATCTGACTGACTCTGGATTCGCTAACTTCAAGTATGGCGCCAATTTCTTTTAAATTTAGTGCTTCATCATAATAAAGCGATAACACTAAAGCATCTCTTTCTGGCAATGTTTTAATTGCTTCAACCAGCGCTGATTGGAATTGAGTTTCAACTAATTCATCAAAGGATTTATCCATTGATGTCTCTTCGGTAACAATCACATCCTGTGATACACCCAAATCTTCTATGCCTATGATTTTTCCAACAGAAACATCATTTAAGATATGATGGTACTCATCGAGTGACATATCAAGTTTTTCTGCAATTTCTGTGTCACGCGCATCTCTTCCAAAGTGTTGTTCTAGCTCATCAATCACCTGAGCCACGCGCCTTTGATTGCGATGCACTGAGCGTGGAACCCAGTCTCCTCGGCGAATTTCATCAATCATGGCACCACGAATTCGAATTCCTGCAAAGGTTTCAAACTTAGCACCCTTGGTACCATCAAATTTTGAAGCAGCTTCCAGCAGCCCCATCATTCCCGCTTGCAGCAAATCATCCAGTTGCACCGATGCAGGTAATCTTGCAAGCATATGATGAGCAATTTTTTTCACCAACGGAGCATACTGTTCAATAACGGACGACTTATCATCGAACTGAGTATACGCTGCGGCTTTATTCACTCACTCTATCCTCTTGTAATTCTTTACGTTGAACCAAACGTTCGACAAAGAATTCTAAATGACCACCGGGCTGCTGTGGAACGGGCCAAGTCATCACCTTATTCGCCAAGCCATGATAAGCAATGGCTGAAGGTGACTTTGGAAATGCTTCGATGACAAGTTTTTGTTTACGAACTGCTTTACGTAAGTTTTCATCAAATGGCACTGTTGCGACTAATTCTAGAGCAACATCCAAAAATCTGTCAGTCACTTTACTGAGTTTAGCAAATAATTCCATGCCTTCACGCAAACTTCGCACCATATTGGCCACAATTTTGAAGCGGAACACACCATGCTCTCGACTTAAAATCTTAATTAAAGCATAAGCATCGGTAATTGAGGTCGGTTCATCACAAACAACCACAACCACATCTTGAGCCGCACGAGAGAAACTCAAAACCATATCAGAAATACCCGCAGCGGTATCAACAATGAGAATATCGAACTGAGTACGCATTTCGCTAAACGCACGAATAAGACCTGCATGTTGTGCAGGCGTTAATTCAACCATGGATTGGGAGCCAGAAGTGGCAGGAACTATACCAATGCCTTTAGGGCCGCGAACAATAATATCATCAAGCTCAGCTTCTCCCTTTAATACATGGGATAGATTGCGCTCTGCGCGGATGCCAAGCATGACATCAACATTTGCCAGACCTAAATCGGCATCGAGTACTAATACTCGTTTACCTTTTTCAGCAAGAGCCACTGCGGTATTGATTGAAACGCTAGTTTTACCTACGCCTCCCTTACCGCCAGTCACGGCAATTACTTTTACTTTTTCGTTATACGGTTGATTCATCATACGTAAACCACTTGCTTGATCTCGGGTCATATCTTTACTCGAATGCATAGGCCATGTCATTTGACCATGCCGTGTCTTTTGTCGATTGTAGTTCAGTTTCGTTCATTGCCGCTAGTGCTTGTTTCGCTAATACTAAGGTATCTGCGACTTTCATGTCTTCTGGAACCCTTTGACCATCAGTAACATAGCTTAATGGCAATTCATTTTGAATTAATACACTTAAAGCGCCCGCTATGGAGACAGACTCATCCAGCTTAGTGAGCACAACCCCAGATAAAGGAATGCGTTTAAAATGGGTCACGGCATCTTGTAACACTCGGCGCTGCCCTGTCGCTGACAGTACTAAGTAGCTACGGATAGGAATTTTACTATTTGCCGTTAGATTATCGAGCTGTTGATAGAGACGCATATCCCGTTGTCCCATACCAGCGGTATCAATTAATACTAGCTTGCGATTCCTAAACTGATAAATAATTTGTTCTAATTCAGCTAGATCATGAGCTTGCTTTACAGGACATCCCATTATTTTGCCATAGGTTGCTAACTGTTCGAAAGCTCCGATTCGATAATGATCAGTAGTGATGAGTGCCACTTGCTCTGGACCATGTTGAGCTGCAAATCGTGCTGCAAGCTTAGCCAAAGAGGTTGTCTTCCCAACACCTGTAGGGCCTACAAAAGCCACGACCCCTCCACGCCTAACAATATCATCACCTTGATTATCAAGAAGATTGGCTAGTGTCTGCGGCAAAGCCCGCACTAAATCTACTGGTGTATAATGCTGACTAAGTCCCGCAAGTTTTGCCGCTATAGGCGCTGAGAATTCTGCAGCTAATAATTTACTTTCCAGCATAGCACCCATGGGATCTGTGCGTTTTTTCTGATCTTTCATTAATGCCGATACTTGATGAGTCAATAGGTTGCGCAGTGACGCCATTTCATCTTTAAGAGCATCAAAATCAGCTTGGTTATGCTTAGTATTTTTTTGAGGCTTATCGGCAAACGATGCAGTTTGAAAACTAGCCGCGGGCTGAGGTTTTTTCGAGGCCTCTAATTGCTTGGCCCACTCTGGGAGCTCAGGATCATTATTCTGTGATGCCATTTGCTGCTGTAATCGAGAATGCTGCTTCTCAAGTAATGCTTGCAGAGAATCGGCAACTGGCGGAGGATTTAGTTTAGTCTCAGCTTTAATTGCAGGCTTTGCGCCGATAGACACTCTGTCTTCGCTGACGTCCATAAAACCTGGTACTGGAGTATTAACCTTAGCGCTGACCTTTGGCTCGTCGTAATCCACAGCAGCAACGATCTCTATGCCACCAGTGACCTTCTTATTGGACATGATAACGGCATCAGAACCTAGCGTGTCTTTGACTTGAGCTAATGCTCCGCGCATATCTTTGGCAAAAAATCGTTTAATTTTCACTTATGCACCCTCAAAATTCTGTTTTCATCGCTATTGGCCCACTGCCGATACTATTCGAATTTGCTTTTCATCAGGAATTTCTTGATAAGAAATTACCCTTAAATTCGGAATTGTGTACTTAACAAAGCGTGATAACGTTGACCGTAACATGCCTGATGTCAACAAAATGGCTGGTTGCCCGACCATTTCTTGCTTTTGCGCTGCACTTAATAGCGATTGTTGCATCCGCTCTGCAAGACCTGGTTCAATATTTGGACCTTCACCACCTGTTGCCTGCATTGACTTATGCAACATTTGTTCCAACTCTGGCGCCAATGTTATGACAGGAATTTCTAATTCGGGGCCTGAAAGCTCTTGCATTATCATTCGTTTGAGTGCAATACGCACTGCGGCGGTTAAGACTTCAGTATCGGCGCTCTTGCTGCCATATTCTAACAGGGTTTGCACTATGGTGCGCAGATCTCTGACAGAAACTCCTTCATTAAGAAGATTTTGCATCACTTTAACCACACTGCCCAGTGGCATGATATCGGGAATAAAGCCGTCAACCAATTTAGGTGACTGACGCGCCAGCATATCCATGAGCTGTTGTACTTCTTCATAACCGAGTAATTTAGCCGCATTATTAGTCAGCACTTGGCTAATATGAGTCGCGACAACTGTCGCAGTATCAACGACTGTATAACCTAAGGTTTGTGCATGCTCACGCTGCTCTGCATTGATCCAGACAGCCTCTAGGCCAAACGCAGGATCTGTTGTTTCTATGCCATCTAGCTTGCCATACACTTGCCCTGGATTGATAGCAAGTTCACAGTCATGCCTAACTTCAGCTTCACCGACCACAACTCCCATTAATGAAATCCGGTAGGCATTTGGAGATAAATCTAAATTATCGCGGATATGAACTGCTGGAACCAAAAAGCCCAGTTCTTGAGATAACTTCTTACGCACGCCCTTAATTCTACCGAGCAATTCGCCGCCCTGACCTTTATCCACTAAAGGAATTAAACGATAACCCACTTCAAGACCAATAGTATCAACATGACGTACATCATCCCAACTAAGATCTTTAGGCTCTTTATCTTTAATCTCACTCGGGCCTTTTATTGCCAATTCTAAGGCTTCTTCTTTTTTAGTTTTAATGCGTTTTTGAATATAAAAAGCCGTTCCTGCGGTAATCGCAGCGAAGCTTAGGAAAGCCACATGTGGCATACCAGGGACGATACCCATGGTAAATAATAATCCTGATGCTATAGCCAGAGCTTTAGGACTTTCAAACATTTGACTGATGAGCATTTTCCCCATGTCACCAGATTCATTCTGTCGGGTAACCATTAGCGCTGCTGCAATAGAAAGCAAAAGGCCGGGTATTTGCGCGACTAAGCCATCGCCTATGGTCAATAAGGTATAAATTTCTGCTGCTGTGGAGAAGTCCAGCCCATGCTGCAGCATACCGATAATAAAACCACCTAAGATATTGATGACCAAAATCATGATCCCAGCAATCGCATCACCCTTTACAAACTTAGAAGCACCATCCATCGCACCATAAAAATCGGCCTCCTTGGTTACTTCAGCTCGGCGGATCCTGGCTTGTTCTTGGGTTAATACCCCAGCATTTAAATCAGCATCAATAGCCATCTGTTTGCCAGGCATAGCATCCAAAGTAAAGCGAGCGCTTACCTCTGAAATACGCCCTGCACCTTTGGTCACTACCGCAAAGTTAATGATGATCAAAATCAAAAACACGATTAAACCAACGGCATAGTTACCGCCAATCACCACTGAGCCAAACGCCTCAATCACTTTACCGGCGGCATCACCACCATTATGCCCCTCAAGTAGCACGACTCGAGTGGAAGCCACATTGAGCGCTAAGCGAAGTAAGGTTGCGATCAGTAGCACGGTTGGAAAAGCGGCAAAATCGAGCGGTCTATCGGTATAAATGGCAACAAGTAATATCACCAAAGCTAAAGAAATGTTAAATGAGAATAATATATCCAGCAGGAAAGGAGGTATGGGTAAAACGACCATGCCTAATGCAGCCAGTACCAGCAAAGGCGTACCTATGCCTTTAAAGCTACTAATGCGGATCGATTTTATTTGCCCTAACGCGGCTTTTACTTCCATTGGCTATTGACCTTAATGCTGCATTTTTGACACTGATAATAGTGAAAAGCAAAAAACGAGCCAATTATTAGAATTCAGTTTGACACCAAGGTCAATCTTTTAATGTTTGAGTTCATCAGGAATGGGCTGATTGAGTGGAATAGGCTTAGGTCGTCGGCCCTGGCCTTTTTGAAATGTTCTTAATTGGAATACATAAGCGAGCACCTGGGCAACGGCGGTAAACAAGCCCTCTGGAACTTGCTGATCTAATTTGGTGGTATGATAAATTGCTCTGGCTAATGGCGGCGCTGACACAATCGCAACATTATGCTCTCGAGCTATGGCTCTTATTTGGAAGGCAACATCATCAATCCCTTTTGCGACCACAAAAGGGGCGGTTGAACGGCTAGCATCATATTTGACGGCAACAGCATAATGCTCAGGGTTAACCACGATCACATCCGCGCTAGGGACTTCTGCCATCATGCGCTTTTGCGCCATCTCTCTTTGCATTTGTCTGACTCGGGCTTTAACCTCAGGCTGACCTTCGGTGTCTTTATATTCATCTTTTATTTCTTGTTTGGTCATCTTGAGCTGTTTATTGTGATTCCATACTTGAAATGGCACATCGATAAGCACAATCAATAACGTCGATGAGCATAAAAGAATAAACATCCACACCAATAAATCTAACGCATGGTAAACATTGCTGGGTAAGTGATCATTAGATAATTGAAGAATTTCAAAAAAATAGACATCCAGCAATAGATAAGCAGAAAACGCCACCACAGAAAATTTTGCAATACCTTTGGTGAGCTCAACTAAAGCCTGGGTACCGAACATACGCTTAAAGCCACTCATGGGATTCATCTTGCTGCCTTTAGGCATAAAGGCTTTAACGGAAAAGTTAATTCCGCCTAAAACGATATTCCCCAGAAAGGATACTACCGCAACCATGACAATAAAACTCATTAAAGGGATTGCAAGCTCAGTGCCGACTAGCCCCCAAACACGGAACATGGAGTTAGTGTCAAAAATTTGTGCGCGCTCCATGGTAAAAATCTGCTCCATGATACGAAACAAACTTTTAGCAAGAGCAGGCCCTGTCATCATAAATCCCACAGAAGAAGCCAATAGCACTGCAGCTGTGCCTAATTCTTTTGAGCGAGCAATTTGCCCTTTTTCGCGCGCCTGCTCAAGGCGCCTCCCAGTAGGTTCCTCGGTTTTTTCTTGGCTACTATCATTTTCGGCCATAACTTATCCTAAATACTGCAGTGATAAGACTAAATAATACGTTTAGAACACGGTGGCTTGATCAAGCTGACAATTTAGCTTGAGTAAATCACACATCAACACTTGGGCTGAATACCATACTTCATCAAAATGAGCCATAATTGGCCCAAGCGTTAGCCACAAAATAAATAAGCCACTCACCATGGTGACAGGGAAACCAATAGAAAAGATGTTTAGCTGCGGCGCCGCGCGGGTCATAACCCCAAAAGATAAGTTAATTAATAATAACGCGACAATGGCTGACATTGACATAGTTAAGGCTGCACCGAACATATAGCCCCCCCACTCCGCCAATATTTTATAATTAGCAAGTTCTATGCCTTGATTTGATATTGGAATTGTTTCAAAACTTGCCACTATCATGCGAAACATCAATAAATGCCCATCAATAGACAAAAAAATCAGTGTTGCAAGTAAAAGAAACAGGTTACCGACCACAGGAGTTTGCTCACCTGAGCCTGGATCTATCATAGAAGCAAAGCCTAAGCTGGTCTGCATACCAATAATTTGACCCGTCAATACAAAGACTTGCATCATCATCAAGGTGACAAAGCCCATAACAGTACCAATTAAAATTTGCTGCAAGGTGATAAATACAGCACTCAAAGCAAATAGCTCTACGTCTTTGATTTCAGGTAACACTGGCGCAATGGCAAAGGTAAAAGCCACGGCTAACAATAAACGCACCCGCGAAGAAGTCGTGTTCGCGCCAAATACAGCCATGATCATCAGCATTGAAGATATACGAAATAGTGGCCATAGATAGGCTGCTATCGTTTGACTGATTTCATCAAACAATATTTCCATCGGTTAGCCTATTACTTGTGGTATTAGGTTCACCATTTGTAGGAAAAAATCCATCATGGTTTGTACCAGCCAATGACCTAAATACATTAAAGCAAATAGGGTAACCAACAAGCGAGGTAAGAAGCTTAAAGTTTGTTCGTTAATGGACGTTGCAGCCTGAAATACTGCCACAATTAAGCCGATAAACAGACCGGGAAGAATAATCGCTGACACTATGAGTACTATGACAGATAAAGCTTCACGAAAGATATCAATTAAGGCTTCAGGAGACATGGCACAGCTCCTTAAATTCCAAAACTATTGGCTAAGGTACCCATGACTAAACTCCAGCCATCCACCAAAACAAACAGCATGATCTTAAATGGCAATGATACGATCATAGGTGACAACATCATCATACCCATGGCCATTAAAATACTGGCGACCACCAAATCTAATACCAAAAATGGAATAAACAGCATAAAACCAATTTGAAAAGCAGTTTTAAGTTCACTGGTGATGAACGCAGGAATGATAACGCTCATGGGCGCTTCTTCAGGTGATGTAATGCCTTTATAACCCGAGATTTCCACAAAGGTTTGCAAATCAGTTAATCTTAATTGCGATAGCATAAAGCTTTTTATGGGCAGCTTACCCACTTCATAGGATTGTTGCAGTGTCATGGTTTCATTGATGTAAGGCTCTACTGCCTCGGTGTAAATTTTATCGAACACCGGCGACATAATAAAAAAAGTCATAAATAAGCTAATACCCACTAACACTTGATTTGAAGGTGTCTGCTGCAAACCTAATGCTTGGCGTAAAATAGACAATACCACTATGATGCGAGTAAATGAGGTGAGCATAATGACCATGGCAGGAATAAAGCTCATTGCTGTCATTAAGATCAAAATTTGCATGGTCACAGAGTACTCTGCAGACCCATCCGCCGCTGTTTTGACCGTTACAGCAGGTAAAATACCTTCTGCAAATCCAGCTGGAGAAAACCCTAAGCCAATAAGCAGAACAAGCCCAATCCAATAACGCATTATTGACTCTCCTTAGCCTGCTTTAGCCGCTGAGCAAAGGACTCACTTTCAACCTGAACTTGTGTCTCAAGTTTTTCAATTAAGTTTATTTGCGAGCTGGTGACACCTAACAGATATTGCTGGCCATTCACTTCAATCAACACCACCTTTTCTTTTGGTCCCATAGAGGCCACGGCGATAGATTTAATCACGCTGTGCTGCGACGGCACTAAATTGAGGCGTTTAACGATATAAGCCAAGACAAAGATAATCCCTAATACCACAATCAAGCCGCCCACCATACTCGCCATTGAAGCAATATGTGACGTGTCTTGGCTTGCATTTATTACAGGTTCAGGTGCTTTCACCCCTGATTCGCCTATAACCCCTGCAGCAACAAGCGGTAAATTTAATAATACATCTAACACAGCGTTCTCCTTGTAGCCTTGATAAATCAAAATGAGGTCAAAGGACCTCATTTATCACGCTACTCAACCCAACTTACCTCTAGATAAGTTATTTAAGCTTTTTAATACGTTCGGTTTGGCTGATAACGTCAGTTAAACGAATACCAAACTTATCATTGACGACAACCACTTCACCGTGAGCAATTAAGGTGCCGTTAACCATTACATCAAGCGGTTCACCTGCAACTCTGTCAAGCTCAACCACTGAACCTTGATTTAACTGGAGTAAGTTACGAATGCTGATAAAACTCCGGCCCACTTCCATAGAAATCGTGACAGGGATATCAAGTATCGAATCAAGCTTGTCAGCTTCTTCTTGAGTTATCGGCCTAGATTCATCAACTAGCTCATCGAGCTGAATTTGCTCAGCTTCTTCGATTGCTTGTTCAGCCATGGCCGCAGCCCAATCATCACCTGTGTCTTCTGTACTCATTACATCACCTTATAATTCGGAAATATCACGGCCTTTGCTCTTACGGGTCACTAGCTGCAATTCAGTTTTCACTGTCTCTGGACGAGCAATTTTTTCACTGATTTTCAATGCTAAATGATCTCTAGACTTACCCATTTTACAACGGTATGTAGGTAAATCTTCGATACGCATCATAATATGCTCAGGTAATTCAATAGGAATAATGTCCCCAGCTCTTAACCCCATCACATCACGTAAGGTTAATTCATGCTCAACAATATTGGCATCAAACCCTACTTTCACATCCATAATTTCATCGCGTAGTGCCTGAGACCAACGCATATCTGTATCTTGCTTATCACTTTGCACCCCCGCATCGAGCAATTCACGAATTGGCTCAATCATGGAGTACGGCATAGTAATGTGGAAATCTCCGCCGCCGCCATCAACTTCTATATGGAATGAGTTAATCACTACCACTTCCGTTGGACTGACAATGTTTGCCATTGCAGGGTTAACTTCAGAGTCCAAATAATCGAACTCAACATCCATAACGGGCGCCCAAGCTTCTTTATAATCTTCGAAAATGATTTTCAACAGTAACTGGACAATTCGACGTTCTGTGGGCGTAAATTCGCGGCCTTCAATTTTGGCATGAAAACGACCATCTCCACCAAAGAAGTTGTCCACAAGAATAAACACTAATCTTGCTTCCATGGTGATAAGTGCTGTGCCTTTCAGTGGGCTAAAGCGGACCATGTTAAGACTGGTTGGCACAAATAGAGTGTGAACATACTCGCCAAACTTCAGCATTTGAACGCCATTAATAGACACTTCTGCGGCTCGGCGCATCATGTTAAACATGCTGATCCTAAGATGGCGAGCAAAACGTTCATTAACGATTTCAAGGGTGGGCATACGCCCGCGAACAATACGATCTTGAGACGAGAAGTCATAGGACCTGGCATCGCCGCCATCGTCATCGACGTCATCCTCATCTACATCATCAACACCATGTAGCAGCGCATCAATCTCATCTTGGCTTAATAAATCACTCACATTATTGCCTTAGCATTCCATTCATGGGGGGAATTCACCGGTTATTGCATCACAAAGCCGGTAAATAAGACTTTCTCTACCACAGTGCGGCCAGTAACTGGCTGTAAGGTATTTTGCACATTAAGTAGTGCCAGCTGCCTTAGTTCATCTTTGCCCGCCTGGGTGCTTAATTTTTGCACATCCGCGCCACTAAAAGTGGTTAATAATGCATCTTCAATTAACGGAATGTGCTTTTGAGTTAATATTCCATCATCCCCACGAACCATAAGCTGTACTTTGATTTCAACTAAACGGGAACGATCAACACCAGGAAGGTTAAATAGAAATGGCCTTGGCATACCTATGTAATTAGCTTCTGCAAGGGGCGTTCTTCCAGCTGCAGGAGCACTAGTTGAGCCAGCAGCTTGGGCGACATCTTCAACTGGCGCATCACTTGACCCCATAAAAAACCATAAGCCACCTCCGATAGCGAGCACTAGCACTAAACCAATACCGCCAAATATAATCAGTTTACTCTTGCCCTTACCTTCATTTTTAAGTTCTAACGATTCTTCATCTGCCATAGTGTTGTCCGTCTGGGTTAAGGCTATTGGTAGACCGAGTCTTTGAAGTTACTCCAGCAAGAATAACCCTAAAGCGCGCATATCTCACTTAAATATATAGACTATTCTGCCTTAGATGTTTAATTGTGTATAGGTTACCGACTTATGCATAATAATCTATAGCAGAATTGGAGTGGCTGGTACGATTTGCCATCAAGTTAGTCTCTTGTGCTGCATTATCATCCAGTTGTTCACCACCATAACGCTCGCCACCCTGCCGCTGATCTTTATCTCCACGTCCGCCATCGCCTTGCGAAACATGGCTATCAGAAAGTTGCATTCCCTCTTGAGCCAATAAATCCCGTAACTTTGGCAGTGCCTGCTCAACCAAATCCTTAGTCTGCGAGTGAGCGACTTGAAACTGTACCTGTGTCTGATCCCCTTGGACATTAATTTTGACTAACATATGCCCAAGCTCTGGAGGATCAAGACGGATCTCTGCTTGCTGTATGCCTTTACTCACCATGGTGATCAATTGTTGCTGCATCACTGGTGAAAACTTTTTGATCATTTCCTGCATCTGCAAGCCAGCTTCACCTTGTTTCAAAGATAACTGAAATTGTGGCACCTCACTCTTATGCACGGGTGTGAAACTTGACTGATTTTGCAATGCCTTAAGTGCAGCGCTGTCATCTGAGTTTGTGTCTCCAATACTGTTACCTAACTCATTCACAGCCATGCTTGCTGCATTTATGCCTTGACTTAATTCAAACTTTTTAGCCATTTGAGTATCCAAAGTAACATTAAGCTCAGCTTTAGCTAGCTCAGCACCGGCAAGTTTGGCATCCACTGGCTTTGCGACCTCTTCATTGCCAAGAATATGTAATTTATCCTTAGCTAAGACGCCGGTTTTGATTTTATCATCAGCCACCATTTGTGCTCCCAACTCAGCATTTTCATTTTCTTGTGAGTTATCTGCCGCAATATTGGCTTTATCTTGTAGCCAAGCTAGAACACCTGCTGGCAAGGCTATGGGAGCAACGGCATTATTTGCAGCTTGAGCATTGTAATTTTCCACCAATGCCGCTAACTCCTCTGCTGAAAGCTGAGTCAATGATTCAGCATCTAGCTCGGCAAAGCTTGCTAAAGCAAGCTGCTGCTCCTCTGACAGCTGAGAAAGAAAGTTGTCTTGTCCCATCTCATCGAAGACACTCTTGACTCCTAAGGATCCGTCAATAAGCTCTGGCGGCAATTGATTGCCGACAGCCTCTTCATTATTGTCATTTGCACTCGTTTTACCCGTTAAATCAATTTGAGCCAGAATAAGCTCTAAATTAACATCAGCCTCATCTTCAGAAAGAATGTCATTTTGAGCCGATGAAAATGAAGCTGAAATACTTGCCGATGTATTTGAATCGTATTTACTCGATGAAAACCCTTCGCTTTGAGTGTTAGACACTTGATTTAGCGCAGCTAAAAATGCATCTGAGCCAGAACTTGAAGACAATTCTCCTGGTGAGGATTTGCTCACCTTCGCGCTTGAACCCAATAAAATATTGTTCATCTGTTCCATAGCTATCTCCAAACCTGTGTTATCAACGGACTCAATCAACGTCTAAATTTCAAATCAGCATTAACCAAGCAAATATAGTGCCACATTAAAAAATTGTTTCAAGCTGGTCTGCGGCGTAATAAAGACAAGGCATTTTTCTTACACTTTTACTGAGGGCGATGGGATAGAGTTACTGCCTTGGCTTTTTGCGAATAAACTGCTGCATCGCAAATTCATCAGACATCTTTTGCTCACGCAGGTTTTCAGCATGAACGCGTTTCTGCGCTTTTTGATCTAGCAACATTTCTACCGCTTTACGTTTTTGCTGTTTCTCTTGCCAATTGTTTTGTCGATAAATCACTTGAGTTTCAGCATCTTTCAGCACATTCACTTGTTGGGAAATCGCATTATCAACCTGTTTAATAAACTGATGAAATTGGGAGTAATGATTAGCACTGAGTGTTTTGCCCTGCTGCTGTCCCATTTGCTTCATATAATCGAGACGATAATTATTTAATACCTCCAGCTGCCCTTGGTACTTTTGTTTATCTGACTGAATAGATTTAAGTTGCAATGCCGCTTTTTCTTCGGCGTCACAAGCAAGCTTTAATACAGTAAACAGGGGATCTTTTTCCATCGAATAGCACTCAATTAGTGTTTAATAAATCGTCACTCGGACGTAACTTGAACGTAATTCTAGGTGCACTCTAGCAGTAAAATGGCCAATAACTTGACACTAGAATGGGCCTACGGCTAGATATTACATTGAGCGGCGATTTGGCTCAGCATAAGCTGGCTATCATCAAAACTAATGGCGTCTTTAAATCCTTGGCGTAGGAAAGCATTCATCGCAGGCTGCAATCTAATGGCATTGTCTATGCGTGGATCGCTGCCTTGTGCATAAGCGCCGATAGAAATAAGATCTCGGTTTTGCTGATACATGGAATACATTTGTTTCACCCTTCGCATCGCTTCGAGGTGTTCATTTGATATAACCATAGGCGCCACACGACTAATTGATGATTCAATATCTATCGCAGGGTAATGACCTGAGTCGGCTAAACGCCTTGAAAGTACAATGTGTCCATCCAAAATCGCCCTTGAAGCATCTGCAATAGGATCTTGCTGATCATCACCTTCAGTCAGTACGGTATAAAAAGCGGTAATAGAGCCTTGCCCTGGACCGCCGTTACCAGCCCGCTCAACTAAACGAGGTAGTTTGGCAAACACTGAAGGTGGGTAACCTTTAGTTGCAGGTGGCTCACCCACAGCAAGCGCAACTTCACGCTGTGCTTGGGCGTAACGAGTTAAGCTATCCATCAATAACAATACGTTATAACCTAAATCACGAAAATACTCAGCGATTCGGGTCGACGTTTCACAGGCACGTAAGCGCATTAAAGGTGAAGTATCGGCAGGTGCTGCCACCACCACTGAGCGCGCGCGGCCTTGTTCACCTAAAATTTCTTCAATAAATTCTTTGACTTCGCGGCCACGCTCTCCTACTAACCCCACCACAATAATATCGGCAGTAGTGCCTCGGGTCATCATACCTAAGAGCACACTTTTACCAACGCCAGAACCTGCAAATAGCCCCATACGCTGACCTTTACCTACAGTTAGCATGGCATTAATGGCCCTCACTCCCACATCTAAGGGCTCAGTAATCGCCCGGCGTGAAAGTGGGTTAATGTTAGGACCATGGCGTGAAGCATGCTGATCGGTATTAAGTGGTCCAAGTCCATCCAAAGGTAAGCCACTACCATCTAATACTCTGCCTAGTAAGGCCATGCCAACATTGAGGCCTGATTGCTCTCCAAGGGGCTTAACTTTTGCCCCAGGAAGTACCCCTCTGAGCTCTTCAATCGGCATGAGGTAAAGGAGTTTATCGTCAAATCCTACGACTTCAGCAATTAACTCTCCTACCATAGTTTCAATTGAACATAAACTTCCCACTGGAGCACGACAGCCACTGGCTTCTAACGTCAATCCAACCACTCGCACTAGCTGTCCGCTGGCAACTGGCACTAAAGGATTAACCCGCTTAGTGTGTCCTTTTAGCTTATTGAGAAGTTGATGTTGACGGCTGAGCATCATGGTTCTCCTTGGCACTGTCATCGTCAACTGTGGTGTGTTGTTCTTGAGGCGCTACACTATCTGTACTATCTATGCTTTTCGTTAATTCAGTGTCAAAGGGCTTTGGCGACGGGGCTGTAGCAATCTCAGCGTCTAAAGTTGTGCTTTTGGGAGCGGTCAACTCCACAGGTTCAGTTTCTAAGCTTTCATTTTGATGCTCCGCCTCACCTTGCTCCTGTGGTTGATGGGCATCAGTATTGTCGCCCGCACTAGCCAGGGCATCTTGTTTTGAACTCTCAGCAGCCTTATGAATATTAAACTCGTCAGCATCGATAATATCTGTGGTGTAACCTTTGTCATCCCCTTTGTTTGCTTGAATTTCAGCGCCTAATCCACTTGATTGTTGCTTTAGATCTTCTAGCACTTGAGCCATGCGCTCTTCAATTCTCAAATCTACTGCTGAACGTACGCTATCAATAATACAATCCCCTCCTGATAACGCGGGATCAACATCTAGTTGCCAACTGTTTTTGTCGAGTTGCTCTTGGCTATAAAATTGACTAATAAGTTCTGCATCTTGCTGATTAACACGAATTTTGATTTGCTGCTCTTTTATAGGCAGTGAATTGATCCCTTGCCGTAGGGCGGCAAGAATGTGCTCAGGATGGGTGTTAATTTCGTTGATAATAACCGCTTTACTTAATGCTAATACTAAACTTAATAGTTCAGACTCTATTTCTTGATCTAGCACCGCTAAAGGTTTTTCAAATTGCTCAAGGATATGGCTAAAGCGCTGAACTAAGGCATCGGCTTCAGCTTTTCCGGTTTCTAAACCTTGTTGCTCACCTTGTTCGAGTCCTTGTTGATGACCTTGCTCTAAACCTTCCAAGCGGCCTTGCTCTAAACCTACTTGATAGCCTTCTTCTTTACCTTGCTGAAAACCTTCTTGCTCGGCAATAGCGCGCATTTCTTCAAGCTGCGCCATAGTTAAAGGTTTAGGCTCTTCTTCTACGGGCTCATCAACCACATGTGGTTGTGGCTTTTTACCATAAAGATTAGAGGGACCAAGAGACTGAGCATCGCTCATATCAGGCAAACGCCAATGACTGAACTCAGGTTCATCATCAACACTGAGTACATGTTTAAAACGATTCGGTTTCGATTCAGTCATCCAGTTACCGCTTATAAAGCATATTGATTAAAGACCAATGCTAGCATTATTCAGTATAGTCATTGGTATCATTTATCACGTGAGTTTAGAGGAAGTCATCGCCGCCACCGCCACCGCCGAGCATGATCTCACCGCTATCACTCAATCGGCGAGCAATGGAAAGGATTTCTTTCTGAGCAGACTCAACTTCACTGACACGAATTGGCCCCATGGCATCAAGATCATCACGCAGCAACTCAGCGGCGCGTTTGGACATATTACCCAAAATTTTCTCTTTAAGTTGATCGTCAGCACCTTTAAGGGCTTTCATTAACACATCTTGCTGTACTTCACGTAGTATGGCTTGAATACCTCTATCGTCAACATCGATAAGGTTTTCAAACACAAACATCATATCTTGGATTTGCTGCGCCATCTCTTCATCAGATTCACGCATGGTTTCCATGATCTGACTTTCAATGCCTGTATCTAGGTAGTTCATAATGTTCGCAGCCGCTTTTAAGCCGCCCATTTTGGCCGCTTGTGCACCGCCTTGACCCGCAAACTGTTTCTCCATGATGTCGTTAAGCTCTTGCAGCGCCGCAGGTTGCACTTCTTCTAAATTGGCAATACGCATCATAAGATCAAGACGAGTATTCTCTGGGAACTGACTAAAAATCTCAGCGGCTTGATCAGGCTCTAAATAAGATAATACTATGGTCTGGATCTGTGGATGTTCATTTTGGATAATGGTCGCAACTTGTCTTGCATCCATCCATTTCAGAGACTCAAGGCCCTTAGCCCCGCCGCCCATAATAATTTGCTCAATAAGATTGCCAGCTTTATCTTCACCCAGTGCTGCAGTTAAGGCTTTACGAACGAATTCTTCACTGTTAAAACCAATGGATGAAAACTTCTGGATATCATCCAAAAACTGCTTATGAACACTGATAACTTTCTCTTGGCCAAAGTCATCCATGCCCGCCATTGCCATACCCACTTTCTGCACTTGCTTGGGTTCCAAATGCTTTAAAATTGAGGCGGCATCACCTTCGCTCAAGCTGAGCAAAAGAATGGCAGTTTTCTCTATGCCAGTAAGATTGATACTTGCACCTTCGGCGTTTTCAGCCACATCTGTTTTATTTTTGGGCATCTTCTAATAACCAGTTTTTCACAACTTGAGTTGATAGCTCGGGCTCGTTGGCGACCAGAGCTCTGATGGCTTTTATCATATCATCATCTTTGTGCAGATTTGGAATATGAATTGAACCATCGTCAGCGTAACTGTATTCAGCTTCTTTAGTATTAAGCATACCGAGCGTATCTGCTGCATATTGATCTTCAATCTCAGCCAATTCATGACCTAGACGAGTATCATCTGGCATATTAACCCCATCAGGATCAATAAGACGTTTAAGCATAGGCCTTACTACCGCTAAGATAAGTACCAAAATTACAAGCGCGCCTATGCCTAGCTTAACCGCACGCCAAAACCATGGCTGCTCCCACATATCTGGGGCGGGCAATTCTTCAAGTAGATGATCCATAAAGGGGACCGTGACCACTTCAAGCGTATCGCCGCGCTGGGAGCTAAATCCTACAGCACCTTCTAATAAACGGCGAATGTTAGATAATTCTTGTTCGGTGCGCGCCACTTTAGCAATTTGACCATCTTCACCAGCAGCACCAGCTTTGAAATCAATGGCCACTGAAACACTCACTCGCCTTACTACACCCACTTGTTGGCGTGTATGGCTTATTGTGGTGTCGAGCTCAAAGTTACGGGTCGCTTCTCTGTGACTATTACCACTGCTGGCACTTTCTGTCGCTTCTCCAGCATTTTCGGGGATATCAGACTCCATTGGTGGCTGATTGGTCAAAGCGCCGGGGATGCCGCCGATCCGCTCACCATCGCTATTGGTTTCTATGGTCATTTCACTGCGAAGCGCTGGTAAGTCTGGGGCAAAACGTTTAGAGGTTTGCTCGATGGCGGTAAAGTCCATGGTCACATCAACTTCTGAGGTGAAGTTCTCAGGACCAAGAATAGGCATTAAGATAGATTCGATTTTTTTGCGGTACTCAGCTTCTTGATTTTGCACTAATTCAAGTTCACGACGTGCACGAGCTGAAGCGCCATCTTGACTGCCAGAATTGAGTAGACGGCCATTAGAATCTGTAACTGTTACCCGCTCAGGCTCTAAACCTTGTACAGCTGATGCGACGATATCAACAATAGAGTCAATTTCTTCTTGACCCAGTGATCCCCGTCTAACGTTAATGACCACTGTTGCACTTGGCTGAGATTGATTACGAGCAAATACGTTTTCTTTAGGTAGTGCTAAAATCACTTTCGCACGACTCACACTTTTCAACTCTTCAATAACTCGAGCAAGATTAAGCTCTTGACTGTGTTTAAGCCTAGCCTGTTCCATTCTTTGGCTTACACCAAAGCCACTGTCTTTGCTCAAATAATCATTGCTGTCGGCTTTATTTTCAATGCCAGCGCGGCTCAAAATCAATTTAATATCTTGGTATTGGTCTTCAGGTACTTTAATAACATCGAGCTGGATTTCATATTGGATCTGATTTTGATCGAGTACATCAAGTACTTGGATCATTTCAGCCGTTTCCATTTTACCTAAAGGGCGATATTCAGGCTCTTGAGCCCACATCATCACAAAAACGGCTAACGCTAAACAGACAGCCAAGGCTAAGATCATGGTTATTTGGCGCAAAAAGTCTGTGCTGCCAATATTACTCATTAGCCCTGATTTATTCTCTTCGGCTACGCCAGTGCTATCCGCACCGTCTGAACCCACTATGATATCTGTGCTCACATTCAATACCTGCTAATTGAGTGAAAAAATGCCTAAACGGGCATGCTCATGATTTCTTTATAGGCTTCAACAAGCTTATTACGCACTTGTACCGTAGCCTCAAATGCAACGCCCGCTTTCTCTCTCGCAATCACAGTATCAGATAAGCTCACACGTGTGTCTCCCATATCTAATCTTGTCGCTAAACTTGCTGAGTTTTGCTGGAGCCCATTGACACTCCCGACGGCCTGAGACAAAAGCTGTCCAAAATCTGCACCTTGAGTGTTATTCACTTGCTGGAGCAGGTTGGGACGAATTCCATTAGTCTGTGACGGTGTGATTTCACCACGAAGTGACTGCATTTCTTGCAATAATGGATTTGCGCTTATTTGCATTTTGAGCTCCCTTTCGTCGGAAAGTTGACGAACAATACCTAGTTAGTGGAGTTAGTGCAAATTAAATGCCAAGACGAGAAAATAAATAAAATTAATAGCATAAAAAATCTACTCATCATTGGACGAGTAGATTAAGTGTTTGAGCTGAGTATCCTGTGTTTAAAGCGAGAAGAACCAGCTTTAAGCGCTAAACCCTACCTAACCTCAACTCGGGTTAAGAGATGGATGGGCGGCAGTGAATTATCAAATAAATTCAACATATTACATTAAACTTTAACTTTACCCTGAAAACAAGGCGAATTTGCGCGTCAATAGCTAGCCTATTGCAAGTCTTCTCGTGTAAAGGAATAACGCAGTTAGCAGTGCAAAGAGCTGTTTGATATGCATTGATTCTCCCGAGCTGAGGTTACCTAGTTAGCGGCAGAGAAAATGCGATTCATTAGGCTGGGAGCTCAATCCCCATATCACGCATTTTTGCCATTTTATATCTTAAAGTACGGGCACTAATGCCTAAGCGTTCAGCAACATCTTTACGGCTACCATTACATTGATTTAAGGTTTCGAGAATAATCACATGCTCTTGAGCCTTTAACTCATCCCCTAAACCATCAATCTCTACTGTTTTGGCCGTTACGCTGGTGTCAGCACTTAAACACACATCACCGGAATCAATAATGATGTCATCCCCTCCGATACTGTCACCTGAGTACAAGATCATCGCTCTTTGAATAACATTATCCAACTCTCGTACATTTCCAGGCCATCGATGGGCAAGTAAGCGTCTGGTTGCCTGTTCATCAAGCTCTGGTACACCTCCAGAACTAGAGGTATGTTTTTGGATCAAATGCCTAGCCAAAGGCAAAATATCTGCAGGTCTTTGATTAAGGGCCGGCCATACTAATGGGAATACATTGATCCGATAGTATAAATCTTCCCTAAACATGCCTGATGATGCCATCGTTTTTAAATCACGATTAGAGGTCGCGAGCACTCGAACATTAAGCTTTATGGTCTTTCGGCCGCCCAAACGCTCGACTTCTCTCTCCTGCAGCACCCGTAATAGCTTTGCCTGTAAGCCCAATTCCATTTCTGAAATTTCATCCAGTAATAACGTGCCGCCTTGGGCTTGTTCAAACTTGCCAGGGCAAGCCTGATAGGCGCCTGTGAACGCCCCTTTCTCATAACCAAATAAGGTGGCTTCTAGCATATTTTCTGGAATTGCAGCGCAATTGATAGCAACAAATGGCTCTAAGCTACGTGAGCTATTCTGATGAATGTATCGGGCCAATACTTCTTTACCCGAACCACTTGGCCCCATAATCATTACCGATGCATCCGATGCTGCGACTCGCTGGGCTAACGCTAACAGAGCGTGACTTTTCTCATCTGCAACCACAGGCTGTTGATTATCATTTTTCAACGGCAAATAACGAGACACTTGATTAAGTAATACTTCTGGCGCAAAAGGCTTGGCCAGATAATCTACTGCACCAAGTTTCATCGCACTAACGGCACTATCAATGGTGGCATAGGCCGTCATCAATAATACGGGTAACTTAGGGTGATGCTGCTGCATATACTTAAGCAAGCCTATCCCACCGACACCGTCCATTTGCACATCGCTGATAACCATATCAAAAGAGGCCTGTTTAAGCGCCATGATAGCCTCCTCAGCAGAAGCCACATCTACACAGTCGTAATGCGCTAACTGCAAAGTATCAAGCAAGGCTTCACGCAGTGCATTATCATCTTCAACCAATAATAATTTTGCTTCAGACATAAGACTGCTCCTGCTCATTTGATACGGTATTAAAATGGGGAAAAGATAAGCGAATTAAGCAGCCCATGGATTCCTGTGATGAGATTTGCAAACTGCCTCCATGACTTTTCACCACAGATTGGACTACCGCCAGCCCAAGGCCAGTACCCTGACTCTTAGTGGTAAAAAATGGCTCTAATACTTGCTGTTGCATCAATGGGGCTAGGCCTTTGCCGTTATCCATTACATCCAAAATTAACGTATCGCCTTTGTCCATGGCGCTAATGTGCACTTTATCAGCCCCAGCTTCAAAGCTATTAACCACCAGGTTATTAATCGCTGAGCTTAGCGCACTTAGATTTGCAGATAGCGTCAGTTTTGATTCATTGCTCACACTAAGCAGGCAATTTTTTTGCTCGGCAATGGGTTCACAATTAGCAAGAACGGTTTGAATAACTTGTTCTAGGGTAACATTTTCAGCTGCGCCATCTTGCCTGCCTTTTGCCATCAACAGCATATCGTTAACTTGGCGCTCTAATTCATTGAGTCTATCGATTAATTTAGACTGAAATTTTACTTTAACAGCATCGCTCAATTTGGGACTAGCAAGGTTAGAGGCATACAACAACGCTGCCGATAATGGCGTGCGTACTTGATGGGCAAGCGTTGCTACCATTTTTCCTAAGGCAGATAGCCTCTGTAAATGTGAGAGATTTTTTTGTAATAAACGGGTTTCGGTCAGATCGGTTAATACGATTAGCTGCCCAGGCTCTGGCGTCAGAGGCGTTATTGCCAGTTTTACACGGCGACCATCTTTTAACGACACTTCGTGACCATCATCTTCTTGTGGCGCAAAAGCTCGATTAATAATATCAAGCCAGCGCATCCCTTGTAGCGGACGTCCTAGTAGCTCAGTGGCTACCGGATTTGCCAGAGTCACAACACCATCACCATTTAAAATGACCACGCCAGATGGCATAGCCTGCAATATATGCGTCATCTGATTTGACATATTTGCCGCCTCAAGTGAAGAGGAAATATTGAAAGTTTGAGCGGATTGCCTAACATTGGCATTAGTTAGGGCCTGCGAACTATATTGAGTATTAAATGGATCCGCGCTGGCTATTAATACCTTAGCCTTGAGAGGCAAAGCGGTTACTGCTTGGCTTGCTTTAGGGGCTAAATGCATGATCACTCCGTCAATAAACTTACTGTTAACGGCTTAAATGCATTTATCGTGCCAAATAAAAAGCCCACCGGGGTGGGCTTTAACATGCTGATATTAAATAAGATAAAAATCCACAATTGAATTTATCATACAATATACAGGGAATTGATCTCTGTTAATCTTTTGACATTCCGTATTTACGCATCTTCTCAACCAAGGTCGTTCTGCGGATCCCGAGCATTTCAGCAGCTCTGGCCACCACACTATCTTGTAGCTCTAACGCTTGACGGATCATGTCTATTTCAAGCTCAGCAAGCAAATCTTTAAGATTCACCCCTTCTGGTGGCAACTCTGAAGGGAAGCGAGTCTCAGGCAACTCCACCGGTTCTTCATCGCTAAAAATTGAAGCCAATGCATCACGCTCTAGTTGCTCTTCATCCACCTCTACACAGTATTCGGGAACATCAATATAACGGTACTTATGGGGTAAATCGTTGACATCAACCAAACCGCCAGGAAATAGAATGGTTAAACGCTCAACCAGGTTTGATAATTCACGCACGTTACCGGACCAGTTATGTTCCTTTAACGACTCGATAGCTCGTTGAGTAAAACGGACTTTGCCTCGACCTTCATTAAATACGCGGCTGACAAGTTCCTGTAACAACAATGGCACATCATCACGCCTTTCACTCAGAGCTGGCATTTCGATTGGAAATACATTCAAGCGGTAATATAAGTCTTCACGAAACTCATTTTCCACAATCATAGATTCTAAGTTTCTATGGGTTGCAGCCACTACACGCACATTTGTGCTAATGGTTTTAGAGCCACCAACACGTTCAAAGACTTTCTCTTGCAATACTCGCAGTAACTTAACTTGCATTTGCATTGGCATATCGCCAATTTCATCAAGAAATAGTGTACCGCCTTCAGCAAGTTCAAAACGACCTTTACGCGAAGATATTGCCCCAGTAAAAGAGCCCTTTTCATGGCCGAATAATTCGCTTTCAAGTAATTCGGCGGGAATTGCACCACAATTAACAGGAATAAAAGGCCCGTCGCTACGCTCTGATAAATAATGAATATTACGGGCAACCACTTCTTTACCCGTTCCTGATTGGCCTAAGATCAGCACAGTGGCATCAGAACTCGCCACTTGGTTAATGAGGTGCCTAACATGAGCAATGCCATCACTGCGTCCCACAAGGCTTCTGAATAATTTAGTCTGATTAACACTAATGGGCACTTGGGATTTTTTAGCTTCACCATAAACCTGGCAAAAGTGCAGCAACTCAGTTAATTGAGGATAATTGAAGGGTTCATCAATGATACCAAGAACATTAACACTCACTGATTCATCTTCACCATCTAGCAATAAAATCGGTTGCCAGGGAATGGTTTTTTGTAGTGACGTTAGCACCTCGGCGGATACGACATGACTTGCCACAACTACAGCACGAAATCGAGTGTGCTCTGTCAATGATGAAAGCTTCTCAGGAGTGATCAGTTCACACTGTTCACCTAGAAATTCGAATATACAGCACAAACGTGTTACACGTTCTGAAGGGCTGGCGACGATTAAGATCCGTTGTTCTATTTGCATCATTGATAAGACCAAAACTCGTATTGGTGTTAAATAATATTTCTACTGTCACGTTTAAGCAGATGTCCCTTAAGATTAAAATCTATAACCACTTAGACTCACATTTACTTAACGCTTTAAAATAACAAATATTGTGAAACTTAGCAGTCAGGGATACTCTGATTAACATTATCTTGTGTTAAAGAAATCATCATTAAGACTGCGAAGTTAACAGGAGGTAAATATTGTATTATCAAGGCCCGAGAAGCAAGCATCTGTTGTTGCTAATCACGATCTCAATGAATTTTAGGCTATAACTGCTGGTTTTACATACAGATGTGTCAATTTAATGACGACATAACAAAAAGAGCCTGCTAAAAAGGCTCTTTTTGTTAATCGAGTATTCAATTAATTTGTTTCAGGATTTGCTGATATATGGTGTTTATCTTGTGGGATATTATCCCAGCCTTCTTTGAGCGTTTTTAGCAGTGACACGACTTCATCAATGGCTTTAGGATCGCTGTTAACATTAGCTTCTGACATCCTGCGTAACATAAAATCATAAAGATGATTCAGATTACCCGCCACATCGCCTTCAGCATCCATATTTAAGCTACTGTTTAAGCCTGCGACTATGCCAATAGCTTTACCCATAAAAATGCCACGTTTTTCAATATCACCTTGCTCAATTGCCCATTTCGCTTGGGCTAAACGTTCTAACGCTCCGGCAAATAACATTTGAATAATACGATGGGGTGAAGCCACGGCTAGGTTACTGTCTACTGAAACTTTACGATATGTTTGCATGGAACCGCGCATAATCACCTACCTATTTGAATCTATTGCTTTATACACATTAATTTGGCGTTTGGTTTTAATGCCAACTTGGAGTAATGAATGACGGAAGTTTAATATCCGAGTGCTTTGCTTAATCAAGGTCTGAGTCATATCAAATTGCTGCTCTAACGCTTCTCTATCGATAAACAAGGGGTCCGATACTAAGGCGTCTAATAAAGTTTGACGCCTTAGTACGAGTTCCTGCAATTCTGATACCAAGTCAGAAATTGATTCATCTTCTGGCTCTCGTTGCTCAATCTGCTTCATGCAGGCGCTTATACTAAGATTCAAGCCTTTAATATCCTCAATGCTTGCGACCACACTAAGCCCCCTTTGGAATAATCAGATTACTAATAAAACAAGGTACAAAACAAAGCTAACATGCCTTCTTAACTTTTTCTCACTAAACCAGGAAGAGAGTTTAATCGGGCCGTTAAATTACTTGATTGAGAATTAAGACTTGCAACTACACTATCCATTGCATTGTACTGTTTATATAAGCGTTCACTGTATGATGCCATCCGTAGATTCAATGCTACCCGGCTATCTTGGATACGACTGACTTGCTCATCCAAGCTGGTATCACGGCTATCTATTATACCGCCAGTTTTAACATAACTATCAAGCATTTCAGACATTTTTGTTGCTAAACCAGTATTCTCAGTTGTAAATAGGCTGGTAATATCTGCGCCTCGAGTATCAATGGATTCAGTGAGCTTCTTAGCATCAATTTCTAGTAACCCTTCTCGAGTCGTTTTGATACCAAAACTTGCTAATGAATCAGAACCTGAACTCGTGCTAAAACTACTTGACAATATACTCCGAACTTGACTTTGAATGCTCCTTGGCAAAGCATCTCCTTGCATCACACCAGATTTTTTAGTCTCTGCGTTATACCCGGTCAAATCATTAATGCTTGTCATCATTGAGTTGTAAGATTTAACAAAGTCTTCAATTGCTGACTTGGTTTTACCTGTATCTTTAGTGACGCTCACAGTCGTCGTTTTAGCAAGGTCTGCAGCTGTCAATGTTAAAGATACACCAGTGATGGCAGTTTTCATCTCGTTGGTTTGGGATACAACTTTAACACCGTCAATGTGTGCAATAGCATTTTTAGCAGGAGTAAGCTCTGACATGGTAAAAACATCTGATAGCCCAGTACCAGCACCAGTGTTCACTGCTGTGACTGAAATTAAATTATCTTCACCGGTTTTTTTTGAACCCAATACAAGTTGCGGCCCGAGTTCACCACTTACTATTGTCGCGGTAACATCAGTATTGGATGCAGAACCATTAATTTTATCCATAATACTGGTTAAAGAATCAGTATCTGAAACATTGATGTTAAAAGGCGTTCCAGTACCCACACCGATAGTTAAGGTGCCTTCACCAACGGCTGACGTCGCATCAGCAGCTACAGCGGTTCCTTTTTTTTGGCTCTGTGCTAATTGTTCAACTTTAATTAAGTAACTACCTGAAACAGCATCTTTATCTACCGTTGCGCTAAGGTACTCTTTGCTTGAAGTGGAAACCTTCTGACTTGCAAAGGTCTCCGCTTTGGCCAGAGTCGCTAATTTATCTTTAAATTCAGACATAGTACTTTTTAACGTACCAATCCCAGAAATCTGCGCATTAAGTTTTCCTTCAGTAACATCAAATCTAGCGGTTTTACCTGCGCTCTCAGCATTGACCAATGCGGTAACAATGCCACTGATGTCCATTCCAGAACCAATACCAACTGATGTTAATCCCATACTAACCTCTGCTCATTTTCTGCTTAACTAACTCCAGCCAACAGTGTACACATTGCAAGCTAATCTTAAATGACTATGAATAATACAAAGCTAAACTTCCGTTTTCATTAATAGTCCAGCCACTTCATTTAACTTTTTGGCGATATCAAGTGCTTCTTCATTTGGGATCTGACGAATTAAATCCCCAGTTTTTACGTCAATGACTTTAACCACTTGCATACCAGAATCTTCATCGACGTTAAAAGCCAATCCCTTTTGCATCACGTTCATGCTTTTTGATATATCATCAACGGCTTTTTGTAATTCTTCACTGTCAACTTTAGATGCTTGATTGACTTTATTGACATTTCTCTCGGTGTCACCAGCAGATGGAATACCAGAATCTGGCAACACTTCTTGAGCCTGGCTCACCTGCTTATCCATTAAACTAGATAAGCTGTCTTTTTTTGATGCTAAATTTGATGTAGTCGCTAAATTGACATCCATGGTACACCTCTAACTCTTTCAGCTAACAAGCAATTAATATACCAACATAACTCAATTGAACAACACATTAATGCTTGGGATTAACGAGCTTAGACTCTGTTCAATACTCTAAGCGTTTCTTTTACGTTTGTTCTGCAAGATGGTTTTCAAACCTTTCAGCTTCAGCTCTAATCATTAAAGAGCTAAGCTTAAAAAGTTAATCTTGAATACAACCACTTTAAAACAATAAAGGGAGAATCGCTAGCGACCCTCCCTATCTATCAAATTACATTGTTATTTATACTATTATAGTAGTGATAACGCTGTCTGTGGGATCTGGTTAGCCTGTGCAAGCATCGCTGATGATGTTTGCGATAGGATTTGCTGCTTAGTTAACTGGGCAGTTTCCTGAGCGAAATCGACATCTTGAATTCGGCTACGCGCATCAGACACGTTAGACTGAATGTTATTCAAGTTATTAATTGTGAAGTTCAAACGGTTTTGAACAGCACCCAAATCAGAACGTTGGCTATCTATTTGCCCAATCGCAGCATCAATAATACTAATAGAGTCTTGCGCTTTGGTCGCATCTGTAAGGTCAACACTTTCTACAGACTTAAAAGCAGAAGCTGCACTGTTAAATTCTGTAACCGCAGAGTTTGCAACACTAAATGCTGAACCACTAGATATTTCTACCGTGCCCGTTTTAACACCAGCAACAACACCACCTTCAGTCAACGCTAAACCACCGAAATCGACTGACTGGTTACCTGCTGCGGCGTTAGCAAATGAAGCAATGCTTATATCTGCGCCATCAGTATTACTTAGCTTTAATGATGACTTATCAGTAGGGTCTGAAAATTCAGCAGTAATACCTGTTACGCCTACCTTACCATTAATCGCTTCAGCAAGAGCTGTCAAGTCTGAACTAGAACCTACACTCGCCGCGATTGCCTCTCCGTTTAAGGTGAAACTAACATCACCGCCAGCACTCAAGCTCTTTAGCGTCATTTCATTTGATGCCACTGCTTTAGCATCAGCTCCAACCGCTGATGTAGCAGTATTTATTGCGCTAGCAATATCTTTAGCACTAGCACCAAGACTCCATGCGATAGCACCTGTTGTTTTGCCACCAGTCGTTAATGTTAAATCTGTTTCAGCTGCAATACCGTTAGTAGCTGCAGCAACATTCATTGCAGAACCACCCATTGTCATTGTATTACGGCCTAATGATGATGCTTTAACGCTTGTTAAAGAAACACCGATGGTTTCGTTAGCATTGGCACCAACCTGGAAATTTTTAGAGCCAAATGAGCCATCTAGTAACTTTTGTCCACCGAATGACGTTGTTTCTGCAATACGTGTCAATTCAGATTGCAATGAAGATATTTCTTTTTGCATTGACTTACGGTCATCACTTGAGTTTGAACCGTTAGCTGACTGCAAAGACAAATCACGCATACGTTGCAAAATATTAGTCGACTCTTGCATTGCGCCTTCAGCTGTTTGGGTAATAGAAATGCCGTCATTCGCATTTCGAGCCGCTACACCTAAACCATTAATCTGACTGGTCAAGCGATTTGAAATTTGTAGACCTGCAGCATCATCTTTAGCACTGTTAATGCGAAGACCTGAAGCTAAACGCTCCATTGAGGTTTTAAGACCACCGTTAGCACCATTTAAGTTATTTTGTGCTTTCATTGATGTGACGTTAGTGTTTACTGAAATAGCCATGATTTATGCCCTCTACCTAACTTGAATAGTGCCTGTCAGTACTGTCAGGCGAAGTTTATTTTCTACATACACTGTAACGGCATAGAATAAAAAACCTTTAGAAAATAATTTCAAATAAACAGTCTATGCAAAAAAAAACTTATAAATCAAAGCAAAACTAACCTCAGCTCGGGATAATAAATATGTATCAAACAGCTCTTTGCACCGCTTTGACTCCAGAAGACTTGCAATAGGCTAACTATTGACGCGTAAACTCGCCTTGTTATCAATACAAAGTTCAAATTTGAGTGCTATTGGAGTGCTAGATGTTAAATTTAGGCTGTTTGAACAGCATTTATTCATCTCTTAACCCGAGTTGAGGTTAACTAAAAAGCAGACCCTAAGGTCTGCTTTTACTTCAAACGAGGCCAATTTAGATTGACTAACCCAATAAGGATAACGCTGTCTGTGGAATTTGATTCGCTTGTGCAAGCATTGCTGAGGATGTTTGCGATAAAATCTGCTGCTTAGTGAGCTCAGCAGTTTCCTTTGCAAAGTCAACATCTTGTATACGACTACGAGCATCAGATACATTTGACTGAATGTTGTTCAAGTTATTAATCGTGAAGCTCATGCGGTTCTGCACAGCACCTAAATCTGCTCGTTGGCTGTCTATCTGTCCGATAGCGGCATCAATAATACTAATAGAATCTTGTGCTTTTGCTGCATCAGTAATATCTACGCTCTCGGTGGACTTAAACGCAGATGAGGCAGTATTAAATTCAGTACCAGCAGAGTTCGCCAAACTGAAAGAGTCGTTACTAGCAATCTCTACAGTTCCGGTTTTAACTGCAGCCACTGCGCCACCCTCAGTCAAAGGAAAACCACCAAAATCAATTGATTGGTTACCAGCTGAAGCATTGGCAAAGGCAGCAATACTGATATCAGCACCATCTGAGTTACTTAGCTTTAATGAAGATTTATCGGTAGGGTCACTAAATTCTGCCGTAACACCCGTAGCACCTTTTTGTCCATTAATCGCTTCAGCCAATGCGGTTAAATCTGACCCCGAAGCCACACTTGCCGCTATTGCTGTGCCATTTAAGGTGAAACTTAATGCACCTCCAGCGCTCAAGCCTTTCAAGTCCATTTCATTTTTAGCCACTGCTTTAGCATCAATACCTGAGCCAGTAGTTGCAGTGTTAATCGCTAAGGCAATATCTTTCGCGCTAGCACCTAAGCCCCATGTAATGGCTCCTGTTGTTTTGCCACCACCGGTCAAGGTTAAATCTGTCTCTGCGGCAATACCATTTGTCGCGGCCGCAACATTCATTGCCGTACCTGCCATGGTCATAGTATTTCGACCTAATGATGAGGCTTTAACGCTTGAGAGTGACACACTAATAGTTTCATTAGCATTCGCTCCAATTTGAAAAGACTGAGTGCCATAGCTTCCATCAAGTAATTTTTGACCACCAAATGACGTTGTTTCTGCAATACGAGTCAACTCAGATTGTAATGCGGTCAATTCTTTCTGCATCGCTTTACGATCATCTGCAGAATTGGAGCCGTTGGCTGACTGTAGCGATAAATCACGCATACGTTGCAAAATATTAGTCGACTCTTGCATCGCACCTTCAGCAGTTTGTGCAATCGAAATACCATCGTTAGCATTACGTACCGCGACACCAATACCATTTATTTGACTGGTTAAGCGGTTCGCAATTTGCAGACCTGCAGCATCATCCTTTGCACTATTAATACGTAAGCCTGACGATAAGCGCTCCATTGACATAGATAGCTTGCTATTAGCGCCATTAAGGTTGTTTTGCGCTTTCATTGATGTGACGTTTGTATTAACTGAAATAGCCATGTTACGTTCCTCTCTTAGTAGCATTGCCAAGACTTAGGAGCTTGGCTAAACGTGTTAATAAAGTAATCTTATCAATATGTTATGCTGGAACCACTCATATACCGCAAACATTGATGAAAACTCTTAAACCGTATTAATTAAAATTGTGGGTTAACTCTATACTCGTGCCAAGCTGGGATCTTGCCGCCAGCAAAGCTGTTAAATGTAATCAAACAAACTTGTCGAACTGACTTTGCTAAACACACTCGATACCGCATTGAGTGCCAACTTTTGCTTTTCAAATTCGGTTATCGCTGCTGAAAGATCTAAATCTTCCACTTTTGATAACGCGGACGTGTTAATCAACTTCTCGTCAGCGTGATTGCCGCTATACTGTTCCAATACTTTTAAATTAGTCCCAGTAACACTTCTTTCCTGACTCATTTGTTTGACACCGCTATCGATATTATTCAATAACTGTGCCAACTCTGATTGACCAGCTGGAGTTTGGATTTGCGCATCATTAGATAACAAGCTGACAGCCTTACTTAGGCTATCAAAGATACTGACGCTACTAACTTCGCTAATCGTAAAGCTGTCACCGTTCTTGGGCTCCCCAGCTAACTTCACTTCAATGCCATTAAAACTAACTGGCACTAAATCATCAAAACCTACGACTGTGGTCACTATATTGGCAGGCACGGCACTGTCTAACACTTCAAGATTGGTGCCGCCAACACCATCATCAACGAAATTAAAAGTATAAGTATCAGGAACATGTGGTGTTGGCGGTGTAATTTTGGCGCTAGTAACGACAACATCCCCTTGCTGACTCGCCAAATAGTTGGCGCCATAATCTCCCATGGCATTAGCGCCATTCATAAACGCTGCATCCCCTGGTACATTAATGTTAAGCTGCACATCTGTAGCGACATTGCTTTTCTGAAATCTTGAATCACCGCTATAAACAGCCTTTTTGTTGGCATCGAATGAAAAAGGCTGCTGTTCTGTTTTATGTCCGGCAAAGATGTAATTTCCCGATTCATCTTTAGTATTTGCTAGCGTCATTAATTGCTCGAGAGTTTTATTCATCTCATCGGCAATGGCTTGCCGCTCTACTGACGTCATGCTGCCGTTAGCACCTCGTAGCAGCCCATCACGCATGCTCGCCACTAAATTATCAGCATGACCAAGCTGACTTTCGGCTAGCTGAACATGGCTAGTTGCGTAACCAATATTCTTAATAAATTGATCCGTTAAGGTATTTCGTTGCTTTAAGTTATCAATAGCAATAGAAGCAACCGGATCATCCCCTGCCGAATTGACTTTTTTACCCGTCGAAATTTGATTTAAAATAGAGTTAGTCGATGATTGCTTTTGTAAAATGTTTTGAGTATTTTGCTGAAAATATTGTCCGGTAGAAATTCTCATGATTTAATCCTCCTATCGAACTGCGTTAAATAAAGTGTCAAATATCTGCTGCGCCGTCGTCATTATGCGGGCTGATGCTTGATAAGATTGCTGGAAACGCAGTAGATTTGCCGCTTCTTCATCTAAGTTCACCCCTGACTCACTTTGCACTCTGTCATAAGCTTGTTGGTATACAGCATCGGCTGAGCCCAACGAGATTGCTGCCGATTTAGCTTTGCCACCAACAGATAGCTTTGTCTGCTCGAACACATCATTAAGTGTGGATTTATTGCCATTCATCAATTTAGTTTCAGCAAGCTTACCCATGGCTACCGCGTTGGTGTTATCACCTTCGGCGAAAGATAAATCGAAGGTAAACCTGTCGGTAGCACCGGCGGTACTTTTCACTTCAAAGCTAAAACCGAAAGCTGTAATCGTGGGCGCCGTGTATGGACTAACGCCAAGGGATGTTCCTGCAGCATCAAAAGCCTCGTAAGTGCCGGCAGTCGTATTGATGGCAAAGGTTATTTCTTGTCCCGTTACAGGGAAATTAGTCGCACCACGGTTAGTTACCGATAGCATTTTGACTTGGGTGTTACCTGAGTTAGTTGCATCAGGTGTGATTTTTGCGCTTGCGGCGGCAATGCTTTTAGTGTCAGTCATGACTTTATTAATGCCTGCTGCAGCACCGGCATTTGGCCTGATCTCAAATCGGTCGCCGTTAGCGAATGCGCCTGAATCAATGTATATATGAAATCCATCCCCTCCTTCAAGGCGACCTTCAGCAACATTGAGTGTCAAGGCTTGAATTTGACCGGTTTTGTCATCCTTTAGCTCATAAGTCCCTGGTGCAGTAAAGTTAAGCTCATAGTGACTACCTGTTAATGCCGACACTGATTCAATATTGACTCTTAAATTGGCCGTGCCTGTGTTTGTTGAGTATTCCCCCACACGTCCCGAAGACATACTGGCATCATTAATGTCAGTAAAAATGTTGCTCCCCACTTGTCCAGTTAAATCAAAACCATCGCGCTGAGCTTGGTTAAAGGTATCCGCAACCCCTAACGCTAACTGACCTAACTCTTGATTGGCCGGGACTAAAGTGTTTTCCACAAAGTTGTACAATGAGGCAAGTTTGCCCCCAAGTGACGATGGATCAACATTAAGTGATTGAGTCCCCACGGTTGTAGTGAGTCGTGGCTCACTTGGAAAAGGATCACCTGTTGTCGTGGACATTTTCATTGACACTTCGCCAGACACTAACATCACTGAGCCCCCTAGCATGATGCTTTTTGCTCCAGTATCTAAGGGAATGACATTAACTTGAGCGTATTGACTGAGCTCTTGGATCAATAAATCTTGCTTATCTAACAGCTGAGCATCTTTATCACCGGATTTCATCAACTCTAAGTTAATGTTACCGATTTCCTTGCTAATATCAGAAATTCTGTTCGTAATCGCAGTAATTTGGCTATTAGTTTGCTTTATCTGACCATCAAGGTGTGATTGCATCTGATTCAAGCTTTTAGCAAGTTGATCTGCTGAAGTTAATGCTGTGCCTCTGATCCCCAAATCACTCGGAGTATTCGCCACCGCATCCATACTCGCAAATAAGCCATTGAGGCTATCAGGTACGACTTTGCCGATTTGTGAATACAATTTATCTAACTCACTCAGTTTGTCGTAAGTCGTTTGCGCTTCACTTTTGGCCGTCTGCCCTATGCGTAATTCCCGCGCGGCATAATCGTTATATATTCTTTTAACGTCGGAGACATAAGTACCTGTTCCGTAGTAGTTTCCGCCTAACATTTGCGAGTCAGTCGTTGCTTGCTGGGCCACCTGTCTGTGATAGCCTTCTGTGTTAACATTGGCGATGTTACTACTGGTCACCCCAAGTTGTGACTGTGAAGCCAATACACCTGTGCGAGCGATATTAAGTAAGTCGATAGCCATTATTTATTCTCCCCTGCTAACACAGATTTAAGTCCATTAGTCACTGAATCCATGACTTGAAGCACTTTCTTGGCATAATGTGGATCTGTGGCATAACCTGCTTTTTGCAATGCATTAATAAACTTAACGGGTTCATTCGCCACTTTGCGGGCTTCTTGATAACGCTCACCATCTTCAAGAAATGACACAAAATCTTTAAAGCTTTGTTCTAAATTGTCATACATGCGGAAATCAGCTTTTTGCTTTACCGCAATACCTTTCTCAAATTCGAGTGTGCTTACAGTGGTTTTATTACCGCCCCAGCGCTTATCCGCTTTGATATTAAATAAGTTGTTACTTATGGTGCCGTCAGTACGCCTGACCATTTTCTTACCCCAGCCGGTTTCCAATGCAGACTGCGCAATCAATACCTCTGGTGTTGTGCCTAAAGACTTTGCGGCTTTTTCTGCGTGAGGATAAAGCACCGAAACAAAATGCTCAGGCCCAGTGAAAACAGCATTAGCGGCAAGATTTTTTGACTTAGGCAAGCTATTGCCGCTAGAGATGTCTCCTCGCAGCACTTGTTCAACCCGCTGTAATTGCGGCTCAGATAATGAAGGCTTTTCGATTGGGCTATGTACTTGAGCAATCTGTTTAGCAACTTCGTCTGCTGGAGTTGCTAAGGCATGGTGGGAGGACGCTATCTCTGCCAAAGAAATAACTGGAGTATTAGCCTGAGCTTCTTTGTTCACAAACATACTTGGAGCAATATTAGTTTCAAGGCCACCGCGTAACACGGATGCTGGTGTTACAGGGCTTTCATCTGGGGAGAGTTGCTGCACCATAAGATCAGCCAGCCCCAACATGCCTTTACTTGATAAATCCACCGACATTTGTTGATCACGCATTTGCTCGAAAAACTCAGTCGTTTGGCTATTCATTGGACTGTCAGATTTAAAGGCGGCATTGGCATCTCGCATGCTCTTCATTAGCATTTGGATAAAGATACCTTCGAACTGTTTAGCCGCCTCTCTAAGCGTGCCCTTCTCGTCTTTCTGAGCTTGCGCACGGAGTGAATCCAGTCCCGCTAGATCCAGAAAGTGCGATGAATTTGACAGCTTTTCCATGATGACACCGACAGAAATTAGATGATGATAAGTTCACCATGCAAAGCTCCTGCCATCTTTAACGCTTCGAGTATTGCTAATACATCTGATGGTGCTGCGCCGACTAAATTTACCGCTCTAACTAGCTCATCTAATGTTGTGCCTGGATTAAACATAAACATCCGGCGATCACGTTCCGACACATCAATGGTGCTGTTCGCCGTTACTGCGGTTTGGCCGCCAGCCAAGGCATTAGGCTGAGTCACTTGGGTTGATTCAGCAATCGTAACGGTTAAGCCGCCATGGGTCACCGCAGCTGGCAGTAACTGCACATTCTGCCCTACCACTATGGTGCCAGTACGGGAGTTAACAATCACTTTGGCTGACTCATCAGCAATGGTCACTTCAATATTCTCAAGCGTTGCTAAGTAAGATACCCGTTGGGATGCATCCCTTGGGGCACTCACCTGAATTGAGCTAGCATCAATTGCTTTGGCCATCCCCGGGCCTAATAAGTCATTAATCGCATCAGCCATATTTTTGGCGGTAGAAAAATCGGCTCGGTGAAGGTTAAAAGTTAAATGATCGCCACTGGCAAACGGACTTGGTACGCTGCGTTCAATAATTGCACCATTAGGAATACGGCCAACTGTGGGGGTGTTTTGAATGACTTGCGAACCGTCTAAACCTTCAGCGCTAAAACCACTGACTACTAAGCTACCTTGAGCAATTGCATACACATTACCATCCACCCCTTTTAGAAAGGTTTGTAGTAACGTTCCCCCGCGCAAGCTCTTAGCTTCACCTAAGCTAGAGACTGTGATGTCAAGATTTTGACCCGGCTTAATAAACGCAGGCATCTCTGCATGAACAGCGACCACGGCAACGTTTTTTGAATTAGGTCTAACTGAATCGGGTAAGTTAATGCCAAAGTTTTTTAACATGGTTCTAAAGGTTTGCTCGGTATAGCGAGTTTTTTCACCTGTACCAGGCAAACCCACGACAAGACCATAGCCTATTAGTTGGTTACTGCGAACCCCCTGCACATTAGCCATGTCTTTGATACGCTGAGCATAAATTGGCATAGATAGCATCATTGACGTTACGGCGGCCAAAAAGAATATCGATTTGATTTTCATGCTATACACTCCTAGAAAGGCCACCATTCACCGAGGAAAAATTGCCCTAACCAACCCACTTTTTGTGCGTCAGCAAAAGTACCAGTACCGCTATATTGAATACGCGCATTAGCAACACGCATTGATTCAACGGTGTTATCAGGCTTAATGTCTTGGCTGCGCACTATGCCAGTAACCCGGATAAACTCATCGCCATTATTGATGGATATCCACTTTTCGCCGCGAATAACCAAGTTGCCATTACTGAGTACCTGCATCACATTAGCCGAGATACTGCCGTCTAAACTGTTGCTTTGATCCGCATCTGACTCACGCTTGGTGTTATAAGCATCCTTATAGGTAAGATCCAGCGGCACCCCCTTAATGGTGACATTCCCTCCCCCAGCAAAAATGGGGTCCATACTCATGTCTGAGCCTTTTTTAATGTCATTGGTGGCGCTTTTTTTCGCTTGAGTTGACTCCATCAATACCACAGTAATAATGTCGCCAATTTTATGAGCCCGCATATCTGAATACAGGCTTGATGCTTGGGAGTCTAAAAAAATAGATCCTGTTGACGCTGTTTGTGTCGTCGGCGCATCCGGATACACTGGAGCATAAAAAGGATCGTCAGGAATTGGCTTTCGTTGCTGAGTAGAGCTACAAGCACCAAGCAGAAAGACCATGAGAAGTACTATGGATTTATTCATAATATTGCCCTACAAATTCTGATTAATATAAGCAAGCATCTGATCAACCGCTGAAATCACTTTTGAATTCATTTCGTAAATTCGCTGACTTTGGATCAAGTTAACTAACTCTTCAGTCACGTTAACATTGGAGGTTTCAAGCGCACCTTGCCTAATCGCACCAAGTCCATCCAAAGATGCTGTGCCTTGGATCGGCGTGCCACTAGCGCCAGTTTCTGTGTAAAGGTTTTGCCCAAGTGGATCTAGGCCTGATGGATTAATAAAATCTGTCATGGTAATTTGACCGATAACCTGACTCTCGACAGTACCTGGGATCTTAACTGATACCTCACCACCGGCAGACACGGTAATACTGGTAGCATTTTCCGGAATAGTAATAGCGGGTTGCAGCACATAGCCAGAACCTGGAGTTACGATTTGACCTGTATCATCTAAACTAAATTGACCATTTCGAGTGTACGCAGGTGTACCATCAGGTAATTGAACCTCAAAAAATCCTGGCCCTTCAATCATTAAATCCAATGAGTTGTCAGTGGTCAGCATATTGCCTTGGCTAAACATTTTTTGGGTTGCCACGACTTTGGTACCCGCACCGATATTTAAACCATTAGGTAATTTGGTGTTGTCGGCACTGATCCCACCGGCTTGATTGACCGTTTGGTAAAGTAAATCTTCAAATACCGCACGACTTTTTTTATAGCCAATCGTACTGGCATTCGCCACGTTGTTAGAAATAACTGAAATATCAGTTTGCTGGGCATCAAGGCCGGTTTTACTAATCCAGAGAGCGGGATGCATAATCTATACTCCTAACCAATTCGCATTAAGGATGAAGACGCTTGATCGGTTTCTTCTGCCGTTTTCATCATCTTCACTTGCATTTCGTACTGACGTTGAATGCTGATTAACGCCACCATTTCTTCAACTGGGTTGACATTGCTTGCCTCAATGGCACCGCTTTCAACTTGTACACGGGGATCTTTAGCGGCGATTTCACCTGAGGTCAGACGAAAAAGCCCATCTTCACCGCGCATCATTTGTGAGTTGTCAGGGTTAACTAATTTAATACGGCCCACTTCTTCAATCACTTCAGCAGTAGCCCCTTGCGGGCGGATTGAAATAATTCCATCAGGAGAAATCTGTAATTTATCAATGGGTAAAGGTAAGACAATTGGACCAGAGTTACCCATTACTGGATTATTACGGTTATTAAGCAGTAATCCAGTATTGTCAAATTTAAGCCCACCCGAGCGCGTATAAGCTTCAGAACCATCGGGGGCTTGCACCGCTATCCAGCCGTCACCTTTAATGGCGATATCAAGATCTCGTCCTGTGGTTTTAAGCGCACCTGCTTTAAAATCTGAAGTGGCGATTTCAGTCATCGCAAACACACGTGACGGCAAGCCTTCACCGAAAGCCTGCATAGAACGGGCTTGAGTGAGATCTGATTTAAAACCATCAGTGTTAGCGTTGGCCAAATTATTGGCTCGTACCGCAAGCGCGCTCATATTTTGCTTCGCGCCGCTCATGGCAACATAGAGAAATTTGTCCATCTGCTGCTCCGTCAAGTTTTTGCAATGAAAAGAATATACCAAGATAAAAGCAAACATTGTGCCAAGTTGAAAAAAAAGCCAGATAACCTCAACTCGGGTTAAGAGATGAATAAATGGAGTTGAAATAATCTAAATTCAATATCTTATGTTCAAACTTGAACTTTGCGCCGATAACAAGGCGAATTAACCCGTCAATAGCTAGCCTATTGCAAGATTTCTTGTGTAAAGGAGCAACACAGTTAGCGATGCAAAGAGCTGTTTGATAAGCATTTATTATTCCGAACTGAGGTTAGATAAGGATTAATGTAATGAAAGGTAGGAGATTAGATACTTGGGAAATAAAAAGAGCGTTTCAATGTACTGAAACGCCCTCTAAACAAACTGATAGATAAAGGGGCTAGCGGATCTGCAACACAGTTTGCTGCAGCGTATTGTTCACTTCTAAGGTTCTAGAGTTAGCTTGGAAGTTACGTTGGGCAGAAATCAAATCAACCAGCTCAGTGGTCAAGTCGACATTCGACTGCTCTAAAGCCGAAGAGCGAATACTACCAAATGTGCCGCTATTCGCTTCGCCCGCAAGTGCAGGGCCTGAGTCTAAGCTGGCCTTCCAAGAAGTATTTCCCACCTGAGTCAAACCTTGCTCATTCGCAAAACGCACTAACGCTACCCGAGCTAGCGGCACTGTAGAGCCATTACTGTACTTAGCAGTCACCAGTCCATCGGAGCCAATGGATACATTAGTCAAACGGCCAACTGTGGTGCCATTTTGAGTAAGCTCTGTCACTTCAAAAGCTGATGAGTATTGGGTGGGATTGTTAAACCCTATGCTCAGTGTTTGGGTACCGTCAGCTCCTGGGCCTAAAATACCTGCGCCAGGTACGCCTAGCGCTTCAGTAGTTAATACTGCTGGATCGCTGCCAGTATAGGCGCCGACATCATTAAACTTAAGTACAGAACCACGCCAGCCACCAGCCGTTTGGGCTAACTGCGGCGTATCAGCCACGCGATCGCCATCGGTATCTGTCTGATAGGTACCGACATCAGTACCAGCAAGGTCAACCTGTTTACCGTCAACAGCATAGAAAACAACCCAGTTACTCTCACCTGTGTATGATCCATTCGTTGGTTTGACAAAATAGCTGGTCATAATATGAGATTCACCTAATGAATCGTACATAGTTACAGACGTTGATTTATTGAATGTTTTAGGGTCCGTAGGATCAAAGGCAGCAGGATCTAAAGCTGTTTCACCTGAGTTCAAATTCATTTGCATGCCAATAGTGCTTGTTTTTACCGGACTACCTGCGGTATCAGGTATTTTGACAGGTTTTGTCGTTGTTAAACTCACTGAGGTTGAACTACCAGCCTCATCCACTGGGAATGCTTGTAAAAAATTACCCGCTGAATCCACCATGTAATTATTTGAATCGACTTTAAATGCACCTGCCCGTGAAAAAGATTGATCTTGAGAAGTCCCAACTGACGCTGAAGTCACAAAGAAGCCACCGCCACTAATGGCTAAATCCAATGCATTGTTAGTAAATTGCAAGCTGCCTTGATGGAATTGTTGCGCCACTTGGGTCGTCGTCACACCACCACCCACAGCGGTCTTACTATTAGAGAAGATAGAATTAGCATAGACGTCAGCAAATTCTGCTCGCGACTCTTTAAAACCAATAGTGTTAACGTTCGCAATGTTATTTGCTGTTGTGTTTAAGTCTTTCTGCGCGGCTGCAATGCCACTGAGTGCAATGTTAAACGACATAATTCACCTCTTACCTAATTCTGTGCCACCAATGACAATTTTATGACAGTCATGCGTATTATCGATTTTAACTGGCTAATTTACGTTTCTTTTACCGCTAAAACATCAGCAAGTTTAATGCCACCTAGTCCTCTGAGGTTCAAAATAGCCCCTGAGCTTGCGGTACCCAATGAGACGCTTGTCACATGCGCATAGGTAGAAACTGGTAGCTCTTGAGCTTTACCATCAACTTTGCCGCTGGCTTTAAGCTTATATTCACCACCTATGGCAGGCTGGCCGCTAGCATCTAAACCATCCCAGGACACATCGACGTTACCACCGGCACTGCCATCAAGCTTAAAGCTTTGAATTAGCTGCCCTTTAGAGTCTTCCACCCTGACGGTAATATCTTTGATTTTTTCTGGGGTACTGATAACGCCATTAACTGTTGAGCTCTCTGATGAAAGGTAGCCAGTATCCGATGGGATAAGGACTTTTCGGCCGACAAGACCAGATGCTTGTAATGCTTGGCTGGAGCTGGTGACACTAGTCAAATTTAAAATTTCTTCATTAAGTTTAGTAATGCCGTCTACGGTTGAGAAGGATGCCATTTGCTGGATCATCTGATCATTATCAACTGGTTTAAAAGGATCCTGCATCGACAACTGTTGGCTTAATAGTGCAAAGAAGTCTTTTTGCGTCAGCTGCTGATCTTTTGCCTCTGGCACTGCTGATTCTGTCGGTAAACGAATACCATCAAGAAATGGGTTCCCAGTAGTTGTCGACTGAGTATTCGTGGCTGACGCCACTGTACTTTGCGGGTTATTCGCTATTGTCGATGACTTTGTCGTCGCCTGAGGCAGAGACTGACTCGAAGGATTAACTATGCTCATAGATTATCTCCTTGAATAAACATGTTATTTACCCATCCTTAGTGTTTGTTGCAGCATGGTTTTAGTGGCATCAGCAACCTGAACATTCATTTGATAGGAGCGAGAAGCCGAAATCATATCTGCCATTTCTTCCATCACGTTCACGTTAGGTTTATAAATAAAACCATCACCATCTGCCATAGGGTGACTTGGAGAGTACTCTTTGAGTAACGGTTTATCGCTCTCCACTATTGCCCGAACTTGAACGCCTTTGGTACCGTTAAGCTGATCGTGTGCCTTATTCAGTTCAGCTTCAAAAATAGGGTGCCTAGCTCGATAAGTTTTATCTACGCTGCTTGAAACAGAATCTGCGTTAGCAATGTTACTTGCCGTGGTGTTCAAACGTACGGATTGTGCCGCCATACCTGAACCTGAAACATCGAAAATATTAAATAAACTCATGATTAATCACCTCGCAGCGCTTTTCTCATACCTGAGAATTTACTTTCAAGAAAACCTAGGGACATCTGGTATTCCAACGCATTTTGCATAAATGAAGACTGCTCTTTTTGCACATCAACCGTGTTACCATCACCAGTATCAGGCTGATTTGGCACTCGATACTTAACGTGTTGCTGAGTAATGCTAGTTAAATCAAAGTGCTTTTCCGAAGTACTATTCATAGATAGCCCTTTCTGATGTGAGCGTGCACTTTGCATCGCCGATGAAAAATCAACGTCCTGCGCTTTATAATGAGGGGTATTAGCATTGGCGATATTGCTCGATAACACTTCTGCCCGCTGTGAGCGGATCCCTAAAGAGTATTGATGCACACCTAACGCATTTTCGAAGTTAATCGCCATAATTTTGCCTCCATCAGCTAACTCATGAAAACAAAGCAAAGCTCATGCCAACAAAATCAATAAATACGAGTTATTGCTTGTAAAAAATAAAAGCGCTGAATAAATCAGCGCTTTTATGGGGAAAAATGAAAGGTTGAAGCAGAATTGCAGTCGCTAGCTCAGATTGCTTTAGGTCTTCTTCTGATAATAAATACCCGGATTACAGCGCACCATATCAAATTCTTCAGTTAAACCTGCAATTGACTCAGATGCGCCAAGAAACAGTATGCCTTTAGGATTTAAAGCGGCAGCAAATTGCCGCAATATTTTTGCCTTAGCATCCGGTGCAAAATAAATCAGCACATTACGACAAAAAATAATGTCGAATTTTCCAAGCAAAGTATAACTTTCTAATAAATTATGACTACGGAAGTTAACTAAACGCTTCACATTATCTTTAAGCTTCATACTGCCTGTAGGAAGCGGATCAAAAAACTGACGTTTACGTTCATCAGAAAGTCCTCGTGCCAATGCCAAGCTGTCGTACTCTGCATTTTTACAACGTTCAAGCATCGAAGGGGATAAATCTGTTGCTTGAATGGTTGCATTACCAGCCAATGCACCAGGTTTTTTCTGCTGATACTCTAAAATAGTCATAGCTAACGAGTATGGCTCTTGTCCAGATGAGCATGCCGCTGACCAAATTTTTAATGGACGGCCTAGCTTACTGTATTCAGGCAGTAAAACATTATTCAGCAATTCAAAAGGATACCTATCCCTAAACCATAAGGTTTCATTGGTTGTCATTGCATCAATAACTTCTGCACGCAGCTGTCTCTCTGACGGCTTCATCGAATGTTTAACCACCTCAGTCAATGAGGGTAAATTATATTTCCCCATTAAAGGAGCGAGACGGCTTCTTACCAAGTACTGTTTGTTATCGCCCAACACTATGCCACTGTGTTGTTCTAAAAACAGTCTGAATTGATTGTATTCTGCTTCATCGAGCGTTTTGTCAGTCACATTTATTTCCTAATCATTTTGAGCCCAGAAGAAACTCATAAACCACGAATGCGTGGGTTATCCACTCGGTATCAACGCTTCTATTTAATGTAGTTCAAAATTAAATTTGTGATTAAACATTTTAGAAAAAATCATTATAAACTTAAATGCTTATTCACTGCAGAAGCCAGCTCATCAGGATTAAATTTAGCAATAAAGTCATTCGCGCCCACTTTTTGTACCATAGCTTGGTTGAATACACCGCTCAAAGAAGTATGCAATACCACTTTAATATTCTTAAGTTTTGGATCATCACGGATTTCTGCGGTTAAGGTATAGCCGTCCATCTCAGGCATCTCGATATCTGAAATAATTAACGGAATTTCCTTTGAGACATCATCCATTTCTTTCGCTATTGCTTTAAGTTTCTCAAGCGCTTCGCGACCATCTTTTGCGGTATCAATCTGTAAATTAAGCGACTCTAATGAACGAATGATCTGCTTACGGGCAACTGCTGAATCATCAATCACCATAATATGAAAATTTTGCTCTTTATCTAGGGTGATTTGCTCGCTTAATTCCGCACTGATGCTAGTTTTAACTGGAGAAATTTCATCAAGAATTTTCTCTACATCTAAAATCTCAACCAACTCACCTTCAATTTCGGTCACGGCAGTCAAGTAGGAATAACGGCCAGCACCTTTCGGTGGAGGCATAATATCCGCCCAATTAGTGTTAATAATACGCTCAACAGAGCTCACTAAGAAGCCTTGAATACTACGGTTGTACTCAGAAATAATAATAAAACAATCTTTGGTGCTCGCCAGTGGACGGCCACCTGTCGCGGCGCTCAAATCGATAACTGAAATGGTTGAACCACGAATATGAGCAACCCCTTTTACAAAAGGGCTTAGTTTAGGCAATGTGGTCAATGGTGGGCACTGTAACACCTCTTTAACTTTAAAAACGTTAATCCCAAAGCGTTGACGACCGTTTAGTTTAAACAGCAACAACTCAAGCCTGTTTTGCCCAACCAGTTGGGTGCGTTTGTTAACTGAATCAAGAATACTCGACATAACACTGCCTTGTTGTTTGTGAAAGCTATACCCCTAAGGGCACGATTATTGTAATTTCGGCCATTTACGCCAAATACCGCGATAGTCATTGATGCATTTTACTTGCCCTAGTAGATGAGCTTGTTAAATAAGCCAAGTCATCTGCAACAAATCTATATCGGCATATAAATTGCTTATTATCCATCACTTTATCATTATATACATGTTTACGTTAATAAGAGTAATCGATACGTCAAGTTTCTGACTTAACTGAACTCACATAAAACGGGTATTATCTATCATTCACACAAAGTATAGGTGCATTCTGGCAAAACACGCTAGTCTCTTCATTATGAAAGTAAAAGTTTTCTTCGCTTTATTATTATCACTACAAACTTTGCCCGTTTTAGCGGACGAAGTCACACACGTGCCTTCAATATCGGCCTTAACTGAATTAGCTAAAGATGCTGTCGCCAATAAAATTGATGCGCCAGAGAATGCAAAAGTCCTTATCACACCTCAGAATATTGACGGCCGCCTTACTCCACCAGCCTGCTCATCCCCTGTAGAAGTCGAACTCGCATCAGAGCGAGAGATAGGCCGTAATAACACAGTTAAGCTCAGCTGCCATGCACCTAGTCTAAATTACCTTTGGCAAGTCTATATATCAGTGAGAGTTGAAATACTCTATCCCGTTGTTGCTGCTGATAGAGTCTTATCACCAGGTGCTTTGATTAGCAGTGATAGCTTACACATTGCCTTTATCGATCAATACAGCTTACGCGGGCAGTTTTTTACTGAAATAAATCAAATTGTCGGCAGTCGAGTAAAGCGAAGAGTCTCCAAAGACGCTCCCATTTTGAGCAGTAATTTATGCTTTGTTTGTAAGGGTGATCCAGTTTCTATTATTGCTAAGACCGAAACGATTCAAATAAAAACCTCAGGAGAGGCGCTTAATGATGGTAATCATGGCGACATGATAAGAGTGCGAAATAGTATATCAAGCAGAGAGTTAGAGGCCCAAGTCACAGGGATTGGCGAAGTTGAAGTAAAAATGTAAAATAGACTAAAGTTTACATGTTAACAGCCGATACCCTGTTAGAGAAACTGACTTATTCACGCTGGAGCCTATCATGGCAATTGATATTAACAAGCTAAATACAACGACACCTTTAAGAGCCAATAGAGATATGGCTGCTAAAGCAAACGATACAGCAACTAAGCAAAGTACTTCGAGTGTTAAAACGGATTCCGTGAGCATTACTTCACAAGCCCAGCAACTCCAAAGTGCCCAGGCAAAAATGTCATCCTTGCCCGAAATTGATCAAAAAAAGGTCGCTGAAATTAAGCTCGCGATTACCGAAGGGCGTTATAAAGTTGACCCTGAAAAATTAGCGGCAAACATTGCAAGCTTTGAAGCTGAACTCAGCGAACTGGGCCTTGATGCCGAGTAAAAATTAGTCATGCTTAACTAGGCTGCATTTAGTCAATTGTGTAACACACAGATGAAATGCATTACCTGAGCGTTCGATAACCCAATGACACAACTCAATTTGTGCATGGGCTAAACGGGCTAATTGTTACTCTTATTATGCTGTTTTACCCAAAACGAAACTATATGAGTAACCTATGACTGAACTGCTAAAACTCGTTGCATACCAACTTGGTATTCTTGCTAAATTAAAAACGCTTATAACCGAAGAAACTCAAGCATTGCACCAGCGCGATGCTGATTTACTTATGAGCTTAGCGAAAGATAAATTACAGTGTTTAAATGAACTTCAAATGAATGACACTAAACTGGCCAGTCACCAGGAAAATCATTTACTCAGTACCGAGGAAAACCTTATTGAAAAGGTGGCTCAAGCTAAGAGACTTCTTAAAGAATGCCAGGATAGTAATAAGCAAAATGCCAGCCTGATTGAGCTCAATATCGCGAGCCTTAACCGCTTCTCACAAGCATTACAAGTTAGTCGTAACGCAACAAGCCTAACCTATAATGATAAAGGCAAAACTTCAACGATATCGAGTCTTGGCGATGGGTTTAAAGCATAACAGTCAAATTAAGTATTCTTTCATTAGACTAAAAAAGCCGCATTAGCGGCTTTTTTGTTATCTTTTATAACATTAGCTTGAGACAATCAAATGGGCCTGAGTGCCGGTTAAAAGTAAGTCACATCTTTAACTTTTTTAGGCCGATTTTGCTGCTCGTACAATGCCCATACCAGTGAGAAATCCAGTTCTAACTCAGTAACATAATGCTCACCTGACGGATAACTTTTCACAACTCTAGCACCACGTATAAGACCTGACACATTGGCCTTTACATTATCATCGGTGAGCAACCAGTCACTCACACTTGAGTTTGCGGTGATCTTTTGACCGTACACTTGCTCAGCCAATTCACGATACGCCACGACTTTAGAAGCTTGCATTGCCATCAGAACTCTATGAGCTTGAATATCTGAAGGCTGGGTTGCTAGTGGCGCATAACCTATAGCGGTTAATTTAGGAAAGTTTGTAGGCGCTTCTGTTTCCCATTGCACGTACCTATCACCAGATGAGCATCCAGCTAATAGCATTGCCATCAATAATATAATTAATCTCATGGTTATTTCCTCACCCCTAGACTTTCTTTGCCTTCTGTTTCGTGGCGATAGAGTACACCGTCACGAGAGATTATTTTATTGGATGGCTCCAAATACCCAGAAAGAGTGACGTTAGCAGCAAATGTTTGCGCTGCAGATACAACACGATTATTACTCACATCAACCACTCTGGCATTCACTAATAAGCCTTCTGCTGTCAAACTCATGCTAGCAACCACCACATGTGATACGGGTAAGTCAGAGGGAAGCTGCAGCCAATCACGGCTCAGTATAAATTCACCTTGCTGAGTTGACCTTAAGGTTTCAGCCACATTCATGTCCACAAGATTAAACTCATGGGCATGAAACGCTGCAATCATACCTTGCTGTAACTGCAGGCCAAGCTCATTGGTTTTATCAAAGCTATCAAGCATTACTGGTGTAGTGACAAGTAAAGGCTGATCTGCTCTAAGGCTATCATTGTGCACTACAAGCTCATTAACCAGTTTTTCTGCTAGCACATTCACTTGCCCCTTAGGGGACAAGCCAACTTCATTGATATCATAGGACAGCTTCAATTTAGCAACCGGCTCTGTATTGTTTGGATTCACAACATGGCCCTGATTGTTAAATGAGAGATCTGCCGGTTGACGGGCACAGGCTCCTAAAAACAAGATAACGGTTACCACGGTAAACTTTTGCATAAGCAAATTCCTTTGGATGACACTAGTATTCATCGCCCTGCCCTTTATATCTCTAACATTGAGCCAATCGGCAAAATTTAGTCATACGTCTAAACTGATTTTAACAAGCAATTTTCAAGCCAACTTAGCTTTAATTCAAAGAGCAATCTAATGCTAGGCATTAAGCAAATATAAGCTCAAACCTAGAGGCATCTTAGTCAGATTGTCTGATACAAGTTATTGCTATAGTTAGCTTAAAATATGAATTTTAGCTGCTGTGATATTGGCTATTTATCGGCTCAGGTAGAACAAACTTTATGAATAAGATAGTGAAACCGTCAATCTCGAACTTAGAGCAGAAATATATATTTTTGGCGTAAAAATTGCTTATAAAATACTTTAGCAGCTTTAAAGCCACAATTTCGACATTATCTCGACATAGCACTGGGTTCTAACACTGAATGGCTCAGCGGTACGTTTTACATTTAAGTGCCATAGGTATTCATGATGCAATATTTATGCAGTAAGTATACACAGCAACAATACACATTAATGATCATGCATGAGGCTTCTACATGAAAGCACAGAAATTCATCTCTTCTCAACGCAAATTGAAGGCACTAAAGCGTCATATTACTCTTGCCTTAGTCAGCCTTGGTAGTTTGATATTTATGGCTCAAGCCTATAGCGAACAAGTTGAAGTTACGGGCAAGGCGCGTATTGTTAACGATGACTTTGACAAAGCTCGAGAGGATGCCATCAGTCAAGCACTCAACTATGCAAGCTTAAAGGCTGGGGTTAACTTCAATAGCGAACAAAAGATTGAACAAGGAAGACTGACCCAAGATTCTTTCTCGATGCAAAGAATGGGAGTTGCCGATAACATAGTGCTCGTCAGCGAATCTGTAAGTCATAATATCCTCACTGTAGTGTTAGCGTTGGAGCTTTCAGATCAAGAAAGCAACACTCAATGTCAAAAACAAGGCTTAAAAGCCGCCATTATGTTGCCCCAAGCCACTATTGCTGACAGAGCTCAACTTAGATACGGCCAGCTAGCCAAATTTGAGCAAGCCGTATCCCAGAAGCTTGGCAATGTGATCAATGCCCAATCAAACTATAGCTTTATGCGGATCCATGCTGATGAGAAGCTAGATCAAGCCAACACCCTCACAAACTTCAAAGGCTATAGGATCCCCTCATGGCTAGGTGAAATCACCGATAGTCAGTACTTACTTCAGCCCGAGATCTTGGATATATCACTACAAGAAGGCAGTAGCTCCTATATGGGATTTGTCTCTGAGCCAGATATCAGGCAGTTCAGCTTCAAACTCACCTTATATCACGGGATAAGCGGTGAAGTGGTTTGGAGTAAGTCATTTTCAGACGCTGCAGTATGGGAATTTGCACCTCAGGAAATCGTCTCACCCGCCAGCCACCAATTCTGGAACTCAGCTTATGGCCAAAGCATGCTCCAATTATTCCAAGAAAGCAGCCTAGCCCTTGATGATGAATTGAGCTGTAGGCCGTTACTCGGACAGATCATTGCCCGCCAAGGAGAAAGAATTATCATCAACCTTGGGCGTAAAAATGGCGTAAGAACCGGGGATAAGTTTCAAATAATTTTGCAGCAAAATATACCAGACAGATTTAACAGTATGAGAACCATAGCCACGGAAAGCCAAACGAATGTGACTATAGATCAAGTTTCTGAAGATACAGCAACAGCAGCTTTAGTTGGCATAGACGCAGCGGATAATATTCAATTACAGGACATTGCCCTCAAGCTTTAATATTCGCTATAAGAGCAACATAATAACCAAACCTCATGCTCGACATGACCTGAGCATGAGAATTATCCTCTGTGGAGCTGTATCATTGGGATACAAAACCACATTTAGCTTAAGTTTTAATCAGTTATCAGTTTATTTTATTAAACGTCATATCTTTTTATCGATATTTTTATATAATGGCCACTCATGTCCCAGTGGCACAGCTGGATAGCGCAATCCCCTCCTAAGGGATAGGTCGCAGGTTCGAATCCTGCCTGGGACACCATTCTATCTCCTCGCTGCACTAATCAGCCCTATAAGTCATCATTTCCTCTTCGAACTTGGTATTATTCATTAATTAACAACCTTTAATATTCCTTTAATAGTCAATAACTTGATTTTAAAACCAAAGCCTCTATCATCACTTATAGCTAATGTAGCAATTAATTTTATTCCAACTCCAAAGCAACTCACTTGTTGCAGACATATTGTTAACGGCTAGTTAAATGGACATTTGAAACCACCAAACTTGTGAATTTCAACTTAAAAGACAAGGACAGCACCAATGCGCGAAAATCTTCCCGTCACCGCAAAAGAGTTTTTTCTCACTGATGACGAACGTCTCGTTTCCAGTACGGATGAAAAAGGTAACATCGTTTATTGCAATGACGCATTTTCTCGAGTCAGTGGTTTTAGCCGCGAAGAACTTATAGGCCAAGCCCATAACATAGTACGCCATCCTGATATGCCAGAAGCTGTGTTTAAAAAAATGTGGCAAACACTACAGATGGGTAAAGTTTGGATGGGACTAGTTAAGAACCGCAGAAAAAATGGTGACTTTTACTGGGTTAGCGCTTTTATCACCCCTATTTATGAAAACAATCAGCTCATCGGCTATGAATCTGTCAGAGTTTCAGCGCTTGCCGATGAAAAAATAAGGGCAAGTAACATATATCAACGGCTCTCACGCGGCAAAGCACCAAAGCAAAAGCTGGAAAGTCTAACTCAGCATGCCAGTAGCTTGTTACCCACTATTATTCCAGGGCTTACGTTGAGCGCAGTGCTAGGGTCAGTTTATGGTCAAAATGCGGCGCTAATGGGCTTAATTACAACCGGTTTAGCTGCAATATGGAATGTTAAGTGCCAAATGAAAGACTGGGAGTCATTAATACAACTAAGTCCAAGCTCATTCTCAGATCCCATTGTTGCCCAAACCTATTTTGCCGATGTAGGAACAAAAGCCAGAGCAAAGCTCGCCTTTGCTAGTGAAATGGCGCGCTGCCGTACAGCATTAACTCGGATTAATGATTCTGTCGCTGGATTAGACACTATTTCACGGACCACTCGAGAAGAAGCCCAAAGCGCCAGCAACTCTATTGAATATCAAGGACAAGCCACTCAACAAATAGCCTCAGCCATTACTCAAATGACTCAGGCCATTCAGGAAGTAGCTCAGAAAATTGAAATAAACTCCCAAAGTGCAGAAAGTGCCATCGAATTCGTTAATGATGGTACTCGATTAGCTGATGAATCATTAATGTCTATCAATCAGTTAAATACCTCAGTCAACAGCATAGCCACCACGGTTAAAGAGCTGGCGGATTCAACAGAGCAAATCGCTCAGGCCGCAAATCTTATCAGCACCATTGCCGACCAAACCAATCTACTCGCCCTTAATGCAGCTATTGAAGCCGCCAGAGCCGGTGAGCAAGGCAGAGGCTTTAGTGTGGTCGCAGATGAAGTGCGTGCCCTCGCCTCTAAAACCCGTGAATCGACCGATCAGATCCATCAAGTTGTGAAGCAATTAGCCTCTAGAACCAAGAGTGCCGTTGAAGTCTCAAAAAAAGGGGAAGCCGCCGCAGAACAAGGGGTATTGGTCGTTGGACGAACCCGTGATGCGCTTAATGAAATTCACACAGCTGTGACTAACATTACCGAATTAACCTTACAGATGTCATCTGCGGTAGAGGAGCAAAGCACGGTTGCCGAACATATCAATAAACAAATTATTGAGATAGCTGACGGCTCAAACAATACACAAGCCACAGCGAAAAACTCACTGCAAGCCAGTGTTCATTTAGAAAAAACAGTCGCTGTACTCCGCTCTCTTATCAGACGTTTTACCTTGTAATCTCTTCTTCTATTAACCCAAGTTGAGGCTAAATACATAAAATGTCACACCCCAGCAGGCATCTGCTGGGGTGTGACATTTTCATGCATTAATAATGGGTATTGTTTCCCTATCTGTAGCCATGGCTTTATAATCAGCAACATTAAGCATTTTTGCCCGCAATTTCATTCGAGAGGCCCTGTGACACATACCTATATCCCCCTAGAAAACTACAAACGTAAATGGATTTTCAACCATAAAGACTTACCGGTTAGCGAGTCAGATAAAGCCGAAATCAAGCCGCTGACTGAAAAGAGCGCTATGTTGGTGTGGAACCAATGGATCAGCAATAAATCTAGCCGTGCTGAACAGTTTGCCAAGGGAGATTGGGCGGCAAAGGCTGATGCCTGGAGCCTAACTGAACACTGGCAAGCGGCCTGGGACAGTGAGGATGAGCAATTGCCTGAAGCTATTCGCGAGCATATGGATTGGGCTGCTGATACGCCGATTTTTTTCTGTTATGAAAAATATCAAGTCATTGAAACTCGCTGGGATGTGTTTGTCCGTAATTGGAAGTGTTTCTTATTTTTTGACGATGGCCCACTACTGGTATCACCAAAACAAAAACAAGCGCTGTTTTTCCAGCAAAATGGTCAATACCAATTAGGCGTTCGCGGCTAACTCATTGATGCCTAAGCTGCTAGCCAGCTGGCTTATTATGAACGATAAACTCCCCCCCTTTTATTAGAGTCTATTATGAATTTTTTCTCTATTTCAATTAACGCATTACCCATAAGCTTATGTTTACTGCTGCTAAGCAGTGGTAGCACTCCTATCGCAGCAAAAGAGGTCGCTGGAGCACAGATTGCAGCAACCTACCAGCTAGATTCAGGTTCACTGGTGCTCAATGGTTCAGGTGTTCGCAGCAAGTTTTTTATGGACTTATATGTCGCCAGTCTTTATTTACCTCAGGCTGAAACGAAGGCAAGCTCAGTCCTAGAAAGCCCAGTGCTAGCCATCCAGCTTGATATTCTTTCTTCTATGATAACTTCAGAGAAAATGAATGATGCCATTAATGAAGGCTTTGACAATGCCACCCATGGCCAAACTCAAGCTATAGCCCCTTCAATCACTCAGTTTTTAGCAACCTTTGATGCGCCAATTAAGGTAGCTGATAAATTTGTTTTTGTAATGCAAAAAGACAAAGGAGTTAGCAGTATCAAAAATGGCATTACCCAAGGAGAAATCCAAGATGAAGCATTTCGCCGCGCATTAATTGCTATTTGGCTCGGGGATGAACCCGCTCAAGCGTCACTAAAAGATGCCATGCTAGGGATAGATTAAACTGATGTATAACGAGTCATGCAAGCCATGACTCGTTACGTTAAATAGTGATTAAAAGCTCAGTGACACATTAATTCCTGTGGCTAATTGTCCGGCAAGATCATAACGACTGTCATTGATTGATGATTCCATTTCACCATTGAAAAAATAACCGCCATAGGCTGATACTTCCACCATAGGATCCACTTGCCAACTGATTCTAGTAAAACCTAACCACTCTTGTATCTCAATACTCTGCTCATTGTCTCCCGTTGCGGCGCCAACAGCAAAACGCTCCCTTCGTGCACTCGCCCCAAAACCAACATCAAGGCTAGGTGAAAAGCGGTAACTCAGCTCTAAACCAGCAGGACCACTGAAGCCTGGCTTAAAAGGATTGCTTAATAACCAGTTATCGCTAAGTTGCCAACGAACGGCTAAATAAGGCACTGTTTTTGCTTCATTTAAATCGTTTAGGTAAATCAGCCCAAGCCCCAAGACATTGCCAGCAGAAAAGCGCCGCATCGCTGAAAAGACCGCCCCATAACTTTGCGCATCACTTGCACGGCTGGTGTCAGCGTAGGCGTATTTGATTTGCGGGGATAACAACAGCATCCAGCGATCGCTAGGGCGATAGTTTAATGATACCGATGCAGAATACTGCTTAACCGATTGCCACGGGGCGATGTCATTATCAAAAAAATTCGTTGCCACTAGCCCTGAGCTTAACCTTGTCCAGTCGAATTCTTGGTTTTCATATTTAATACTACTGCCGATGGACCATTGACGATTAATAGGCATACGTGCCGACAAATCTAACGCCCAAGTATTTTTCTGCAGCTCAGCAACCCTATTCGAACCTGAGTCATCAAGCTCGCTATCCCCTTGATGAATACCTGAAAGGTTAAGCTTGAAGCCAGTTTCAGGTTTACCATCATCAGAGTTCTGAGCGCCAAGTAAATTGGTAGACATAAATGTGCTGACGCTAAGCACTATGCTGGTGCATAACACCTTGGTTAGTCTATGACGCTCAATATTTGCCATTCTATCTCATCCTTTAGTTATTAAATTCTTAGTCATTAAATTCTGTGAGCACGTAAAAACATCTGCGCTGTCTCTTCAATATAATTTTCACGAGTTAAACGTAAATCTTCAACATCCAAACCAAGCTCTAACCTTAGTTTAAGTTCACCAAAAAGCATCAAGCACAAACGAACCCCACTGTCATGAGGCTTAGGGAAATGGTAAACCCCTTGTTTATCCAATACTTCTAAAAAGCCGCTTAATAAGCCCAAAACATGCTTAGGGCCCGCATTAAAAAATAATCTTGGCAACTCAGGGTGACTTTCAGCTTGGGCGACACAGGTTTTAAACACTGCCGTAGTTTCATGGCTAACAATCATCTCACCAAATTGTTGCGCAAAACGTCTAATCGAGACTTCGGGAAATAAGGGATCCAAGAGCAAATTTCCCGTCAGCTGGTGAGCAATACAACGGGACTCAATTGCAGCAACAAATAAATCATCCTTAGAACCAAAATGAGCATAGACAGTCTGTTTAGACACGCCAGCTAATTTAGCCACCTCATCCATACTAGTGTTAGGAAAACCCTGAACGCAAAATAGCTCAATCGCGGAGTGCAAGATCTGCTCACGCTTAATTTCACTTCGGCTTTTGGTTTTTTGCTGCTCATTTATCATCTTAACTTCACTATATGTCAGTACTGTGGTGAAAATTTGACTCATTGTGCACCAAAGTATTTAATTAAAGCATGAAATAGACTGGACAGTCTAGTTCCTACGAAATAGACTGGGTAGTCTAATTTAACATTAGCGCATATACACGCCGCCATGATGAATTCATTTGGCTGTTGCACCATTGAGTACCGATATTTTATAGGAAACCTGCATCATGGACACCCTTAGATTTACGCTAAAGCTTGTTGTTGGCTTAACCACCCTTGGATTGTTAAGCGCCTGCGGCTCTGAAGTCACTGAGCATAGCGATAAAGTCAGTTATCAAACGGTAATAACTCAGAAACTGACCCTAACAGATAGCTATCCACACAATCAAACTTATAGCGGCACGATACGTTCAGCCAATACCACAGGTGTGGGTTTTGAATTAGCAGGTAAACTTAACCAGATTAACGTCGACAGCGGCGACACTGTCACCAAGGGGCAAAAACTTGCCGCCTTAGATACCGCGTTACTCCAAGCGGAGTTTGCTCAGCTGAGTGCCAGCTTGAAACAAGTTGAGGCCGACATCAAATTGGCCCAAAGTAACCTTAAGCGCACCATTAAGCTTAAGCAAAAAAATTACGTTTCTGAGCAGCAGCTCGATGAAACCGAGCAGCAAGTGGCCAGCCTTCTGGCCAATCAGCAGCGCCTTCAAGCCTCATTGCATGCCACTAATTTAAAACTTGATAAATCAACCCTGCTTGCACCTTTTTCAGGGAAAATCAGCCAAAAACACCATAACCTAGGCGAAGTTATCGCCTTAGGTAGCCCAGTCTTTACCTTAATTGGCCATGGACAGCAGTTAGCGTACATTGGCGTACCGATAGATGTAGCGCAAGATCTTGTGAATGGTCAAATCGTGGACATCACAGTGGCTAAGCAGCATTATCAAGGCCAAATAGCCGGTATAAGCGCTGAGGTAAATCCTGTCAGTCGCACTGTCCAGCTGCGGATAAGCTTGCCAAAAGATGCCAACACCATTAATGGTGAAATTGCCTACCTTGCGTTACAACAGCAGATTAGCGCAGAAGGCTTCTGGGTACCTATTGAGGCATTAACCGATGGCGTGCGTGGGCTATGGAATGTCTACACCTTAGTGAACGATGAGCAAGATAACAGTGAAATACAGCGCCGCGATGTCGAAATCATCTACACCAATGAGCAACAAGCCTATATCAAGGGCGCAATAAAAAACGGCGACACCATCATCACCCAAGGACTGCATAAATTGGTTGTTGGGCAGCGTGTTATCCCTGCAGATGCTGAGGTGGCAAGATCATTATGATTAAAGCTTTTGTTGAAAATGGCCGCCTAGCCAGCCTGTTTATCGCCTTATTAATCGTTGCGGGCTTGGGGGCAATATCAAGCTTGCCGCGCACTGAAGACCCACACCTTACCAATCGATTCTCATCGGTTGTCACCTTGTACCCAGGCGCATCTTCTGAGCGTGTAGAAGCCTTAGTCACCGAAGTGCTGGAAAATCAACTGCGCCGCCTAGAAGAAGTGAAGCTAGTACAATCGACTTCAAGAGCGGGCATTTCAGTTATCCAACTTGAATTAAAAGATGTAGTGACTGAAACCGCGCCGGTATGGTCTCGGGCGAGAGATCTTATCAATGATGCTAAAAACGCTCTGCCAGCCCAAGCGCAAAACAGCATATTGGACGACCAAACAGGTTTTGCAAACACGGCTATTTTAGGGCTAGTGTGGAAAGATGACAGCGAAATTCGCCCGGATATCCTCAACCGCTACGCCAAAGAATTACAAAGCCGGTTACGGGTGCTCAATGGTACAGATTTCGTCAAATTGTACGGCGCGCCAGAGGAAGAAATTTTAGTTGAGCTTGACGGTAACAAAATAAGTCAGCTTAAATTAACCCCAGCAGGGATAGCAAAAATTCTCACTCAGGCTGACAGTAAAATTTCAGCAGGCGAGCTGCACAACAGCCAGTTTAAAGCCTTCGTGGAAGTCTCAGGCGAGCTTGACTCACAAACTCGAATTCGCCAAGTTCCCCTAAAAGTGGATGACTTAGGGCAAATCATTCGCCTTGGCGACGTTGCCACTATCAGCCGCCAGAGTAAAACCCCAGCCAGTACCATAGCCTTAATCGACAGCCAACAAGGGGTATTGGTGGCTGCAAGAATGCTGAACAATAACCGCGTTGATAAATGGCAGCTTGAAGTCAATCACAGCATTGAAGAGTTTGAAGTTAACCTGCCCGCTAACATTGAAATACAATGGTTGTTTGATCAACAAGGTTACACCAGCCAGCGCTTAGGTGATTTAGTCATTAATCTGTTGCAAGGCTTTGTGATTATTCTATTAGTACTCATGTTGACCTTAGGCCTTAGAAATGCGCTTATCGTCGCGCTATCTTTGCCGTTAACAGCGCTGTTCACCCTAGCTTGCATGAAATACACTGGTCTGCCTATCCATCAAATGTCAGTTACAGGTCTTGTGGTTGCCCTTGGGATCATGGTGGATAACGCCATTGTTATCGTCGATGCTATTGCTCAGCGCCGCCAAGAAGGTATGAGTAAGCTAGATGCGGTAACCAAAACCTTAAAACACCTGTGGCTCCCCTTGGGTGGCTCGACCATTACCACCATGCTGGCCTTTGCCCCTATCGTGCTGATGCCCGGCGCCGCGGGTGAGTTTGTTGGCGGGATAGCCATTTCAGTGATGTTTGCCTTACTAGGCTCTTACATTATTTCTCACACCTTGATTGCAGGCCTTGCAGGTCGTTTTAGCATTGAAGGAAAATCTTCACTTTGGTATCAACAAGGCATGGCATTTCCAAAACTTAGTCGTGCATTCAAGGCAAGCCTTGCCATTGCCCTCAAACGCCCGCTGATGGCTGCTGTGGTGATTGGTATCATGCCAGTGCTTGGCTTTATTGCCGCTGGGAAAATGACAGAGCAATTTTTTCCACCTTCGGATAGGGATATGTTTCAAATCGAAATGTATTTGGCTTCTCAAGTCAGTCTAGAGAACACCTTAGCCCAAGTGAAAAAAGTGGATGCACAGCTGCAAGCCATTGAGGATATTACCGCTGTGACTTGGGTTGTCGGCGGTAATGCGCCGTCATTCTATTACAATTTAATTCAGCGCCAGCAAGGCTCAAGTAACTATGCGCAGGCCATGGTGAAAGTCAGTGATTTCCATGCTGCGAATCAATTAATTTTGTCATTGCAGCAAACCTTAGATAAGGACTATCCCCAAGCCCAAATATTGGTGCGAAAACTCGAGCAAGGCCCGCCTTTTAATGCCCCTGTTGAGCTCAGGGTTTACGGTCCATCACTTGATACCTTAAAAGACATCGGCGATGAAATACGTGGCCTACTTAATGTTACCCCTGATGTGCTGCATACCCGCGCAACCTTAAGTACAGGTGCACCAAAAGTGCTGCTACAAGTCAATGAAGATGCCGGCCTCATCAGCGGCTTAAGCTTAAGTGACATTGCCAACCAAGTGCAAATGGCCACCACAGGCATTATTGGCGGCAGCATACTCGAGCAGACAGAATCTCTGCCCATTCGAGTGCGCTTAGGCGACAGCAGCCGTGAGCAGGCCACACGTTTAGGTGAAATAAACTTAGTGTCAGCGTCAGGCTCAGGCATTCCACTTTCGGCGTTATCTTATAATGAAATTAATGTCAGTCGCGGTGATATTCCTAGACGTAACGGCCAGCGGGTTAACACCATTGAAGCCTACATCACCAGTGGCGTACTGCCAGCTCAAGTGCTTAATGATGTAAAAGCTAAGATAGATAAGATGGTTATTCCAGCGGGATATCATATCGAAGTGGGCGGCGAGAGCGCTAAGCGCAACGAAGCCGTGGGGAACTTACTCTCCAACGTGGTGGTAGTGATAACCTTACTGCTGGCAACTGTGGTGCTGTCATTTAACTCATTTAGGCTCACAGCAATCATTTTGCTCAGCGCTTTACAGTCAGCAGGGCTTGGATTACTGGCGGTTTACGTTTTCGGCTATCCATTTGGTTTTACAGTGATTATTGGTCTCTTAGGCTTAATGGGGCTCGCCATTAACGCCGCCATTGTCATCTTGGCAGAACTTGAAGACTTGCCTCAAGCAAGGGCTGGGAATGTGAACTTAATTGTCGCGACGGTTAATAGTTGCGGCCGCCACATAGGTTCAACCACAATTACTACCATTGGTGGTTTCCTGCCATTAATTATCGCTGGCGGCGGCTTCTGGCCTCCTTTTGCAATCGCTATCGCAGGCGGCACCTTGCTAACAACATTGCTGTCACTTATTTGGGTGCCCACCATGTATTTATTGATCATGAAGAACAGACGAACAGCCCAACTGCTGCAACCACATTTAGCCTAAAAATCGATTGTTGATGTTCAGTTGGGCGCTTAGCTAAAGCTTCAATTGAAGATTCACTAGAAGCTCTAGCAATTAAAAAGCCCCGCTCACTGAGCGGGGCTTTTTATTCTAAGCGCGACAACTAGCTTTGATTATATTGCACTACTTATTGTACTAAGAGCTTGTGCTAACAGCTCAAGAGTGAATGCTAACCTTCGCTGTCGTCGGCGATACGGTCTAGATTCTCTGTATTCTCAAGCCACAGGGCATTAATAATCCCGAATGAGCAGGCTAGCAACACCCCTAAGATCCACGCAAAATACCACATCATAACTCCTTGCTTCATTTCAATGTTATGAACACAACTCAATAGAGTGAAGTGCTGTTGTTATCAATAAATTCACGGCTTAAGCGGCCGCGCATCTTAAAATAAGTCCACAAGGTATAGCTCAATATCAGCGGAATAAATATCATAGCAACCACAGTCATTACTGTGAGTGACATCTTGCTGGCCGTTGCATCCCATAGGGTTAAGCTCATGTTTGGCGCCAAGGATGAAGGCATAATAAAAGGGAATAATGCCGCGCCAAAGGTGAGGATAATCCCAGCTTGTGTTAATGAACTGGCGAAGAATGCCCAGCCACAACGACTAAAATAACTGGCAATAATCACAAAAAGTGGCATGCCTAGTCCAATAACAGGCAGTGCTATCGTCCATGGATACAACTGATAATTCCCAAGCCAAGCACCGGTTACCAGCGCCACTTCTTTGGTTGTTGGGTTCGATGGACCTGAATGAGACAGCGTGCTCACCACTTGATAGCCTTCTAAGCCAAAGGCAACCCATAAACCAGCCGCGCCAAACAAGATGAGTAACACACATGCGCTCCAAATTGCACTGCGGCTTGCCCTCACTCTTAATTCGCCTTGGGTTTTCATTTGCAGCCAAGCACTGCCCTGCATCACTATCATGGACACGGCTAATAAACCCGACAATATGCCTAAAGGATTCAATAAACCGAAAAAGCCGCCATGGTAAGTCGCGCGCAGGTATTGATCGAAATCGAACGGTACGCCTTGAAGCAAATTACCAAAAGCGACCCCAATAACAAAAGGCGGCACTGTGCTGCCAACAAAAATGGCTCTATCCCAGCTTTTACGCCATCTTGGATCAGCGATTTTAGAGCGGTAATCAAAGCCCACTGGACGCAGGAATAATGCAAACAATACCAGCATCATGGCCACATAAAAGCCCGAGAACGCCACCGCATAAACCATAGGCCAAGCCGCAAATAATGCGCCAGCGGCCGTCACTAACCACACCTGATTACCATCCCAGTGGGGCGCGATGGAGTTGATCATGATACGGCGCTCTGTGTCATCTTTACCGATAATAGGCAATAAAGCCCCAACCCCCATGTCGAAGCCGTCGGTAACAGTAAAGCCGATGAGCAGTACCCCAATTAAGGCCCACCAAACAAATCTCACGGTTTCATAATCAAACATTAGCGGACTCCTTTTGTTCAAAATGATAACGGCCTGTTTTAAGGCTGCTTGGCCCTTGACGGACAAATTTGAACATTAAAAACAGCTCAATCACTAGCAAGATAGCGTAGAAAATAGTAATTGAAATAATGCTAAACCAGAGATCTGCCGCCGTCAGGCTCGATGCTGACATATAAGTAGGCAAGACCTCAGAGATGGTCCATGGCTGACGACCAAACTCAGATACAAACCAACCACATTCAATGGCAATCCAAGGCAAAGGTAAGCTGTAAAGTGCAGCGCGTAGCACCCACTTTTTCTCGGCAATCTTATGGCGAGTGCTCTGCCAAAATGCGGCGGCAAACACCAATAACATAATAACCCCAGCGCCAACCATGAATCTAAAACTCCAGAACATGGGCGCTACGCTTGGAATTGAATCTAAGGCTGCAGCATGAATTTGCGCCTCGCTGGCATCGACCACTTTGTCGGTATAAGGCTTTAGCAATAAGCCATAGCCAAGATCGACTTTTAATGCATCAAACTCAGCTTCAACTTCTGGGCTCTTGTCGCCGGATTTAAGCCGTTCTAGCAATGCATAAGCTTGAATACCTTGGCGAATACGCACTTTATGATTATCAATAAGATCCCTTATCCCTGTCACTTGCTCATCTAAAGAACGAGTGGCAATAATGCCCATCATATAAGGAATTTTAATGGCGTAATCTGTGTGCATCGTCTCTTGATTTGGTAGCCCCACTAAAGTAAAAGAGGCAGGCGCAGGCTCTGTGTGCCACTCAGCTTCAATGGCAGCAAGCTTAACCCTTTGCACTTCGCCTACTTCGTAACCTGATTCATCCCCAAGCACGATAACAGACAAGATGGATGCCATGCCAAAACTTGCCGCTATGGCAAAAGAGCGTCTAGCGAATGCCAAATCGCGCTTTTTAAGAATGTAATAAGCACTGATGGACAAGACAAACATGGCGCCTGCCACATAGCCTGATGCCACAGTGTGGACAAACTTCACCTGTGCCACAGGGTTAAACACCACCTCAGCAAAGCTAGTCATTTCCATACGCATGGTTTCATAGTTAAACACGGCGCCAACCGGATTTTGCATCCAACCATTGGCGATTAAAATCCACAACGCCGACATGTTTGAGCCTAAAGCCACCAGCCAAGTAATGGCTAAATGCTGGCCTTTACTGAATCTGTCCCAACCGAAGAAGAACATCCCCACCAAAGTGGATTCCAAGAAGAAGGCCATCAAAGCTTCAATAGCTAGCGGCGCACCAAAGATATCGCCGACATAATGAGAATAATAAGACCAATTAGTGCCAAACTGAAACTCCATCGCAAGACCTGTGGCCACACCCATGGCGAAGTTAATACCAAATAACTTGCCCCAAAATTTAGTCATATCCTTATAAATTTGATTACCAGTCATCACATAGAGTGATTCCATAATCGCAAGGATAAACGCCAAACCTAAGGTAAGTGGGACAAATAAAAAGTGGTACATGGCGGTTAAGGCGAACTGTAGCCGTGACAGTTCTACCACCTCTTGGATAATCATAACTTACTCCTTACGCAGTACAACCAGATGCCATGAAACTAAGCGCATAGCAAATGCGAATGGGGGACTTGGAATTAGTAACAACCCTAATTTCATGAAAAATGAAAAAATAGGTTATTCAACTGCGTCATTATCCCCCTAAATTGATTTAGATCAATTCAAGTCTAACTAATTGCACGTATTTATCGACTTTGATCACCTTTTCTCTTGCATATAACTTACAAAAAAGAGGAGACCTCAGTCTCCTCTTCAATCATCTTCTTTTATCTGCGAATCAACCTAACTTGACCCGCGCATTGCGGAACATGCGCATCCAAGGACTGTCTTCCCCCCAGTTATCTGGGTGCCAAGAGTTGGCTACAGTGCGGAACACTCGCTCAGGATGAGGCATCATAATAGTCACTTTGCCATCTGTGCTACAGATGCCGGACAAACCGCTGGGTGAACCGTTAGGGTTTTGTGGATATTGAGTCGCAATTTCACCGCTACCCGTCACATAACGTAGCGCCACAGTGCCTGAGTTTTCAGCGCTCATCATCGCCTGCGTTGAGGCAAACTCGGCCAAACCTTCACCATGAGACACGGCAATGGGCATTCTTGACCCCGCCATTCCCTCAAAAAACAGCGAGGGGCTTTGCTGCACTTCCACTAAGCTTAATCTTGCTTCAAAACGCTCGGAGCGGTTACGCACGAATCGTGGCCAATGTTCGCTGCCTGGAATAATGTCCTTAAGGTTAGATAACATCTGACAACCATTACAGACCCCTAAGGCGAAGCTGGCATCACGTTCAAAAAAGCGCGAAAACTCATCCCTGGCTCTTTGGTTAAACAAAATGGATTTCGCCCAACCTTCCCCAGCGCCCAATACGTCACCGTAGGAGAAGCCGCCACAGGCCACTAATCCTTGGAACTCTTCGAGGCTGATGCGGCCAGATAAAATATCTGACATGTGAACATCGCGACTTTCAAAGCCTGCTCTGTCAAAGGCGGCTGCCATTTCAACGTGGGAGTTAACCCCTTGTTCACGTAAAATCGCCATCTTAGGTGCAATGCCTTTAAGAATATAAGGCGCGGCCACATCTTGGCTTGGGTCAAAATTAAGCTTAACGGTTAAACCCGGGTCAGTTTCACTTTGCTTGAGGCTAAATTCTTCCAAGGCGCACTCTGGGTTATCCCTTAATGCCTGCATCTTATAGCTGGTTTGCGACCAAAGGCGGCGAAGCTCGCTTCGCTGCTGCTGGAACACCACCCGTGAGCCATCTTTAACAACCAGTTTATTGTGCTCAGTTAAGCCGCCAATAGTATGACAAGCAATGCCTGCGGCAATAAATTGCGCCGTGATAGCTTCAGCTTGCGCTTGACTCACTTGGATAACGGCACCGAGTTCCTCATTAAAGAGTCTGGCAAGATCTGAGCCCTGAAGCGCGCTCAAATCAATTTCAACCCCAGTGTTACCGGCAAATGCCATCTCAGTCACTGTCGTGAATAAACCGCCATCACTTCTGTCGTGATACGCGATTATCGACTGCTTCGCCACTAACAGCTGCATGACTTCAAAGAAGCCTTTAAGGCTAGCGCTGTCATCAAGATCTGGCGCCACATCTCCTAAGCTTGAAAACACTTGGGCGAGGCAAGAGCCACCTAAACGGGTTTTGCCATGGCTTAAATCAAGCAACAAGAGTGCAGTGTCGCCTTTATCACTTCGAAGCTCAGGGGTAACAGTATTGCGAATGTCTTGCACCACACCAAAGGCGGTGATCACCAACGACATAGGCGAAGTCACCGACTTTTGCACGCCGTTGTCTTCCCAGGCCGTTTTCATCGACATTGAGTCTTTGCCCACCGGAATGGTGATTTCAAGCTGTGGGCATAATTCTTCACCCACGGCTTTTACTGCTTCATAAAGGCCTGCGTCTTCACCTGGGTGCCCTGCAGCTGACATCCAGTTAGCAGAAAGCTTAATCCGCTTAAATGAACCAATATCCGTGCCAGCGATATTCATGATGGATTCGGCCACCGCCATGCGGGCTGAAGCGCCAAAGTCCAGTAACGCCAGCGGCGTACGCTCACCAATAGACATGGCTTCACCGGCATAGGTATCAAAACTTGCAGCTGTAACGGCGCAATCTGCCACAGGTACCTGCCAAGGGCCGACCATTTGGTCACGATTCACAAGGCCTGTGACGCTGCGATCGCCAATGGTGATAAGAAACGACTTATCAGCAACCGTAGGCAGACTCAATATGCGAGTGACCGCCTCATCCACAGTGATTTGTGATTCATCAAGCGCAGGAGACTGCGCCTTTTTCGACACCACATCGCGGCTCATCTTAGGCGCTTTACCCAATAAAACTTCAAGGGGTAAATCAATAGGCTTATTATTAAAGTGACTGTCGGCCAAGGTTAAGTGCTGCTCACTGGTGGCTTCACCCACAACAGCAAATGGCGCCCGTTCACGCAGACAAATTTGCTCAAATTGCACCAGGTTTTCAGGAGCCACCGAAAGCACGTAACGCTCTTGAGATTCATTACACCAAATTTCAAGTGGGCTCATGCCTGGTTCATCTGAAGGGACATTGCGCAAATTAAAGTGCCCGCCCCGGTCGGCATCATTAACAAGTTCTGGGAAGGCATTGGATAACCCGCCTGCACCCACGTCATGAATAAACTGAATGGGGTTGTCATCACCGAGCTGCCAACATCTGTCGATAACTTCCTGACAGCGGCGCTCCATTTCTGGGTTTTCCCGCTGCACTGAGGCAAAGTCTAAGTCTTCACTGGATTGACCTGACGTCATCGAAGACGCAGCGCCGCCGCCCAAACCTATGTTCATCGCAGGGCCGCCAAGCACAATCAGCTTAGCGCCAACGGTGATCTCGCCCTTTTGCACATGATCTTCACGGATATTACCTAGACCACCAGCCAGCATGATGGGCTTATGGTAGCCGCGCACTTCAACGCCATTGTGGCTGCTGACCTCTTGCTCATAGGTACGGAAATATCCGACTAACGCAGGACGGCCAAACTCGTTGTTAAACGCTGCGCCGCCTAGTGGACCTTCGAGCATGATTTCAAGAGGCGTGACTATGCGTTCAGGTTTGCCGTACTGGGCTTCCCATGGTTGAATAAACCCTGGGATATTCAAATTTGATACGCTAAAGCCCACTAAACCGGCTTTGGGCTTAGAGCCGCGCCCTGTTGCACCTTCATCGCGAATTTCACCGCCAGAACCTGTCGCGGCGCCCGAATAAGGGCTAATGGCGGTAGGGTGGTTGTGGGTTTCTACCTTCATTAGAATATGACATGGCTCAACATGGTAGCCGTACACTCCGGTTTCATCGGGGAAGAAACGTCCAGCCACTGAGCCTGTCATTACCGCGGCGTTATCTTTATAAGCAGATAACACGTAATCAGGCGTGACGGCATAGGTGTTTTTAATCATCTTAAATAATGATTTGTCCTGCACCACACCATCGATAGTCCAGTCGGCATTAAATATTTTATGACGGCAATGTTCAGAGTTGGCTTGAGCAAACATCATCAATTCAATGTCATTGGGATTACGCTTAAGGCGGACAAAGTTATCCACTAAGTAATCAATTTCATCTTCAGCTAAGGCAAGGCCTAAACGGCTATTAGCCACTTCCAGCGCTCGACGTCCTTCACTTAAAACATTAACGCTTGCAAGCGCCTTAGGTTCAGTGCGATGAAATAAGGCTTCAGCAGCTGCCATATCATCGAAAATAACTTCCACCATGCGATCATAAAGCAGAGCTTGCAACGCCTTTTGCTGGCTGGCATCCAGAGTATCGGCCTCTACATAATAAGCTATGCCGCGCTCAAGACGTTTAATCTGAGTTAAACCACAATTATGAGCAATGTTAGTCGCTTTCGATGACCAAGGAGAGATAGTGCCAGGACGAGGTGTGACTAAGTAAAGCTTGCCTTGGGGCGTATGGGCCTCGATAGCGGGACCGTAGGTGAGAATGCTTGCTAGTTGAAGGGTTTGTGTATCATTAAGTGCGTTGGTTAAATGGGCAAAATGTATAAATTCAGCATAGATTTGCCTTACTGGTATCGCCGCTGCATCGCAGGCTTTCATCAGTTGTTGCACACGAAAAGCTGAGAGTGCCGGGGCTCCGCGAATGATCTCCATCACGTCAATTCACCTTATTATTTTTTACTTGAAGGGTCAGAATTGGCGCTATTATAAGGAATCAACTAGGACAAATCACCCGCTGTCATAGGTAAAAACAGTGTTTCCTGAATATCAAATCAATCCACTAAAGAAGCCAGCCACAAAGCTCTTAATCAGTAATTAAATTACACAAAGCGTTCACTTTTCAATCATAACTAGGCGTTTGCGTAAACTCCTGCTAAAGTGAGCACCAATTATACCCATATCCCCTACAAATTTGACTCAAGCGGGCATGATATTTCGGCCTTTTCGCGACACAGAGATTTACTAACTTATTAAACAATATGATTAAATACTTATATGTCATTTTATTGGGCTTTTTATTGTCTGGCTGTCAGCCTGTTCAAACTGAACCGGTCGAACTGAGCCCACAAGCCCAAAAGCGAACTGTATTAAAGGTAGGCACCTTATACGGACCACAGATCTATGCCAACAATGCCCAAGGTGAAACGGGCTTTGACTACGAAATGGCCAATCGCTTTGCCGATTACCTTGGCGTGTCCTTAGAAATGGTTCCGTTTACCAACCGCAAACAACTCTTTAACGCCCTCAAAGAGGGGGGGATCGATATTATTGCCGCTGGCATTGCCAGCACGCCAGGACGTGGTGAGCAATTTAAAATGGGGCCAACCCTCTACAAGGTCAATCAAGTCCTGGTTTACCGTGAAGGCACCCCAGAACCTAAAGACATTGGCACCTTAAGCGGTGAAATCACCGTGATGTCCAATTCATCGTCGGTTAATACTTTAACCCAGCTGCAAAAAGACTATCCAGAGCTGCTATGGAACCAAGTGAATGATAAAGACAACGAGGAGTTGTTTGCCCTAATCGCTAAAGGCGAGCTTAACTACACCATTTCTGACTCCAACAGCTTATTGATTAACCAAAGATTCTTGCCAGAACTTAGAGCGGGAATGATTTTGGAAGAGAAAGTTGAAGTTGTGTGGTTATTGCCACCTAAAAACAGTGACAAACTGATGAGTCAGCTATTAGCTTTTTGGCACAAAGAGCAACGAGCTGGGACGTTAGAGCACTTAAATGAAAAATATTTCGGTCACGTTAAACGTTTTGACTATGTAGACACCCGCGCCTTTATTCGCGCCATAGACAACGTACTGCCAGCTTATCGCAGTTTATTTGAAACCTACTCTGGCGAGCTAGATTGGCGCAAGCTAGCAGCCGCCAGTTATCAAGAATCCCATTGGAATCCTAATGCTCGCTCAAGAACAGGGGTGAGAGGCATGATGATGCTAACTCAACCAACCGCGAATTATGTGGGCGTTAATGACAGAACCGATGCAGAGCAAAGCATTCGAGGCGGCGCTATGTATCTGAAAGATATGATAGACAGGTTGCCAGAGTCGATTACCGATAGTCAGCGAATTTGGTTTGCCTTAGCCGCATACAACATAGGCATGGGCCATGTTGAAGATGCACGTAAATTAGCCCAAAGCATGGACATGGATCCAAATGCTTGGCGTGATGTGAAAAAAGTTTTGCCGCTGTTACAACAAAAGAAATACTACAAACAGACACGCTATGGCTACGCCAGAGGCAGCCAAGCGGTGCATTATGTAGACAGCATACGCCGCTATTATGACACCTTAGTTTGGGTCGATAATCAAACTAAAACAATGGAAGTGATTGATGGGCCAAATGAAATTCTCGCCGACAAAATTGAGGTAAAGCAATCAGCGGTCGATGACAACAAAGTGAATGCTGCGCCTAAGCCTGTATTAGGCGCAGGCCGTTCTTAATTAAAACGTTATCTCATGCCCCAGTCGACACAAATTCCAGCATGCTATAGGGCAATTCCGCCAGGGCTAATCTAAATTCTGGTAACTTAGCCTAAACCCTGTATGCTCTACCTAAAATAGCGCTCTTGAGCACACTCACTGGCGCTTGATAACCAATATAACAACCATGGAGTGCTCTTGTGAGAAGAAAAATGCTTAATGCCAACATCGCCCGGCGCCGCACCATGATGAAAGTGCGCAAGCGTCGTTTGCTTAACAGACAAAAAACTTATTTCTCGTTTAACTTGTCAGATCAAACTAGCTAAGCAGCTTTAGGGCTTTTTTCTCTGCCCTACGGCGTTTAAAAAACGCACTTAGCTGTGCCGCACATGGCTCAGCTAACACGCCACTAGTTATTTCCAACTGATGGTTCAACGCAGGATGCTGCAGCAGATCCATTACACTGCCAGCGGCGCCCGTTTTAAGATCTTTGGCGCCAAACACTAATCTTGCAATTCTTGCATGTACCATAGCGCCAGCGCACATAGGACAAGGCTCTAAGGTGACGTATAAGGTGGTATCCAGTAAGCGATAGTTTTCAATCAACTTCCCTGCAGTGCGAATACAGGCCATTTCCGCATGGGCACTGCAATCATGCTCACTGATGCTGAGATTAAAGCCCGTCGCAATCACTTGATTATCTTTCACTAGCACAGCGCCAACGGGCACTTCGCCTTTAAGTTCAGCGTCTGCAGCCAGACTTATCGCCATCTTCATCCAATGTTCATCTTGCGCTAATTGCGCGGCTTGCCGTTCCTGCATAAGTTGCTCGGCAGCGGTGAGTTCATCATTCATTTGGTTGATATCTTTTTCTCAGTACAGAGTTAACATAATTGAGTTAACATTTCGTCATAACATTCAGTAACCGCATTAAAGTGCCAACAAAAAAGGCGCCTTAGCGCCTTTTTTAACAACTCAACGGGGATTATTCCCACTCAATGGTCGCAGGTGGCTTACCGGAGATATCATACACTACTCGGGAAATACCATCGACTTCGTTGATGATACGATTAGACACTCGGCCTAAGAAGTCATAAGGCAAATGCGCCCAATGGGCTGTCATAAAATCTATGGTTTCAACGGCGCGCAGTGACACCACCCAGTCGTATTTGCGGCCATCGCCCATAACACCAACTGAGCGTACAGGTAAAAATACCGTGAAGGCTTGGCTGACTTTATTATACAAATCAGCACTGTGCAGCTCTTCGATAAAAATAGCATCAGCGCGGCGCAGTAAATCACAATACTCTTTTTTCACTTCACCTAATACCCGCACACCAAGACCTGGTCCTGGGAACGGGTGACGATAGAGCATATTGTAAGGCAGGCCAAGCTCTAGGCCGATTTTACGTACTTCATCTTTAAACAACTCACGCAGTGGCTCAACTAAGCCCATTTCCATGTCATCAGGCAAACCGCCCACATTGTGGTGAGATTTAATCACATGGGCTTTACCTGTAGCGCTGCCCGCAGATTCAATCACGTCTGGGTAAATAGTGCCTTGGGCAAGCCATTTAGCGTTAGCGCATTTCTTAGATTCTTCATCGAAGATTTCCACAAACACTCGGCCAATGATTTTACGTTTAGCTTCAGGTTCGGCCTCGCCAGCCATGGCGTCAAGGAAACGATTTTCCGCATCCACGTGGACAATGTTGAGCCCAAAATGATCGCCAAACATTTCTAGCACTTGCTCGGCTTCGTTCAAGCGCAGTAACCCGTTATCAACGAACACACAGGTGAGTTTTTTGCCAATGGCGCGGTGCAATAGCATGGCCACGACAGAAGAGTCCACGCCGCCAGACAAACCTAAGATCACTTCATCATCACCCACTTGGGTTTTAATGCGCTCAATAGCATCTTCTATGATTGAGCTTGGCTTCCAATTAGTGCTGCAACCACAAATGCTCACCGCAAAATGCTCAAGCATGCGCAAGCCTTGGCGAGTGTGAGTCACCTCTGGGTGGAATTGAACCCCGTAGAAGCGTTTTTCTTCGTTGGCCATGGCAGCAAATGGACAAGTCGCCGTTTTAGCCACAGCTTTAAAACCTTCAGGAATAGCAGATACCTTGTCGCCATGGCTCATCCACACATCTAACAAAGGTTTACCTGCTGGGCTGATAGCATCTTCAATGCCTTTAAAAAGCGCAGATTCAAGTAACATCTCAACTTGGGCATAACCAAACTCGCCCTCGCCTACGCCTTGGATCACTTTGCCGCCAAGTTGCTCAGACATGGTTTGCATGCCATAGCAAATCCCCAGCACTGGAACTCCTGCACTAAACACGTATTCTGGTGCTCGCGGTGAATTCTCGGCGGTTACGCTTTCAGGACCGCCCGCAAGAATGATCCCTTGAGGATTAAATTCACGAATTTGCGCTTCACTCACATCCCAAGCCCAAAGCTCACAGTAGACGCCAATTTCACGAATACGGCGGGCGATTAACTGGGTATATTGCGAACCAAAATCTAAGATCAGTATCTTATGCTCATGAATATTGCTCATGCTTCACCTTCAATAAAGTAACCACTAAACAGCAGTAAATAATTAACAAATAACGAAAAATTAGCTAAGAAAAGGGCGACCCTAAGATCGCCCTAACACACCTATGAACCTGAGCGGTAATTCGGCGCTTCTTTGGTGATGGTCACATCATGCACGTGGGACTCACCCATGCCCGCCGATGTCACTCTAACAAACTGCGCTTTTTCATTGAGTTCAGCTATGGTAGCGCAACCTGTGAGCCCCATGCATGAACGTAGACCGCCCATGTGCTGATGAATGATTTCTTTAATAAAGCCTTTGTAAGGTACGCGTCCTTCAATGCCTTCTGGCACTAACTTGTCGGCCGCATTGTCAGTTTGGAAGTATCGGTCAGATGAGCCTTGGCTCATAGCACCTAGAGAGCCCATGCCACGATAAGACTTATAAGCACGGCCCTTATACAGTTCAGTTTCCCCTGGCGCCTCATCGGTACCGGCAAACATAGAGCCCGCCATGATGCACGAAGCACCTGCAGCAATGGCTTTGGCCAAATCGCCAGAAAAACGTATGCCGCCATCGGCGATCACAGGAATGCCTAGGGCTTTAACCGCAGCAGCGGCATCTGATACAGCAGTAATTTGCGGTACGCCAACACCTGTAACGATACGGGTTGTACAAATAGAGCCTGGACCAATACCGACCTTAACCGCATTCACGCCCGCCTCCACTAAGGCAATTGCGCCTTCAGCAGTGGCGACGTTACCGCCAACAATTTGTAACTCTGGGTATCTTGCGCGGGTATCGCGAATGCGCTGTAACACGCCTTCAGAATGGCCATGGGAAGAGTCAATCAGTAGCACATCAACGCCAGCTTTCACTAAGGCATCAACACGCTCTTCATTGCCAGCACCTGCGCCAACCGCGGCGCCAACACGAAGACGGCCTAACTCATCTTTACAAGCATTAGGCTTACGCTCTGCTTTTTCGAAGTCTTTAACGGTAATTAGGCCTTTAAGCTTGAACTTTGCATCCACAACCAGTACTTTTTCGATGCGATTAAGGTGCATAAGTTTTTGCACTTCATCAAGCTTAGTGCCTTCAGCAACCGTCACCAGTCGTGCTTTTGGCGTCATCATGTCATCGACTGTTTTGCTCCAATCGGTAACGAAGCGCACATCGCGGCCTGTGATAATCCCCACAAGCTCGTGTGCATCATTCACCACGGGATAACCGGCAAAGCCGTTTTTCTCAGTGAGCACTCTTAAATCTGCAAGGGTAGTGGAAGGGGTAACAGTAACAGGCTGCTGAACTATGCCAGCTTCGTAGCTTTTTACTTTACGCACTTCTGCGGCTTGCTGTTCTATACTCATGTTTTTATGAATAAAACCTAAACCACCTTCCTGAGCGATAGCAATTGCTAAACGGGATTCAGTAACGGTATCCATAGCAGCAGACACTAAGGGAATGTTTAATTCTATGGTATTGGTTAGGCGGGTTTTTAAAACGGCAGTATTCGGGAGGACAGTCGAGTGAGCTGGAACCAGCAACACATCATCAAACGTGAGCGCATCTTTTAGTAAACGTAGCATTGCAACATCTCCCCAGTTGAGTAGGATTTAGAGGTGAAATATTGCGGCGGGATTATACCTTGCAATCTGCACTTGGTAAATGGAAAATAGTAAAAAAGCCGATTTAACTAGGAAATAACCATGAAAGCCGCTAAAAACAATGTTTATACCGTATCACGGCTCAATGGCGAAGTTCGGCAAATTCTCGAGGGGCAAATAGGCAAGATCTGGCTCAATGGCGAAATCTCAAATTTTTCATCCCCAAGCTCTGGCCACTGGTATTTGACCCTAAAAGACACCCATTCGCAAATTCGCTGTGCCATGTTTAAGGGCCGCAATCAAGGTGTCAACTTCAGGCCCGTTAATGGCCAGCAAGTGTTAGTCAAAGGGGCCATTAGCGTTTATGAGCCCAGGGGTGATTATCAGCTGTTGCTGGAGTCTATGCTGCCAGCAGGGGACGGGCTTCTCGCCCAAGAGTATGAAGCCCTAAAAATGAAACTTGCCGCAGAAGGTTTGTTTGCCTCAGAAACTAAGCGGGCACTGCCATCAAATATTCAGCGCATCGGCATTATCACCTCAGCTACGGGCGCTGCGCTTCGGGATGTACTACACGTACTGCAGCGCCGAGATGCCTCCATCGAAGTGGTGGTCTACCCCACCCAAGTACAAGGCACCAGCGCCAGTGATAACATTTGCCGTGCCATCGAGCTTGCCAATAAGCGTTTAGAAGTCGATGTATTATTACTGACCCGAGGCGGCGGTTCACTGGAAGATCTATGGTGTTTTAACAATGAAATGCTGGCCCACAGCATTTATAACTCAGCCCTGCCTGTGGTGAGCGCCGTTGGCCATGAAGTGGATACCACTATCAGTGATTATGTCGCCGATGTACGCGCGCCAACGCCTTCTGCTGGCGCTGAGTTATTGTCTCAAGATAAAGGCAATAAAGCGCAGAAGTTATCACTAATGTTATCCCGCTTAGCCCAAGGCATGCGCCATTATAACTTAAGCCAAGACAAGCGCTTCACCGCCCTACATCACAGATTAGAGCAGCAAGATCCTAAACGCCGCTTGCAACAATTAGAGCAGCAATTTGATGAGTATCAGCTGCGCTTAGACAATGCCTTTAAACATAAACTAAGCCGGCTTCACTTGCGTCAAGAACGCTTAAGTGCCCAACTGCAACGCCAATCCCCCGAGCACAAACTGCAACTTGCAGCCAAAGAGCTCACCCATATCAGTGGCCGTTTTAATGACGCCATTAAAGATACCCTTTATAGCGCCGAACAGCGATTAAAACAGTCAGCTCACCAATTGGAAGCCATGAGCCCCTTAGCCACATTAAGTCGCGGCTATTCAATCAGCAGTAACGCTAAAGGCAAAGTAATAGAAGATGCCAGCAAGCTCAAGGTTGGTGACAGCCTGCACACCCGCCTAGGCAAGGGGCAGCTGGTATCAACCGTCACAGATATAGTCAATTAATTTACAGCTAACCCAGCACTCAAAGGAATGTTATGCCAATAACATTGCGTCAAATCAGCAAAGAAAACTATGAAGCTGTGTGCGATCTTGAGGTCACCACAGAGCAAGAAGACTATGTTTCGACCAATATGTGGTCACTGGTTGAGTCTCACTACAATGATGGCTATGAAACCAGAGCAATTTATAAAGAAGAGCAGCCCGTTGGCTTTTTCATGTGGGTACAAGAGTCCAACACTAAAGTATCCATTTGGCGATTTATGGTTGATCACAACCACCAGCAACAGTCCGTTGGGCGCACGGCATTAGGCTTAGCCCTAACTGAAATAAAAAGCCTCGCAAACCTTGCTGAAATTGAAATTTGTTATAGCCCCAGTAATCCGGTGGCAAAAGGGTTTTACTCAAGTTTTGGCTTTATTGAAATCGGCATGGATGAAGATAACGAAGACATGCTGGCGATTATAACGCTATAAAAAAAGCATAATACCAATCACATTAATTATGTGATCTATCAGAGCACCTCAAGCTTTTCAATTCAAGGCGCATTAATGCAGTAAGGGTTATTCCCTTTCAAATTAATGTAACGATGAAGTGGAACGCTTGAGATGCTCCCGAGCGGCGGGTTTCAAAGGGGATTTCTCTGCGTTGAAGACTTTTGACATAGCACCACTATGCCTTCAAGCCTTCGCCTTGATTAATACCCTTTGAACTCCCGCTGAATGACCAGATAATTAATACGATTGGTATAAGCACCTTAACTCAAGTGCTTACGCTTCTAATATTCAGTGCAGAAGCTTATCTATTCACGTACAACTTACTGTACAAGTATCGACACTGCGCTATACTTGTACGACTTATGGTACATGTGAGGTTCCTATGAGGATCATCTCTTTTACAGAAGCCCGTAATGGCTTAAAGGCAGTGTTAGATAGCGTAGTTAATGATGCTAATACAACCATCATCACCCGAAGAGATGCTGAAGATGCGGTTGTGATGTCTTTAGACTACTACAACAGCTTAATGGAAACGGTACATTTACTCCGCTCACCAAAGAACGCTGAGCACTTAGCGCGCTCTATTGAGCAATATCGCGCTGGTCAAACTACGGCTCGAGACCTCATTGATGAGTAGCCGTCGGCTATTATCATGGACCGATGGAGCCTGGAATGATTACCTCTATTGGCAAACCCAAGATAAAAAAACCTTAAAGCGAATTAATAAACTTATCAATGATGTAAGACGCTCGCCTTTTGAGGGCATAGGTAAACCAGAACCACTCAAAGAAAACTTGGCTGGTTTCTGGTCCCGGCGTATTGATGATACAAATCGCTTAGTCTATGCCATTGATGATACCGCTATCACTATCATTGCCTGTCGTTACCATTACTGAATCAATGCACTTTTATATTAAAACTGATTTATATTAGAATTGAAAAACGCCCTGCTGGGCGTTTTGATTTATGCCAGTATGAATATTCATACTGGCGATATAGCTAAGCTTTACATCGCTAGCGTATAAAAGCTAACTGTTAGGCTGAGCTTACTTAAGCTTAAGGTCAACCCAGACAAGTCTGTGATCTGAAGTGACTGTTTTACCCTGCTCACCGTCTTTATTTTCAAACAAATAACGTTGAGGACTGTCTTTGTCTTCCCAGTACACGCCGCTATCCACAAGCTTCAAGTCGCTCGATGGCAATACGTAGTCAAGGCGCAGTGGGAACAACTGTGTCCAATTAGCAGGGGTGCCATAAAACGCTTTATCTGTTTGGTATATCGCAGCGCCTTTACTTTGTGGTACATAGTTACCGACTGCGGCTTCTGTTGATACCCGTGAATGGCTCAGCAGCTGACGAATAGCAAACTGGTAAGAGTCACCATCGACAGCGTCGGCGTTTAAGTCACCGGCGATAACAAAAGAAGCGTCAACGGCTAAGCCGCCCGCTTTGCCATTATCATCAATCAAGTAGCTTGATTTAGTCACATCATCGCTGACGTAATCAGAGAACAGGCGGATTTCATCATAATTTCTGCGACCATTTCTGTCTTCTGGGCCATCAAATACGGGTGGCGTTGGGTGCATAGCCAACAAGTGAACAGTTTTACCTTCGATAGTCACAGGAATATCGATGTGGTTTTTAGATGATAATCTAAAGTCACTTAGGGCTTCATCACTGTAATAGCTGCTGCCATCGTCATTTTTTGGCAATACTGCACCCGGCATGTCTTTCCAAAGGAATTTTTGGAATGAGCGTACTTTATCAGCCTCTAACGGATATTGAGACAAGACCACAAAACCGTATTGGCCATGATAGAAACCAAAACCATAGGTGTCATTGGGCATAGTGATTTTGCCGTCACCACTTATGTCTTTTTGAGCCAATAAGCCGGTATTAGTCGGCACAATATAAGTATATGGATAGCGAATAGGCTCAGCGCCATTGTGCGCTTTATCTAAATAATTTGTCTGGAAGTCTTTAAGGCTTTGGGTGTCAGCGCCTATGCCATCGTGATCAAACTCATTAAGCAGTACCACATCTGGGCGCACCCGCTGTAAAGTCTCGGCAACATTTTTGATTTGCTGATTATCTCCAGCCGCCATTTCTTCAGCTAGTTGAGTCGCTTTGGTGCGATCAAATGAAGCATTAAAAGTTGCAAAACGGAAGGTGTCTTTTACAACGGGAGTTACAGGCTCTTGCACAGGTTTGCTATCTTCTTTGCCACAACCGGCCAGTAAAGCCAAAGAGATCGCAGCCGCAGCTGCTGTTTTGATTAATTTCATAATATTTACCATCAACCTTTATTATCATTATTTTGCTCAACCCCTGAGCAAACTTGATAGTAACTAAGGTAAGTCGGTGATATCAATCGAAAGTCTGAGTTAGCCTGAGTGGATGTCCAAATCTTTGCCATTGTTCGCAAAAAATGCTGATTTTGCGAACAATGGCACTTGCCTTAGTTTCCTTTTTTAAACAATGACGACATCAAGCTAACGCTTCAAAATCATCTTCGGCAAGCTTAAATGTGCCGTCGGCTTGCTTGAGCCACAACTCCCTATGAATAACCCCTTGGGCTTGATTCATTTTCCACTTTGAGGTGAGTAACACCTGTGTTTCATCAAGCACGCTAAATTCAGGCTCAATGTATTCAACGTCGGCAAAACCATCATCGATGAGTTGCTGCCAGAAAGCACGGATTTCAGCTGTGCCAGTAAAAGTACCAAAGGGACGCGCATGCATTATGGCATCATCTTGATACTGTGCCGCGCAGCCAGCAGCATCTTGGCGATTAAAGGCTTGTTTCCAACGTTCACTTGCCTGCTTAGCCGCAGTTAATGCCGTTTGTTTAGCGTCTGCGCTGATAGTCCTACTCTGAGGTTGAGCAGTGGTTTGAGTCATGGATATTCTCCTGTAAGGTCATTGATGTCATCAGTATATGCACGCCAACTATTAAGATAAACGCTAAATAATAAAATCTATAATTCGCTTTAAACGAACAATGATTTACACTCAAACTGATTTACGCCTGTATTTTTCAGACGTAAAAACACCTACATAGAGCCCCATAATGAAAATAAACTTTAAGCAAATGAGTCTATTTGCCGCAGTTGTGGAGTCAGGCTCCATCACTGCAGCGGCCGAGCAGTTAGGCATGGCAAAATCAGTGCTGAGCCAACATCTTAAAAATTTAGAGCAACAATTAGGTGTGGTGCTGCTAAAACGCACCACAAGACGTCAACAACTCACGGCCGCAGGAAGCCGTTTTTATGTTAGCTGTAAGCAGCTCAATGATATTGCCAGCACCGCTTGGCAAACCGCCCAAGAGTCAAGCTTGAAAGCTGCAGGTAAAATCACCATTAGCGCCCCCCATGCCTTGATGAATATCATCATAGCTCCCGCAATGGCCGCCTTGTGTATGCAATTCCCTGACATTGAGCTGCAACTCATCGCAGAAGATAAACGTTTGAATTTAAGCGACCATGGGATTGATATCGCCGTGCGAGTAGGCAAGTTGGCTTCAAGTAACTTGATGCAACAAAAACTCGGTGAATTTAGAGACTCCTTGTGCGCCTCAAGGAGTTTTTATGAGCGTCATCAAACAGCATTGAATTTAGATAAGTACCTTCAAGAACGTTTTGCAACAATTGTAGATAAGCCCTATGCCCATGATGCAAAAGCGCTAATTTCTGATACAAAAAACCAGGCTTCTGATGCAGTAAAGCCTACCCCTGATAGCATTCGACTCAATTGCCCTTATATCGCCAATGATTGGCAAGGAAACGCCCCTAGCCACGAGCTCACTCACATTAAAACCGGCCATAGGTTAATTATTAATGCTAAAGCTAGCGCTCAAGTGAACTCCTTACCAACATTATTGGCACTGGCAAAATCCGGCGCTGGGATCGCACTGATCCCTGATTTTATTCTAGCGGACCAAGATGCTGGCGATCTCAGTGGGATTTTTAGCGACTATCAAGGAAAAACAAATCCGATTTATGCCATCCATGATTTCGGCCAACATACACCGCATCTGGTTAGCCTCTGCATTAAACAGATTAAAAACCATCTTAGAAGACTAACAAAAAAAGAACCCTAAGGTTCTTTTTTACTCGCGCTAATAACTCAATAAATACTCATTGGCGTCTTACATTTTTACCCAATTTATGACATTGGACTAAGAATAATTTCTACGCGGCGATTTTGTGCACGTCCCGCAGGCGATCCATTGTCAGCAACCGGTGATGCTTCACCGCGGCCAAAAGAACTCACACGGTTGGCGGCCACTTTTTGCAGCATTAAATACTGACCCACTTCATTAGCGCGCACCTGAGATAAGCGAAGATTGTAAGACTCACTCCCCGTACTATCTGTGTAACCAGTAATGTTCAAACGTGTATCGCTATACTCTTTCGCCACTAAGGCCACGCTAGATAACACAGATTGTGCTCGTGAGCTTAAGACAGTCTCATCAACACCAAAAGTCACATCATTAGGCATATTTAAGATGATGCTATCGCCACTGCGAGTTACGCTTACACCGGTAGATTTAAGCTGTTTACGAAGCTTAGCTTCTTGCACGTCCATGTAATAACCAATGCCGCTGCCCACAGCAGCCCCTGATGCTGCGCCAATTAACGCGCCTTTAGCTCTGTCTTTCTTACTTGATGAAGCAATCCCAATAGCGGCGCCAGCCAAGGCACCTATCATGGCACCATTGGTCGCTTTAGCATTTTCAGCTTCGCCTGTGTATGGATTGGGTAATTGACAGCCGGCAACAAATAGACTGGCTAGGGTAAGACTAGCTAACATAAGACATTTTTTAGACTTCAACAAAATAACAACTCCTTTCGCACTGATAAACTATCAGGCGATAAACACAAAATAGGCTAATTTTGATAGTAAGTGCATTGCCAGGCCCAGTACACGATAATCACCACTTGCACTGGCTATTTTTCAATTAACACACCCAATAAAAACAAGCTGCTAACCAAAAAAACTCATTGGTAACATCTTCACCTATGTTATTAATTATCTGGCCATAGGACGACTACGCCCTGACATCAACATGCACATTAGCGCCACTAATCCCCACCACGACAGACTGCCACCCGCTTCTACTTCAATATAGGTTTCTGGATAGGTTTCTACGTAAAGTGGATCTCTGTCTCGACTTTCAAGAGGCAATGCATAAAGGGTATTGACATCATTTGAGCTTAAACTTGCCACTGGCTCACTGAAACCCACTTCATACAAATCGATAAGCACATCATAATGAGCGGTCTGATAACCTGATTGCAGTGTGGTCAATACTCGGTAATCGTCATAACTGGTGCTGCCTGCAATACTAAATACTTCCGTTGAGTAATAATGCAGCCAAGGCCCACCTTCTTGGCTGACATAAAGCTCGGCATACACATTAGCGTATTCATTAAAACCGATACCGTTCACATCGGCATCAAAGGTCACGCTGAAAGTGGAGTAAAAATTATCACCATCAAAATCTTCCAATAAATGACTTTGAGCGTCATAAATATTGAAACGATGAAACCCACCACTAGACTGCAGCGCGCCTGTGGCATTTTGACTGCTCTTTGCTGTCATTCTTTGCTCGCGGGTCATTGGGAGCACGCCTTGATCTGCGCTGGCTTTTTCTGGTTGCGAACGCTTGGCAAGCGCTGCGCCTCCAGCCAAGGCTTCAGATCCAGCACTATCAACCTCGCCGGCACCTAAATCCTGCTTATGGCTATTTATTGAGGTTTTTACATCAGAGGGCTGCCAAAGCCGATTCAATACCGCACCTTGATGTAAGCGCTTCAATTCTTCAGACAGCGTACTGTATTGCAGCTTAGTTTCTTGAACGGTACTGGTTTTAACAGAACTGCCCTTAACAGAGATGTTTTTAGCATCACTGTCTTGAGTTCGATCATTTTGAATCAAAACATCACTACTGTGACTACTGACACTAAACTGTCTTCTTTCAAGACTTAACTCTTGTTGTGATTGCTGCACAGCTTGCGCTTGAGCATGGACGCTTGCGCTACTTAACAGCCCTAGAGCTGTGGCCACATAAAACGCAGCGCTGCTATGCACTTTTTTATTACTGCCCGTTTTGGCATTGCTATTGAAAGTATTCATGGACATAAGGCCTCCAATTGTCGATTTGTAAGCATCATTGAGTTTTGTTCTTGCCAAAGTACTAGCAAGGTATTAGCAAGGATGCATCGCGCTGTTGGAATGCATTAAAGCGCAGTCAAACTGAACGCTAGCTGAACGACATCAAAATCAATTTCTCTGTGGCGTTAGATCTCGGCTTGTTCAGCTGATGTTCACACTCAAGCATTAAAATGAATGCTATCAGTGGCTGTTTCTAATTAGCGGCGATTCTTTTACACTGGTTAATGAAGCTTAAAACGATTAACTATTGGAGTGATAAATGAAACTTGGGTGTAAATGGGCCAGCGCTCTCTTTGTCGTTTTCATGAGTATTGTGTACACCAGTTCTGCTATCGCTAAGGCATCTGTTGCTGTGGCATCATCTTTATCTCAAGCGGGTTATGCATTGCAACCTGGTCCCAGCAATAGCGCCGATCTTGCCATCAGAACGCCGCAACAAGCCATGCAGCGAGTTCGCAGCCAATACCAAGCTAAAGTGCTGACCATTCAGGCAAGCCAAGTGAATGGCAACCCGGGCTACAGAGTTAAATTGCTCACAGCACAAGGTGAAGTCTTCTATGTGCTTGTGGATGCTAAAACCGGTGCCATCTATCGCAATTAATACCCTAGCTAATCACGCAATTAATAGCGCCTCTTGATATCTATCATTTGCTTCGAAAAAAGGATCCACCATGCGTTTATTACTGGTTGAAGATGATATCGCGTTGCAGCAGAATCTTAAGCAGCACCTGCAAGCGGCCAACTACCTACTGGATATCGCTTCCGATGGTGAACTGGGGTTATATCAAGGGATGGAATTCCCCTATGATGCCGCCATCATAGACATAGGCCTGCCAAAGCTTGATGGAATAAGCCTAATCAAAACCTTAAGAGAACGGCAGGTGAGCTACCCCATTTTAGTCCTGACCGCCAGAGACAGCTGGCAAGATAAAGTCAGCGGCCTTGATGCTGGCGCTGACGACTACCTGACCAAACCTTTCCAACCTGAAGAATTGCTGGCCCGAATTAAAGCTCTTATTCGCCGCGCTGCCGGCAAAGCCAGTTCCTTGGTGAGTAATGGCCCTTTTAGCGTCAATATCACCAGCTTGGAAGTAAGGCGTCATAATGAACTGATTAATCTCAGTAGCTCTGAATACAAGTTATTTGAGTTTTTGATGCTGCACCCTGGAGAAGTTCAGTCAAAGTCAGAGCTAACTGAGCACATTTACGATCAAGACTTTGATTTAGACTCTAACGTCATCGAAGTGTTTATTCGCCGTTTAAGAAAAAAACTCGATCCTGATAACCAGTATCAGCTGATTGAGACACTGCGCGGACAAGGTTATCGTCTAAATCCTTTTTTAGATCAAAGCCCTGCTATAGACACAACAACTCATCAAGCTCCAAGTGCTAATCTAATCCCTAGTGCTAGTGTAACCCCAAGTGCAACACTAAGCGCTCCTACACCCCAAATTTCTGGGACTAAACAAGATGACTAATAACGCCATAAAAACATGGCTGGCTGAGTCTATTTTTAGCCGCTCACTCAAGGCGCGCCTTATCGTTAGTGCACTGTTATTTGTGTTGCTATTACTGCCTGTTATCGGCTTTGCCCTTAACGATGCCTTTAAAGAGCAAATGCTGGCCAGCGCCAAGGAAGAACTCAGCGCCTACATGTATTCAGTGCTGGCGATAACCGAAGTTGAACAGGGCCAAGTGCTGCTGCCAGAGGTCTTATTAGAAAACCGCTTTAATCTGATTAACTCTGGGCTTTATGCGCTGGTTTCTGCGCCTTCAAATGATGATAAGCTCGACCAATTACTGCTACGCCATAAGCAGCACATTGTCTGGTCTTCAGCTTCATTTCAAGGACAAGAGAAGCCCTATCGGTTGCCAAAACCTGCCATGGGGCAAATGGATTTTGCTGAAATACAGATAAACAATAAACCTCATCTCATTTTCAGCTTTAGTGCTAACTTTGCCAGTCATGCCGCGATTAGTGGTTCAGCAAGTGAAGCAGAGTCGAGTAGCCCTGAAGCCAACAGCTCAAGCGCCAATCCAACATCAAATTTCCCTGTGACCATACACATCATTAAAGACAAGCGAGCGCTGCTCATCCAAATTAATGCTTTTACGTCAAAGCTATGGAACTGGCTGTGGGTGATTTTAGTGGTGCTGCTAGGTCTGCAATTAAGTTGGTTGCTGTGGACCCTAAAACCACTGGCGCGATTCACCGACGAACTCAATCGAGTCGAACAAGGCCAAGGGACTCAATTAAGCCAAGATTATCCCCAAGAGCTAAACGTGGTCGCCAAGCAGCTCAATGGCTTATTGCGAAATGAGCAAAATCAGCGCCAGCGTTATCGCAACGCCCTTGCGGATCTAGCCCATAGCCTAAAAACGCCACTGGCAATCATTCAAACCCAGCAGGGGTTAAGCCCAAGCTCTCAAGAGCAAGTTGCCAACATCAACCGCATTATCAGTTATCAGTTAAGACGCGCCCAAAGTGCAGCAGGTTCAGCTTGGCATTTAGGCGTTCAGGCGGAGAAAGTCACCAGCAAATTATGCCGAACACTAAATAAAATTTATCCTCACATAGACATCCATTGTCATGTCGATCAACAGGTTATTTTTAGGGGCGATGAAGGCGATCTCACAGAAATGCTCGGCAATGTGCTCGATAACGCCTGTAAAGCGGCAAAGCATCAACTGCGTTTGACAGTACTCAGTACTGGCGACCAAGTCATTATTCATGTTGAAGATGACGGCAAGGGAATAAGCCAAGAAAAACAACAAGGTATTTTTGAGCGAGGCGTCAGAGCAGATACCTACGCCCAGGGTCATGGGATTGGTCTTGCTATCAGCCTTGATTTGGTCACTAGCTATCAAGGGCAGTTGAGCATTACTGAGTCAGCTCACTTAGGCGGGGCTAAATTCAGTTTTATTTTTCCAAATTAATCACTAGGATTCTTACTGAGTGTTCAGCTTAAGTTCAGCTTCACGAGCTTAGTATCTTCCCATACCCGAACAGGTTTTGGAGAAGATATGAACATAATTAATCAAGCTAGCCTGCTTTTTATAAGCCTATTTGTTTCTAGCATGGGTAGCCTAGCATCTGCTGCACCGAGTTTACCCATGGCAACCGCTGGACTTAATCAAGCATCACAATTGATAAACCAGCCCAGTGAGCCTCTGTCTCAGGGGCAGTTAGCCCAGCTTCTGGCCCCTATCGCCCTTTACCCAGACACAGTGCTAACCCATGTATTGATAAGCGCCGCCTATCCCATGGATGTGGTTCAGGCGGAGCGTTGGCTTAATCAACGCCAAGGCATGAGTCAATCTTCACTGATAAATAGCGCCGAAACAGAGCCTTGGGACCCAAGCATTAAAGCCTTATTAGCATTTCCTTCGTTATTACAAAAAATGAGTCAGGATCTCGCTTGGACTCAAGCATTAGGGGAGGCTTTTGTGCAAAATGAAGCTCGGGTACTTGATGCCATTCAGGTGCTCAGGCAACAAGCCTATGACGCAGACAACTTGAATGAACTGCAAAATATGCGGGTTAGGCGAGTAGAGAAACATATCATCATAGAGCCAATACAAACCCAAGTGATCTATCTGCCCTATTATGACAGCCGCTATATCTATGGTAATTGGCACTGGCAGCAACATCCGCCTCATTACTGGCACCGATCAACCTATATTAGCTCAAGCCGCTATATTGTAGGCTCCAGCCATAGGGGTCATATTTATTGGGATACTGGGGTGAACATTGGAGTGAATTTTTTCTTCAGTGCATTTCATTGGCATAAACGTCATGTGGTGGTGACGTCTCACCACAATAGCCATCACTACCAACGCCCACTGCAAATTGTCACCAGCCCTGGGGCGAGGCATTGGCATCACAATAGCGATCACAGGGCCAACCACAGAAGCAGTATGAGCAATGGCGATGGCGGCTTATCTAGAAAGCACAGCACCAGTGTCGGCGGACACGGCGCTCAGCAATTTAATCGACATCTGCCGACTCAAAAACAGCTGCCAAGCGTCTATCATCAGCCGCGCTATCGCGCTTCACAATCTCAAGGGAGCCAATCACACCAAGAGCGAGAACATGCATCTCACGCTCAAGATAATAGGTCTCGTTTAAGCCACTCACCCGTTAGAGCGGCTAAGATAAGGGAATATGCACAACCCATTAGGCAGCAACAACGCCAACCCAGCCATCATAACCAGCGCAATGAGAGCCAGCGTAGTCGCAGCGAAAATGGTGACAGGCAGCACAGCAGTAAAGAAAGACACAAAAATAGCAGCAAAGAGCGTTAACAAGCGGTAATACTAGCGATAAGAAATGAATATAGAAATAGTTGCACTTTTAAACAACAGACGTTAACCTACGCAAGAGGTTAACATTTCGTTAACATTTAGACAGCAACCATCAGCCAGTTTAAAGGATTATTCATGAAAAAATTTCTTAGTGTGGCCGCAGTACTATCAACAAGCCTATTTGCATCACAAGCATCAGCGGCAAGCATGGAATGCTATGTAGACACCCAAGCATATGACCAATATACCTCTGGTCATTGTTTTGCACTCGTTTATGGGGCAAGAAGTGCTACAGCTGTCTTTAGAATAGCTGGGGCAAACAAACCTATTAGTTCAGTTATTTGGGGAGATAAAGCAGCAAGTTGTGGTACTTCTGGTACTTCATGCTCATTCACCATACGCCCTTTTGTATCCAATAAAGCCTCTGCGACTATCCTCTATCAAGACGGTACTTGGGCTACGGCCTCAGCGACAGCCTCTTTTGAAGATGGCCGCTAAGGGTTAAATTTTAAATATCATTCCATCTCCTTTAAGGGCACTGCATGTTCACAGCGCCCTTTTTTTTACAGTACTAAGACATCTTGTTCTGCGCCTAAATCGCATTTCTTACAATTTAGCTCAAAACCTAACTTTTCATCCCTGCCTCCTTGGCTGATAACCCAAGGGCGCAGAGTCCAAGGAGGATTATGGCGAACATGTTGAAAATGACCACACTTCAATACCGCAACCCAATGCTGTCCATCATCTTGATGGTAATCCACTATGGCTTGTTTCAAGTTTGTCTCCTAGGCATAAATTCATCTAGATACGCGTTTTTAGACATAAAAAAGCCTGAACAAGTCAGGCTTTTAGTTTAAGCAGTAATAGCTCAAAGGCTGATATTACTATTGACCTTTGTTCTTTCTGTCGTTGATATGGCTTAAAGCGCGCTTACGACGGCGCTCTTGTCCCATAGTCAATTTATCCACTTTACCTTCGAAGGGATTATCACCTTCTTGAAAACGGATCTGAATTGGCGTGCCCACTACTTTTAATGAACGACGGAAGTAGTTCATCATGTAACGCTTGTAAGAGTCTGGCAGCTTGCTGACCTGATTACCATGAACCACGATAATTGGCGGGTTATAACCACCGGCGTGGGCATATTTAAGCTTAACTCGGCGACCATTAACCAGAGGAGGCTGATGATCATCCTGCGACATTTGCATCACGCGCGTTAGCATTGACGTACTCACGCGGCGAGTCGCACTGTCATAAGCTTCTTCGATTGATTCATATAAATGACCAACACCTGTGCCATGCAAAGCCGAAATAAAGTGGATTTTGGCAAAATCGATAAAACCTAAACGTCTGTCTAACTCACTCTTAACTCTATCTTTAACGGTTTGATCTATGCCGTCCCACTTGTTTACCGCAATCACCAATGCGCGGCCAGCGTTTAACGTGAAGCCTAATAAACCTAAATCTTGCTCGGCAATACCTTCACGGGCATCCACCACAAGTAATACTACGTTAGCATCTTCAACTGCTTTAAGTGTCTTGATCACTGAGAATTTTTCAATGACTTCATGGACTTTACTGCGACGACGAACACCAGCAGTATCAATTAAGACGTATTCACGGCCTTCACGTTCCATAGGAATGTAAATACTGTCACGGGTGGTGCCTGGTGCGTCATACACCACTACACGTTCTTCGCCTAAAATGCGGTTAATTAGCGTTGATTTACCCACGTTTGGCTTACCAATAATGGCAAGTTTTATCGGCAAGTCTTGCAGACGCTTTTGCTCAGCTTCGGCTTCTTCTTCCGTGTATTCACGTTCTTCTTCAATGGCTTGCTCGTCATCATCACGATTAAGTCCCATGGCTTCAGCATAGGGAGCTAACGCATACTCAATCATGTTGGTCACACCGCGACCTTGAGCCGCCGCCATTTGGTACACTTCACCTAAACCCAGTGCCCAAAATTCACCGCAGACAGAGTCAGCATCGATACCATCAACTTTATTGGCAACCACGAAGGTAGTTTTATCACGGCTACGTAAATGTTGCGCAATCGCCAAATCGGCAGAAGTTAAACCAGCACGAGCGTCTGTTAGGAATAACACCACATCCGCTTCTTCAATGGCAGCTAGAGATTGCTCCGCCATTTTGGTTTCAATGCCTTCTTCAGTTCCATCGATACCGCCAGTATCAACCACAATAAATTCATAGCCAGATAAAAACGCTCTACCGTACTTACGGTCACGGGTTAAACCTGGAAAATCGGCAACTAACGCGTCACGAGTGCGAGTAAGACGATTAAACAATGTCGATTTGCCGACGTTAGGTCGCCCCACAAGGGCCACTACAGGGATCATGATTTTGCCTCTAAAAACATTTCAATAAAAAGCCCCCGGAATTCAGATCCAGGGGCTATAAACAAGGGGTAAACCTTTAATTTATGGAAGGATTACCTGAGCAACTACGCCGCTACGACCTTGCACATAAATTTTTCCATCAACCACTTCAGGTTGACTATATAATCCATCACTGTCGACCTGTATACGGCCAACAACTTCACCACTTTCACGGCTAATAAAATGTAAGTAACCTTCAAAGTCACCCACAATCAGATATTCACCGACAACCGCTGGAGACGTTAGCTCACGGTTTTTAAGGCTCGAATTACTCCACAGCTCTAACCCGTTGCGCTTATCGACAGCGTAAACACGGCTGCGATCATCAACAAGATATAAGCTTAGCCCTGCTGAAGCGAGTTCATTAAAACTAGAATACTTACGAGTCCAAATCGTGCGGCCACTTCGCATCTCCATCGACACTAAGTTACCATTGTAACTGACTGCGAATAAATTATCGCCAGAAATTAACGGTGTCATGTCTACATCGGCCATACGCGTAAATTCATTACCACCGGTTGGCGCATAAATAGACTGCTCCCATGCCGCTTGACCGTTCTTCTTAACCACAACCGCGATTTTGCCATCCGCAGTACCTAAGAAGAAGCCACCGGCTTCATAACTTGCTGAACTTGTGCCTCTAAGCGTTAACTTAGGCAGCTGCATTTCATAGCTCCAAAGCTTAGTACCGTCATCGATATTATACGCTTCGAAAGAACCTTTGCTGGTATTCACAACCACAACGTCTTCAGCAATAGTCGGGGCCGAGAGTAATTCACCGCCAGCAACCACTGACCATACCGTCGCGCCGTCATCAGCATTTAACGCTACAAGTAAACCGCTTTCGCCACCGACGAAGACTTTGTTACGGGCAGCAACAACGCCAGCAGATAAACGTACGCCTTTGACCTTTGACAATAAGGTATCGCCAAATTCATCGGCAAAGTCTTTGCTCCAAACGGTATCACCGCTGGCTTGATCAAATGCCACCACTTCACCATCACGATCGGCAACAAAGATTTTACCATAGCGTACACTTGGCTTAAGGCGAGAATAATAATCATCAATCCCACCGCCAACGCTATCGCTCCAGCTTATTTCAGGAAATATGCTAGCTTGGAGTTCAACTAACTCACTGATGGGTTCTTCTTCAATATCGCTTGATGAACAGGCCGTAACCAGTGCAATACTTAGCCCTGCGGCCAGTAAATTCTTATACCAGGATTGCATAGTCACTTCCTTATGCTTTGTTAAGGCTGTCTAATTTCATTTGCAGCGCTGGACTCGCTAAAGTCCCACCTAAGGTCACCGCATCTTGATACGCACTTTTGGCCTTATCAAACTCACCTTGACGGGCGTAAAAATCGCCTTTTAACTCATCGCGCTGAGCACCATAAGCAGTGTCAGTGACATGCTCTAGTGTGGCGAGTGCTGTACCTAAGTTACCTTGCTCAGCTTGTACTCGCGCTAAGCGTAGTGCTGCTATCATATCAAGGCCTGCAGCAGGTTTTGCCGCGATAACTTTAGTGTAGGCTTGCTCAGCTTGCGTCAGATCTCCGGCTTCAACCGCAGATTTAGCTAGCATAAATTGCAATAGCGCTTGATAACCTTGTTGATCATGGTTTTTCTCAAATTCAGCAGCAGCCTTCATTACATTTGGGCTGTTTTCAGCATCCAAGGCGATAGTTTGAAATGCTTCAGAGGCAAGCTCAGCACTAGAAACTTGATTTTCTGAATAGGCATTCCAGCCATATAAACCACCTAGACCAATGACAGCGCCTAGTGCAATTGAGGTACCGTAATCTTTCCAAAACTGCTTGATAGCATCTACTTGTTGTTCTTCTGTGCTATAAATTTCCACTGCACTTCCCCTATTAAATCAATGCTGAAATGGTTGCTGCCAAAGCGTCTCTGGCAACTAATTCTTGTTGGTTATTATTTCGTAACGGTTTAATGGCCACTTGATTATTGGCAAGTTCATTCTCACCTATGATAATGGCGTAAGCTGCACCGCTTTTATCTGCGCGCTTCATTTGCTTTTTAACGTTACCGCCACCGCAATGGCTCATGACTTTAAGTCCTGGTAAGGCTTCACGCAAACTTTGAGCAACTTTAAACGCTTCAACTAAACATGAATCACCCATGGCAGTAACATACACATCCACTTCCGAGGCGATATCTTGGTTAAGTTCCAAGGTTTCAAGCAATAATACAATTCGCTCAAGTCCCATGGCAAAGCCCACAGCAGGAGTCTCTTTTCCCCCCAACTGACCGACTAAGCCGTCGTAGCGACCACCAGCAAGGACAGTTCCTTGTGAACCTAAACTTGATGTGACCCACTCAAAAACTGTGCGGTTATAATAATCTAACCCACGCACTAAGCGTGGATTAACTTGGTATTGGATGCCAACAGCGTCCAAGAGTTCACATAAAGTTGAAAAATGTGTTTTTGACTCTTCACCTAAATAATCCATCAAGGCTGGCGCATCAGCCAACAAAGCTTGTACTTGGCTGTCCTTAGTGTCGAGTACCCTAAGCGGGTTAGAATACATTCTGCGTTGACTGTCTTCATCAAGCTTGTCTTTGTGTTGCTCAAGGAAGGCGATTAGCGCATCACGGTAAGCGGCGCGCTCACTAGGATCACCAAGGGTATTAAGCTCAAGACTAACGTGTTCACTTATTCCAAGCTCTTTCCATAAACGTGCTGACAGCATCAAAACTTCTGCATCTATGTCCGCAGTACCTATGCCATAAACTTCAACACCAAATTGGTGGAACTGGCGATAACGGCCTTTTTGAGGACGCTCGTGACGGAACATCGGGCCCATGTACCACAGGCGCTGCTCTTGGTTATAGAGTAAGCCATGTTCATTACCAGCACGGACTGTTGATGCTGTACCTTCGGGACGCAAGGTTAAGCTATCGCCGTTTCTGTCTTCGAAGGTGTACATTTCTTTTTCAACAATATCAGTAACTTCACCAATAGAGCGTTTAAAAAGATCAGTACTTTCTACGATTGGAGTGCGAATTTCGCTGTAACCATAAGCACTCACAGATGAACGCAATACGGCTTCAACTTTTTGCCATAGAGGACTTTGGGTGGGCAGAATGTCATTCATTCCGCGAATTGCTTGGATCTGCTTAGCCACTGTAATTATCCGATTCTTCGATGTAAAAAAACTGCCTTAGGCCGCAATTGCATCCCTAAGGCATCAAATATTATGCTGTTAATCTGTCTTGTCTGAGATAGCAATCCGATTTGCCATCATGCTGGCCTTGGCGCGTATTTTAGCTTCAAGGGCATCGACTAAATTTAAGTTATCAAAGCGCTCTTTCTGGCGAATGCCATCGTCATAATAACCACTTTTGTTGGCACCACCAGTAAGACCAATATGAGACACTAATGCTTCACCAGGGCCGTTAACCACACAGCCAATAATCGACACATCCATAGGGGTCACTAAATCTTCAAGACGACGTTCGAGCTCGTTTACCGTATTGATCACATCAAACTCCTGACGAGAGCAAGATGGACAAGCAATAAAATTAATCCCACGGCTGCGAATACGCAGTGATTTAAGAATATCGAAACCTACTTTGATTTCTTCAATCGGATCGGCTGCCAATGAAATACGGAGAGTATCGCCTATGCCCTCAGCCAGTAACATGCCAAGACCCACAGCTGATTTCACTGAACCGGCACGCATGCCGCCGGCTTCGGTGATCCCAAGATGTAAGGGTTGACGAATTTGCTTTGCCAGCAAACGATATGACTCTACGGCCAAAAATACATCAGAGGCTTTAACGCTGACTTTAAATTGATCAAAATTAAGTCTATCTAGAATATCTACATGACGCATTGCCGACTCTAATAATGCTTCAGGCGTCGGCTCGCGGTATTTATCCATCAACTCTTTTTCGAGGGAACCACCGTTAACCCCTATTCGAATTGGAATGTTTTTATCACGCGCACATTCAACAACACTGCGAATTCGTTCTTCATTACCGATATTACCAGGGTTTATGCGCAGACAATCAACGCCGTATTCTGCCACTTTAAGGGCGATACGATAGTCAAAATGAATATCAGCCACTAAAGGCACGTTTACCTGTTGCTTGATAAGCTTAAAGGCTTCAGCAGCGTCCATGGTTGGCACAGAAACACGCACAATATCTGCACCGACCTTTTCTAAGGCACGAATTTGCGCAACTGTCGCTTCAACGTCAGTGGTTCTAGTGTTCGTCATAGATTGCACTGCTATAGGTGCACCATCTCCGATAGGCACATTACCCACGTAAATACGACTGGAAGGACGACGTTTAATTGGTGTTTCGCTATACATGCTGTTTCTCTACTGCTTACAAGCCCGCGGCCATTATACCTAGGTCTAGCTAGATAACGCTAATTTACGCTTCTGGTATGGTAAATCTAGCAACGCGGCCATCTAAATATTCACTGATATCAACTTGCTCACCATTAAAGGACAAGCTCACAAATTTAGGCGCGCCTATGATTAAGCTAAATGGTGCTTTACCCGCTACCTGAATAGTACGTCCAGAAGCTTTTACGCCATCTATTAACACTTTACCAGTGCTATCAACCACTTTCATCCAGCTGTCACCGCTGAGTTCAACACTCAGCTTGTCGCCGTCACCAAGTGATACTGCACTTGGCTGACTATCGGCGACACTAGCGTTTTGAGGGTCGACTTGAACAGCCGCTATTTCATTGCTGTTTATTAAAGTTTGCACAGCTGGTGCTTGCGATGCACTTTCTGAAGGGACGTCTGCTGCTTGAGTTGTTTCAGCTTGAGTCGCCACAGCATTAACATTGCCGTTAGCTGCGCCAGAGCCAGCATTCGGTGCAGTTTTTATGGGGTCAGCGCCTGTTTGTTCAGCAGCTAACGATTCATTAGTCACTGGCGCAGCATCAATTTGGCTGGCATCAAGGTCAACACCATCATGTTCTAATTCAGGTATAGATTGCGCTAACTGGCTAATTTCAAAAGCTTCTAATGCTTGTTCTTGCTCTGTTGCTGCCACTTCTTCCATGCTCGGCTGAGAGACATCCACATCACTTAACAATGATGATTTCTGTACCCACCACAGCACTAACAACGCCAGTAAAGTGAACACCAGCACATAAGTGAACATCAGCAAACGTTTATCACGGGCTTGTTTGGTGGTCTTACGAGAAAAACTCTGCATACTTGGCGCCACTTCCTGAGGAAGCTGCGCAATAAGGCAGGTTTTAATTAATTCAATATCGGCATCGATGAAACGCGCATAGTTTTTGACATAGCCTCGAACATAAGTCATCGAAGACATAGCATCAAACTTATCGTTTTCAAGGTCGGTAATAATACCTGGTCTAAGATGCAGCTGTATCGCCACTTCTTGAATGCTTAATCCTTTACCTTCTCGGGCCTTGCGTAACACAGCACCGACCGTAGTGATATCCGAAGATGGGTCTACTTGCTTTAGGGGATTTAAATCCAATTCATTATTTGTCATTACTGCAAATTAGCTCTGTATTCTTGTGCTTGGGTGGATGCTGGGAACTTGGCCAATAATACTATGCCAAATCGTTTAGCAGCGTCGATGTCACTGACGGCCTGCTCAATTTTAATGCCTAAAGCCAAACTTTGAGGCGATTCATTAACTACCTTATGATAAAGCGCTAATTGCTCGCGCGCCATAGCATAATCACCATTGAGTAAGGCTAATTCAGTTAATTCTAATAAGGCGACTTCGCGTCTTGGATCATACTGTAACGCTATCTTAAAATACTGTCGCGCTTTTTCGAGTTTTCCCGCAGCTCGACTACATAAACCTAGGTTTTCATAACTGGATGCTGTGCGAGTGTACTTGGGAGTATTGATTGCAGCCAACAACATGGTTTCTGATTCAGGGTACTTCTTTTGTTGACACAGAAACACCCCAAAATTGTTCTTAGCATCCCCAGTGGAGTCAGAGGCGTTGATAGCAGTTTGATAGGCATCCTCAGTACGAATAAGATCGCCAACAGTTTGATAATAATAAGCAAGAGCTACATATACATCACTGTGCTCTGGAGCATACTCAACGGCTTTATCAAGGTTATATTTAGCTTGCTCTGGATTGCCACGATTAAGATAAGTTAGCCCCAACTGCATGCGTTCACGAGCGGCGGCCAGTTTATCTAGCTTACGCTCAGAAACCTGAACATCAGTACCGCGATAAGTACTTTCAGTAATACACCCTGTCATCAACGACAAGGTGGCAATGACAAGGCAAACCTTCTGTAATTTGTACATAATGTTTCAGCCTATTAGTTCGAGCAAACAAAGAGTTAATCCATTGTGACCGAAATTTGGTTCTCTTGCATGCGTTTTTTTGCTAAACGCTTAGTTCTATCACGAATATCGCCAGCTAATTGACCACAAGCAGCGTCAATATCATCACCGCGAGTCTTACGCACGATAACCGTAAAGCCGTACTCCATCAGCACCTTTGAGAATCTGTCGATGCGAGAGTTAGAAGAACGACCATAAGGTGAGCCTGGATAAGGGTTAAACGGAATTAAATTCACCTTACATGGAGTGTCTTTCATTAATTTAGCCAACTCATGGGCTTGCTCTGTACTGTCATTGATATGATCAAGCATCACATATTCCACAGTTACTCGGCCGCGGTTTGCGTTAGATTTAGCAATATAACGACGAATGCCCGCTAAAAACTCAGCCAGTGGATATTTCTTATTCACAGGCACTAAAATATCACGCAGTTCATCATTGGGGGCATGGATGCTTACAGCTAATGCCACATCGATAGAATCGCCTAATATATCCAATGCAGGTACTACACCTGAAGTCGATAAGGTGACACGGCGCTTAGACAAGCTAAAGCCGAAATCATCTAACATGATATCCATCGCTGGGATCACGTTTTTCAGGTTAAGTAAAGGCTCGCCCATGCCCATCATCACTACGTTTGTAATTGGGCGCTCACCTGTGGCTTTAACAAAGCCTAAGAATTGAGCAACACGCCAAATTTGACCAACGATTTCCGATACGGTTAAGTTACGATTAAAGCCTTGCTGACCCGTTGAGCAGAAGGTACATTCTAGGGCACAACCGACTTGAGAAGATACACATAGGGTGGCCCTGTCATCTTCTGGAATGTACACAGTTTCGACTTCTTGGCCTTGCCCCACATTAATAGCAAATTTGATGGTGCCATCTGCAGACTTTTGGAAACTAGCAATTTCAGGCGCCACAATTACGCAACGCTCGGCTAATTTTGAGCGCAATACTTTGTTGATGTTAGTCATTTCTTCGAAATTACTGACACCAAAATGATAAATCCATTTCATTAGCTGATCAGCACGAAACGGCTTTTCACCCATTTCAGTGAATAAAGCTCGTAATCCTTTTCGATCAAGATCTAATAAATTGATTTTCTTTTCGCTCATCTTGCCTAACCTCTAACGCCAAAACCTGTAACAGGGCGGCGAATTATACAGATGCTGGCTTAGATTAGCTAGGGTCAGTTGTTCTTTATTGGTTAAAAATCATTCGAGACTTGGTCGTTTATTCTTTATTTAAATGTCAGCGTACAACGTGAGTGTGAAGCCCGGTAACACAGCACTGCGGGTAGAATTATTAGCATCAATGCTTGAGGCTTCACCTGTTAATCGCAAAAGTGTTAGGATCAGGCTTAGTACAACCAGATACCATAGGCACAGGATAGGACATCAGATTGAACATTCGTTATACGTTAAGCCTTGCTCACATCAATGATACGCACTCAAACTTTGAAGCCAGTACAGTTCAATTTTCTTTAGAGCATCAAGGATGCCAATATAAAATCAATACAAAATCAGGTGGGTACGCTAGGCTGTCATTTCAAATTAGCCAAGCAAGACTCGCAGCCCAAGAAAATACCATGCCGTTTTTATTTCTCCATGCTGGAGACAGTTTTCAAGGCACCCTGTATTTTAGGGAGTTTCAAGGCTCAGCCAATGCCCATTTATTAAATTTACTTGCCCCTGATGCCATGGTGCTAGGTAATCATGAAATTGATGCAGGCAATGGCCCAGTACAAGCTTTTTTAAACCGCATTGAATTTCCATTGCTGGCAGGCAATATGGATTTAAGTCAGGAAGAATTAACTAAGCCAGGCCGACTAGCAGGTCACCCTATGCTGTATGACTATGATGCCAAGCTCAAGCTTGCAAAGGTTATTCTCAAGCCATTTCACGATACTCAGCTTGCCATTATCGGAATAACGTTAGATCAGATGGCCCTCATTGCCCGCCCAGATCCTGACACTCATTTTGTTGATGCCATAGCAACCACAGCACGCACCGTGGCTCATTTAAAAGCCCAAGGTATACACCACATTGTAGTACTTAGCCACTTAGGTCTAGATCAAGATAGAGAGCTTGCCAATAGCGTGCCCGGAATAAGCTTAATTGTCGGCGGTCACTCCCATACATTGCAAGGTGACTTTAACGCACTTGGTTTAAGCCAACTTGCCTATGGAGAACGTCAAGGTGGTACTGCCATAGTCCATGCGGGAAAATACGCAGAAACCTTAGGCCTTGCTAACATTGAGTTTGATCAAGCAGGCAAGCTATTAAGCCTTACTGGTAATAACTTTTTTATGCTGGGGGATGAACTTACGATAACAAGCGCGACTGACAAAGCCGTGCCTAGGCAAGTTGAAAAGCGACTTTCAGAGCAACTTAGGCTGCACCCAGGAATACTCAATAGTGAGCAAGATGATGCTCTTGAACATATTATTCAGACACAATACCGTCCAGCCTTGGATGCATTAGAATCTCAAGTTTTGGGGCAGATCCCACGAGATTTTGTCCATACTCGCCTACCCAGTCGCCATCACCCTCACGGCAGCGAAATTGCCCCTTGGATCAGTCGCAGTATGTATAAAATGGCCAAAAAGCAACTGCCTGAGTTAGATTTCTCCCTGCACAATGCTGGCGGAGTCCGTCAGTCCTTACCCAAAGGGCAAATAACCATGGCAGATGTACTTGGGCGAATTTTACCCTTCGAACTGCCTTTAGTGGCTTATCAGATAAAAGGCCGCCACCTTTTTGAGGTGTTGGAAAACTGTATCAATGCGGCAACCAATAATGGGGCAACTGGCACAGGTGCGGGCAGCTTCCCTTATCCCTATGGCATTCGCTATTTTTATGATGGCACTCAGGCTTTGGGGCAACGTATCACTAAAATTGAACTGCATAAGCAAGGACATTGGCAAGATATTTCAGCAGATGAGCACTATACTGGTGTGTCTACAGCTTACACTGCATCAGGCAAGGAAGGGTACCATGGGCTATTAAATGCCTTGTGGTTCAAACCGCTACCTAAAACAACCTTGCCGGAAGCCTTTGTAGATTTTATGGGTAATCATGGGCATTTATTAACTGAAACATTAACCCCAAATGTGTACTACATCAGGCATATTCATAAAGGTTAAAGTTATGCCAGACATATACCCTAAAGCAAAAAACCAAGATCAAACACAGCTCTATTATCAATTAGTTGACTATACCCCCAGCGATGCTGCGGGGGTAAGTTCGCTATTTCACTTAGCCGTCAGTAACATCTCTCATCCAAGGTACAATCAAGCTCAGCTACTGGCTTGGTCGCAAGCTCCCCGCTCGACTCGGCATTGGCGCAATCAATTACAATACGCTAAAACTTGGTTGGTGATAGCTAACAATCCAAATGAGTCGCTGCAGGAACCACTCAAAGGAGTCGCTAATGGGGATGATGGGCGGAAGTTGATTGGTGTTATCAGTTTAGAAACCCAATTTAAACACCAAGGCTATATCAGCCATTTATATGTGACACCTGAAGCGCAAGGGCAAGGCGTAGGCCGCCAGCTGTTATTAAATGCTGAATACTGGGCGTTAGAGCAAAATTATAGCCAGCTCAGCACTGATGCCTCTTATGTCTCTAAAGCACTTTTCGAGCGTCACGGATTTAGCCATCAAGGCAAAAGCTTTCAACATAAACTTGGCCAAGTGCTCACGGGTTTTCACATGACCAAAGCACTTGCTGTTCCTATCTAGTTCCGACCTATTTAGACCCTAGCGACTCACTTAGTCAATGGATGCTGTAGAATTACTTCTTTAACAGCGGCATCAGCATGGTTTCTAAGCCATTAAGTTTCACTTCATACATCAGGGCTAACTGCTGTCCTAATTTACCTTGTGGGAAACCATTACTATGGAACCAGACTAAATAAGGTTCAGGTAACATCAGCAATTTTCGCCCTGCGTATTTACCAAAAGGCATGGTTTGATTAATCGCTTCAATCAATTGCTCTTGCTGCACTTTATTTTACTCCACGCTTGAAATTCAACCGATTGTACCCAATAACCTTATCTAAGATACAGTTTCTAGGATAATAATGCTGGCCATCACACTATTAGTTATCTCAGCCTTTGGGGCCATATTTTGGATAACCAGCCAAAACTGGCGTTCAGGTCTTAGGCGAGCGAAGATTAAATCCCAAGCGTTTCCTAAAGCATGGCGGCAAGTTTTAAAATCGCGTTTTCCTTATTTCAAAGCCATGCCAGCGGATTTACAGCTACAGTTAAAAAAACACATTCAGGTTTTTATCGCCGAAAAAGAATTTGTTGGCTGTGACGGCTTTAGGATTACCGATGAAGTTAAGGTGACGATTGCAGCCCAAGCTTGCCTATTGCTGTTAAACCGAAACACGGATTACTACCCTAAACTCAAGCAAATTTTAGTCTACCCCAACGCTTTTATTATGGAGCAAAATCAAACTGATTTTGCAGGGGTTGAGTCACGCAAACGCCAAGTTTTACTGGGCCAATCTTGGGAATTGGGCAAAGTGGTATTGTCCTGGAACAGCACTTTAGAGGGCGCCGCAGATCCAACTGACGGCGCTAACGTGGTTATCCATGAGTTTGCCCACCAGCTTGATCAAGAAAACGGCATGGCAAATGGCGCCCCAATACTTGGAGATATCAGCGCTTACCCTAAATGGTCAGAAGTATTAAGCCGAGAATTTAACCAGCTGCAATATGCTGCCCAGCATCAGCTCCCGTCATTATTTGACTATTATGGCGCCACCAATCCCGGTGAATTTTTTGCCGTAATAAGTGAAGTGTTTTTTGAGCGCCCAGCTGATTTTTCTTTCTCACACCCAAGGCTTTATCATGAGCTCAGCCAATTCTATCGACTGGACCCTATAAACTGGCAATAACAATTATTAATATTCGAACAAAACTTAATCGATTAAAAATATTTATAAATTAAGGATAACAATATGACCTCATTATTACACCGCCTCGGCTTTATCGCCGTGATTGTCACGAGTGCCATCGCCTTTGAAGCTCAAGCACAGGATGCTGGTAATCAAGATCAGAATACCAATAAACAATTAGCCACTAATGGCCTCAGCCAAACCGATAAAATACAGGTGGATACCTTACTAGATAACTTGCATCAATCGGCATCGGATGCCGATTGGGACAGCTATTTTTCAAGCTATCATCATGATGCGGTATTTTTGGGGACAGATGCAACTGAGCGCTGGGGGATGCAACAATTTAAGCAATATGCGCAGGCAAGCAAAGGTTGGAGTTATCAGTTAAAAAGTAGAAAACTAATCAAAATTAATGACCTTATCGTGTTTGATGAAGCGCTGCACAGCCCTTCTTATGGTGAAACCCGCGGCACAGGGGCATTAGTGCACACTCAACACGGCTGGAAAGTCGCCCAATATCACCTGACGTTCCCGATCCCAAATGATAAAGCCAAGCAGATAACCCAATTACTCGCTAAGCCTTAAACGCCCCACTGCGGTTATCACTTCAAAGGAAGCGGCTCGATATCGCTGGCTATTCAAACTTAGCGGTTTATTTGACCGAAACCGCAAAACAAATATTAGCCAGCTGGGTAAAATGAGTAAAATTATCATAGTCTTGAGATTCAAATGTGCGACCGCTGTGGTGCCTGTCTGCATAGAAAACCCCTATAACCCGGCTATCAATGGACACAGGAGCCAAGAAAAACCCTGTTTTTGACAATCTAGCTTTTAATGTTGGATTAATATTTCTTTGCCATTCTTTTGCATTTGGGTCTTCGACCCAAAAAGGGGTTTTTCGCTCAACACACTGAGAAAAAATACTCTGGGCTTCATCTAAGCTAATAATAAACTCGCGCTTCATCGCCTCAGCTTCATCTCCCAGCATGATCCTAGGTTGCAGTAACTGGCGGTTAGGGGATAACAACAGCACTCCACACCTATCGACACCGACTCCCGAAAGGATCCCTTCCAGTGCAGTTTGCATCACTTGATTAAAATCAGTTTTAGTCAAAGCGTAACCTGTGAGTTCTCTGAGTTTTTTAAGCTGAGCCGCAGGATCGCTAGCACGCACCTTCAACGCTTTAGCTTCTTGAGCAACACTGGCAAGCACATCGGCGCTTTTGGGTAGAAACTCAAGCAACACCTGAGCCCCATAGTCGATAGCTAATCTCTGAGTTGCATTAGTGCAATCCACCACCTTTTGCCGCAACTCACTGACTTCAATATTGAGCATCTCAGCCCCTTGCTTGAGGCGCTCAGCAAATTCATTAGGATCTGTTACAGGCTCAATGAGCAACTCGGCGAGTTTATCGGCAAGTGCGATGCAGCGGATTTCAGGGGTACGTTCATCAGGATGAGAAAGGGATTTAAGTAGTACCTCACCTAAACCCCAACTGCGAGCAATATTTTGAGTTAACTGACCGAAAGAAGTCCCTAAGATGTCACGGACTATGATCTGGGGGTCTTGTTTATCATCACTGTCGCGTATCTTCCAATCTAAGGCATCACAGAAACTACCGCCAATGCTCCAAAATGCACTCTCACCGATGCGATACAATAAAGAAGCGATAAACACTTCTTCTCGGAGCTTCTCATCATGGCCTGTCATCATCATTCTGGCGAGCATGGCCGCTTGAAATGATTGCGCCATCAGCTTTAGTAGTCTTTGGTAAACATTAGGACTTAAGTTTTTGTTCTCTAATAAACTACTTAACAGGCGAGCTGTAATGCAGATGTTTCTTAAGGTATCAAAGCCCAGCATCACAGCGGCGCGGCTGACAGTGGAGACATGATTGATGCCTTTGTTATAAGTGGCGCTATTAGCCACTCTTAAAATTCTTGAGGTGAGCGCATTATCATGCATCACGCTACGGCCTAAAATAGCCAGTGAAGACACATCATCCTTTGCAAGTTTTTCCAATTCGCGCACTGTAGAGCATAGGGCAGGCATTTCTTGATCGCTAATGCGTTTTGTCCAGTAATCTGCGCCCTTATGAATGGGGGAGGACGATTTCAACAATGGTCGCCTTAAGCATGAAGTGGGTTGTATCAGTATAGGGGGCGAACACTAAAGTGTTGGGATTTTTATGCTGGTTAGTAAAAAAACGGCTCTAGAATTCAAATCCATTGAATATCACCACAGAGCCGCCGACTCAGTGCTTTGTTTGGGTATACTCGGGCGGGAAGAATCGCCAAGGTAACAGAGCCAAGTCAGAAGATAAAAAATCCCATCTCGTCCGTAGGCAAACGAGATGGGATTAAGCTAATTAACGCTTAATTAAAACTGCTCTTCTTCAGTTGAACCCGTTAGTGCTGTCACTGAAGACTGACCACCTTGGATACAAGTCGTCACTTGGTCGAAGTAGCCTGTACCCACTTCTTGCTGATGCGATACGAAAGTATAACCTTTCTCTGCTGCTGCAAATTCAACTTCCTGCACTTTCTCAACATAGTGCTTCATGCCTTCACCGCGAGCATAGTCATAGGCTAAATCGAACATGTTGTACCACATGTTATGAATGCCAGCTAAGGTGATAAACTGGTACTTGTAACCCATGTTTGATAGCTCTTGTTGGAATTTTGCAATTGTTGCGTCATCCAAGTTCTTCTTCCAGTTAAACGAAGGAGAACAGTTATAAGCCAGCAATTGATCTGGGTACTGTGCATGAATCGCTTCAGCAAATTTCTTCGCTTCTTCAAGGCAAGGCTTAGCGGTTTCACACCAGATTAAATCTGCGTATGGCGCATAGGCAAGACCGCGAGAAATCGCTTGGTCAAGCCCCGCTTTAACGCGGTAGAAACCTTCACTGGTACGCTCGCCGGTGACAAAGTCACGGTCATAAGCATCACAATCTGAAGTCATCAAATCCGCAGCATTAGCATCGGTACGAGCGATAACTAGCGTATCAACACCGCTTACATCGGCCGCTAGACGCGCCGCTACTAGCTTTTGCACCGCTTCTTGAGTCGGTACTAGTACCTTGCCGCCCATGTGGCCACATTTTTTCACTGACGCTAATTGATCTTCAAAGTGAACCCCAGCAGCGCCAGCATCGATCATCGACTTCATCAACTCAAACGCATTGAGTACGCCGCCAAAACCCGCTTCAGCATCGGCAACTATCGGCAAGAAGTAATCAGTGTAATTTTTATCACCTGGATTAATCTCTTTGCCCCATTGAATTTGATCTGCGCGGCGGAAAGAATTGTTAATACGGCTAACCACAGCTGGTACTGAGTTGGCTGGATACAAAGATTGGTCTGGATACATGGTGCCCGCTAAGTTAGCGTCTGCAGCAACCTGCCAACCTGAAAGGTAAATGGCTTCGATACCCGCTTTAGCTTGTTGTACAGCTTGGCCACCAGTCAATGCACCTAAAGAGTTAACGTAGCCTTTCTTAGCACCGCCATTTACCAGCTCCCACAATTTAGCCGCACCACGTTTAGCTATGGTGTTTTCTGGCACGATAGATCCACGTAGTGCAACCACTTCTTCAGCCGTAAACGGACGCTTCACATGCTTCCAGCGCGGATTCTCAGCCCAATCTTTCTTAATCGCATCAATTTGTTGCTGACGAGTTAACCCTGCTTCTACCTTAGACATATCCTACTCCTTCATTTTGATTATCAGCTGAGATTTGAAACAGCTAAATGTGTAACGTTTAATTTAAGTTGCCAATATTAAGCGGTTAACAGTTCGTAACCCGGTAAGGTTAAGAAATCAACTAGCTCATCGGCCGTGGTAATGCTAGTGAACAGCTCAGCGGCTTTGACAAATTTGCCGTTATTAAACCGTTCAGTGCCCAATTCTTGTTTTACTGTAACTAATTCTTCTTTAAGCATGCTGTTGAACAACTCTTTGGTCACTAACTTGCCGTTGGAAAGGCTTTTACCGTGCTTAATCCATTGCCAGATAGAAGTGCGAGAAATCTCAGCTGTGGCCGCATCTTCCATCAAGCCGTAGATAGGCACGCAGCCGTTACCTTGGATCCACGCTTCGATATACTGCACCGCGATACGAATATTAAGTCGCATACCCGTTTCAGTACGTTCGCCATCGCAAGGGCTGAGTAATTCGCTAGCAAAAATCGGCGCATCCACATCGCGAGTAATATGCAGTTGATTAGTTTCACCCTGACCTATGTATCGATTGAAGATTTCCATCGCAGTATCCGCAAGTCCCGGATGAGCAACCCAAGTGCCATCATGACCATTACGGGCTTCAAGCTCTTTATCGCCACGCACTTTCTGTAACACCAGTTCATTGGTGGCCTCATCTTTTGCCGGAATAAAGGCCGCCATGCCGCCCATGGCTAAAGCACCGCGTTTATGGCAAGTTTTAATAAGTAATCGTGAATAAGCGCTAAGGAATTTGGTATCCATGGTTACGGCTTGACGGTCTGGTAAAACCTTGTCAGGATGATTCTTTAAGGTTTTGATATAACTGAAAATGTAATCCCAGCGGCCACAATTAAGCGCCACTATGTTTGAACGTAATTCATAAAGAATTTCATCCATTTCAAACACAGCAGGTAAGGTTTCAATCAAGCAAGTGCATTTAATGGTACCAGGCTTTAAACAGAATCTATCTTCAACAAAAGCGAAGACTTTTGCCCACCAACGCGCTTCTAAATGGCTTTCAAGTTTGGGAAGATAAAAATATGGTCCCGAGCCTTTAGCTAACAATTGGTGGTAGTTGTGATAAAAATACATAGCGAAATCAAACAAGCCGCCAGGAATTGCAGTCCCTTTAAACTCAACATGCTTCTCTTTTAGGTGCAAGCCACGAACTCGACAAATAAGCACAGCAGGATCGGGATTTAAGCTGTATTGCTTGCCCGTTTCTGGCGCAGTAAAGCTGATGTCGCCCCGCACAGCATCACGTAGATTAATTTGCCCTTCGATAACTTTCTGCCAGCTCGGTGCCAGCGAATCCTCAAAGTCAGCCATAAACACTTTAACGTTGGCATTGAGGGCATTGATGATCATCTTGCGATCAACGGGACCAGTAATTTCTACCCTACGATCGGTGAGATCTGCCGGAATGCCTCTAATTGACCATTGTCCATCTCTAATGGCACGGGTTTCAGGTAAGAAATCTGGCAAATCGCCTTTATCTATACGCGCCTGCTTCTGAGTGCGCCTAGTCAGCAACTCACCCACTTCGCCAGCAAAGTGCTCACTTAACGCACTTAATAAGGCTAAGGCACCCGTTGTAAAGATTTCATCTTGACCTTGAACATCTGCTCCGATAATCGCTAGTGGCGATGAGTCAGCTTCAGCTTGCTGTTGCGAGCACGCTTTTGTTTCGTCCCGTGTGTATTTTGCAACCAGTTGTTCTGCAGTCATATCTAAACTCCCAATCCCTTAAAGATGTCATCTGCACGCCAAATAACTTTCAGATGTTTGTTTTGAACTAAAATCTAACCATAAACATGTGTAATTGCAACAGTCCGAACATGCCTAAAAATCAAAAATTTAACATGAAAAACCTTCAAAAATTGGTAATACCAAAAGAAGGAGTTGCACCCAACTTATTGATAAACAGAAGTATAGAGCTTTAATTCTAATTGGTGGCACTGCCTAACACAAAATTGGTAATACCAAGGAACCAACAAACATTAAAGGAATGTTAAAACGTAATATAATTACCAGATGTAAAATTTACATTCCATTATTGACCACAGGAAAAAACGCCATCGCTACAGGCAATAAATAACCAAGCGTTTGCTGGGGAAGGAAAGGTAAACAAAGAAAACAGCTATTAAACAATCAGTTAAACACCATGCCGTTAAATGATAATTTAAACAGCCGTTTTAATCTTACGTTTACGTAAACAGGAATTAAACTGTCGCACCAAACTGACCTAAAACAGCTTTTGTTTTCAGATCAACAAGTGGATTTTCACTGGCTAAATATTGAATTTTTGAAAAAAGTTTGAAAAGAATTTGAAAAAATTTAAAAATAGTCTGAAAAACGGCGTAAAGAAGCTCGATGCTAACAGCAAGCCCATTTAATTTAGGTTTAATGCAGTAAGGGTTATTCCCTTTTAAACTTCATTCTTACACTGGAATGCAACGAAGAAGTGCAACGCTTGAGAGGCTCCCGCTGAATGACCAAATAAGTAATACGATTGGTATAATTCAGATCCTAATAAGAGTAATGTATAGCAAGTATTTTACATTACTCTTCATTGAATTTTAACGACACCTATCAACAAGTTGGCTGATATTAACTCACTAACCTTTGCTAAGCACGGTGAACGCTACAGTTAAAACAGCCAGGTTTTGCGTTGTGAATATGAATATACTCAACATCGTTTTGTTGAAATAACCGCGCTATGGCTAACTCAAGCTCAACACCCTCGACCACTTCAGCCCCAACCATGATTGCGGCTGCATTATAGGCTCTGACTGAAACTAATCTATGGCGCAGCATTTGCGGGATTTCATTGATAGCAAGCTTAGCTGTTAAAGCATGTTCACGAAAAAATATCGGCCCAGAGGCCCGATAAGGTGACTCCACATCGTGATGTAAATATGACAGTGCCAGCACTCGTTCGCCGACCTCAGCATCCGTCAAAGAAACTCGACATGGATAACCTGGGCTCGCATCAACTAGGATCCATTGTGCAGATTGCCTCGACAACGCTTTATCATTCAATTGAGCTAACTCATCAAACTCATGCTTGTCGAGTGCTTTTATTTGAAAGTTAACCGTGAAATTCCCCGCCATACAGTATTCCTTATTATCTGAATTAGTAAGGACCTAATAATAAATGGCAGAAGGAACAATACTCGCGAGTTTCGGAACAGGCAGTCTGATAAGGGAGGCACTTGATTTAAATCAAGAGGCTGTGTGTCGAGGAGTGAATGCCATGGCGAGCCTGTACAATATACCATCATCTGCACTTATCAATGCTTAAGCTCAGCTATCGCTAACTCTCCACTATCCCACATAAAACAAAACCCACAGGTTCGAGTGTGCCTCGAAGCTGTGGGTTTAATGTTTATTTAGTGCCAAAGCGGCGTAACTTAAGCTACAGACTGACGCGTAAACTCACTTGCAATAGCTATCGTTGTTACAATTGCTCAGTTCGCTCACACCTTGCCCCATAACCAAGCGGCGCCGCGTACGCCGGATGAGCCGCCAAATTTGTTTTCTAAAATTGGGGTATCACATTCGCCGCCTAAAACGTATTGGCGCAGCAGTGCTGGCAATTTGGGGTAAATGGCTTGCACCTGTGACATGCCGCCACCTAACACTATGGCATCAGGATCGAGCATATTGATTAAATGGGCCAATGAGCGAGCTAGGCGGTCAAGGTAGCGCTCAAAAGCCGCAATCGCCTCAATATCGCCGGCATCAACCAGTGCCATGATGTCGTTGCCGTGAGTCAGTGCCTTGCCGGTGTGTGAGTTAAAATCACGCACAAAGCCTGTGCCAGAAATAAAGGTTTCGATACAGTCTTGGTTACCGCAAAAACAGCGGGTGGTGTTAAATTCATCAGCCGTCATCCAAGGTAAAGGGTTATGGCCCCATTCACCACCAATGCCGTTGCCGCCGCCATGCACTGTACCATTAACGGCGATGCCACCGCCGCAACCTGTGCCAATAATCACCCCAAACACTAACCCCTTGCCTGCAGCTGCGCCGTCCACGGCTTCTGATACTGCAAAGCAATTAGCATCGTTGGCGACTCGCACTTCACGCTTGAGTAGTTCGCCTAAATCTTTATCTAACGGTTTGCCGTTGATCCAGGTGGAGTTGGCGTTTTTAACTAGGCCGGTAAAAGGTGAGACTACCCCCGGAATGCCCACGCCCACAGTACCTTTAAGGCCAGTTTCAGTTTCAGCAGCGTTAACTAGATCACAAATGGCCGCTAAGGTGCCAGGGTATTCCTTAGGCGTTGGAATGCGCTGCCTAAAAAGCTCTTGCCCTTGCTCATCAATGGCTAAAATTTCAATCTTAGTGCCACCTAAATCTACACCCATGCGCATCATAACTCGTTCTCCGTGTTCTAGGGCATTTGATAAAAAATGCCTATGGTGCTGCATGGGCTTAGGTGGTTAATTATACCAATCCTGTTAATTCTTGTTATCAAACCAAGCCTTAGATGCAGCAATAAAGTAAGGGTTTAAAATATTCTCTTTGGTGTTGTATTTAAGGGCATCACCCTCTGGATAACGCACCACAACACCACCAGCGGCTTCTAATACCGCTTGAGCCGCAGCAGTGTCCCACTCGCTGGTGAGTCCCAATCTTGGGTACACATCTGCCTTGCCTTCGGCCACTAAGCAAAACTTAAGTGAGCTGCCAACGCTTTGCATCTGGTGCTCACCAAGTTTGGCTAAATATTCTTGCACGTCAGGACTTATGTGAGAGCGACTGCCCACCACAACGGGCACTGAACCTATGACTCTTTGGCTAATATCAAGGCGAGTTTCAACCCCAGCATGTTCACGCCACGCGCCTAGTCCTTTTATACCAGAATAACAAGACTCAAGCACAGGCGCATACACCACGCCGACAACAGCTTGGCCTTGGTGAATAAGGGCAATATTGACCGTAAACTCGCCATTACGCTTAATGAATTCTTTGGTGCCATCTAAGGGGTCTATCAGCCAATAGGTTTCCCAATGCTTGCGCTCATTCCATGGGATATCGGCGGCTTCTTCACTCATGATAGGCCACTGTGAAAAGTCCTTGCCTAAGGCAGACACAATCACATTGTGGCTAACAATATCAGCCTCTGTCACTGGACTTTCATCGATTTTATTTTGCACTGCAAAATCACGTTTGCCGTACACCGCCATTATTCCTTCACCCGCCGTTTTAGCGATATTCACTAAATTTGCAAGCGCGGCGGTTGAAAAGGTAAAACTTGTCGCTGATGTCATTTACTTCCCCTGCTGTTCTAGGTTGACTGGCTAAAGCGGGGTAAAAATCACTGCTTACACCGAACTCATACCAAACTCATAGCGAACTCACACTGAACTCGTCAGATTGGCTATTATGCCATTAGTTACCGATTAACAAGGGATTTTTTGGCTATGAGATATGCTAAACCGCAGCAATCATCAGGCTCAATCAGTCTAAGCCAAGCTAAGGCCACAAAAAAGGGACTTGAGCCCGTTTGCATTCGTATTCATCCGCCTGTAGCACAGTAAACCAAGCCAACTCCAGAGGCGAAACGTCTCCTCAGCGGATGAATTTATTCTCACAGGGAATTGAACATTAGATAAAAAAAGGAATATATCAAGATGACAGAGGAACGCCAATATGACCACAAACAGCAGCATGATACTCGATAGCCAACGCCTTAAAAGTTTAAGAAAAAAAAAGCACTATCCCAAGAAGAACTCGCCCAAGCCAGTCTAGCATCTCGTATCCCTCTTTCTAGCTCCTCCATCAAACGTGCAGAACTTGGCAAACCTGTATCTCGGCGAATCGCCAGAAATTTTGCCATTTTCTTTAAAGTGCCCCTAGATCAATTACTCCATGACAGTCCTCAGTACCCATTAAATTTAGTTGACCCATTACCCATAGAGTCTCTTATCCAATCTTGCCGTTACTATAAAACCCAAATCATCTGGGTTTATGTCTTAGCTCTTGAAGGCAATAAACACAGAAATGCCATCAACTGCTTATGCCAACAATTACTCACGATTTTACTTGAGTCTAACGATGCCATGATTGATAAGGCCATCATTAATTATGACTCAGGGCAACAACCGCACATTGATGCTGCACATCACTCAAACCTTCATCCAGATCATCACACTCCCCACAGTAATCAACTGGCTTTTATATTTGAGCGCTAAGCTCAACTGATACTGAACTGATACTGAACTGATACTGAAAAAAAACCTTCAAGTGCCTAACCTTGTGATCGTGACTCATTGACGAACACAAGGAAGGCGTTATGGACAACCACAATATCGATTTTGATTTCATTCATAAGCTAGAAGGCTTCAGCCTGACAGGTTATGTCCCTGATCCTAAGCAAAGTCAATCAGGGGTCACTGTGGCCTCAGGCTTTGATATCGGCCAATGCTCAAGAGATGAAATCAAAGCTCAATTTAGCCCAGAGCTTGCCGAAAAATTATTGCCCTATGTGGGTAAAACGAAACAAGCAGCTGTCGATTGCTTATCGGCAATGCCATTAGCCATAGATGATAACCAAGCTAACGAAATTGACAGCTACACTAAATCGGCAGCCATTAGCCGTCTATGTAAAGCCTGGCAACAAGCCAGCCCCTATCAGGACTTTGACTCCCTGCCCTCTCCCTGTGCCACCATTATTGCCTCGGTCGCATTCCAATACGGCAACCTTGCTAAGCGCACGCCCAACTTTTGGCGCCAAGTCACCCAAGGGCAATGGCAACAAGCCTTAGCTAACCTAAGAAATTTTGGTGATAAGTACCCCACTCGGCGCCATCAAGAGGCTGATTTACTGGCCGCTTGGCTTGCCCAAAGCACTAATGCTAAGCCCTAGCCCCTAGAACATAAGCCTTAGCACATAAGCCCTAGCACGTTTATGTAACGGGCCAGCAACCCAACAGGCACAGGCCTTGAACCCAGAGCCATATAACGCCCTGAGGCAGCCAAGTCATGCCATTTTTTAATAACTTATCAATTATTTAACCACCAATCTCAAGGTGGAACCAAAAAATATCGAGGAGAAAAGCCGTGTCCAAACAAAGCCTAACCTTACAAAATCTTGTTGAAGCCATTATGAATTCCATTGCCGATGCCCAAGATCAGCTTGAGCGGCAAACCATGAACAACCTCAATGATTGGTTTGATGCCGATGGTAGGCCTAAGACGATCACCTTCAAAGTGCCGTCGTTACACCCAAATCACATAGAACAAAGGCAAGCTGGGGGCGAGTCCGTCGAGCGAGATATTGAAATTCCGCTACTGACACTGATGCAGATGAACCCCATAAAAATCAAGAAATTAATTACTAAGTTCGACATAGCTTTAGGCAGTGTCGAGGTGAAAGAAGATGAAACCGACTCAGATACTAAGCCGCTTATTGGCACTGGGACGGTAAAAAGAATCAAAAAAATTCTCTCAACCGATTTGTTTACTGGCAATGCAAAGGGCGCTAGCACCCCACGCCAAGCCAGCATGGAAATCGAATTTGAGAGTAGCGAGCCCACAGAAGCCTTTTTGAAATTACAAAATGAACTTCTAAAGCTCTTCTAGGACGTGTTCAGCTTGAGTGTAGACTTTGTCATTGCTGGTTGGTGTTTTATCGCATGCCTAGGTTGTCTTTAGCATAAATGCTATTTAAGCAGCTGATAACGCAATATAAAACTATAACCAACACAATCTTAAAGGCCCTACGCCACGCAAGGAAGCACCTCCTCATAACCCAGCAACGAGCGAGGAATTATTATGGGTGAATTAGTAAAAATGTCAGACCAATTTGGTGGTCTACCAATGGATCAGTTGATCGGTGGGCCGTTAGCGGCCGCCTGTGACGCTCAGATCTCTCTGGCTAAAGCCACCTCTGACTTTATTGAATCAGTAGGATTTGTTACTGATCCCACCAGTAAGCTGCAAAAAGTGCGCTATGTGGACTTTAAGTACGATAAGTACGAAGAAGATCCCCAAGCCGATGGCAGCATAAAACGGGTAAAGCGTGAATACAGCATCAATGTGCCTTTTATTGCCATTGTTTCTGTGCCAACGCTGCAGGTCACTGAAGTGGATGTAAATTTCATGATGGAAGTGAAATCTTCCTTCAGTGAACAAACCAAGGACTCAAGACAAGCTTCCTTTGAAGCTGAAGTCTCAGGCTCTATTGGTCCCTTCAGTATCAAGGTCAAAGCCCAAGGCTCTATTGCGTCGAGTAAAGAGAGTCAGCGTAGCTCTGATAACTCGGCAAAATACGATGTCTCGGTTAAGGCACGCCAGCTGGGCACGCCTGAAGGCCTGTCTAAAGTGATGGATATTCTGCATCAGTCTATCCTGCCAGTACCTACGGGTACCCAAGATGACACAGTAACACAGCCTCAAAGCCGTACCGCTTAGCCCTAAAAGCGAGCCGTACAACCAAGCAGTAAAGTCAAGATAGTGCTGGCTCTCAAAGGGGCCAGCTTTCAAGGAGAGCCTGATGTTTAATACCCCAAGCCAAAGCGTTAATACCTTTGATATCACAGATGTGGGTTATATAGAGCGGGTTGTCGTCGGCACGACAGATCCTGGGCAAATCCCCACAGAAGAGGAGACTCAAGCCAAGCTTGCCATTATTAATCGCTGCTTAACTGAGTTCCCTAAAGGCAGGATCATCGGCGTCGAACGCAGCTTTTCAGTGGTCCGCATCGGTGAGCATCAAGTGGTGCTAGAGGCTGTGGTTTATCACATCGGCTTTAAAAAACCACCCATGTGGCTGGAGGAAAGTAAGCGAGCTAAACCTAACTTCCAAATCGACCCTAAAAAGGTTGAGCAAATCGTGGGTCAATATGAATAAGTTCCTCAATGGAACAAGGAGAAATACCATGCCTTACGAAACAGATTTTTATGTTAAGAGCAACATCATAGGTTACACAGGGGATTTGAATAACAATCCCACAGTGTACTTTAAAAACGGTAATAAATTTGGTCGTATTACTCAAGATCATGGTCATCAAGACAATATAGGCCGTAATAAAGTCAGGGAATATGCAGACTATGACATTAGCAATGTTGAAGGCCGAGCTCGAGAGTACTATAACGGCGATTATCAACATACAAGTCGCCATGCTTTTGTTCCGCTCAATGGCAACCAAAATACCCTCAATACCTTGGCCCAAGCCATTAATGCTTTCCCTAATGCCAAGCCTAAGTATCAATAAAGGTTAACTTTGCCTATCCCCTAAAGTGCCCATCTCTTTAGGGGATTTTTTCAACGTGCCATGTCAAAAATTTTTTACAGGAGGTTCGCAGATGATGCACATAAAAACGTCAAGTTTCTGGCTGGCTTCTACGCTCATTTCAATTCTACTATCACTTTGGCTGGTTCAGCTGTGGAGCGAGATGAATCACTATGAAGTAAATCCCCAGCAACTGACAAATACCAGCGATGTAACTGACTATTTACGCGCCAATGAGCCGACTTTAAGCCCTCTTAATCATCCTCCAACCCAAGTGCACACTGGAGTTTTTATTCAATCACTGCAATTTATCAATTCAAGTGATGTCAATATTAACGGTTATTTGTGGCAGCGCTTTGACGCTGGAGAATTAGATGCACTCCATCGCGCAGGGCTGCATGAAGGGATTATTTTTCCCGAAGAAGTCAATTCAGGCAGTGACAATCAACCGGTGGAAATCTATCGTCTTAAAGAAGGCGAAAGTGACATTATCGGTTGGTATTTTGATACCACAGTGCGCCAACCCTTCGATTACGACAACTATCCTTTTGATCATAAGACCGTGTGGCTGCGCCTCTGGCCGAAGGATTTTTATGCCCATGTAATATTAGTGCCAGATTTTGACGCTTATGATGCGACTGGGGTGGAGGATATTTTCGGCATAGAGGAGCAAATTGTGCTGGGCACGTGGGAGCGTGAAAACACCTATTTTGATTATCATCATTCCAATTACACCACTGATTTTGGCATGGCACACTTTGTCGGGAAACAAGGTTTCCCTGAATTACAGTACAATATTGTTATCAAGAGAAAGTTTGAAAATGCGTTTATTGTCAATCTATTACCACTTTTTCTAGTGGCATCACTTTTGTTTGCGGCCTTGCTTACCGTCAGCCACAAAAAGCAGCACAGTCAGCGTTTAGGCTTTAATGCCACCGGCTTTATTAATACCAGCTCGGCACTGTTTTTTGTGGTGATGTTGGCACACATCCAGCTGCGAGAAAAATTTGAAGCCACCAGCATAGTCTATATGGAGTACTTCTATATTTTGATGTACTGCGTGTTAATCATAACCACAGCGAACGTGTACTTATTTTCAATAAAAATCAAACTATTAAGCCCTATCATAGATTACAGAGATAACTTGCTACCGAAAGTGATTTTCTGGCCATCCATACTGGCGGCCATGGTGGCGATTAGCCTCTGGGCCAATATATAAACCTCCTCCCAACAAACAACAACGTTAAGGGCAAATGCTAACGTCCAAGCCCTTGCTGCATGGCTTCTAAGTCCTGCAGTAATTGCTCCGCTTCAGAGTGTAAACCCAAATAACAAAGTATTGCGCTGATGCACTCTGCGGTGCACAGGCCATAATCTTTTTGATTACGCCGCAGCCGATAAACAGAAGGCTTAGTCTGTTCAATTAACATTTTGGTTAACTGATGCAAATACGGGCTTTGGTTATACATCTTCTGCGCTTCTTGCCAGGTAGCATCGAGTAACACAAGTCCTTTCACTGACCTATTTAATGGCATTTTCAATGACCCAATACTGCAACTTTGCAGCACCTCACAAGCTGCGACAGTCTCACTCCCGGGATAAAGAAGCGCCCATGATTCAGTGGCAAGCTGGGCGAGCAATTGCGCACAAGGCTGTTTTCGTTGCCAAACCACAGTGCAAACTTGCATATCGGTGGTATTTTCCAGCACAGCATGCACCAACTTGCCTGTATTGCTCGGACGTTCAAGCTCCCGGCTATGGGTCAATAAGACTAACTTCATAGGAATTCATTCTTCGAAAGGAGGTAAATAATGATTTTAAAAGATGTTATAAGTTATGCAGTGACTCCGTCACTAGCTCCATAGGAATATCTATAATCCCCTGGGTTTCACGAATAGCCCCCAGTGGTAAAAACCCCAGTTTAAGGTAAACCCCTTGGGCATTTAACGCGCTATTGACAGTAAAACGGCCTGTATTACCCTTCGCCAAACATTCATTTTTGGCATGGCACCAGAGTGCGGTGCCAATGCCTTGACCTTGATGGGTTTTCGCCACAAACAGATGATATAAATGGCTGTCATCTCGCATGCCAATTACGCCCACCAACAAGTCACCATCTTCCATTAAATGGTAACAAAATGGTCCAGCAAGATAACCTTCTATGGCTTCTTGACTCATAGACTCAAGTAATTTTTTCCCTCCAGACTCACTGCAGCTTGGTAAAATATCTTGTTTAGCGAGTACGCTGATCAGCGCACTTATGTGACTGGCATCGGTCAACTGCGCCTCCCTTAACCTCATTAATCGTTCTCCTTATCCTTGCAGTAGATATTCTTCTGCTTTTTCAATTTGATGAGTCTTACCCACCAGCAACAAAATGTCGTTTTTGCGCAGTTGCCAATCCTCGGGGGGATTATCAAACTCAGCGCCACTGCGGCGAATCGCCCTAAGCTCCACCCCCAAAGTCTCCCAAGGGATATCTACCAACATTTTTCCAACCGCACTGGCGCTAGTGGTTAAGGTCACCGCATGGAGTAAATCTAAAGTGAAATCCGTTTCTGCACCAGAGAAAAATCCATGCAGATATTGATAATGATTGCGCCGCTCTGATTCTAAGCGTTTTAAAATCCGCGCTAAGGGCACTCCACATTGATACAATACTTGGGAAACCAGCATTAAGCTGCCTTCTAAAGTTTCAGGAATGACCTGAGTCGCTCCCGCCTCTTTAAGCTCAGTCAACTCGCTGTCATCTCGAGTGCGCACTAAAATTTTTGCATCCGGCGCTAACTTACGGCACAAAGCCAAACACTCTTCCGATTGTCTGGGCTCGCAAAATGTCAGCACCACCATGTTAGCTTGGCGAATGCCTATTTGCTTTAAAATTCCCAACTTACAAGCATCGCCAAAGTATACTGGCTCAGCTGCCGCCCGCGCCTCTGACACTCGGGTGGGATCTAAATCCAGCACCATATAGGGTACAGCCTCGGTTTTTAAAAAACGGGCAATGGTTTGCCCTACTCGGCCATAACCTAGGATAAGCACTAATTCTTGGCTGTCGCTGTGAGGCACGTTAGCTGGCGCTAACTCCTGATGCGATCCCTTATGATTGCCCTGCAATTTTTTGGCTATGGTTACACTGTTGCGCACCAACCATGGAGCAATGGACATGGATAATACCGCCACCATCACCAAAATAGTGCTAATTTGATTTTCCAATAATTGATAATTGACCGCCAGAGCCAGCAGCACAAAGCTGAACTCCCCCACCTGAGCCAAGCTAATTGCTGTGCTCATGGCGACCTTAAAGGGTTCGCCAACCAGTTTTAGTAATCCATAAACCACTGCCGCTTTAGTGATAACCACGGCCAGTAAAATCAGAATAACCTGCCACCAGTACTGCATTACTAGGCCAAAATCCAGCAACATACCAATAGAAATAAAAAACAAGCCCATCAATAAATCGCGAAATGGGCGAATATCTGCCTCAAGTTGACGTCGGTATTGGCTCTCGCCTAATAGCATACCGGCAATAAATGCTCCTAGCGCCATGGACAAGCCTAGCCATTGGGTAAAGGCACCAGTAACCAAGGCCACGACTAAGGTCGATAACACAAACAGTTCATTTGAACGGGAGCGCGCCACTTCATCAAATATCCTTGGCAGCACCCACTTACCAAAGGACATTAAACCAATAAAGGCTAAAATGCCCTTGAGCAGGCCCCAAGCAATATCGGCTGAGCCAATGGGCGCACCATCATTAGACAATAGTGGTAACACAATCAATAACGGTACCACTGCCAAATCTTGAAATAACAATACACTGACTGACAATTCCCCATGACGACGTCTAAGCCAGCCTTGCTCATTCAATAATTTAAGTACGATAGCGGTTGAAGACAACGCAATCGCCGCACCAATCACCAAAGCCGAAACCCCATTTTGCCCCAATAATAATGCCGTAGCACCAGCAAGTACTGCAGTCACTATCATCTGCGCGCTACCTAAACCAAATACTGTACGGCGCATAGCCCACAGTCTAGGCACAGAGAACTCAAGCCCAAGGGTGAACATCAATAACACCACCCCAAGTTCGGCAACCGATTGCATTTGCAACTGAGTGAACCAATGAAAACCACTGGGGCCACTAAGTACCCCTGTCAGCAGGTAAGCCAAGATAGGCGGCAAGCCTATGCGTCTTAACATAGCAATAGCCACAATGGCGATAACCAACATAGATAAGATCTGAATAAAGATGCTGTGGTCCATGTAGTCACACTCTCCTTGTCAATTAAATGACGATTTCTAGATTAGGGAAATCACCTCTGGGTACCACTAGTTTTAACAGAGACGTTATAAAGATAGCAACCATATAAAAAACAACAAAAAAACATTTTAGGCACAGTAATTGCTTAATGATTAATGTCGGCTGGCTTAGTAGCGAAAATAAAGCGTCATTAACGCCTAATCAATCGAGCCAGACCACGTATTTAGATGTATCTTGTTGGAGTATCACTATGGATTTTGCCTTAGCAACACAACTGTATCCTGAAGAGTACTGGTATCAGTCAGACTCTTACCTCAAGGATGAGCCAGAGTTTGATCTGATCCAAGTCATTCAGCAATTACATGCGAGTTTAGAGCCGAGGACAGTGTTTGCCTGTTTCGGCAAATTAATCGGCCAACAATTGCCGATCCAAGGTGTGCAACTTTCAGTAGAGCAGAAAAAACTCAGCTGGGGGCGTCACCATGGTCTAAGCCTACAAAGAACCCTGTTACACAATGACACCAGCATGGTATTTCAATACCAATTGTCAGTGCCATTAACCCCCTTACAACTTGTGTTACTTGAAAAAGTAGAACCACTGTTTGCCTTGCCATTTATCAATGCGCTTAAATACCAAAAGATGGCCAACCAAGCCATGTTTGATGCATTAACTGGCTTAGGTAATCGTCATTATTACGGCCAATCTATCCACAATGCCCTGGCACGTGCCCAACGTAAGCATGGCAATGTTTCTTTGGTAGTGCTGGATTTAGACAGGTTCAAAAATTTAAATGATGAGTTCGGCCATAAGCTTGGCGACACCGTATTGATTGAGTTTGCCAATGTTATAAACAAGGCGATCCGTAATACAGATCAAGCTTTTAGAATTGGTGGTGACGAATTTGTTATCATAGTTCAAGGTGATGAAGACGCCGCTGGCATATTGTGTCAAAGGATCATGGAATTCCTACCAGCCAATCCAGTGCTTAATCAATTTAACGTGCAAACCAGTATGGGTATTGCCGGCTATAAAAATGCTCAAAGCCCAGAGCAACTTTATGAGTTTGCTGACAAAGCCTTATACAGTGCTAAAGCCGATGGAAGAAACGGTTTTAAAATCGACAAAGTTAGTTAAGCAACATTCACAGTGGAACAATACAGAGCATAGAGCCCGCACTAAAGCGGGCTTTATTATGTTGATGTTTTATCCATTTGAGCTAGATGCCTACACTGCCACTTATTCCTTTTTGGTATTACATATACTTTTTGTTCATGACATTAATTTCCCAAGCCACTACTGCCAAAGTAAAGCTGCAATGAGATGAAATATAAGTTTTTTTATAAAAAAACTTATATGCTAATTTACTCAGACTCAACCATTAACTTTGATTTTATTCAGTCAAAATACTGACTTTAGTTAAAAATACCTAGTCATTTAACTTAGTACATTTGAACTAATTGATAACTGCCACTCCCTACTTTTGGCTAGGGCTAGAAAAATAACTTGAATAAAAATGGTTACTGCCTCTAAAATCAAATTGCAATACAATTGCAACATTAAATTAACAATTAATTAACCTGAATTGTTCACTCTTGGTTATTCATATTGGTTATTCGCGTCAATGCTAGCGCAATGCATACTCTGATAACCCATGGTTATACCAAGTCTATTAATGTTCTGGACTAACAAATTTGTTAGCTCATATTCTTGAAAAACAGAGGCAACTTTCATGATAAAAAAATCAACCCTACAACTTGTCGGACTCAGTGCTGCATTGCTTAGCACGAGCGTATTAGCAGACGGCGTGCGTGCAAGCCTCGCCATGGATCAACAAAGCTATGCTAGTCAACAAGATGTGTATGTCACGCTAACATTAACCAACGAAGAGCCAAAAGCCGTTAAACTACTCAAATGGTATACTGCCGTTGATGGTGTGGAAGAGGCATTATTTAAGGTCAGTGTCGATGGCCAAGAACAGCCCTATTTAGGTGCACATTACAAGCGTCCAGCCCCCACAATAAAAGATTACATTAAGCTTAAATCTGGCGAGAGTGTGTCATACAAAATTGAATTATCATCCCTCTATGACATGTCACAAACAGGTAACTATGACATCAGCTATGACGTCAGCAATATTAAACTATTAGGGCCTAATGCCAGCAATAGCAAAAATCCTCAGACAATGAATAGCTGGGCTATGGATGATAAAGCGAGCCAAGATAAAGTCGCCACTAATAGCGTAAACTTCTATCTAGAAGGCCGTCAAAAAGTCTCGCCGACTCATCAAATTACAGCCGATGGCATTATCAGTACTATGGCAAGTGCCGCAGGTGGTTCAGTGTCTTTCACTGGTCGTTGCAGTAATTCAGAGCAAAGCTCAATTCTATCCGGTTTAAATGCAGCAAGGAGCATGGCTTCTAATGCCAAATCTTACATGCAATTTAGCAGCCCAACGTCACGCTACAACACCTGGTTTGGTAGCTATAGCTCAAGCCGCTGGAGCACGGTCGCTAATAACTTCAGTAACATAGACAGTGCATTAAATAATCAACCACTGACATTCGATTGTAGCTGCAATAAAAGCTACTTTGCCTACGTGTATCCAACACAACCTTATAAAGTTTACCTGTGTAATGCCTTCTGGAGTGCACCAACAACGGGAACGGACTCTAAAGGCGGCACTATTGTTCATGAGTTAAGCCACTTCAACATAGTTGCCGGAACCGATGATATTGTTTATGGGCAAAGCGGTGCTAAATCCCTTGCCATCAGCAATCCATCTCAAGCAATAAAAAATGCTGACAGCCATGAATACTTCGCCGAGAACACACCTTTCCAGAACTAACTGTCTAAGCTAATTTTCAAAAAATGGCTAACAGTTAGACTCAAGCGATAAAACGATGAAGGCGGCCTAGGTTCGCCTTTTTTATTCTCTATTGTTAGCGTATAAGTGAAAATCAAAGCTAAGTTTATTTAATGATGAAGAAATTCGAACAAGCGTTTATTAAAAAGAGAACTCATAATGAAAATCATCATTCACGCCCTAACCGGATTATTTTCCCTATTGTTTATCTCATCACATGCCCACGGTCATGGAATTGGAGATAAACCTCTTGATGGAGCCTTGAACATGACACCGCCAGTTAGCTGCAGCATCACAACAACAGATGATAAAAAAGTGATTCAGGTAAGCTTAACCAACCAAAGCAGTCACACTTGGCAGCTTCTCAGCTGGCACACGCCATTTGATGCTTGGTTCAGTCGCTTTATGAGTGTCACTGTCATAGGTGGGGAAAAAGATGGCGAAATAGTGCCATACCAAGGCGCACTGGCCAAACGAGGCGCCCCTAATGCTGAAGACTATTTGCAGCTAGCAGCCAAAACAAGCTTATCGGTGACGCTCGACTTAGCCCAAGCCTATGAGCTCCCCTCGGCAGACTATCTTATTACCATTAATCCGTTTGAGTTACATCAAGTGGACAATAAAAGTAAAAGCTTCACCTTGGCCTGCCCCACTATCAAGCTGGCATTATAGTGGCCCAGTAAAACTCACTTAAAGATAAGCTAAAAATATCAATCACTAACAGGCTGAGGTTTCAAATTCGCATGCATTTTATAATAGGCAACACCGTTTTTATAAAATGGCGCTCCAAGTGAGCTAAAACCGAGATGTTGATAAAACCCTACAGCTGAGACTCTAGCATCAAACCAGAGATAGCTGACTTTAGCTTGTTTTAACTTGGTAACGATATGATTAAGCATGCATGAGCCTATGCCCTGACCTTGAAACTGGCTAAGGGTTGCAAACTTTCTTAATCGAGCAGTCCCATCATTGATATATACAGATGCTACGCAAAGATGTCATTATCGACAACCACACCGAAATGTAACCCTTCACTATCGCCCTCAACCTGACAAAACTCCGGGCTTTCATTGGGCCATAACACCTTGTGCCGGATGGGAATAGTTTGCTCCCAGTTAAGATCGATGACATGCAAAATTTTTCACAACCTTTTAATTTTCAGTTACTTGTTAAATATCGACGCTAAGTGTTTGACCTAAATTCTCAGCGCACAGCTACCATGTTGTGCTTGCCGCCACTGATGACTAGACTGCTAGCTACACTGATGAGGCGAAATAAGCCATGATTTCAGCAGTTGTCATCTCTTTGGTTTCATTGGAAAAACAATAATAATTAGGGCGCATATCGCTAAAGTATTGCATATCCATCTCAAGCCCTTGCAAGTGTGGAAACAAGCCAACCGGCATATTATATTCACCGGTGGCGTTAAATTTATAAAACAAATGCGTACCGCACTCAGTGCAAAAAGCGCGAGACGCCCAAGATGATGATGGGTACATTTTTACCTTGTCATCGCCTTCTATGGTCACTTTAGTGCCACATTTAACCGCAAAAAATGGCGCGCCGCCCCAGGTCCGGCATGATTGGCAATGACACACGGTAAATTTGGGGTCGATATCTTCGGCAGTGATTTTTACAGCGCCACAAAGGCAATTGGCTTCAGAGATAGTCATGTGGATGACACCTTAATTGATCAATAGATAATAGCGTTTTAAGATAAGCTCTAGCTCATTATCTAAAAAAGCAGAAAAAACTAGAACATATTCAATTATATGCTGCGTTCAAGTAAAGCTAAAAAGCGTGGCAACGACAATAAAGAAAACTGACCTAGCCTAAATTACCATTTAGATATTCGAAGCGTAGATTTCCCTCACTCTTGTCCTCACTCTTAGCTTCAAAAGCGCCAACAATTTTAAAGCCACAAGAGGTTAATACATTAACGGAGGCGATATTCTCAGCTGAGGTATGAGCGATAATTTTACTTACGTTATCAAAGGATGTTGCGTGAGACACTAACATGTTAACCATTTCAGTGGCGTAGCCACGGCGCTGCCACTCTGGCAATACTGAATAGCCAATCTCGACAATCCCGTCAGCATTGGGTGGGCCAAAATAACCACCGGCTCCGACTAATGCTCTGGCCCCTTGTGTCGCATCTATGTTGATGGCATACCAGCCGTACCAGCCTTGCGCTGCATCACCACCAGTTTCAAAACACGACAGGAAAAACGCCATTGCATCCCGATCATACTCTCCCGATGGCCAATGTTCTGACACAAATGCGTTTAATTTCCCAGCCAATAATTCAGGGGTTTCAAGCTCTATGCGAATATGCTCAGCCGATGAAGAAATCATCTCCACTCGCCCTGATTGATGACCCTGTAATAAATTCTGCATTTTACTTCAATGATCCTTTTATAATGTGCAAGTCCGTTTGATAGGCGCTAGTATAGCTTGATAATATCAACTAAAACAATGAGCTAAAGCTGCGTTATAAAAATGGGCGTCTCAACGATGGTCATCAACAAGTAAGATAGTTTCTTATTTGATTCTGTTCTTGATATTTATACACAAAGAAAAGCGCACCAATAACAAAGAAAAAGCCAGTAAAATTAGTCAGAATTTCAGTCTAAACCCAATAATCCCACCCTTCAGGTGGGAGAAGCGCACTTCGGAGTTGAATTCGGGCATCTTCATTAAGATTTTTAAGTTCCTACGCTAAATCATGCTATTTAAGCTGGATGGTTATATTTCGGTGGTAAGTTCTACTCTCTAATAATAACTTTCCATCGATAGATATTAGTTCCTCTTTTATGAAAGATATCACCAATCTAAAGTAACTGATATTGTATTTAATCCCTTGCTATTTGGGATAGCTAATCACACCTTTTTCTGTGGCGGTTTGTCTAAGTAATTGCACCATATTACGACACTTTTGAGACTGAAACGGCTTTGAAGCATAGATGAGTGTAACTTTAAGATCTGCAAATTGATGATTAGCTAACAATGGGGTGAAGATGCCTTCTTTTATGCCTGGCATTACCATCACTGTTGGCAGCATGGTAATGCCTTTGCCATCTCTTGCCATATTTCTGAGCAAGTGCAAATCTTCGCTGTAAACATAGTAATCGGTATTTCTTGGGAGCTGCATTTTACTGTAACGGTTGCCCAGTAGCAGGTGGCTTGCCAATTCATCTAATGATTTAGGCTGGCCCATTTTTTGTAAATAACTGGGGCTTGCCACCATAACGCAGGGGAGCTGAATAAAGTATTGCTGTACGTAATCATCATTAATTGGCGGACTATAGACAGGGAGAACTTGAATATCTGTATTGGTCCGCCTTAGATCTATGGCCTGTTTTTGATGCTCAATTTCAAGTTTTACCTTGGGGTAGAGGCTGGTATAGCGCTCAATCACGGAAGTGAAAAACTCTGTCACCCCAAGCACCGGAGGAATGGCCATCCTTAGCTTTCCTTTAGGCTCCCGATTTTGCTCCGCTAACATGGTCATCGCTTCATCCAGCGTCGTTAAATGGGACTCAACCTGCTGATAGAGCCATTCTCCTTGCTCTGTTAGCTCGATATGGCGAGTGGTTCTGATCAATAACTGATACCCGAGCCGACGTTCCAACTCCTGCAATCGCCGACTCACTTTAGACCTTTGTAAATGGCTGGCTTTAGCTGCAGCACTTATGCCTTGATAGCGTACGGTTAAAGCAAAAAGTTGCAAATCATCTAGGTTGTGCATCGACTACTGTCCTATTTATAGGTCACTTATCGCTCATTTTACTCTCTTCTAGCCAAGCATAGATCCCGATAAACTAGAGTTTGTACTCTAGTTGTGAGTCAGATCACCAGTAAATGATTAACTCACTGCGATTGACTCATAGCTAGGGCTGTTAAGGTTAACTATCAAGAGGTCTGACTATGTTTCTGTTTGAACCCTTATCCTCGCATCACATTATTGCTGGGGTTGCCGTATTAGCGGCATTAATCATGCTCAACGAGATATCACGGCGTAATTTATGGGCGGGTATCGCCTGTTTTATTGTGCTTCCTTTGGTGCTGACTTTTACTGTCTGGCAGGACACTACCTCTGCCGAAGGCTCTACCGTTGGAACCTGGTTTCACTGGGCGAAAGTCTATTCATGCTTAGCCGGATGTATTGGTTTTATGGTACTGCGCTACCTAAAGGGCGCAGTAAACAATAAATTTATGCTGTTCTTTCCGGCGTTAATTTTGGGGGTAAATATCTTTGAGGCAGTGCTTAGGGATTTTCAGGTGTCTAGTTTTGGTGAACTCAGCCTACATGATGGCATGATGATCCAAGGCGGCGCTTGGAACATATTCAACGGGATAGCCGGTATTTTAAATATTGTCACCATTTGCGGCTGGGTGGGAATTTTTATCAGTAAGAAGAAAACTAAAGACATGCTGTGGCCAGATATGTTGTGGTTTTGGATCATAGCCTATGATCTGTGGAACTTTGCCTATGTGTATAACTGCGTACCAGATCATGCCTTCTACGCTGGTGCTATGTTACTACTTTCTTGTACTATTCCAGCCTTTTTCATTCAAAAAGGAGCCTGGCTACAGCACAGGGCTCATACTTTAGGCTTTTGGATGATGTTTGTCATGACCTTCCCCTCCTTTGTCGATACCTCTAGCTATGCGGTGAAATCATCGGGCAGTACAGATGCACTGTGGCTGGTTTCTATCTTAAGTTTTGTGGCTAACTTAGCAGTGTTTATCTACCAAGTTAAACGCATTAGAAATCGTAAACTAAGCCCAACCCGTGATGAGCTTTACACAGATCTCAATGCTTACCATGAGGTTGCCGCTTTAAAAGAGGGCTATGTTGCACCTAAGCGCTAGCAATCGAGTGCTATTGAGTTGCCAGTGATGAGCTAGCTTGCTGTTGCCATATCACATTATTAACTTTCATCAATTCATTAGCTTGCCATTAGCTAACGATATTGAAAGACAACAGGGCCTGTATCTATACGGTGCGGGCCTTTTTAATTAACCTAAGCTCAATAAGGCATAAACAGAAGTCGCATAAAAATAGGCATCAGAGATATTAAGCAGTGACTTACTCTCTTTTAGTTAAACTAGATACTGCAACACCTACGACGTTTAGTCATTTAATAGTAAGCAACTAAATCATACAAGGTAAAATCGAAGCCGCACCGACCACTCAACCATTAGATTAAGTAATGCTAAAAAATTATTTATTACTGTATTTTATGCTGGAATACAGGCAAAATCCGCTTTCTTTTGGTTAGCTAGAATGATCTTATGTTAGAAGTAAAAGTAATCAGTGCTTTATGGTTCATCGGCATCTTAGCTGAAGCTATGACAGGCGCCCTAGCGGCGGGTAAAAAACAGATGGATCTTTTTGGAGTGGTAATAATTGGTTGTGTCACCGCGATTGGTGGTGGCACCCTGCGCGATATGCTCCTAGGAAATTACCCCCTAATATGGGTTGAAAATGCACATTACTTGTTAGCCATAGCAACCGCCTCACTGTTAACCGTGATGATTGCACCGTTAATGCGTTACTTATCACGCTTGTTTCTAGCCATTGATGCTGTCGGTCTAGCAGTATTTTCTATTGTGGGTGCACAGAAAACCTTAATGCTGGGTTACAGCACTGAGATTGCGATTGCGATGGGAGTTGTGACTGGCGTTTTTGGTGGCGTTATCCGTGATGTGCTATGCAATCAAGTCCCGCTTATTTTTCAGAAAGAGCTATATGCATTAGTGGCTTTGCTAACGTCTGCTTTATATGTGGCGATGAAACTAAATGGGGTTGTTGAATGGATAAGCCTATCTGTTGCACTGACCTTTGGCTTTAGCTTTAGAATGCTTGCAATCCGCTACCATTGGTCAATGCCTAAGTTTGACTATCAATGTCAATCAAACAATATCCATTAACAGCCACTAAATTGGCCCAATGGAACAGACAAGCCATTGTAAAAGAATAATTGTTTGACACAGGTTTAGGCTCTACAAGGGAGCGACTATATTGAGTTAAACAGGACGCTCCAACATCTACAACTTTTTGGGTTTAGTAAAAGCGGCTAAATTACGCGATTCGCTACAGTTTTCTACATGTAGAGCGAATGAAAAATAAGGCCAAAAGCCTTCAGTGAGCAGACAATTGCTTTGACTTATCGGGGCGTCCATATATGCCCTAGGGCTACCGCAAAAACGTTTACCACTCAAAAACTGTTCGATAAAAAATCATGCCCTACACCCTGATATATGACCCTTGGATTATTGACCATTTATGATTTCGGCCTGTGAAATCCATCATTAACCCAACCCCAAGTATCAAGATAATTACTAGTATTCCACTGAGGCAGTTTTTCTTTAATAGAGACATTTTATAATGACACCCATTGTTACATTTTATAATGACACCATTGTTAAATTTTTTGGATTTAGTCTTTAAGATTTTAAGCACACAGCTAACACTGAAACTAACGAGTTGAGCTTAGCTGATTTGCGCAACGACCGTCTACTCTTGTAAAAAAGTAGGACGTCGAAGCGAGCTACAGGGAAGTATTCACGCGTGTCGTAGAGTGAACACCAGAGTGAGACTGTATGATCATTTCAATCAACCAGTGAATAGTGCCAATACTCTGTTTTCGTTCACTTACTCATTAATCTAAATATTGATATTAACCATCGCAGCATTTGTGAGTCCTTTCACATCAGAAAGGATATTCTACTTTAGTTGAAATCAACAGCCATGGACGAATCTGGATTAAATCAAACGCTGCGTGTCGTAGACTTTCTCGAGACAAATGCGCCATGGCAAGCCTGTATAGCGAAATTAAACAAACTCCCTTTCTAATCTTCAGTTTTTAGCATTAAATCTCACAAACTAACACTCACGCCGATGCGGTACTGCTCGTCGAGTTGGGCTAGGTAACTGTGCCAGCTATTGTCTGCTTTCTCGCTGCTGCCTGCCTGCTCTAGCTCTTGTTCCAACTTTTGATCTTGGCTGTGCTGTAGTGGTACAGACAACCAATCCAGCTGCAGGCCTTTAGTTAACGGGCTTTCGGCTAACCCATAGTGACCAGATTGAGCTTGATTTATCCGTGTCATCACAGCTTGTTGCGCTGGCGAATAGTCGATATCAGCTGTGACTGATTCTGGTGTGACTGGTTCTGGAAAGTTAACACTCATAACGCCACTTTCTGCACTATTGAAGCCACTTGGGCCTGGGTTAACACCACTTTCTGCACTGCTAAAGCTAAACAAGCCGTCCAAGCTTAGGCGGTGGATCTTTGGTTCTTGGCTGTTGCTGTTAGTGCTAGCAGTATTATCACTGTTTTGACGCTGGCGCGCGGCGTTAATATCGAAGCTGAAACGAGTAAGTTTCATGGCAAGACCTTTGCCGCAGGCCTTGATGTAGGATTCTTTTAATGCCCATAGGTCGAAGAAACGATGCCGCTGCTTGGATGCATCTAAGGCCAATAAGTCGGTGATTTCAGCCTCAGCGAAATAGCGTTTTAGAATAGTGTGGATGTTAGTGCTGTCGCGGCGGCGCTCGATATCAACCCCCAAAGCGTAACGTTTGCCATGAGCGGGGGCTTGCAGCACTCCAATCAATAACCAATCGCCTGAGTGACTTAAGTTAAAGTTAATCCCCGTTTGGGCGTATTGCGCCGCCGTTAATTCGGGCTTGCCTTGCTTGCCGTATTCAAATTGCCACTCATCAGGTAACAACCTGCCATGTGAAGGCGTATGCAAAGACAGCACATGGCGTAACGCAGCCCTGACAATTAAAGCATTATTGCGGCTTTTTGGCTGATAACGGCCAACTTTGGCTTGCTCATCGTCACTGAGGCACTTGAGTAACAGCGCCCGTTGAGATGAATTAATGGGAGCTAACGGCAACAGGTATAGATGCATCTCGCTAACGAGTGGCTCGTTTGCTAGCCGCTCACGGGCTTGGGCTCCACAAGAGGAAAGCGCGTTGGAAGAAAGCTCATTGGGCATAGGGGGCTCTTGGTATTGAAATTAATCTCTTGTATCGCGATTAAATTGGCTCACCTGCCCATGATAACAGCGGCGAAATACCCTGTCTTGAAATTATATTTAGCGCATTAGACTGATTTTTAGTTCCGCATGATTGTATCGGAGTGAAACCTCAGGTAATCTGCCATGGTTGTTTTTTAGCATGACAGATTTTTTAAGCCAAAACGCTAGATTAACAACAGATTATTTGATCTCATCTGAGCCTGACTAGAATAAGAGTCCCACTAGATTATATGGATAGCCAAGATTAAGATGACCTCAAGCGCATCCACCAGCACCAAGGCCAATGACGCCGTTCAAACCAGGGTTAATCGAGCCAGCACTGAGCAGACGAGTACTAAGCAGACGAGCGCAGAGCAAACAAGCATTAAGGCCCAGGCCAGTGCTAAAGCCAGTGCCAAGGCAAAGCTCAAACCCCTTACTCATAAAAAGCCATCTGCCAGTCAAAAACGTCACTCCAATGCCACCACCACTCCCGAAATGCGCGCTTTTATTCAATCATCTCCCATGAGCGTCGCGGAACTGGCAAAAATTCTAAATATTAGTGAAGCCACAGTGCGCAAATGGCGTAAACGCGACTCAATCGATAATAGCTCTAACACGCCCCACAAACTCAACACCACCCTCTCCCCCATGGAAGAATACGTGATGCTGGGGCTGCGCTATCAATTGAAAATGCCCTTAGACAGGTTGCTTAAAGTCACTCAAGAATTCATTAACCCCAATGTGTCCCGCTCCGGCCTTGCCCGTTGTTTAAAGCGCTTTGGGGTATCAAAACTTGATGAATTCGACAGCCCCTATGTGCCAGAAAAATTCTTCAACCAGCTGCCTGTTATTCAAGGCACTGACGTTAAAACCTACACCTTAGATCCCAAAACCTTGGCCGAAACCTTGTCGCTGCCAAGCCCAGATCCTGACAACGTAGTGCAAGTGGTGTCCTTAAGCATTCCCCCAAAGCTCACTGAGCAGCAGAATTACTCTGTGCTGCTTGGGGTCGATTTCAAGACCGACTGGGTTTATTTAGACGTCTATAAAGACAGCCATACCCAAGCGACCAATAGATACATGGCCCATGTGTTAAAGCATGGTCCGTTCCACTTACGTAAGTTACTGGTAAAAAATTATCACAGCTTTTTAGCGCGCTTTCCCGGCGCTAGCATGGCCGCCAACCCTGTGTCGCAGCACAAATCGGCCACTCACCTACATCAGGTAACTGACACCCAGTTACCCAACGGAGACTCCCATGAGCCAATCCAAGAATAATACCGACAAGCGTTTAAATAAGCGTTTGAAGGACATGCCCGTTGCCATAGTCGGCATGGCGAGCATTTTTGCTAACTCTCGCTATTTAAATAAGTTTTGGGACTTGATCAGCGAAAAAATCGATGCCATTACCCAAGTGCCTGACACTCATTGGCGCGTAGAAGACTATTACGATGCCGATAAATCGGCGCCGGATAAAAGCTATTGTAAGCGCGGCGGTTTCTTACCCGAAGTCGACTTTAACCCGATGGAGTTTGGCCTGCCGCCTAATATCCTAGAGCTGACCGATTCATCACAATTGTTGTCACTTATCGTGGCCAAAGAAGTATTAGCCGATGCAGGTGTAGGCGCCGATTACGACACCGACCGCATAGGCATTACCTTGGGCGTCGGTGGCGGTCAAAAGCTTAACCATAGTTTAAGTGGCCGCCTGCAATACCCTGTACTTAAAAAAGTATTTAAAAGTAGTGGCCTTAGCGATGAAGACACTGAAATGCTGATCAAAAAGTTTCAAGATCAGTATATCCATTGGGAAGAAAACTCATTCCCGGGATCTTTGGGTAACGTGATAGCAGGCCGTATCGCCAACCGTTTCGATTTAGGCGGGATGAACTGTGTGGTCGACGCCGCTTGTGCAGGCTCCCTTGCGGCGCTGCGTATGGCGCTGACCGAACTTACAGAATGTCGCAGCGACATGATGATAACCGGCGGCGTGTGTACCGATAACTCACCGTCCATGTACATGAGCTTCTCAAAAACCCCAGCCTTTACCACCAACGACACCATCCAACCCTTTGATATCGATTCAAAAGGCATGATGATTGGTGAAGGTATTGGCATGGTTGCATTGAAGCGTCTTGAAGATGCTGAGCGCGATGGCGACCGTATTTATGCTGTCATTAAAGGCGTTGGCGCCTCATCGGACGGTAAATTTAAGAGTATTTATGCCCCGCGCCCTGAAGGCCAAGCCAAAGCATTAAAACGTGCTTATGATGACGCAGGTTTTGAGCCGCACACTATTGGCTTAATTGAAGCTCACGGTACCGGCACTGCCGCCGGTGATGTTGCCGAATTTAACGGTTTAAAGTCAGTATTTTCAGAAGGCTGCGATAACAAACAGCACATAGCTTTAGGGTCAGTTAAATCCCAAGTGGGCCACACTAAATCAACCGCGGGCACCGCAGGATTGATAAAGGCGGCGCTGGCGCTGCATCACAAGGTATTGCCGCCGACCATCAATGTGAGTAAGCCAAATCCAAAGCTTGGGGTTGAGGATTCACCGTTTTATTTGAACACACAAACCCGCCCTTGGTTGCCCCGCACCGATGATACGCCGCGCCGCGCAGGCATTAGCTCATTCGGTTTTGGCGGCACTAACTTCCATGTGGTGTTAGAAGAATATAAGCAAGACCATGGCCGCGATGCCAAGTACCGTCATCGCGCCGTGGCGCAAAGTTTATTGATAAGCGCCGCCAACAAGGCAGGGTTACAGACTGAGTTGACTCAGCTATTAAATGAACTCAATGGTTTAGATACCAAATGCCCGAATGGGGTTGAGATTGAGTTAGCAAAATTAGCCAAGCGCTTCGCGGTGACTGGCATTGACAGCAAAGCCGCTCGCATCGGTATTGTGGTCAGTTCATTAACAGAGCTGACTAAAGAGCTTACCCAAGCCATTGCCCAGCTAAGTTCAAATTCAGCTGATAGCTGGCAATTGCCTTCTGGTACCAGTTTCCGCACTAGCGCGTTAGTGGCTAAAGACAGCAATGCCAAAGTCGCCGCGTTATTTGCCGGCCAAGGCTCACAGTATTTAAATATGGGCATCGATTTAGCCTGTTATTACCCTGAGATGCGCCAGCAATTGATGCTAGCCGACAAGGTGTTTGCCAAAAACAAGCAAACGCCGTTATCGCAAATTCTATTCCCCATTCCAGCCTTTGAAGCCGATGTGCTCGCGGCACAACAGACGCTGCTCACTAATACTGCCAATGCTCAAAGCGCCATAGGTGCAGTGAGCATGGGGCAATATCAGCTATTAACCCAAGCAGGCTTTAAGCCTGACATGGTCGCAGGCCACAGTTTTGGTGAATTGTCGGCATTATGCGCCGCTGGCGTGATTAACCAAGATGATTACTATCAATTAGCCTTTGCCCGTGGTCAAGCCATGGCCGCAACGCCAAAAGATCAAGATGCAGGCGCCATGTATGCGGTGATTATTCCCGCAACCTTAGACAATGGCACGGCGCAGCTTGAAAAATGCATCAAAGATTTTGATGGCGTGAAAGTGGCTAATTACAATTCACCGACTCAGTTAGTGATTGCAGGCCCAACAGCAACCACCAGCGATGCAGCAACAGCGATTCAAGCACTAGGCTTTAAAGCTATTGCCTTGCCTGTCTCTGGCGCCTTCCACACACCGCTTGTGGCCCATGCACAACAGCCTTTTGCTAACGCAATCAACAAGGTCAAGTTCGCCAAACCTAAGCTTAATTTATACGCTAACGGCACAGGTAAGCTGCACCCTAAAGATCCTAAGGCCATCCAAGCCGCTTTTAGCGATCACATGCTGCAATCGGTGCGCTTTAGCGAACAATTACAATCTATGTTCGATGCCGGTGCCCGGGTGTTTGTCGAGTTTGGCCCGAAAAATATTCTGCAAAAATTGGTTGAAGGTACCTTAGGCAACCAAAGCGATGCTGTCAGCGTGATAAGCCTTAATCCCAACCCTAAGGGCAACAGCGACACTCAGTTGCGCCAAGCCGCGACTCAACTTGCAGTACTCGGTTTAAGCCTCACAGAGGTTGACCCGTATCAAGCACCGATTGCTGAATTAGCTAAGTCATCGCCGATGAACGTCAAGCTAACGGCAAGCAACTTCATCAGCCCTGCGACCAAAGCCAAAATGCAAAAGTCACTGGAAACCGGCCAAGTGGCCCTGAAGCAAGTGAAGATTGAAGTACCGGTTGAAGTGACTGTCGAAAAAATTGTTGAGAAGATCGTGGAAAAAGAAGTGATTAAAACTGAATATATTGAAGTGCCACAAGCAGGCGCAGCAGCGAGCCAAGTCAATCGCCCAGTGGCGGGTTCAAGCGCCGTTAATGTTAATGCGACTGCCGTGAGCCAAGGCAGCTTAGGGGCATTTTTTGCCGCCCAGGAACAAACCGCTCAACTGCATCAGCAGTTTTTAGCCATCCCCCAGCAATACGGCGATACCTTTGCAAGCTTAATGGCAGCGCAAACCCAGATGGCGGCATCGGGCATGGCAATCCCTGAAAGTTTGCAGCAATCCATGGCGCAATTCCACCAGCACCAAGCGCAAACCCTGCAAAGCCATACTTTATTCCTCGAACAGCAAGCACAATCGAACCAACAAGTGTTGGCCATGCTAGCCGGTCAAGCGCCAGTGCCTGTTCAAAAAGCCCAGATTCAACAAGCGCCTGTTCAACTTGCGGCTCAAACTGCTGCGCCCCAAGCGACGGTTCAAACTGCTGTGACTCAAACACCTGTCGCTCAAGCTGCTGTGCAAAATCGCGCAGCGCCGGCTCCACAAGCTGCCGTTGCTATGTCAGCTCCAGCGCCTCAAGTGACGCCAGTTAAAGCCCCCGCTCCAGTTGCTGCGGCGCCTGTTTCTTCAACTGCTCAAGCGGTTGTGAGTTCAGGCTTAAGCGCGCAAAAGGTGCTAAACACCCTGTTAGCAGTGGTGGCAGAAAAAACCGGTTACCCCACTGAAATGCTAGAGCTTGGCATGGACATGGAAGCCGATTTAGGTATCGACTCCATCAAGCGGGTTGAGATTTTAGGCACAGTGCAAGATGAGCTTCCTGGCTTACCTGAACTTAGCCCTGAAGATCTCGCCGAGTGTCGCACCTTAGGTGAAATCGTTGCGTATATGAACAGCAAATTACCTGTGCAAAGTGCCTCGGTTGCCACTTCTGTTCAATCTGCCCCCGTTCAAGCTTCAGCCTTGAGCGCGCAAACAGCCTTGAGCGGACAAACAGCCTTGAGCGCGCAAACAGCCCTGAGCTCAGAGAAAGTACAAAGCACCATGATGTCAGTGGTTGCCGACAAAACCGGCTATCCAACTGAAATGCTTGAACTTAGCATGGACATGGAAGCCGACCTTGGTATCGATTCTATCAAGCGGGTTGAAATTCTAGGCACAGTGCAAGATGAGCTTCCAGGCTTACCTGAACTTAACCCAGAAGATTTAGCCGAGTGTCGCACCTTAGGTGAAATCGTTGACTACATGAACAGCAAGTTGCCAGCAGCAGGCGCAAGCCCAGTTGCAGCAACGGTAGCATCAGCACCTGCTTCATCAGAAAGCCGCGGCTTGAGCGCGCAAAAGGTCCTTCAGACCATGATGTCAGTGGTTGCCGACAAAACTGGCTACCCAACTGAAATGCTAGAGCTTGGCATGGATATGGAAGCCGATTTAGGTATCGACTCTATCAAGCGGGTTGAAATTCTAGGCACAGTACAAGATGAGCTTCCAGGCTTACCTGAACTTAGCCCAGAAGATTTGGCTGAGTGCCGTACACTTGGTGAAATCGTGGCTTATATGGGCAGCAAGCTGCCAGCCGCAGGCGCCATGAACTCTCCACTGTCAGCACAAGCAGCTCCAGCATCAGCCTTGAGCGCTGAAACAGCCTTGAGCGCGCAACAGATACAGAGCACCATGATGGCTGTGGTTGCCGACAAGACAGGCTACCCAACTGAAATGCTTGAACTTAGCATGGACATGGAAGCCGACCTTGGTATCGATTCTATCAAGCGGGTTGAAATTCTAGGCACAGTGCAAGATGAGCTTCCAGGCTTACCTGAACTTAATCCAGAAGATTTAGCCGAGTGTCGCACCTTAGGTGAAATCGTTGCTTACATGAACTCTTGTCTACTCGCCGAAGGCTCACGCCTACCCGCTGAGGGCTCCCAATTAATAGCTGAAGGCTCTCTACACGCTGAAGGCTCACGCCTACCCGCTGATGGCTACCAATTACCCGCTGAGGGCTCTCTACCAACTGTTAGCAATGGATTAAGTGCTGAAACAGCCTTGAGCGAGAAAACAGCCTTGAGCGCGCAAACAGCCCTGAGCTCAGAGAAAGTACAGAGCACCATGATGTCAGTGGTGGCCGACAAAACCGGTTACCCCACTGAAATGCTTGAATTGAGCATGGACATGGAAGCCGATTTAGGTATCGACTCTATTAAACGGGTGGAAATTTTAGGTACGGTTCAAGATGAGCTGCCAGGCTTACCAGAGTTAAATCCTGAAGATTTAGCTGAGTGCCGTACCTTAGGTGAAATCGTGGCTTATATGAACTCTAAGCTAACTGCTGAGGGCTCTAATCTGCCAGCCGCAGGCGCTATGAACTCTCTACAAACCGCTGAGGGCTCTAATGCTGTCACCGAACCAGTGAAGGCAGCAAGTACAGCGGCAGAGCTAGCGAACGATTTGCCTCCACATCAGGAAGTCGCGCTAAAAAAGCTACCAGCGGCGGATAAGTTAGTTGATTGTTTTTCGAAAGACGCCTGCATCGTCATTAATGATGACGGCCACAATGCCGGCGTATTAGCAGAAAAATTAGTGTCAACGGGCCTAACCGTCGCTGTTATACGTAGCCCAAAAGCCATTACCAATAAGCAATCTCCACTAAGTAGTGCTGTTGCTAGCTTTGAGTTAACTGAAGTGAGTGATGATGGGGTTGCTGCTGTGATTGCGCAAATTAGTGCCAAACACAAGATTGCAGGCTTTGTGCATCTACAACCTCAATTTGCTGAAATCAAAAACGCATTACCACTCAGTGGTGCGGGCTTTAACGCGGTTGAACAAGCCTTCTTAATGGCGAAGCATTTACAACAAGGCTTTGAAACCTTATCAAAAACTGAACGTGTTAGCTTTATGACCGTGAGTCGTATTGATGGCGGCTTTGGCTACTTAGATGCAAGCGCCTTAGCCAAGGCTGAGCTAAACCAAGCAGCATTATCAGGCCTTAGCAAAACACTGAGCCATGAATGGCCAAACGTGTTCTGCCGCGCCTTAGATATTGCACCAAGCTTTGAAGCGGTTGAACTCGCTCAAGCCATTATTAGCGAGCTGTTTGATCTTGATACCACAATCACTGAAATCGGCATCAGCAAGCAAGGTCGTAACACGCTTATTGCAACGGCTTGTGCACAAACGCGTTACCAAACCACGACATTAAACAGCGATGATACTGTGCTGGTAACGGGCGGCGCAAAAGGCGTGACCTTCGAGTGTGCCCTAACCTTAGCCAAACAAACTCAATCGCACTTTATCTTAGCCGGCCGTAGTGAGCACTTAGCGGCAAATTTACCAAGCTGGGCTCAAGGCAAGCAAGCCAATGAGTTAAAAGCTGCTGCCATTGGCTATATTCAATCCCAAGGTGACAAGCCAACCCCTAAGCAAATTGATGCCTTAGTGTGGCCTATTAGCAGCAGTTTAGAGATAGACCGCGCGCTTAATGCATTTAAAGACGTGGGCGCCAGCGCTGAATATATCAGTATGGACGTGAGCTCTGATCTAGCCATTAAACAAACGCTTAAAGGCCTTAACACCATTACCGGCATCATTCATGGTGCGGGCGTATTAGCCGATAAACATATTCAAGACAAAACCTTAGCTGAGTTAGGCCGTGTGTATGGCACTAAAGTGTCCGGCTTTGCCGGCATTATTAACGCCATAGATGCAAGTAAGCTTAAGCTGGTGGCCATGTTCTCATCTGCGGCGGGGTTCTACGGCAATACAGGCCAAAGTGACTACTCAATGTCTAATGAAATTCTCAATAAGACAGCACTGCAACTTGCGGCTAACTACCCACAAGCCAAAGTGATGAGCTTTAACTGGGGCCCTTGGGATGGCGGCATGGTCAGTTCAGCATTGAAGAAGATGTTTGTTGAGCGCGGCGTGTACGTTATTCCATTAGATAAAGGCGCAAACTTGTTTGCTCACAAGCTGTTATCTGAATCTGGCGTGCAATTACTGATTGGGTCTGATATGCAAGGCTCTGGCACTTCATCACAAAATGATGCGTCACAAGCGAGCGCTGCTGTAAAAAAGCTTAATGCGAACTCTTTGCCTGCTGCAATGAGTTCGCTGACACTTTGTTTTTCTGCTGCCAATAACAGCCACACGGTCGAGCGAGTACTAGACCCCGCTGCCATGCCCTTCATTGAAGATCATTGCATTGCGGGTAATCCAGTGCTACCGACCGTGTGCGCGATTCAATGGATGCGCGAAACCGCGCAGCTATTGTGCGGACAGCTTGCGAGTGTGCAAGAATATAAATTGCTCAAAGGCATCATATTCGACACCAACGAGCCACAAGTCCTGCGTCTAACCCTGACGCAAACTGAGACGGGCTTAAGTGCGCTAATCGAAAGTCGCATGCAAAGCCAAGCTGTAGACAGCCCGTTAAGGCCGCAATATCAAGCGAGCCTTGTTGTGAATGAAAAAGTTGTTAATGAAAAGCTGGTGAACAAGAAAGTTGTTAACAAACAGCCAGATAATGCTTCAACGACGCTGCCAACGGCCGCTATCGATGCTCAGCTATTAGCTAATGCAGGTAAAGTAATTAGCACTGACAGCGAGCTTTATTCAAACGGCAGCTTATTCCACGGCCCTCGCCTACAAGGGATTAAGCAAGTGCTGATCGCCGATGACGAGCAGCTAGTATGCAAAGTTGAATTACCGCAGATTAATCCGCTGGATTGCGCCGGTTTTGCCCCAACATTAACCTTGGGGGGCAGTCAGGCATTTGCTGAAGATTTGCTATTGCAGGCCATGCTAGTGTGGGCGCGGATAAAATTTGACGCCGCCAGCCTGCCATCAAGCATTGGCGAGCTAACAACTTATGCGCCGTTCGCCTCTGGCGAACAAGGTTATTTAGTATTGACGGTAGTCAAAAGCTCAAGTCGCTCGCTCACTGCTGATATTGCGCTTTATCATCAAGATGGCCGCTTAAGCTGTGCCATGAAAAATGCTAAAACCACTATCAGTAAGAGCTTGAATGAGGCCTTTAGTGCGCCGCGTAATAAGCGAGAACCCGCATGAACTTAAGCCCTCATGTTGCAACTGGCGGCGCGTTAATCGACACCGCGGCCTCAAAAGCCCTAAGTGCGGCGCAGCTTGTCGATGCAGTTAAGGCGCGCCAAGTCTTGCCGCTTCGCATTGCTGTGTTGCTTAAGGCGCCCAATATGCCTGAGGCTGATATGCAATTTGTGACTGTGGATAACAGTCACAAATTAGGTTTTGAGCAAGCGCTTGCCACTGCGGCTAAGCTATTAAGCGCGCCTGAGATAGAGGCCAATCAAAAGTGTGTCATCATCAATTTGGCTGACACCCTATGGCTACTGCCAGCTTTAGATGCGGCAAAAAATGCCCTGCACCCTCACGCTTTTATCAATGGCGTTGGGATAGCGGCCAATAGCCAAGATGCGGTTAACCAAGCACTAGTCCATGCAAAACGCGCGCACCTCAAGCCTAAAGTGCTACAGGTAAACTGCGAGTGTGCAAAAGACAAGTTACGCCGATTAGCGGCCTTAGTGACCGCCATAGCTCAAAGGCAAACGCTGGATGGTGCTGAATATTGGTTTTGCGATTTTCATCAAAGCCGCGTTGCCGCCTTTAGCAATACTTTTACCCAAACTGCGCCTCAAGATGCTCATCAAGCCATCATTTTGACCCAAGGCTCGGCAGTCATTGCCGCTAAACCTTTGCTTAATCAAGACAGATTGTGGCTACCCCTTGGGGCTGAAAGCGTAAATAATTTGCAGGCTAAATTAGCATCCACTGCACGCATATTCAGTGGGTTAAGCACCCCGTTAGAGGGGCTGAATGCTATCAAGCGTGCCCTAAGTGAATATCAAGCAAACTCAGCTAGCGCCCCGTTAACTGCCGTTGTGATGGCCACAAGTTTTGCGGCACTTAAGGCTGAATTGAATGCTATGGCGCAATTCATTGAGGCCAGCGAACCTAATGCGCCAATTAGCTACAAGACCCCAGCGGGTAGCTGCTTCACCAGTCAGCCATTAGGCGAGCAAGGCTTAAGCTTTGTCTATCCCGGTGTTGGTACTGTTTATCCCAATATGTTCAAACACTTGGGCCACGCCTTCCCTGCACTGTATAGCGAGTTTGAAAAGCAAGGCGATTTACAGGCCATGTTACAAAGCCAGCTCATCTACCCAACAGCTGATGAAAATGCAGCAAACGGTAAGACAAGTGCAGCTGCTAATGTCACAGCACAGAGTATGAGTTTATCTGAGCTGGCCATTTCTGGTGTTGGTATCAGTTACATGCTAACCAAGTTGTTAGAAAAAGAATTTAACATCAAGCCTAAATTGGCCTTAGGCTATTCCATGGGCGAAGCCTCAATGTGGGCCAGCTTGAACGTCTGGCAACAACCCCACAGCTTAATTGATGCCACCCAAACAAGTTCGTTATTCACCCAAGATATTTCCGGCGCACTGAATTGTGTTAGAAAAGATTGGCAGTTAACTCAAGCTAATGGCCAAACTGGCGGGCACACTAACGGGCAAGCTGATGAAATAGTGTGGAACAGCTTCGTGACCCGCGCTACCCCTAATGAATTAACCCCACACCTTAAGGATTTCCCGCGGGCCTATATCGCGATTATTCAGGGCGATACCTGTGTGGTAGCAGGCTGTGAAGCCAGCTGTAAAGCCATGCTTAAACAAGCGGGTAAACGCGGTATTGCGTCCAATAAAGTCACCGCGATGCATACCCCGCCTGCGATGCAAATTATTGAGCAGGTAAAACAATTTTATCACCAACCACTTATGGCTAACCTGCCCAGTGAGATTAAATTTATCACAGCCACTGAAGCTGAACCTATCATGCTAAACCCGGATGCCATCGCCCAATCCATTGCCGACACTTTTTGCCATCAATTGGATTTCACTCAGTTAATTGCCAAGGCTTATCATCACGGCAGCAGATTATTTGTGGAAATTGGCGCCGACAGGCAGACCAGCACCTTGATTGATAAAATACTGGCATCTCAAGCGCCGCTGCAAAACGTTAACAACCAACCCAGTCCCGCCCATGCTATTGCCATCAATGCCAAAGGCGCGGATGAAAGTATCAGTTTATTGAAATGTTTAGCCCAGCTATTAAGCCACCGGGTTTCTATGTCATTCGCACCTTTTATGGACAGCATTGAACAGGCCATTGAGGGTTTAAGCCTTGGCCTTGATGCAGATTTATCACAAGCTGCAGCTCACTTAATTTCAGAAGGAGAACCTCATTGAGTTCTCATAAATTACCAAAAATTGCCATCGTAGGCCTTGCGAATCAGTACCCAGATGCCGATACGCCAGCGAAGTTTTGGCAAAATCTGTTGGATAAAAAAGATTCACGCAGCCAAATAAGCCAGCAAAAGCTGAATGCCAACCCCCAAGATTACACAGGTGTTCAAGGTGAGTCGGACCGCTTTTATTGCGATAAAGGCGGCTATATTCAAGATTTTACATTTAATGCTAATGGCTACCAGCTCCCCGCCAGTGCCTTTGAAGGTTTAGATGACAGCTTCTTATGGGCAACCGATACCGCCCGTAATGCTTTAACGGATGCTGGCATTGGCTTAAGCGATAGCCGCTTATCCCGCACCGGTATTGTGATGGGCACCCTGTCATTCCCAACGGCTAAATCCAATGAGCTATTTGTGCCGCTTTACCATGACGTGGTTGAAAAAGCCCTGCAGCTGAAACTTGCGCAACCAAACTTTGTGCTCCAAGGTTTTGGCAACGAGCAGCCCCTTGGACAGACCCGCTCAATCAATTACCGCAATGGCAGAATCGCTCACAATGCCTCAAAGCTTGTGGCCGACGCGCTCGGGTTAGGCGGCGCGCAATTAAGTTTAGATGCCGCCTGTGCAAGTTCAGTCTACGCCCTTAAATTGGCCTGTGATTACTTGCACACAGGCAAGGCCGATATCATGCTGGCGGGTGCGGTATCTGGCGCCGATCCTTTCTTTATCAACATGGGCTTCTCGATTTTCCACGCCTATCCAGATCACGGTATTTCAGCGCCTTTTGATAGCAACAGCAAAGGCTTATTCGCCGGTGAAGGTGCTGGCGTGTTAGTGCTTAAACGCCTTGAGGATGCCGAGCGCGATGGCGACCATATTTACGCCCTCGTTAGCGGCATTGGCTTGTCCAACGACGGTAAAGGTCAGTTCGTGTTAAGCCCCAACAGTAAAGGCCAAGTGCTTTCCTTTGAGCGCGCCTACCGTGAAGCCGATATTGCACCTGCCAGCATTGAAGTGATTGAATGCCACGCCACCGGCACGCCGCTGGGCGACAAGGTCGAGCTCACCTCCATGGAGCGCTTCTTTGAAGATAAACTCAGTGGCAGCGCCACCCCATTAATTGGCTCGGCTAAATCCAACTTAGGACATTTGCTGACCGCCGCTGGCATGCCTGGGATCATGAAGATGATTTTCGCCATGCGCCAAGGCGTGTTGCCCCCCAGTATCAATATCAGCAGCCCAATCGCCTCACCTAATCAATTGTTTGGTCAGCAAACCTTGCCCAATGAAGTCTTGCCTTGGCCTGACAAAGCGGGCAATAAAGCCCGTCATGCTGGGGTGTCTGTATTTGGTTTTGGTGGCTGTAACGCCCATTTATTGATTGAATCTTATGATAATGATGCCGCCAAGACCCCGAACACCTTGCAAGGTCAGTCAAGCCTAGATGCTGCCAATACTGAGCTTCATATAACGGGTATCGCGGCGCACTTTGGCAAAGCCCATAGCATTAATGTTCTGGCGCAAAAGATAACTCAGCAAGAGTCCTTAATGACGACTCTGCCTGCCGAGCGCTGGAAAGGGCTTGAGCGTCATCCAGAGATTTTGGCCCAGCATGGACTCCTTGCAGTACCTCAAGGCGGCTATATCGATGCCTTTGATTTTGATTTCCTGCGTTTCAAAGTGCCGCCCAATGAAGATGACAGATTAATCTCTCAGCAGTTGTTACTGATGAAAGTCGCCGATGAAGCCATTAATGATGCCAAACTCAAACCCGGCAGCAAGGTTGCGGTATTAGTGGCCATGGAAACTGAGCTTGAACTGCATCAGTTCAGGGGCCGCGTTAATCTGCATAGTCAAATAGCCCAAAGCCTTAAGGCCCAAGGTGTTGCGCTAACAGATGATGAATACCAAGCCCTAGAAGCGATTGCCATGGACAGCGTGTTAGATGCCGCCAAGCTGAATCAGTACACTAGCTTTATTGGCAATATCATGGCGTCGCGCATTTCATCACTGTGGGACTTTAATGGCCCAGCGTTTACGATTTCAGCGGGCGAGCAATCTGTGAGTCGCTGTATCGATGTGGCGCAAAACCTGTTTGCCTTAGGCTCAATCCAAGAGCCCTTGGATGCGGTGATCATAGCGGCGGTGGATTTATCTGGCAGCATTGAAAATACCTTGCTTAAAAACGCTAGTTTAGCGGCATCTGGCATTCAGATGAGCGATATCAGTGCCCGCCCTTGGCACGTGGGTGAAGGTGCTGGCGCTATTGTGTTGCAAGCCGACGCGTCTGCTAGCAGCTATGCCAGCATCAACAGGCTGCAATTTTCCGCGACGAACAAGGCTGAAACATTAATCGCACAAGTAAACGCCCGAGTATTGGCTCACCCCGATGCCTTGATTGAAATCAATCTCGCACCCGAGAGTCAATTTGATCCCTTGGCGCAAAATCTGATCAACAAGCTAGCCGTTGGCAACCATGCAGTCAGCCAGGCGCAAAACTCAATGGGCCACAGCTTCGCCGCCTCTGGCATGGCAAGCTTGCTGCATAGTCTTGTTCTACTCAACGGCAAAGCCAATGCTCATGCCACTAATGCTCATGCCACCCATTCTCAGGCCAATGTACTGAGCGTCAGTGAAGATCAGTGTTCAAACCTTGATATCAGCCAGTCTCAAACCCAGCAACAATCTTTGGGTCAGCGCTTGGCCACACCACTGACACAGCAGCTTTCAGATACCATAACCACTGGCAGTAAGCTAAGCCTGATCAAGCAAGTGAGCCTTGGCGGACGGGATATTTATCAGCACATTCTTGATACGCCAATTGCAGCCATAGAGAGCATTAAAGCCAAATGTGCTCACATCGCCCCACAAGCACAGACAGCTCCCCCTATTGCAGTGGTGCCGAATGCAGTAACTCCTATGATAAAGACGCCATCGACGACACAAACCGCGACTTCAACAGAGACTACCCAGACTATTATGCCTAATCTAACATCGGCTTCGACGGCCTCCGCGAGTCAAAGTGCCACGTCTAAACTCAGTGCCACGACTATGCAAAGCGCCACTCGCTTGCCGCCAGCGCATTTAAGCCCGTTCCAACAAAATCAGTGGTTAGCCCAGCAAGCGCACATTGCGTTTTTGCAAAGCCGCGAGGCAGGTTTAAAGGTTGCCGACAGCTTGCTAAAACAGCAGTTAGCGCAGGCTAATGGTTCGCCCCAAGCGGTTAACGTATTGGCGAGTGCACTACCTACTCAAGTGACTGCCACTGCCCAAGCGACGTCTACTCAAGTATCACTAAATCAGGCCGCTCCTGTTCATTCAACGCCTGATCACTCAAGCGTGCCCGCATATACCGCGCCAATTCCTGCCGACAAGCCCTGCATTTGGAATTATGCTGACTTAGTCGAGTACGCTGAAGGTGATATCGCCAAGGTCTTTGGCCCAGATTATGCCATCATAGACAGCTATTCTCGCCGGGTGCGCCTGCCCACCACGGACTACTTGTTAGTCTCACGGGTCACTAAGCTTGATGCGGTAATGAACCAATATAAGCCTTGTTCTATGACCACGGAATACGATATTCCTGTGGATGCGCCCTATCTTGTCGATGGGCAAATTCCTTGGGCCGTCGCGGTGGAATCGGGCCAGTGTGACTTAATGCTAATCAGCTACTTAGGCATAGATTTTGAAAACAAGGGCGAGCGAGTTTATCGTTTACTCGACTGCACGCTGACCTTCCTAGGTGACTTGCCCCGTGGCGGCGACACACTGCGTTACGACATAAAAATCAATAACTTTGCTAAAAATGGCGACACCTTATTATTCTTTTTCTCCTACGAGTGCTTTGTGGGCGACACGCTTATTCTTAAAATGGATGGCGGCTGCGCGGGCTTCTTTAGCGACCAAGAGCTGGCCGACGGTAAAGGGGTGATCCACACCGAAGCTGAAATTAAGCTGCGTCAAGATGCGATGAATAACCCTAACAAACCTCGTTTTGAGCCACTGTTGCACTGCGCCCAGACTCAATTCGATTACGGCCAAATTCATCACCTGCTTAATGGTGACATCGGCAGCTGCTTTGGCGGTGAGCACGTAAGCCACCAGCTGCAAACCGGCCTGCAACCCTCTTTATGCTTTGCGTCTGAAAAATTCTTGATGATAGAAAGGGTCAGCAAGCTTGATGTCCGTGGCGGCGCCTGGGGCTTGGGCTTAATCGAAGGTCATAAGCAATTAGCGCCGGATCACTGGTATTTCCCGTGCCACTTTAAGGGCGATCAGGTAATGGCAGGCTCATTAATGGCCGAAGGTTGTGGTCAATTATTGCAGTTCTTTATGCTGCACCTTGGCATGCATACCAAGGTGAGCAATGGCCGCTTCCAACCCCTTGAAAATGCGTCACAAAAAGTGCGTTGCCGCGGGCAAGTATTGCCGCAACATGGCGAACTGACCTACCGCATGGAGGTCACTGAAATTGGGTTAAGCCCGCGCCCTTACGCTAAAGCCAATATCGATATCTTGCTCAACGGCAAGGCGGTGGTGGATTTCCAAAATCTTGGGGTAATGATCAAAGAAGAAAGCGAATGTAGCCGCTATACGCAGGCATCGCTAACATCTACAGCAGCAAGTCAGGGGTTAACATCTACTGATACAAGTCAGACTCATAAAGCACCATTAATGGCGCAAATCCCTGATTTAGCCGCCTCGGTAAATAAAGGGGTTATTCCCCTTAAGCATGTTGAAGCGCCGAAAGTCGCTGCAGATTCAAAATACGCTAACCGCGTACCCGATACTGTGCCTTTCACCCCTTATCACATGTTTGAATTTGCTACGGGTAACATTGAGAACTGCTTCGGCCCAGACTTTAGCATTTACCGCGGCTTAATTCCCCCGCGCACCCCTTGCGGTGATTTACAGCTCACCACCCGTGTGGTTGAAATTAACGGTAAACGCGGCGAGCTTAAAAAGCCGTCTTCGTGTATCGCCGAATATGAAGTGCCCGCCGATGCCTGGTATTTCAAGAATAACAGCCATCAAGGGGTCATGCCCTACTCGGTGTTAATGGAGATTTCATTACAACCTAATGGTTTTATCTCAGGCTACATGGGCACGACGCTCGGCTTCCCTGGGCAAGAGCTGTTTTTCCGTAACTTAGATGGCGGCGGCAAATTACTGCGCCAGGTGGATTTACGCGGCAAGACCATAGTCAATGATTCTAAGCTGTTATCTACCGTTATTGCCGGCAGCAACATCATTCAAAGCTTCACCTTTGAGCTCAGTGTTGATGGCGAGGCTTTCTATACCGGCAGCGCGGTATTTGGCTACTTCAAAGGCGATGCGCTTAAAAACCAGCTAGGTATAGATAACGGCAGAGTCACCCAGCCATGGCATGTTGAACATAATGTCGCGGCCGACATAAGCGTGAATTTACTGGATAAGACTTCTAGGGTGTTTAATGCGCCAGCTAGCCAGCCTCATTATCGCTTAGCGGGCGGGCAGCTTAACTTTATCGACACAGCCGAGATTGTTGAAACCGGCGGCAAATACGGTAAAGGTTATTTAGCTGCTTCACGCACCATAGATCCAAGCGATTGGTTCTTCCAATTTCATTTCCATCAAGATCCTGTCATGCCTGGCTCATTAGGCGTTGAAGCCATTATCGAGTTAATGCAAACTTACGCCATCAGCAAAGACTTAGGCAAAGGTTTCATTAATCCTAAGTTTGGCCAAATTTTGTCGGACATAAAATGGAAGTATCGCGGCCAAATTAACCCATTAAACAAACAAATGTCGCTGGATGTGCATATCAGTGCCGTCAAGGATGAAAACGGTAAACGCATCATCATAGGCGATGCCAATCTGAGTAAAGATGGCCTGCGTATTTATGAAGTCAAAGACATCGCTATCTGTATTGAAGAAGCTTAATACCAATCACATTAATTATGTAATCAATCAGAGCGCCTCAAGCTTTTCAGTTCAAGGCGCATTAATGCAGTAAGGGTTATTCCCTTTCAAATTAATGCAACACTGAAGTGGAACGCTTGAGACGCTCCCGTAGGACGGGTTTCAAAGTGTATTTCTCTGCGTTGAAGACTTTTGACATAGCACCACTATGCCTTCAAGTCTGTGCCTTGATTAATACACTTTGAACTCCCGCTGAATGGCCAGATAATTAAAACGATTGGTATAAGGCCAACAAGGAATAATAATGACAACACAAGTGCATAACGAAAAGCTTTCACCTTGGCCTTGGCAAGTGAGCCGTAATGAGCTCAGTTTCGATGAAGCTGAACTTGGCAAAAAACTCAAAGATTTAACTCAGGCCTGTTATCTGGTTAATGACCCAGAGTTGGGTCTTGGCGCTGCCCAGCAGGCGGATGTGGTCACAGAAAATGATCGTAATAACGGCGCCTTGCCGGTCAGTGCCTTTGCCCCAGCCCTTGGCACTCAAAGCCTAGGTGACAGTAATTTTCGCCGGGTACACGGGGTTAAATATGCTTATTACGCCGGTGCTATGGCAAACGGTATTGCTTCTGAAGAGCTGGTAATCGCCCTAGGTCAGGCGGGTATTTTATGCTCATTTGGCGCAGCAGGATTGATTCCAACTCGGGTAGAAGCGGCCATCAAGCGTATTCAAGATGCGCTGCCAAACGGCCCTTATATGTTTAACCTCATTCATAGCCCTAGCGAGCCAGCATTAGAGCGCGGCAGTGTTGAACTATTTTTAAAGCATAAGGTGCGCACCGTTGAGGCCTCAGCCTTTTTAGGCTTAACTCCGCAAATTGTTTATTACCGCGCCGCCGGGTTAAGTCGCGATGCCCATGGCGACATTCAAATCGATAATAAGGTGATAGCTAAAATTAGCCGCACCGAAGTGGCGATTAAGTTTATGGAGCCAGCGCCAGTTAAAATCCTCCAGCAACTCCTTAATGAAGGCCTTATCACCCCTCTGCAAATGGAGCTCGCGCAACTCGTGCCCATGGCCGATGACATTACCGCCGAAGCGGATTCTGGCGGTCACACAGATAATCGCCCCTTGGTGACCTTGCTGCCGACAATTTTGGCACTAAAAGACAAGGTGCAGGCTCAATATCAATACAAAACCCCTATTCGTGTGGGTTGTGGCGGCGGTGTCGGCACACCCGATGCAGCCCTTGCCACCTTTAACATGGGCGCGGCCTTTATCGTGACAGGCTCCATTAATCAGGCTTGCATCGAAGCGGGCGCCAGTGAGCACACCCGCAAACTGCTGGCTACCACGGAAATGGCCGATGTGACCATGGCGCCGGCGGCAGACATGTTTGAGATGGGCGTTAAGCTACAAGTGGTTAAGCGCGGCACCCTATTCCCCATGCGCGCCAACAAGTTATATGAAATTTATACTCGCTACGATTCAATAGAAGCCATCCCAGCGGACGAGCGTGAAAAGCTTGAGACTCAAGTGTTTAGATCGTCTCTTGATGAGATTTGGGCCGGCACTGTGGCCCACTTTAATGAACGTGACCCTAAGCAGATAGAACGCGCCAAAGATAACCCTAAGCGCAAGATGGCACTGATTTTCCGCTGGTACTTGGGATTATCGAGCCGCTGGTCTAACACGGGCGAAGTTGGCCGTGAAATGGATTATCAAATCTGGGCAGGCCCGTCCCTTGGCGCCTTTAATGCCTGGGCGAAGGACAGCTATTTAGATGATTATCGCGAGCGCCGGGCGGTGGATTTAGCCAAGCATATGATGCATGGCGCCGCCTACCAAGCGAGGATTAATTTACTCCACGCCCAAGGGGTGAGCATTCCAGTGAATTTACAACGCTGGAAACCACAGGACAAGGTGAGTTAAACTGCGTCAACCAAGAGCCCACATTGTGGGCTCTTTTATCATCAGCGCCATTGCCCACAGACGAGAACATTCGATGAGCGACACTCAAAAATTAGATTTCTCCGCCATTAACGACACCACAGAAAAATCCTTTATTGCGCAAAAAAACTTGATCAAGCGAGTGTTAAAAGGCACCCCAAGTCAGTGCCCTGAATGTCAAAAACCACTGACCTTGCGCTTACCTACCCAGGCTAACAAGCACTCAGCAGACACACCTGCGGCAGGCATATTCTGCGCCAAAGGCTGCACGGATATCGAATTGGATATGGAAGCGGTGAATAAGCTGAAATAAAACGAACGGCGCGTTGCGCCTACCGAACGCCCTGCGGGCTACAGAATACGGTTTTCAGTCTTCCGCTTTTCTGTTATCCGTAAGCGCAGCGTTCCGTTGTCCGTTATCCTGCTTTTCCCGTAAGCGTAGCGTTCAGTTATCGCCTCTAGACTCTAGCAGCGAAGCAACCTCGAAAACCTAAGGTCACCCTAAGACCAACCTAATTCAAAGTGTGACCTATTACTGCACATGTAAATTACTGCATATGTAAAAAATCTGTCTTGACCATGTCGACCAATTCTCTGGCTCTTTGGGCTTGTTTGGCAGAAAAACTCTCTGGGTAATCGTAATAAAATTGCACGCTGTGGCCTTTGAGTTTTTCAGCTATGGTGAAACGCAAGCCTTCCACATAACCTTCTTGCTGCTTGAGCCAGGAATTCATACTGGCAATGTCACCCTCAGCGCCGGGGTGGATATCCATATTATGACTAGGAATGGCAATTTTTTTAATACACTTGCCCACTCCACCACTAGTATTGGTATTTAAGGTATTATCGCTCATGTTGTGCTCCCAAAATGTGCCCCAAAAAACTCATTAATTCGAGACTACACCTAATCGCCTTGCAAACTAGTACGACCTGTTTAACCTTTATAGCAACCACATTAATTATGTGTTCAATCAGAGCGGGTTTCAAAGATGATATCTCTGCGTTGAAGACTTTTGACATCAAGCTTAGATTATTTGTATCACTTCATTTGGCGTTCAAGATTTTATAATTGCTTCAACTATAATAAACTGACTTCACTAACGACAAAGTAAATTGAAGGGTTATAGATGAAATTGAGTCGCTCTTATCTTGTATTAATACTTTTTTTTTCCTCACAGTGCGGCGCACAAAGCTATCAATATGTCTCCATTGACGGGTTATTTGAACAACGAGTTGGTGAGATAGTCTTAACTCAAATTTATCAAAAAGCAGGGCTAGAAATGACGTTCGTCGCCATGCCGGGGAAGCGAGCTCAGCGCGAAGCAAGCTCTGGGCGCAAAGATGGTGAGATAATGCGTATATTCAGTTATGGCATTGAAAATCCAAGTATGACGCGAGTGCCTACATCCTATTACTATTTGGAAACCATGGCGTTTGTCCACAAAGAAAGCCAAATAACCCTCAATTCAAAAGCAGATTTAAGCAAATATAATGTGCTTAAAGTCCGTGGCGTTAAGCACACCAATAACATCACTCGCGGCTTAGCTCACGTATATAATTATGATGATACCGAAGCCATGTTAAAAGCACTTGGCGAGAAACGTACTAGCCTTGCGCTCACCAATACCGCAGATGGCAATTACCATATTAAAAAGCTTGGGCTTAAACATGTGATAGCCCTACCACCAGCATTAGCTAAATTAAAGTTGTATCACTATATCCACAATACAGTATTGGAAGCCAATCCAGGGCTTATGTCTACGCTTAATAACACCATCAAAGCGATGAAAAAAACCGGTGAGCTAGATACCTTATTGCACCGAGCTGAAACCCAAGTATTAGCTCGCTTGCCATAACATTGTTTGAATAGCCTGGGCTTGAGTCATGTCTTGGGAGACTTGGGATTTATCCCACAAGCTTGCTCGGTACTCGCCACCCACTTTTAATTCCCCTACCCCTTTTGGCGTTCCCGTCATGACGATATCGCCATCTTCCAGTGTCATAAACTCACTAATGGCGGTTAAAATTTGCTGTGGCGTATAGAGCATTAATTCACTGTCACCCCACTGTAATCGCTCGCCATCTAATGTCAGTTCAAAACACCAATTAAGGCTTGAAAGTGGCAGGCTAGGCTCTAATGCAGTAAATTCACTAAACACTGCTGAGCCATCAAAGGCTTTAGCACGCTCCCAAGGTAGTCCTTTAGCTTTAAGTTGCCCTTGCAGCTGACGCTTAGTTAAATCTAGCCCCAAGCCCACCGCCGAAAATTTACCGTCCTTCACCATGAAGCACAACTCGGCTTCATAATGTATGGTTTCCTGTGAAAAGGCGTTCAACGTCTGACTAATTGCTGAGTTAGGCTTTAAAAATACCACCATATCATCGGGGATTTCATTACCCAGCTCTTGAATGTGCTCTGCATAGTTCCTGCCAATACAAACCAGCTTCGAAGGGGTTACAGCCACTTTATGACCATCTTGCTGATTTAGATTTATTTGTGCTAATGCCACTGTCCGTTCCTTTTTAAATATGAGCCATAGCGTTAAACGTAAGTCCGTCAGCTTTACATCGTGTAAGCCGCCAAAGGCCTACTTTAAATATAAAACAATATCATCTCAATAATATCTCTGCCTAGACTAGACTTAATCCATTGACTGCTTGGAATGAAAGCTAGCATTTAGAGCAGCACCGACCTTCTTGCTCATCAAGCTTCCTTTTATTTTGAATTAGCTCAATTTTCAATCCGAAATTTGCATTTCCACTACAATTAAACGTAACATGAAAGCAACAACAGCTCTCATAATTCAACATCCATCCTATTGAGTTTGTTGAAAATATAATCATGCTAGCTGGAGAAATAATAACAATAATGGCCAATAAACATGCTTAATATTACAATCAAACAAAAGATAGCCCTAGGCTTTGCCTCTATTGGTATACTACTCCTTGCAGGCACAAGCTTTTTTTACTCCTCATTAAATAAAATTCAAACAGCAAATTTTAATATTGAAACGTTAGCCGTCCCTGTAAAACAGCAAAGCAATCAATTGCAACTGTCGCTACTCAAAATGGCACAGCTTAATAGTCAAGCTTATGCTCAATCTAAACGCAGCGAATTAGAAGCAAGCCAAACTGATTACCAAACTCTGCAAGGCCAATATCAGCAGCTACAGACTGAATTAGCATTAAAAGTTGTCGACCATCCCCAAATGCAGGCCCTACTGAGTAAAGCACAGGATTATTTTTCAGCCTATAACGAACAAAGCAGTAACATGTTCAGCCAAAAGCTTGCGATAGATGCTGCTAAAGATGGCTTTAATAAAATCAACGCTGAATTTAAAGAAGCTAAAACAGCAGCAAGCAACAGCATGATAGACCTAGAAATTATTGATGCAGGCAGTCAAGCGGCATTGCTAAATGACGTAATTGCAACAGGCACTCGCATCGATGACATGCTCTACACCTTAGGCAACTCTTTAGCTGACCTTGGCCGTCTCACAGAGCTAAATGGCATTAGCACACACAAAGAAGATGTTAGTTTTTTACTCAGCAACATAAGCAGTAATTTTGATTATTTAAAACAACAGGCTTACGGTTTAGCCGCAGATGAGCAACTGGATCAATTTACGGCTCAGTTTGAGCTTATCCAAGTACAATTACAGTCACCAGGGACGCTTTATCTGGCGCAAGAAAAAGTGGTTAGTCACCAGCTCGCCGCCGATAAAGCCCAGCAACAAGCCAATCAACTCTTTAGCAGTAGCTACGACACCTTAACTCAGTTAGTGCATTTAGCCGATCAGCGCTTTTCCGCCTTACAGTCAATATCTGATGAAGAAATCGTTTCCGCACAAACATTAGCATTTTCAATGGCATTAGTATTTATTTTAATGGCAAGTTGCATCTATTACTTTACTTCTAAAGCCATGCTGGAACCTTTAACCTTAATCAATGCTGCATTAGCAAAAATGGCCGCAGGCGATCTGTCTCAGCGCTTAGAAAAACACAATAACGATGAGTTTGGAGTATTAACCGATAACATTAACAAGCTCAGTAATTCATTGGCACACTTATTACAAGATATCAGCCGTGATGCCCATCAGCTTGATGCCTCAGCCGTTGCATCTCAACGCCAAGGTGAAACCATAGCCAGCTCTGCCAATGGTCAAATACAGCGCGTGAACCAGGCCAGAACACTTGCTGAGCAAATCCATCACAGCTCCAATACCGTGCATACTCAAGCCGATGAATCTGCTAAGCAAATATTATTTGCCTCCAAACTGGGCTTACAAGTCAAGAATACTGCTGACGATAATCAGAGTATTATAGAAACCCTATCAAACAATTTAGGTCAGTCAGTGAGGGTTATTGCCCGATTAAGCGAGCACAGTAACAACATTGGCAGTATCTTGGTGACCATTAGCGCCATTGCTGACCAAACTAATTTATTAGCACTGAACGCCGCCATTGAAGCAGCTAGAGCCGGTGAACACGGACGAGGCTTTGCCGTTGTAGCCGATGAAGTACGCTCCCTTGCATCACGTACTCAAGCCTCAACGGCTGAAATTCAAACCATGATTGATGCGTTACAGCAAGAAACTCAAAATGCAGTCAGTGCTATCGGTCAAGGCCAATCTCAGGCGGGTGAATGTGTTGAGCAGAGTAAAACCTTGCATAGTGACATAGAACAAATTGAACAAGCATTGAATAACATCAGCCACATGAGTCAGAGCATCACAGAGGCTGCAACTGAACAAGTGCAATACAGCCAACAGATTGAAACCACTATGATTGACACAACCCAAGCTGCCGAGCGAAATGCTAAAGAATCCAGTGATATGGCAAAGGAAAGCACTGAGCTGAATAAGCTTGCTCATTCGCTGACCACATCAGTAGAGCGCTTTACGCTTTAACATAAGGAACGCCCTTCGGGCTACAGAATACGGTTTACGCAGTATCCTGTTATCCGTAAGCGTAGCGTTCCGTTTTCGACCAGTACGAACGTCACTTCGTGACTACCGAACGCACTCCGTGCTTACAGACTACGGATTTCGGTTATTTCCGTTATCCGTGAGCGCAGCGTTCCGTTATCGACCAGTACGAACGTCACTTC
>NZ_JACJDV010000002.1:193218-199139 GCF_014163735.1 Shewanella sp. SR44-3
TATCCGTGAGCGCAGCGTTCCGTTATCGACCAGTACGAACGTCACTTCGTGACTACCGAACGCACTCCGTGCTTACAGACTACGGATTTCGGTTATTTCCGTTATCCGTGAGCGCAGCGTTCCGTAATCCGTAATCCGTAATCCGTAATCCAGCTTTATTCCTAGGTTCTAGAAGCGAAGCGCCCTGTTCTTTTCCTCGCAGCGAAGCGCTCTATTTTTATGAATATTCCGCTAAGAAATCATCCAAATTATCGTTGGCGACTTCAATTTCGTCACCGGCAAACTGAGCAATATGAAACAAGGCCTCACCTTCATTAGTTACAGGTATATTACTGATACCTATAATAATACCATCAGTCGGTGCAAAAAGAGCCACTGACTCACCGCCATGGGGATTGACCACATGAGCCAAAATATTGCCCTTATTGACTCGCTGACCAAGTTTTAACTTCACATTGATAAGGCCATCAGACTCACTGCGCACCCAATAACTGCGACTGGCGTTAACACTTGTCTTAGCCCGTACTTTACCTTTAATCATGCCAAGGCTGCGCATCACGTTCATCACCCCGGTTAAACCTGACTTAATGGAGAGATCGCTAAATCGCAGCGCTTCACCCGCCTCATACAAGATACAAGGTACATTAAGCTCATTGGCATAACCACGCATGGAACCCTCACGGGCTTTAGATGACATAATCACAGGCGCACCGAAGGCATTAGCCATACTTAGCATGGTTTCATCATCAGTATCACAGCGAATTTGTGGCAAGTTTTCTCTGTGGATAGCTCCCGTATGTAAATCGACAATATGGGTTGCACGTTTTACTAATTGGCTTGAAAACAAGTTTGCTAAGCGACTGGCTAGTGCCCCTTTTGGGCTCCCCGGAAAACAGCGATTAAGATCGCGTCTATCAGGTAAATAACGCGATTGCTGAATAAAACCAAACACGTTCACAATAGGCACCACCAGCAAAGTACCGGTTAATGTTTTAGCATTAATCCGACTTAATAAGCGCCGGCATATTTCTATGCCGTTAAGCTCATCACCGTGGATCGCGGCACAAACTAATAACACAGGGCCAGGCTTGCTGCCGTGAAACACTTCGACATGCAATTCCATCGGTGTGTCGTTATACAACTTCGCCGCCGGTAATTTCACGCTTTCTTGGGTTCCGGCTTTTACACTGCTATCACCAAACTCGAATGCTTCACGTTTTTTAACCATTAACCGACTCCCTTGGTCTTAGTGCTGGTTGCTTTAACATTTTTTTCAATAAACTGAATAATTTTGTCAGCCACATCAATGCCAGTGGCTTTCTCTATGCCCTCAAGGCCAGGCGATGAGTTTACTTCCATCACCAATGGACCGTGTTTCGAGCGCAGAATATCAACACCGGCAACGTTAAGGCCCATGGTCTTGGCTGCACGAAGTGCCGTTGAGCGCTCTTCTGGGGTTAATTTAACGATAGTGGCACTGCCACCGCGGTGTAGGTTTGAGCGGAACTCGCCAGGCAAAGCTTGACGCTTCATGGCGGCAATCACTTTATCGCCAATAACGAAACAGCGAATGTCCGCGCCGCCCGCTTCCTTAATATATTCTTGCACCATGATGTTGGCTTTAAGGCCCATAAAGGCTTCAATCACAGATTCAGCCGCTTTGCGGGTCTCTGCTAATACCACACCAATACCTTGGGTGCCTTCAAGTAGCTTGATAACACAAGGCGCGCCGCCAACCATGTCTAATAAATCAGGCACATCTGATGGTTTGTTGGCAAAGCCAGTAACGGGTAAGCCAATGCTTTTACGAGATAACAATTGCAGTGAACGTAATTTGTCACGTGAGCGAGTAATGGCCACGGATTCGTTAAGTGGGTGCACCCCCATCATTTCAAACTGACGCAATACCGCAGTACCATAAAAGGTTACTGAAGCACCAATACGTGGGATAACTGCATCAAACTTAGGCAACTCAGTGCCTTTCATGTGAATGCTAGGAGAGGTCATATTGATGTTCATGTAGCAGCTGATATGGTCAACAACTTTTACGTCATGACCGCGAGCAATGGCAGCTTCCTTGAGCCTACGTGTCGAATACAAATTCTTGTTCCGTGACATAATAGCAATATGCATTTTATTCTCCAGTTAGATAGGATTTAGCAGAATTAACCAAGAAACGCCCTTCCAATGCGCGCCTTCCAAGTAACATGCGAAATTTCATGTTATCTCGATTCGTTAAAGTTAACTCTATATCAAATTTCTTGTCACCCATGACTATGGGCGTTTTTATAACGTAACGTTTGGTTCTGTGGCCGCCAGAGTCACTGACATCACGACGATCAAAAATAGGAAATTCACATACCACTTCCCTATCTGACTCTTGTTCCGGATGAAACCATACTCGGATCCATTTTTCATTGTTCTTTTGAAAGGGCTTAATCTTAAAGGCATGCAAGCACGAAGTGCGCGCCCCAGTATCTACCTTCATTTTGACTTTTTCATTACCAATTTCAGGAAATGTGCCCCACTCACGCCAACCCACTAAACCTAGGGTATCTTCAGTCATGGTCTATCCTTTTTAACATTTTGCTACTCACCAAAGCAGGGGAACTCGACTAAGCATGTTATGCAATGAGCCTATGAGCTATTTCATGGGTATCCTGTGCGCTCAAAACCTTGGTTTTCACTACAGATGAGTCAGTAAACGGTTAGTATGGCATAGAAAACACCATAGCAACGAAAAGATAACGCCAAGCTAATCATAAGAAAACAAGGCGTTGAGCCTTCAAAGTAGCACAAAGTGGATTTTACTACAAATTAGAGGTCAAGTTAACAAGAATGAAACAGCATTAATTCAGATGTTTACCATCAAAAACGCCACAAAAACCAAAGCGGCATTTATCTTAACTTATCAGTAGTTGTATCACTAAAATTAAACGACTAAAAATTCAAAAGTTCAAAAAATGACCAGCAAAAACCAGCCTAGAGTTTATGATTTTATTCTGCCTAGGTCTTTGATTTTTTACCATGAATTGCTATTTTAATGGCTTCATTTTCCTAATCCATTCCTTAAGGGACGCTCGATGCATACCCCAAGTCATTTTACCCCTGCAAGTTTTGATTTTCTCATCAAGCTTGAATGCAACAACAATCGCGAATGGTTTAAGGCCAACCAAGCGGAATATGAACAGAAAATCCGCACGCCAGCACTGGATTTTATTGAGGCCATGAGCGGTTCAATACTCGGCCTATCTCCAAGGCTTACCGCGGTCGCAAAAAAAGTCGGTGGCAGTCTAATGCGCCCTCAAAGAGACAGCCGCTTTAGTCATGATAAAAGCCCTTACAAGCTCAATGTCGGCATTCAATTTCGTCATTTTCAAGCTAAAGATGTCCATGCACCAGGGCTCTATTTGCATTTAGCTAACGATGGCTGCTTTATTGCCGCAGGTATTTGGCACCCTGAAGCCAAAGCCCTCAATGCCATACGTCATTGCATCGATGAAAACCCCAATGGTTACCAAAAGGCTATCACTGCACTCACTGCCGCTGGTTTTGAGCTTTCTGGTAGTAGTCTAGTACGCCCACCTAGAGGCTTTGATAAAGAACATCCATTAATTGAAGAGCTTAAACGTAAAGATTTTATCGCCGTAAAGCCTATCAGTCTTGAGCAAGTGTGCCGTACCGACTTCGTTGAATTTTGCAGCCAACAATTCGCCCACACCAGCGCGCTGATGCATTATTTATGTTTTGCCTTGGAATTGGATTTTTAACAAAAAGACGAACATCACTTCGTGACGACCGAACGCACTACGTGCGACAGAACACGGATTTCCAGTCTTCCGCTTTTCCGTTATCCGTAAGCGCAGCGCTCTGTCTTCAGTAAGCGTAGCGTTCGACTCTCTAGCAGCGCAGCGTTCCGTCTTCCGTTAGCGCAACCGCTTTAGCAGACGTAGGCGCTTCCTGTATTTTCTTATGCTAAACTAGCGCCAATTTGCGTGTCCCTGCACTGCCATACTTCCACACCAGCGTTAAATACGCATTAAGGGAGCTAAGTGCCATTATTTCAGGCTTTTTTCATGACTCAAAACACTTCAACATCAGCCTCTGACGCTTCAATTAAACATGCCGCTTCAGTTAAGCAAGCACCTAAAGCGGTGCTCAATACCGACGAACTAGAAGTCAATTCAAGTAGCGAAAAACGCGCCCTGAGTTATGCCAGCACCTTGTATGGCTTGTTTAACCAGATCCTCGATACTAAGCAGCCAGCAGATAGGGTATTAGCCAACTACTTTCGTGAACATAAAAAGCACGGCTCAAAAGACCGACGGGTGATCCGCGAAAGCCTTTTTGGCCTCTTTCGTTGGTGGGGTTGGGGACAACAACTGAGCCCTGATGTTAATGGCCATCTGTCAGCCGATAACTGGTTTATGCTATTGAGTTCCACAGCCCTATTAGAGCAGCACAGCTGGCAAGATATCCGCAATGCATGGCAAGGCTTTGCTAAGCTCAAAAGCAAACGAATAACCAGAAGTGAGCAAGCACTCACCACGGATCCCAGTGTCAACGGTAAGTTAATGGCTTTTAAGGAGCTAACGGACTTAACGGAATGTAAAATAGAGGATTTATTGCCAAAGTGGTTTTGGCAACATTGTCATATAAACCAGGAAGACACACAGCCACTGATTGAAGCCATGAGCAGCCGCCCACCACTTTGGGCTCGGGTGCAAAAACAATCAAGGGATCAGCTGGTTAGTGAGCTAGCTAAGCAGGGCATAGAAGCGACAGTGACCCCTCACTTTAGCGATGCTTTCAGCCTAGGGTTTCAAAGCATTAATCTCAATGAAGTGGCGCAATACAAGCAAGGGAAAATAGAAGTACAAGACTTAGGCTCACAGGTCATAGGTCAAATTTGCCAGCCCAAGGCTGATGAGCACTGGTGGGACACTTGCAGTGGCGCAGGGGGGAAAACCTTACAGTTAAGATCGTTAATGTATCAACAAGCCAATAGCAGTAACGGCGAAAGTGGCAGTATCACATCATCAGACATTCGAAGCCATGCACTAGAGGAATTAAAAAAGCGCGCCGCACGGGCAAAATTTGCTGGGATCAGCATAGCGAAATGGCAAAGCGACGCCCTGCCAGTAAAGGAAAATGTATTTGATGGGGTTTTAGTGGACGCGCCTTGCAGCTGCACTGGCACTTGGCGCAGAAATCCCGATATGCGCTGGATAGATACTGCCAGTGCCATTGAAGACAAGCCCGTATTACAACTGGATATTCTAACTCGCAGCAGCAAAGCAGTAACAGCGGGCGGACAGCTAGTCTACGCCACTTGCTCCTTAGCGTTTGCTGAGAACCAAGCCGTGGTCAATGACTTCTTGGCCAAGCATCCAGAGTTTGAATTGGTCGAAATTGCCCATCCATTTAGGGGTGAAACAAGCCAGATGCTCACAGTCTGGCCCCAAGAGGCCAACAGTGATGGCATGTTTGTCGCTAAGATGGTTAAGGCGCAAAGCGCCTAGAAGACTGAACGCCCTACGGGCTACAGAATACGGAATTCCATCTTTCGCTTTTTCCGTAATCCGTGAGCGCAGCATTCAGTTATCAGCAAAGACGAACGCCGCTACGCGACTACGGAACGCCCTGCGGGCTACAGAATACGGATTTCGGTAAACGCAGTGTTCCGTCTTCCGTAAGCGCAGCGTTCCGTCGTCCGTTATCCTGCTTTTCCCGTAAGCGCAGCGTTCCGTTATAGGTTCTAGGTTCTAGCGTAAGCGGTTAATAAACCCCACATACCTGTTCTGGTCTAATTCCATCGGACACTTAATTTTGAGACAGTATGGTCAATAAATTAAGAGGTCTATATGAGTCTAAAAAAATCACATAAGAGTTATCCTCAAGCATATAAAGATGAAGCCGTC
>NZ_JACJDV010000030.1 GCF_014163735.1 Shewanella sp. SR44-3
GGCAACGAGCGAAAAAACCAACCTAAAGGGATTGCGTTTTCGGTGCAGGATTATCTGGAGTTGGTCGATGATACAGGGCGTATTATTCGCAATGACAAGCGCGGTTCAATCAGTGCTAACAGCGCGAAGTTACTCACTCGATTGAACATTCCACAGGATAACTGGCTCAAACTCACCACTGAATTTGGCAAACTCTTTCACGGCCCTGTGGGCACACTTCAAGAACTTACCCGCTATTGTGAGCATCTAGAAAAACGGCGACGACACTTCGTCAGTTGCTGTCAGCACTTAAAAGCCAGCTAGGTTTAAACGCCTTTTTTCACAATTCAAAGTCAAACCACCTTAGTCATTAATGAGTTGGGCTATTGTGGCTAAAAATCACTGTTTTTGAAGGAAAAACGTCGGTTTAGCCAATCCGCTTCCATAAACGCCTGCAATATCGGCTTTATAGCAACAAACCTTCACAATCTCGCTTGAGCGCATGTCGAAAGTGCATTATGTTATTGTTTTATAATGGCTGGCCAGATTTATTACCATGACACCCTCTGGTAAGGTTTTGCCCGCTTTTGAAGAGCGCTTGTCTTTACGTAATTTAGACTTAGCCTTAAATAGATGTAAATGGCAGCTTAGCGGTGATTTACGTGCAAGCTGGACATTACCTATGTATTTAGCGGTTGAGTTTGCTTTTGGGTAGAGTGATTTATTTGAATGCCAAGTGGTTTGCCCAAGCTGCATAAAGCTTACATCGCCTCGCACTCTGCCAAGCCAGAACCAGCCATAGCGCTCAACTTCCCTAAACCAGGTATTGCGATAGCCTGCATCGGTGACAATCAGAGGACAACAACCTTGAGGTAAAACGTTGGCAAGTTCAGCGAGAAAAGCATTATGGCTGCGAGGTGCGTTGCTATCTCAAAACATGAGCCTCAAACAAGAAAGTCCGTTCGTACAGAGTCACAGAGCGACCTTGAACGCTGATGGATGCGCGCAGCGTCATTATTCGCAACTGTTCGCGAACATCAGACCAATCGACCAAGATAATAGGCATAGGGTTTGCGCCACAAAGATAGCGAGCATGCCACTGATATACAGTCATTTTATCTTGAGCTAAGTGATGGTTACCTAAGAGTCTGTCAATACGTTTAATGTTGTGTTTAGCCGCCACGGAGCCCGTAATATTACGACCAAGCTGAGTAAGTGATAGTTGATTACCATCGAGGAGTGACTCAGTGGCAACCATCAGAGAATTAAGTCGTTTTTGGTGTATTTGAGGGCATTGTTTTTTGATTAAATCGTGTAAGATATGGATATCACGCATGGTGTTAGATCTAGTAGGTTTTTGGCGAAATTGATTAGATCAGATAGCACCATGCGTGTCTACTAAATTGAAAATAAAAGCAATTATCAGGGGATTCCCTAGCTCATGAAGACTACACTATTGCAGCCATTATTAATCGCTTAAGAAAAGAGAACGGGCAGTGAATCCGATGATAGCAAGCCATTGTCTTTTTTAAATGGTTTTTACCAGTAGCTCTTTCATCTGTAAAAAATAACTCAAACAAATGGAACGCGGTAAGCTACCTAAGATATTGTTTGAGTGTTTGGGTGATAAGTTTCTTGTTTTATATTTACAGCTCAATGTTTTCAAGTTAGATTTTCGTTGGTGGTTTGCCAGTAACACTCCACAACTAGAATTAACATGTGAGAGATTATGCGCTATTTTTCAATACTAATTATTTTGTTTTTCTTTGACTGTATTGCTAGTGAATATCAAGTTGAGAATAGTTCTTCTCCCCAAAGGGAAGTAGCTAAAAAAACGAAATCCATTGCGAATGAAAAACCAACTAAAATGGATTTAGAGGTGAGCGAATGGGTGAAAAATGTATATAGGACTATTCAAAATTTTACATATTTTGAGAAGGAAAGCTATGGGCATAGCGTTACGGTGAATATTTCAATTGATAGTGTTGGTGCTATTTCAGATACTGAAATAACTAAAAGCACGGGAAACGCTACATTAGAGAAAACTGCGATGATATCAATATATAAATCAGCTCCATTTGACCTCTCACAGTTATCAGAAAACAGCTTGGAAAGAGTTAAAAAATTTAAAATTACATTTTTGCCAATAGCAAATAAAAAAGGTAAAGGTGTTCATCATTCCGTGTCAGATTAATTGGGAGGGTGTCCAAACGTTCTTCGTAGTTGATTAATAGCTTCGATAGCCTTCAATTCCATTTTCGTCATAAAAGTGTTCTTGGTTTAGCAGCTCAAACTTCGTTGTACAAGCATTGTTAACGAAGATATTGACAGTTTATTGCCTTCCATAGCCAGATGTCCACGCCGGTATATACCTAGATTTTCCATGGGTGTTTGCGAGACGAGCGTCTATCCCATGGACGGGATGTTCGAGCATCCATGGACGGACTTGCTGCGTGTCGGTGAGTGAGTGCCATGGTAAACCTGTACCGAATGGCTAATGACTGAATAGCGCTATTTATTTCGCTATTGCACCCATTGCCACACGGGGCGCTTTACCATGATGCTGGTAAAGAGTGGCGAGTCTATGAGTGCGGTTAACCAAGCATTGACCTTGGGGTAGGGGCTTTGTTCAAACCAGACCTTGTTCACATGGGCGAATTGGCGAATAAAAGGAAATATCGCAATGTCGTTGAGGCTTAACTGGCTGCCGCTTAACAAGGCATGTTGCGTGAGTCGCGTCTCAAGCTCGGCAATAAAAATCTCACCTTGTTGGCGGTAAAATGCTTCTGTTTGCTCAGGAAAGCGCTCGGCGTATTTGTATTTGTCGAGCCAAGGCTTGAACTGATTATCATTCTGGGCAATTAAGGCTAAATCTTCATTTCGCTGGGCTAAATTTTGCACCCTTGCTATCAGATGTTGATAATCTAATGGGCCGATTATCTCACTCGAAGCCGATGCCGCCTCGCAGCCACTCGATAATAAGGGCTCAATAGGATGACTTAAAGCCAGTAGCATTATGTCTAGGCTCTCATCGAGTACGCTATTTTCCCCAAGTTGTAATACTGGCACTGTGGCTTTTGGCGACAGCGCGACCATGGCTGGCGGCTTATTTTTAAGCTCAATTTCGCGGGTCTCCACTTGAATGCTGGATAATTGTAATGCCATTCTAGCGCGCATGGCATAAGGGCAGCGTCTGAAACTGTATAAAATGGGCTGAAAGTGATTGTCCAGTGGTAGAAATGATTTATTCATCAAAGTATTACTGCCTAAATCGCGAAATGGTGTGCCGATTATGGGTGTTAGCTATTAGCACCTAAATAGCTAGCACCTAAATAGCAGCTAAAAACTGAGAGTATTTATTTTACTGTGATTGCGCTATAATTCCGCGCCTTTTTTTGATGAGGTTCACAGTCAGCTATATTCAGACTAAGTCCATCATCAAAACAAGCTAAATCATATTATTACTATGCACTGGAAATGAAGTTCCAGCTAGCGGAGAGTCAAAATGTCACAGGTTGTTGTTTGCGCTTTATATAAGTTTGTCACTTTACCTCATTACCAAGCATTAAGAGCACCATTATTAGCGGTAATGGAAGCCTCAGATATTCGCGGCACCTTGCTATTAGCCCAAGAAGGGATCAATGGCACGGTAGCGGGTACACAAGCGGCAATCGACGGTTTACTCGCCTGGTTTGATACCCAAGAAGGCTTAACTAACATAGTTACTAAGGTGTCTTTTGATACTGAAATGCCGTTTTACCGCACTAAAGTCAAACTGAAGAAAGAAATTGTTACCATGGGCGTTGAAGGCATTGACCCCCGTAAAGTGGTAGGCACCTATGTTAAGCCTAAAGACTGGAACGCATTGATTTCAGATCCTGATGTTATCTTAGTGGATACCCGCAACGATTATGAAGTGCAAATTGGCACCTTCAAGCATGCGGTGAACCCAGTGACAGAAACCTTCCGTGAATTCCCTGAATACGTGAAGCAAAACCTTGATCCTGCTAAGCACAAGAAAGTGGCCATGTTCTGCACGGGTGGCATTCGCTGTGAAAAGTCGACCGCTTATTTGAAAGAGCAAGGTTTCGATGAGGTATACCACTTAGAAGGCGGTATTCTTAAGTATCTTGAAGAAGTTAAACAGGAAGAAAGTATGTGGGAAGGCGAGTGCTTCGTGTTTGATAATCGAGTGTCGGTGAATCACAACTTAGAGAAAGGCGTATATGATCAATGTAATGCGTGTCGCATGCCGATTACCGAGCAAGATAAATTATTGCCTTCCTTCGTTCAAGGCGTAAGTTGCCCCCATTGTATCGACAAAATCCCACAGGAACAGCGTCAACGCTTTATCGAGCGTGAACGTCAGGTGCAGCTTGCCAGACAGCGCGGTGAAGCCCACATCGGCAGTGATGTCAAACAAGTGATTGCGACTCGCCGTGAGAAAAAAGACAGCTTACGTAAAGCTCAGAATGAGCAGCAATAACCTCTAAGTTAATAACGACTTAAAACATAAGCCTATCAAACTGGCTTGACTTAAATTGGTCAAGATTAATTAAGCAGAATGAGTAGGCTTACTTACCCGAAGGCGCCGTTGCTTTGATGAAGCGGCGCCTTTTCCTTTTAAAGGAAAAAAGAAAGGACAGAAATATGTGGATAGGTTTTGATTATGGCAGTGCTAATTGCGCTGTTGGCATAATGCAGGAAGGCAAAATTAGCCAAATTCCATTATCTGCTAACAGCCAGTATTTACCATCGACCTTGTACGCTCTAGACCGTGAGCTTATCGCTCAGGCGGTGTACCAAGGCATTAGCCAGGATAAAAAAAGCGATTACGCTAAGCTCAGAAGTAGCCAGCTGAGCCGCGCGGTTCAGGTGCGCCATGAGCTTGATTTAAATGCAGATGAGCAGACAGTTTTTGTCGGTCAAGCCGCCATAGACGCCTACCTTGAAATGCCCGAAGACGGTTTTTATGTGCGCTCACCTAAATCATTTTTAGGGGCTAACGGTCTACGTGAAGAGCAAGTGGCACTGTTTGAAGACATAGTGACTTTAATGATGCTGCACGTTAAAGGCATTACGGACAACTACCTTGCAGACAATGGTTTAGCACCTGCGACCCATGCGGTAATTGGCCGTCCGGTGAACTTTCAAAGTACTGGCGGTGAGAAAAGTAATCAGCAAGCCGAGGCTATCCTCACGCAAGCTGCGATGCGCGCAGGCTTTACCCAAGTGGCGTTTTTGTTTGAACCTGTCGCCGCTGGGATGGATTTTGAAGCAAGTCTTGAGCATAACAGCACTGTGCTAGTGGTGGATGTGGGCGGCGGTACTACGGATTGCTCTGTGGTGCGTATGGGGCCAAGTTATATTGCCAATAAACAGCGGGAGCAAGATTGCTTGGGTCACAGTGGTCAGCGCGTTGGCGGGAACGATCTTGATATTGCCTTAGCCATGAAAGGCTTTATGCCAAGCTTAGGGTTAGACAGCTTGCTGAAGACAGGAAAACCTATGCCTAGCGCGCCTTTTTGGCAAGCGGTAGCGGTCAATGACATTAGTGCTCAGCGTGAGTTTGCAAGCCTTGGGGCGCGAAAACTGCTTGATAGCATGATTAAAGACGCCGAGGCGCCTGAATTAGTCATCAGGCTTAAAAAAGTGCAGCAAGAGCAATTGAGCTATAAGTTGGTACGCCAAGCGGAAACGGCCAAAGTGGCATTGTCTGATGCTAACCAAACTCAATGTCAGCTCGACTTTATCGCAACAGGTTTATCTGTTGGTTTAACTCAAGGGCAATTTAGTGAGTTTATCACTGAACCATTAGCCAAAATTGAAGCCTTGATGCAAATAGCGGTAGCGAAAGCCGCGGTTAGCCCTGATACCGTGTACGTCACTGGCGGCACGGCTCGCAGTCCTGCTATTTACGCTAAGATTGCCAGTGTGTATCCTGAGGCTAACATAGTTGTTGGCGATCACTTTGGCTCTGTGACGGCGGGGTTAACTCGCTGGACCCAGCAAGCCTTTTGATAAACGCGCGCTATTGCAGCAGCCATATTAACGGGATTTATTCTAACAGCAGTTATCTACTAATAGATTAAGCATAGGAGCTTGGATGAAACAGCAATTATTGCCTTTGGCATTAGGACTTGGGCTAGGCGTTATCGGATTAACGGCTTGTTCTGACGATGTAGGTCAGGTGAGCTTAGGGCTATTCACCACTAAGGATGTGATCATAGATGCTAAGCACGACCCTAAAATACCAGGGGTAACGTGTCATATTAGCCGCATCCAAGCGAACTTAGACTTTGCCGATCCGTCAGATATGAGTATCAGTTGCCGTCAAACTGGGCCCATTACTGCGGCGCAGCTGGCAAATATCAATTTAGATAAAGACGGTGAGGTGGTGTTTAAAGAGTCATTAAGCATTCTGTTTAAAAGCCTTAAAGTAAGGCGAATATTTGATACAAAAAACCAAACCTTATTGTATTTGTCTTATTCAACCAAAGAAACCAACGGTAGCCATAAGCATGCCTTGTCTACTGTGCCTTTATACGGTACCGAAGCATTTAACCCTAACCCAATGACGACCAAAGACTAGGCTGCCTAGATAAAGTCTGGCTTGTTTAGGTCGCGATTGGATACGGTCTTGCATGTGAGAACGGTTCATTTCAAAGCATTAAAAACAAAAAACCTAGCAACTATGCTAGGTTTCTTTATCAAGGCGGTGTTATCAGTTTTAATTGATCACGGCTTAACATGTGCAGCCAAATTACCATTTCTTCTTCGGCTGGAACAACATATCTAAATCGTCTTCTTCACCTTTAGGTTTAGTCTGCACATTAGGCTGTGAACTTGTCTGTGCGCCCATTATTTCATCAAGCAGCTGCTTAGCTTCATCAACTTTACGTGCAATAAAAGGATCATTGGGTGTTAACGCCTTGATTGCATGTAAGGTTGCTAGTGCTTTAGTGACCATTTGCTTGGATGAACCATATTGCTTCATCGTCGCTGCAGAGCGGGCTCGAGATAGCATAGAGTCTACGTTAATACGCAGTTGTAAACTGTCGATACGCTTTTCTTCTTCAGCAAAAATATTAGGAGGCACTTTACCCTTGTTGTGCTCGGCGCGCAGAATCGCTTTGAGCATTTTGAGGGTTTTAACTAAAGCTAAGACTTGCTTGTCGTTATCTGGCAGTCTGAAATTTTCAATCGGTGGCACTGGACCTGCGTTAGCCGTGAGTGCGTTAATTTGAGTTTGCACATCGCCTAGACGTCTTTGGTATTCGCCTTGAACTTGACCCGTTGTTTGTTGAATCGAAATTTCAAGTGCATCATTAATACGTTTGTACAAGACTAAAATGATGTGGCTGGAGCAGGGCACCATGCCAGTATTTGAAAGTACAGATTCAGTTTCATCAATAATGGCGCGTTGGCGAGCTATTTCTGTACGACGCTCGGCTTCGGCACGCTCTTTTTGTTGTTGGATAAGGCTAATGCCTATGATAAGTAATAAGAGAGCACCGATAAGGAGCAATACCAAAGTAAAGGTCATATTGTTTCCATTCTATAATCGACTTAATGAATCGCAGTGGTAAATAGTGCCAGTAAATCACTGAATTGCGATGAAGGCTAACAAGCAAGATTCGTTAGCCTATATCTTAGCGTAACTTATTACTACTGTCGTTGAAAAGTAAGTTCTTTTGGTGATAAATCCTTAACTTAAGTCACTTTTATGGACATAAGCCGCCTTTGTGTGCAATTAGGTGAAAAATATCACCGAGTTCGTTATTCCTATTTGCATTAATTTTCTCTATGTACTATAACGAATAATTATAGTTGAAGGTGAGCGTTCGTATATTCAAACCGTACCATCAGGGTTTGTTAATCAAGAAACGCGCCTTTAGTGCCAGCCAAGGATCTCCCCATGAAACTGCAACAACTCAGATACATAGCTGAGGTAGTTAAACATAATCTCAATGTGTCGGCAACGGCTGAAAATCTTTATACTTCACAGCCTGGGATCAGCAAGCAAGTTCGTATGTTGGAAGATGAATTAGGCATACAGATCTTTGGTCGTAGTGGTAAGCATTTGACTCACGTGACACCGGCAGGTCAGCAAGTTATCGACATCGCTAATGATATTCTTGGTAAAGTTGAGAGCATCAAAAAAGTCTCAGAAGAACACACCAAACCAAACCAAGGTGAGCTTAATATTGCCACCACGGATACCCAAGCACGTTACGCGCTGCCAACGGTTATTCAGCATTTTATTCAGCGCTATCCTAAAGTTAACTTGCATATGCATCAAGGCACGCCATCACAAATAAGTGAACAAGCGGCGCGCGGTGAAGCGGATTTTGCTATTGCCACCGAAGCGATGCATTTATATACAGATTTAATTATGCTGCCTTGTTATCACTGGAATCGCTCTGTGGTGGTCACCAAAGATCATCCGCTGGCAGGGGCGAATAAAATCAGTATCGAAGATCTGGCCCGTTACCCGCTGGTCACTTATGTGTTTGGTTTTGATAAAGCATCAGAAATTGAGAGATCCTTTAAGCGAGCAAGCCTTGCCCCAAGAGTTGTATTTAGTGCAACTAGCGCCGATGTGTTAAAAACCTATGTTCGCCTAGGATTAGGAGTCGGTGTGATTGCTTCTATGGCCATTGATCCTGTGATTGATAAAGATTTAGTTGCCATTGATGCCAGTCATCTATTTGCCCATAGCACCACCAAAATTGGCTTTAGGCGTGGTAGTTTTCTTCGTAGCTACATGTATGATTTTATGTTTCATTTCGCGCCGCACTTAACTCGAGATGTGGTAGAAAAAGCGGTGGCACTTCGGGATCAGCAGTTGATTGATGAAATGTTTTTAAACATGGAATTGCCTGTGCGCTAATTGAGCTAATCTAACTTGGATTGACTCAATCCTAGATATAAAAAATCTCGCCAGATGGCGAGATTTTTTATGGAACATTTTCAGCTAATTTAATCCGGCGCGTAACCATGGGGGCCGACATCTTGGCCATCAAGGTAGGCTTTATTGTCTTTCATCTCCAAGCGGCCATGACTGAACCATTTCACCACTAAAGGATAAATGGCATGCTCTTGCTCATGCACACGAAGAGCTAATTGCTCAGCATCATCGCCTTTATAAACAGGCACTTTGGCTTGTAGGATAACAGGGCCAGCATCAAGCTCAGGGATCACGAAATGAACCGAGGCACCGTGTTCTTTATCCTTCGCTTCAAGGGCTCGGTTATGAGTGTCAAGCCCAGGATACTTAGGCAATAATGACGGATGAATATTAATCATCTTGCCTAAATAACGGCTCACTAGCGTATCCGTTAAGATGCGCATAAAGCCGGCTAGCACGATAAGATCCGGTTGATACTCATCGATTTTTTGCTGTAGGCGTTCGTCGTATTCGGCGCGGGTTTCACCCTTACGAGCAATCACACAGCTGGCGTCAATTTCAGCTTGATGAGCGCGCACTAAACCATAAGCTTGCGGCTTATTGCTGATAACGCCAACTACTTCTGCTTGTAAATTGTCATCACAGGCATCTAATACAGCTTGTAGATTGCTGCCATTGCCTGAAATTAACACCAAAACACGACAAACACTCATTTACACTATCTCCACTTGCTCTTCTTCGCCATCACGGCTGGCAATGCTGCCGATTAACCAAGCTTGCTCGCCTGCGGCGCTCAGTAAGCTTAATGCTGCATCAACGCTATCAGCTGGAAGGGCGATAATCATCCCCACGCCGCAGTTGAAGGTGCGATACATTTCATGTTGGCTAATGTTGCCATTAGTCTTAAGCCAGTCAAATACCACTGGCCACTGCCAAGAAGCGCCATTAATAACCGCTTTGGCATTGGCCGGTAATACCCGGGGGATATTTTCCCAAAAACCGCCGCCTGTGATGTGCGCCATGGCGTGAACTTCAGATTCCTCGATTAACTTAAGCACTGATTTTACGTAAATCTTGGTTGGCTCAAGCAAGTGCTCAATCAATGGCTTGCCGTTTAAATCTTGCTGAGGGTCGGCGTTAGAGACTTCCAATACTTTACGGATAAGTGAATAACCGTTTGAGTGTGGGCCGCTTGAAGCCAGAGCAATAAGCGCATCGCCGGCACTGACTTTAGTGCCATCGATAATGTCAGCTTTTTCAACCACACCCACACAGAATCCAGCTAAATCGTAATCTTCACCTTCATACATGCCAGGCATTTCAGCAGTTTCACCGCCGATTAATGCACAACCCGACTGAAAGCAGCCTTCGCCAATGCCGTTAACCACAGAGGTTGCGGTATCGACATCGAGTTTGCCAGTGGCGTAGTAATCTAAGAAGAATAACGGCTCAGCGCCTTGAACGATAAGGTCGTTCACACACATAGCAACCAAATCGATACCTACTGTGTCGTGCTTCTTATAATCTATGGCTAGCCTTAGCTTAGTGCCTACGCCATCGGTACCTGATACCAGCACAGGGTGCTTATATTTAGTCGGTAATTCGCAAAGGGCGCCAAAGCCCCCTAGGTTGCCCATGACTTCGGGTCTATGAGTGCGTTTTACGGCAGATTTAATATTATTGACCAGTGCGTTACCTGCATCGATATCAACGCCGGCGTCTTTGTAACTTAGTGGGGTAGGAGTGCTCACGGTGGATCCTCTCGGGTACATCGTTATTGGATTTTATGCGGCGGCATTCTATCAGTTTGCCTCTGTGGTCGAAAGGATTGATTTATTTTGATTTTTTTTTGTAAACTAAAAAAATGAATAAATTTATTGAGTTAGATCACTATTTACAGCATTTATGAAACTTTATGTTTTATACAGGGGATAAATAAACTAACATTTGCCCAATTTGTCCGATTGTATCGAAAAGTAGGAGACTAAAAAATGAAAGTCGTTGAAGTAAAGCACCCGTTGATCCGTCATAAAGTAGGCTTAATGCGCGAGGCTGATATCAGCACCAAACGTTTTCGTGAATTGGCCACAGAAGTCGGCAGTTTGTTAACCTATGAAGCCACTTCAGATTTTGAAACAGAGAAAGTGACTATTGAAGGCTGGAATGGTCCCGTTGAAATAGATCAAATTAAGGGTAAGAAAGTCACGGTAGTGCCTATTTTACGTGCAGGTCTTGGCATGATGGACGGCGTGCTTGAGCATATTCCTAGCGCTAGAATTTCTGTTGTGGGTATTTACCGCGATGAAGAAACCTTAGAGCCAGTGCCGTATTTTGAAAAAATCGTTAGCAATGTAGAAGAGCGTATCGCTTTAGTGGTTGACCCTATGTTGGCAACCGGCGGCTCTATGATCGCTACTATAGATTTACTGAAAAGCAAAGGCTGTACTTCAATCAAGGCGTTAGTGTTAGTGGCTGCGCCAGAAGGCATTGCCGCCCTTGAGAAAGCCCACCCAGATATCGAGCTTTATACCGCATCAATTGATAGATGTTTAAATGAGCAAGGCTATATTTTACCTGGCCTTGGTGATGCGGGTGATAAAATTTTCGGTACTAAATAACCGAAACTTACTGAAAAACTAATAATAACCAAGTCGAAACCTAATCAACGTCAGTGATTCGCTCGGATTATTGAGAAAAAATGGGCATCTATCTATTTAGATGCCCATTTTTTATGCTTGCTGATTATTAATCTTTGATATTACGAAGTTTATTAAGCCCGATCACAACACCATAGCGGCTATCCAGCCAAAGATTATTAGCGGAATATTGTAGTGAATAAACGTCGGGATCACGCTGTCACGAATATGATCGTGCTGACCGTCCACATTAAGGCCCGCCGTTGGCCCTAAGGTAGAATCCGATGCCGGAGAGCCCGCATCTCCAAGGGCTGCAGCTGTACCCACAAGGGCAATGGTCGCGGTGACAGAAAAGCCAAAGCTTAAGGCTAGCGGCACATAAATGGTGGCAATAATGGGGATAGTTGAGAAGGATGAGCCTATGCCCATAGTGATCAATAAGCCCACCACTAGCATAAGTAGTGCAGCTAACGCTTTGTTATCTCCAATCAAATCCCCTAATGAACTCACTAAAGTGCTCACTTCTCCTGTGGCTTTAACTACGGCGGCAAAACCTGCGGCAGCAATCATAATAAAGCCAATGTTGGCCATCATATGTACCCCTTGATTAAACAAGTTTTGGCTGATGTCGGCTTTAATAATCCCAGAGAAGCGAAATACCACAAAGCCTGCTAAGGCGCCAAAAATCATCGAATCGGTATAAAGCTGTACCATTAACGTCAGCACGATAGCGCTAAGAGACACCACAATAGTGCGGCGGTTAAGCTGCTTCACATCCACTTCGGGGGCTTGCTCTATGGCTTGGTATTGCCTAGGTTTGCGGTAGCTAATAAATACTGCAACCAATAAGCCTAATATCATGCCTAACGCCGGCAGCAACATGGCCTGTGGTACTTGCCCTTTTACAGCCTCAAGGCCATTACTGGTTAAGTTGGCGAGCAGAATGTCGTTTAAGAAAATACCGCCAAACCCGATAGGCAAAATCATGTAGGTGGTGACTAAACCAAAGGTCAGCACACAGGCGACTAAACGTCTGTCGAGTTTGAGCTTGCTCATTACATGCAATAGCGGCGGGATTAAAATCGGAATAAAGGCGATATGAATAGGCAAAATGTTTTGTGAGGCTATCGCCATGAGTAAAATGGCCGTAATAAGCAAAGCACGCACCACTAAGGTGTTGCTGCTGTTGGGCTCTTTACCTAGCTTGCTGATAATGGCCTTAGAAATAAGGTGAGTTAAGCCTGAATGACTTAAGGCTGCAGCAAAGGCGCCGAGCAAGGCGTAACTTAGGGCGATTTGAGCACCGCCTCCAAGGCCATCATTAAAGGCAGAAATAGTTTCAGCCAAGGGCAAGCCGCCAACAAAACCTGCCACTAGGGCGCTCACCGTTAACGCGATAACCACGTTGACTCGTATTAAACTTAAGATGAGCATCAGGCTCACTGCAATCACAACCGCATTCATATCAATATTCTTTATGTCATAAAAGAGGCTTAACCTCGTAGAGGGCTATTTTCGACTGTAAGGGTTAAGTTTGTCCAGCAATGTGGAGTTATTCTTAAGGTGAAAAAGAGTCATTAGCGGCTAATTGCTGTTTTTGTGCACTATGCTCTAGCTAAATGAAACCTAAGTGAAAATTTAACCAAGAGTGTTTGTGATCCTCCTCGCATATTGAGCGCGTTTGAGTATAATAGTTAACTGATTTGAAATTTTGTTCAATCCATAGATGGAGATAAAAATGAGCGTATTAGTAGGCCGTCCAGCCCCTGATTTTACAGCTGCAGCAGTACTTGGTAATGGTGAAATTGTTGATAGCTTTAACCTATCAACAGCAATCAAAGGTAAGCCAGCAGTAATATTTTTCTATCCTTTAGATTTCACTTTCGTGTGTCCATCAGAGTTGATCGCATTTGATCACCGTATGGCTGAATTCACGTCACGTGGCGTAGAAGTGATTGGTGTGTCTATTGACTCACAGTTCACTCACAATGCATGGCGTAACACCCCAGTAGACAAGGGTGGTATTGGCCAAGTTAAGTACACCTTAGTTGCTGATGTTAAGCACGAAATCTGTAAAGCTTACGATGTTGAGCATCCAGAAGCTGGCGTGGCTTTCCGTGGTTCTTTCCTTGTAGACAAAGAAGGTCAAGTACGTCACCAAGTGGTTAACGATTTACCACTAGGTCGTAACGTTGATGAAATGCTGCGTATGATCGATGCACTTCAATTCCACGAAGAGCACGGTGAAGTCTGTCCAGCAGGCTGGTCAAAAGGCGAAAAAGGCATGACAGCTAGCACTGAAGGTGTAGCATCGTACCTAAGAGATAACTCAGACAAGCTATAAGCCTAGAGTTTATAAGTTTAGTTATTGAGTGAATAAAAAAAGCTGCCTAGGCAGCTTTTTGTTTTTCAAAATACATTGGCTAACTGTGCTTACTGACATTGATTCAGTAACACTAGCTTAGCTTGAGTATTAGCTCAGTAATTTGTTTTCACGCACATATTGTTCAAATTCAGTGCAACCGCCGACGGGCACTTCATCAACAAAAATCTGCGGTACAGTTTCAACCGTTTTGCCTACAGACTTAGATAAATCTGCTTTTGAAATGCCTTCTGCGTGGATATCAACATACTTAAATTTGAAATCTTCACGTTGCTCGGTCAGCTTTTCTGCAAGCTCAACAGCACGAACACAATAAGGGCAGCCTGGACGACCAAAAATAACAACAAACATGGTGACTCCTAAAATAGTAAATAAAAGTAATACCTAAATTAATCTGTTAAAGCAGGCGTTTAGATTATGGAACCATTTATATCACAGCCATTCATAAATGAATAACGGGAATACTGAATTAGCTTAATAGGTTTTTTCAATCCTGAAGTTAATCCCTCACAAAAGCCACCATTTTGCTAAACCTTGAACCACTAAAGGCGACAAAACAAGACAAAATGTAAAGCCAAAAATCTAAAGTCAGCGCTACTAACATCAAACAAAATTAATAGGTCAATTGATAACGACCGTGGTAATCGAAAAAAGCTTCCTGCAATTGCCAAAACTTTTTATTTTTCTTCAGTAATAGCATGTCAGGTTTGCGAAAACGGTCGTGATCCTTGAGCACATCTTCAACCTTGTGATACTTAGGGTGGGCCATTCCCGGGGTGCGAGTGTGGCTCAAAACAAACACCGCAAAAAAAGCCCGCCGCTGCCCTGGGGTATCAAAGTAAAACTGCTGCTTAAAATCATTACCCTCGATATCAAGATACTGCACCACAAGCTTATTATCCTCATTTTTTAATAGCATATCTTGGCATTTAAACAAATGATGATGCTGAGCATTAAGCACTTGTTTAAGGCGTTTGTCAGGGTCAATAAGTGTGCTGTCGCACTGCAAGCAAATCCGCGCGGCGATGTCATTATCGCTGCCACAATCTGGGCATGATTTAGCGCGAAAGCGAAAATCGCATTGCACTTCTTTTATGTTCATTGTGCAGCTTTGCCGCTCAGAATCGACCAAGCCTTGGCAACGGCGGCCGTAATGCTCCACTAGATCGCCGTCATTATCCACTAAGCCCCAAAAAGTATTGGCAAAATTGCACACCGGGCAGTGCACTTGCACCGGCACTGCGCGGCTATTGGGCTTGGCTTGGCCGACTTCGGGGTAATATAAGTCATAGCCATTGGCGGCATAATCTATCACTAAACAGTCGGTTTTATTGCTCGCAAGCCTTAGACCGCGACCTATCATCTGCTGAAACAAACTGATGGAGGCGGTGGGGCGTAAAATTGCAATTAAGTCCACGTGGGGTGCATCAAAGCCTGTGGTGAGTACTGCCACATTGACGATATACCGAAGGGATTCGGCTTTAAAGCGGCTGATGATGTCATCTCGCTCAACATGGGGAGTGGTGGCGGTGATAAGGGCGGCGCTGTCATCCAAATAAGTCATGATTTCTTGCGCGTGACGCACCGTTGCTGCAAAAATTAATACCCCGCGCCTTAGCTCGGCGAGTTGCTTCACTTGCCTGATAATCGCTTTAGTGGCGCGGCCTTGGTGCTCAAGCAGGGCATCGACTTCAGCTTGCGGGTATTCCCCAGTGTCACTTGGGCTTAAGGCATTAAAATCGTACTGCGCGCTTAGGCCGTCGAAGATTTTGGGCTCGGTGAGGTAGCCTTGCTTGATAAGTGGGCGCATGGGTAAATCGAAGATGCATTTTTCAAACACGGGGTTGTCTGTGTTGCCCACCTTGCCATGATAGTGATGGCGATACACATAACCGCTACCCAGACGGTAGGGTGTGGCGGTGAGACCGAGTAGTTTAAGTTTTGGATTTTGCTTGATGAGCTGGCTTAATAATTGTTGATACTGGCTGGTTTTTTCTGTGCTGACTCTGTGACATTCATCGATAATAACCAAGGAAAACCCTTGGCTAAAGCGCTGAGCGGCTCTGGCGGCAGATTGAATGCTGGCTACCACAGTTTTGCCTTGGGCCTTTTTTTGCTTTAACCCCGCAGAGTAAATGCTTGCAGCCTCAGTGAGTAAGCCAACCTTTTGCGCATTTTGCTCCACTAATTCCTTAACATGGGTTAGCACTAACACATTGCCTTTGGCGATACGGGCAAGTTCAGCGATAACAATACTCTTACCCGCCCCCGTGGGCAGTACTAATACTGCAGAATCCTTGCTGCGTTTAAAGTGATTAATGGTCGCATCTACTGCATCTTGCTGGTAATCACGCAGCGCAATAAGGCTTGTTGCCGCCGCCATACTAGGAGCCGCATCAACCGCATTTTCAGTTGTAGCTTGAGGCATGGGGAGAGTCTCAGATTCAGTACTGGATTGGGTCATGGGCGTTGTCTCGGATAGGGTCTCGGATAGCACCTATAGAGAGATAGGCGGGTCAATGGCATAGGTGTCATGGCGCAAGTTTATCACAGTGAACATAAGGGATAGATGTGTTTTGCAAATGAGCGGCTCAAAATCTTACCTTTGAAGAACGGCGAGTTACATCAAAGTAAATGTGCATTATCTCATCAGCTTCCACATAGGCTCACCACTGCCTTTTTTCTACATAAAAAGTATCAAAAACACGCTTAAGTCATGTGATATCAAGAGCCATCTCTGAGGACTCTAAAAACCTGTCACTGAAATTTCTGCTTACAGGCTTTCCATGACCCATTTTTTATAAAAAGTCTCGTCGACACGCCGTAAACTCGTCCATGAAGGCTCGAACATCCCGTTCATGGGATGGACGGTCGGCTCGCAAATCACCATGGTTCACCTTTTTAGTCTGAATCGTAACCTGTTGATTCAAAAGTGCAACTCGAAATTTAACAATGGCGAAATTTAACAATGGCTGTCACGGTTAATTTGATTCGATTAATTTGGCTGTCACGATTAATTTGCTATAAAGCCGCTTGATACATATTTGGCTTATAAACTTCCATAAAAGTATCAGGTTTGTTTAATAAAGAAAAACCAAACTGACGATATAAACCATGGGCATTGGATGTGGCGAGCGTAAAGCGTCTTACACTTTTTGTACTCTCATGATTTAACACCGCTTCCATAAGTAACTTTGAAATGCCTTGCCCACATATCTTCCTTGTAAGTTATAACCTAACTTATTAAACAATAACATAATCCACTTTTTGCAGGTGTCTAAGCAAGCTTACGGGACGTTATTGCTACAGGGTTATTATGGCATGAGTTTATGTAAGCTGATTAGCTAACCGAATTTTTCGCTAGGGTGTAACTGTTAATTAAAAAACCAGGGTGGCAAAGTTAACCTGATACATGATTGTGAACACTTTGGCTACAAATGACCTTTATATCGCGACCAAAGCCTACATTTACGTAATATTTAATTATAAATATAGTGTGGTAAATGTTACTTATGTATCTAATAGGTTAAATATGGTGGTGATGCCTAAGTTGCTGATTTAAATTCCTTTATTTTCCTTTTTATGTAAAAATAGTCACCAAGTAGAGATGCTATTTTATCTCCATTCGTAGGTTAAATTCAGCTGGGAAACGGCTGTTTTTATACCTGTCTTTCAATTTAATTAAATTGCAGTATTGGAAATCAATATGAATTCATATTCACTGAAGAAAAAGATATTGTTATCGGTCGTCCTCGCCCTTGCGGTTGTTATTGCACTATTATCTTGGCAAAGCTATTCCACTCAAAAAGAATTATTACTCCAAAGTAGCGTCGATCAGGTAAACCAATCTGGTGAGCAGCAAGCAATGCGAATTGAAGGATGGTTAGCAGACCGTCAGCGTGTAATCACCTCTGTCGCGACTAAAGTTGAAGGCGATACACTCAACGCCTTGCAGCAGGCACAAATTTCCGGCGATTTTCAGCTGACCTATTTCGGTAACAGCAACGGGGTAATGGTCGACTCTGATCCCAGCATTGACCGTACGGGCTACGATCCTAGATCTCGCCCTTGGTACCATCAATCACAACAAGCACGCGAGGCCATTATTACTAAACCTTATTTAGATGTGGCCTTTAATGTACTTGTCGTCACCATAGCTCAACCCACCCGCAGCGGTGTGGTCGGTGGTGATGTATCTATTGCCAGTCTAGTTGATAGCATCAACAGCATGTCATTGCCAGCTAACGGCCATGCCATCATGATGCATAAAGACGGCACTGTGATTGCTTATAAAGATTCAAGCAAATTGATGGGTAAAATCACAGACATTGACGCTCAGCTAAACAATCAGCTGGCGCAATCGAGTCGTCAAACAGGCCAATTCACGCCAGCTTATTTTGACGCTGAAGGTAGAGATAAACTCTTATGGGGCGTAGATATCCCCAACACAGATTGGCAGTTGGTTTTTGTTCTCGACAAGCAAACCTTAGAGGCACCACTGGCTAGTTTAATGCTAACTCAATTAGGCTTAGCTACCTTGGCCTTAATTGTCAGTGTATTAGCTATTTCTTGGTTATTAAGCCTGTTACTTGCCCCTTTGAGCCGAGTGTCTCAGGCCTTGTCACGCATTGCCGACGGCAATGGCGATTTAACCCAACGCATCACAGTCGACAGCCAAGATGAAGTGGGCGTGCTAGCCGACAGTTTCAATCGCTTTGTCGGCAGTCAACATCAACTCATTAGTCACATTCGTCAGCTGGCTATCGAATTGGATTCAGATGCAGAGCAAAGCTTAGTTACCAACCAAGCTAGCGTCGATGAATTACAACGCCAGCAACAGGAAGTGACCATGGTTGCAACAGCGGTCACCGAAATGTCCAGCGCCACCTATGAAATTGCCGCCAATGCAGAAAGCACAGCCGCCGCGGCCCAGCAATCAGCCAAAAGCAGTATTCAAGGCAAAGGCTTGGTTGATAAAACCCGCAACACTATTAATTCACTAGCATCGGAGATTGATGAAACAACCAATGTAATCAGTGAATTAAGCTTACACGCACAAGCGATCTCTGGCATTTTAACTACGATTCAAGGCATTGCAGAGCAGACTAACTTGTTGGCGTTAAATGCTGCTATCGAGGCGGCTCGAGCTGGTGAGCAAGGCCGTGGTTTTGCTGTAGTAGCAGATGAAGTGCGAGTGTTATCGCGCCGAACTCAAGATTCAACTGCAGAGATTTATACCACAATAGAAACCTTACAAAATACCACTAAACAAGCGGTTAGCTTGATGGACAGCAGTAAGGGGCTGGCGAGTAACAGTGTTAATGATGTTAATGCGGCAGCGAAGGCATTAGAAGAGATCACCCAAGCGATTAACGTTATTTCTGATATGGCGGGACAAATAGCCACCGCAGCCGAAGAGCAAACACAGGTAACGAACGAGATAACGCAAAATACTGTAGCGATAAAAGATGTCACTGATGAGATAACCTCATCAGCGATGACCCATTTAAGCCAAGCTAAAATGCTTAAAGACCGCGCCACAGACTTGAGCAACAAGGTCGCCACTTTTATTTTGTAACTTGGGTTAAGCTAAAAAGTGTTTCAAGTTATCAAAGGCCAGCTAATAGCTGGTCTTTCTATTACTTTAATGCTTGAGGTGCGAGGTTAGTTCAGCTTATTGACTCAGTTTCAGCCCATTTAAAGACTACTTTTTAAACCAGACGCCATTGCTGCCTTGAAGCCAGTGCCCAGCATCGGCTGCTTCAATGGCTTTTTGCGCGGCTAATTTAGCGACTGCATCAGTGGCGATATTGTTTTTGCGGGCGATGTGCTCGTAATGCGCCTTACGTTTGGCATTCACGTCGGCCATAATGGCTTTGGCTTCATCTGTGGTTTGCACTAATCCTAAGTAGCCATTGAGTTGTTCGCCGACGAGCCCTTGTGTTTTGGCCTCTTGCAAGGTCAGCGCCATAGCTTGAAATGACAATAATAAGCCTAGGGCAAAACAGGTAAACGCAGATTTCATAGCAATCCCTTCTATTAAAACAATGATTCGTTGTTGATGAGCGTGTCGAGCTCTTTATCGATTTTTATCTTAATTTCATGTTCAATTTTAACATTCAAGTTGATCACTATAGGCTTGTCTGGTGGCTCAATCTTAACCGTTGGCGAGCAAGCGCTGACCAAGGTTATTAGGCCGAGGGCACAGAGGCCTAACACTAGGGTTTGAGGTTTATTCACTATTTTTCCTTATTTTATTGATTGCTCAATAGTATCTTGCAGCTGAGTCGGTAACCTCAGGCTACGATATAATTGCAATAAATTCTCTTGATGAGAGTAGTTCAAATGAATGGGACGTTCAATCCCCACGCTATTCCCTTTTACTTGTACATTCAAGTTGGCATCGCCATTTCCTGTCATGTCGAAGCTACTGGACAGTTGATGATAGTTAAGATCTTCAAGAGCGGTAAATACTAAAGACAAATGAGGTTGCATCTGGGTTAATTCATCAATGGCGGGGTTTCCCGATACTTGTATTCGCCCACCGGGGGCGCGGGCGGCTAATTGGCCACCACTTATGTACAGTTTGCCACCGGTAAATTGAGCAGGCAATACGCCATCAAAAATGCCGCTAGCAGTCACGCCCACCTGAGGCTGAGCGGCGAGCAAAGCTTCTAGACTCAAGCCCTGCAGTAAGATATGTCCTTTGGAGCTGTCTTGAATTCTTAAGGAGAATTCAGGGATAAGAAAGTGGCCATCAAGAATGTCACCACTGGCAGTCAAGTTGACCTCAGTGTGGCTAAGCCCTGTGACTAATTGCAGCCAATTATCGGCCGTTTTACTGTCATCTTGGGTGAGCTGGATATCGCTTTGTAGCTTAAGTTGATTTAAGCGCAGGCCAAGATTGGCTTCAGTGGCGCTGAGCTTAGTATCGGGGCAATTTAGCTGACTTTTGCTGTATTTCGCCCCTTGAATTTGTTGCCAATCGAGCTGACATTTGGCAGAAATGCTTGCGTCACTGAAATTATAATCTAGATAGTCGCCGCTTAAATGCTCAAATTCTGGCTCAAACCTAAATTCGAAACGCTGAGACGGCTCTTTAGCATCGTTCACCGCTTGGAGTAAATAACTGCCGTTGAATTTCCCCTTACCTTGAATGAAGCTGTTTTCGGGCAAGGTTTGGGTCTTGGCTGCAACGCTTAAGGCTTGTGCTAAGTCCAGCTCAAACTGCCACTGACCGGCAAGGCTGGTGTTGGCAAAGGTGGTTTTGTTGGTGATTGTGCTATTGGCGGCAGTACCATTAAGTGGCGGCCATTTTAACCAAGGGGCTTGCAACCAATGCTGGCTGTGCATAGGGATGGTTTCCAATAGCCATTCATCCTGACTGCTCAGTACGCCTTTATTGAGTGTAAGGTGTTGTTCAAGTGACAAGCTATCAAGCACTAATAAGGCGGCTGTGTTTTTTTCACCTAGGTTGAGGTTTTTTCTGCGTACATCTAACGTTGCAAACTGCCACGCTAATTGACTGCTTATTGCTGTGTCCAACGAGGTGTCTAGCGGGCTCGTGCCTTTAAGGTTGAGCTTAAGATTTGCGGCTTTGGCTATAGACTCAATCCCTTTGCTGGGTTGGCGTAAGGTGAGCTGGGGCTGTTTAAGCTGCAAACTCATGTCGGCTAGGGTGAGCTTGGTCTGGTCAAAAAGCTGGCTTTGACTATTTAATTTATGCTGGGCACTCGGTTTATCAGCGGCATTGAGGCTTATCTGTGCCTGAATAGCCTTTTTTTGCATTGCCTTTGTTTGAATATCATTAATCAGCTGCAATGGGGTAAGTTGTAGCTGAGCCACCTGTAAATGCGAGTCACCCAGGGTTGCATTAATACCATCAAGAGTAAGCTGGCTACTTGGCGCTATTGTGAGGCTTAACTGGGTGGCGGGATTGGTGGTTTGAGCGTTATTGGTTGCAGGAATGGTTACAAGATTAGCAACTGTAGCTGCAAAACAATGCTCAAGCTGAACTTGGCCTTCTAGAAGCAGGTTACCCTGTTCGGCGCTGACGCTCGCTAAGGGTGCTGGCATAAAAACAACTGGGCTTGACTGTGATAATTTCCATTTAAAATCAAACTGTTGAATACTATTTTGGGTAAGCGGGAAGTACTCAAACTGATATTGGCTTAATTGAATTTGTTGTTGATGGTGAGTTTGACTTGGTGGCTGTTTATGTGCCTGTGTTGGCGTTATTGCCATGGGCGCCATTAAGGTCACATTTAGCATGGCGCTTGGCGAGGTTAAGGTGATGTTATCCCTTAAGGTGTAAGTATTCGGCGCACCATTTAGCATAGATAATAACGTCGTCGTTGGCAGTTGCAGCTCGGCAGTGCCAAGCACAAGTTCAATCTGGCTTATGGGAGCCGTGACTTGGGTATTTGCATCATTTACCTTAAGTGGAGTGCCAACTTTAGTTTCTAGCTCTGTGTTTAGCTGAGCACTGAGCTTAGCCAGCCAAGGCTCCAAGGTGCTTGTTAAGTGTTGCTCCAGGCTTAGCTCTGAGAAAGTCGCAGCCATTAATTGCCGCTGTGCGGCATTTAAGGATAGCGAGAGCTGCAGCGGTGAAACCTTGGCGCTAAGGGATTGGGTATTGAGCGCTACATCTACAACAAGCGGCAAAGCCGTAGCAATGTTGACGTCTATGGTGCTTGGGGCTGGGTGAATTTCCTTAGAGCTTAGCTTAAGGGTGAGTTCTGAGAGTGTCTGTTGGCTAGTGAAGCGTAATTCTTGCAGCGAAAGTTCGCTATGGGTCAGCCAGCGGCCATCAATATCGAGCCCTTTTGCGGTGACTTTACCAACGGCGGCAATCATGCGATTAATCTGGCTTTGAATTTGTGACGGCTCAAGTGCTAATGCTGCGCGGCTGTTATCCAAATAAGCCGCCATGTCAATCAAGCCCTGATGGGCTGAACGAAGCGACAATTCAGTGTCTAGCTGCCATGAGGCGAGTAAATCCTTGGGGTTTCCCTGCGCCTTAAGCGTAATTATAGGCCGTTGGTTAAACCATAGCGCTGTGCTGAGCTCGGTACTTGGCTCAGAGCTCAGTTTATCTTGGTGGATCAATTTCAGCGCAGACAGGCTGAGGATCACGGGTTTTTCTCCTGCTTGCAGAGGTTGTTGAGTTTGCACCTGTGCTGAAGCTGAGCTGAAGTCTGGTAACGCAATGTTGATCTTGCCTAAGTTAATTTCTGGCAACTGGGTGGTGAGGTGATGGGTTTTCGCTTGCCGCAGCGTTTGTTGCCACTGGTTGATTTGCTCAAGGCTTAAGGCATCTTCGAGAGCTAAATGTTCTTGAGTTTGCTCGCTGCCAATCAAGATTTGCTCTACTACTGCTCGGCTGAGGCTCAGTGTGGCATCCCCTAGGCTGATGCGTTTTAGATCTGAGCTTAGAAATTGCTGCCGCTTGATGATCGCTAAAGCATCGACAAACTCAAGTTTGAGATGATTAACCTTAAGCTGGCTACCTTGATAATTGAGCCTAAGGCGAGCCAAATTAATCGTATCTATACTGGAGTTATCATCTTCCAACTCAAGTATTTCAATATCATAACGGGCTGCAAATTGCTTGATTAAAAATTGGCTCACAGGATTAGCATTTTGAATAAGCACTAAGATCCCGACCCCAAATAACAGAGTTAACGCCAGTAAGATAAGCATCCCAGTGCGCCGAGGCGCAGCTGGCGTTAAAGCGGCAGGCGTTTGGGCGTTATCCTTGCTCATACTTGGCCCTGTTTATCAGTCTTTTATCCAACTTATCATTCTTTTACCCAATTTATCACTGTGCTTAGGGTATGACTTTCGCCAGCTTGCAGTATCACCCTATCTTCTAATACGTTCGCCGCTTCCAAGCACAACATCTGCAAATAATCATCAGGGTTAAATCGGCTTAAACGAGTGGATTTATCTATCCAAGGGTTCCATAGCACTGCGCTACTGCTTTGCTCTCGAGTAACGCTGATGATCCCTGCTGGGGTGTGGATAAATTGTTGGGGAGAAAGCTGAGTATAAACGCGGTCGGTTTCCTTATTAAAATGCACCTTATCTTCAGGTTGCTCAAAGGGGCCTTCGGCAAACTCTATGTATTTCGCGCCATTAAAGCCGCTAACGTGAGTGCGGTGAATGTCAGGGGTGGGGAAATAAGTGTGCAGTGCTTGGGTCAGCTCATAGGCTTCATCACCAAGGTTGGTGTTAATAAGGCTAACCGTTAGGCTGTCCGTTAAGGTAAACAGCACAGAAACTTGGCTGTGATATGGCCAAAAAGGCTTATCTTGCGCGAGTAATGGCAAATCAAATTGAACTTGCACTGACTCATCAGTTACTTGCACTTGGTTTAACGACCAAATACGGGTACGAGCAAACCCATGCTGTGGCCACTTTGCTTCCGTCGTTGCGCCTTGATGTTGACCAAACCACGGCCAGCAGATAGGAATACCGCCGCGCACCCCATTGCCGGGTTGGTAATTATCCGCCGCAGAGACCCACAGCAGTGGCTTCGCACCTTTGGGAGTGAACTCTGTGATTTGCGCCCCTTGAAAGAAAATACGTGCCTGACACTGTGGGGTATCAATGGCTAAATACTTAAGTCCATTGCGGTGAGTTTTGGTGCTTACGCTTGCCATCTTGATTAAGCCTTTTTCTGAAAATGAAGCAGCCGATTATTGGCTGGCATGGAAATGTCGTCGATAAGTGTGAGTGCGTGTGACTCAGCCAATTGGATAAGCCATTCAATGTCGCGAATACCGCTTAAGCTGTCTCGCTGCTTTAGCCAGGCATCAAATTCTTGATTGCTTGGACTGGTAAATTGACCTGCATAATTGAAGGGACCGTAGACAATAAACTGCCCGCTTGCGGCTAGTGCATGAGATGCGTCTTTAATAAAGCGCTCAACTAAGGTCTGGCTAATAATGTGCAAGGTGTTAGCGCTAAAAATCGCTTGCTGTTGGCAACAACTGCTTGGCCATGTTTGGCTGAGATCCAGTGCTATGGCTTGCTTAAGGTTTGCATCATTACAGCGTGAAATTCGCAGGTTTAAGCTGTCAAGATAGATGGCTTGCTCACTGGGCTGCCACAGAACCTGGGGTAAATGTTTGGCAAAATGCACACAATGTTGCCCAGTGCCGCTGCCCACTTCTAATAGCTTTAGCGCTGGTGCATCAGCTTGGCTAATGGGAAGGATGTGTTTAAGGGCCTCAAGAATAGGGGCTTTATTATTTTCACAGGCCTGTGAGAAGGGTAAATCAGCTTCTGTCATTGTGATCTCTTGTTTTATAACCCAGTCTTATCCATCTCAAGCTCTTTCAGAGCGATAACCGCTTGGGTGCGATTGCGAACGCCAAGCTTTCTAAAGATGGCCGTCGCATGGGCTTTTATGGTGGCCTCTGATACGCCAAAGTCATAGGCTATTTGCTTATTTAATAAGCCTTCGGCAAACATATTCAGCACCTTGTATTGCTGGGGAGTCAGATCAGATAATTTATTGGCAATTTGGGCGTTTTCATCTTGTTCTATTTCTTTCGCCACAAAGCCATCTGGTAGCCAAATATCTCCCTGCAGCACGCTGTTAAGGGCTTGGGACAAGGTGTCTAGTGACGCTGATTTGGGGATAAAACCACTACTGCCGTAATGGATAGCGCGGCTGATGGTGTTAGCATCTTCATGGGCTGAAATCACGATAACCGGAATATGCGGGTAATGGCTTCTCAGATGAATAAGAGTTGAGTAGCCATGGGAGCCAGGCATTTGCAGATCCAATAAAATTAAATCGCACTGCTCGGCATGTTTTTCGAGTATGGATTCAAGGGCGCTGGCACTGTCGGCTTCATGCCAATCTACTGTGTTGAAGCTTTGCCCAAGGGCTTGGCGCAGGGCATTTCTAAACAGTGGATGGTCATCAGCAATCACCATAGTGAGTTTTTCTAGCTTCATGGCTTTATTATTTTACTGTGTCGCGTGAAGGTAAAACCAATGTAGCAGAAATGGCACTATAAATTCTATGGATTTATAGAGATAGCCAAGATTTAATCGGCTATCTCTTTTATTGTTATGAGGCTGAAACTTAGGGCTCGCGCTGGGACTTGGATTTAGTCGTTACGACTAGAACGCAGTGCTCGCGCTTAGTGGTACTAGCTCATTGATATTTCAGGGGTCCACACTTGTGTCGGATTACGCTCGTCATCCACAGCGACAAAGGTAAATACGCCGCGAATAGCGTGCTCGCGGTGATCGCGGTACATGTCTTCAACAAAAATATTCACTTCAACTTTTAGGGAGGTTTTCCCCACGTGGATAACGCGTGCGACTAATTCCGCAAGGCTACCCGCTGGAATGGCTTTTTTGAAGTCAATTCTGTCTGAGCTAACGGTTACTAAGGTTTTGCGGCAAAAACGTGTAGCAGCAATAAAGGCTGTTTCATCCATCCAAGCTAAGGCTTCGCCACCAAACAGGGTGTTGTGATGATTGGTATTGGAGGGAAATACCGCCTTAATTACCCGCGCTTCAGACTTTTCAATCCGGGTGGCGATGGCTTCAGGGAAGGGGGCGCTTGTTTGAGTTAATGGCATGATTGACCTAATTACTGAGAAAAAGTGCGGCATAACAAAGTGCTGAGTAACAAAAAGTGTTGAATGGTAAACCCAGCGTGATGACGTATGTGAGCTAGTAGGCTAGGCCTAAAATAGCGGAGCGCTATAGTAAAGAAGTTTGCAATAAAAAGATATAAAACAGCAGGTTAAATCTTATGTGTGGATAGTGTTAGGCTGGGGTTTTTATGTTTAACTTTTGTTTGATTTTTGCTGCACCTTTACTGCGATAAGGCATAGCGAGTAAAAGCAGTGTTGAGTCAAAGCCGCCGCTAATCAAATTGTAATTTGGAAAATTGGGCGTTGTCATCAAGGACTGTAATGGATAAGATCTCATTGAGCATCAGTTGTAATGGTGCCTGATTGATATCAACGCCCAGAATAGTCTCACGCTTTATGCCTTCAAACTCTATGATACTGGTGGTGTGAAATTGGGCGTGATATTGGCTTAAGTCTTTCATCGTCACTGTCACTCGGTAGCGGTGTAAACACATGATCTCAATATAGTCATAGTCTGCACAGCGAATGTGACGTCCTGATGACGGCAATTTTGCATCAGCCGTCCAATTTAGTTTGACTGTGTCATCAGGTTTTTTCATCAATCATTCCTATGTTATACCCATCACATAATGAATGTGACTGGTATTATTCTCCATACTTCAATAGCACGCTGGTGACTGCTGCCCCGTTTTTAGCGGGCGTGATTGTGAGTATATAGAGTCGGTTAAATTCACTGCTATCATCGATATCACCTTGTGGCTCGCCGCCAAGTAAGCTCACTAACGCCGTGGTGGTGTTGCTATGGCCAACAACCAGAAAACGGCCTGTTTTAACTTTAAGTGAATCGCTAAACTGTTTGAGTTGGCTGGGATCGTAACTTTGCACTGCTTGCTGTTGAGCAAGGGCGGTGGGCGCAGCGGTTTCTTGGGTGCGGTTATAGTCGGTGCTGTAAATGCCATCGAGTTTGTTGCTGGCGAGCATAGTGGCTAACAGCTGCGCCCTCTGCTGACCTTGCTGGGTCAAACTGGGATTGTCGCCCTTGGCTTTCTCGCCGTGACGCACAATAAAAATCACCAATTCTGAAGTGTGTGCGACTTCGCTTACTTGAGCCTCAATTTTGGGCGCGCTGTTGGCTGAGGCCACTATAAGCAAACTGCTTATCAATAAGGCGGTCATACTTAGGACAATCTGGAGAATAAAGCCTTTAGGAATACTGTGGCTATGTGCCATAGGTGACTACTTATGAGTATTAATATTTGTTGAAATAATGACAAAAACCCTATAAGTAATCAATGAATTAATCACTCATTTAGTATCTCACTTTGCGTTATCAGCCCACTGCCATAATACTTAAGCTCAATTCGGATTTAGCGTTACACTGGATACGTAAAGGGATCCCATGGCCTTAGAGAACAAGCATATTCACCAATACGAAATAGACGATGCTTTGCCACAGTGGCGTAAGTTGGTTTTTCAGCGTTTATTTAGCGTGTTGGCGATTTTGTGTGTGCCCGTTTATTTCACCAGTGTTTACTTGTGCATAGTCCAGGGAATTTGGCCTATGGCAGTGTTCGATACCTTAGTGTACGGGGTACTGTTACTGATTTTGTTTCACCCTAGCATGCCTGATCTTAAGCGCTTTATCATTGGGAGTGTATTAGCTTTTGTCATTGGGCTAGGGTTTCTATTGGCTATTGGTCCATCGGGGGCGGGATTTTTTTGGCTTTTTGCCTTCGCGCCGCTGAGCAGCATTCTTTTAGGTGAAAAAGCAGGCTTATGGGCTCAAGGGATCAATGGCGTCAGCTTATTTTTTATGGGATTGGCCTACCATTATAATCTGCTTAGTTGGCCAAATATTGAAGGGTTTAGTACCTTAATTTGGTATGTAGTGGTAATCAATTTTGTGGTTACCAATGCCATGGTAACTCAATCAGCATCGTTTTTACTGGGGAAGTTAACCCATTCATTACAGTCCACATTAGCTTCACGTCAGGCCACCGTTATGGGGCTGGCAAAACTTGCAGAGTATCGAGATAACGAGACAGGTGCTCACCTATTACGCATGCAGCAATATGCCAGCATGCTGGCTAGGCAGCGGTTGTTGGCAGACAATGTGCCGGCGGAGTTAACTGAAGCATTTATTAATCAAATTAATCTGTCGGCCATCTTGCATGACATAGGCAAGGTGGGCATTGCCGACAGTATCTTATTAAAGCCAGGTTCATTAACTGGGGATGAGTTTAGGCAAATACAGGCGCACCCAGTGATCGGCGAAACCGTGTTGCAGGGGTTACTGAACTATGCTCCTGAGTGCGCTTTTATCCAAATGGGCAGAGACATAGCTGGCGGGCATCACGAGAAATGGGATGGCAGCGGTTACCCAAGAGGTCTTACGGGGGAAGCTATCCCGCTTTCTGCAAGGATCGTCGCTTTAGTGGATGTGTATGATGCGCTGACATCACCGCGCTGTTATAAGCGCCCCTTCAGTCATGATGAAGCGTTGAGATTGATAAAAGAGGGGCAGGGGAAACACTTTGATCCAGAGCTGGTGGACTGTTTTATGCAAATCCATCAGGAGTTTGAAATTTTATCTAAAGCATCATTGGAAGAAACAGCTAAGCCCCTTGGCGTATACAATGCAGAGCTTGCATCGACAAGGGGCAAAGATTTTACAGCTAAAACACTTAACTAATGCTCAAACGCTGAGTCAAATCACTAATCTGCAAGGTAATATTCTATCGTTGAAACAACGCGTACGCGCTTTATGTGTGGATTGTTTTTATCTCGATTACTGATTGAAAACTGTCCCTGCGCGGCCTTCTTAATTTTTCCAAGTTGGCTTTTAGAGTCGTTAGCAAATTTTTCAGCGATCACTCGTGCACTCGTAGTGGAGGCTTCAATCATCTGCGGCTTCACTTCATTGAGGCGGCTAAAAATATACTCAACTTGCGCATCATAATCCGCCTGAGAAAAGGCAATGCCGGTCTTTCCAAGCTCAGACAGCCTTGGCATCATAGTCCGTACTAGGGTGATGTTTGTCGAATAGACAGTCACAGTTTGTAGGGCTGAATAGCGGAATCTAGATTGCTCATTACCACCGTATTGCTGAGCGAGTTTATCTGTGATGGTTGGTGTTGATAGGCTGATTTCTTCACTGCTGAGTTTATTTTGTGTTAGAAACTCAACCACTTGTAGGCTTTGTTTGTCCAGCTGTTGGTAAAGCGCTTCAAGGTCGTTACTTGCTGCGGTGAATTGGATAGGCCAGATGACAATATCAGCAGGGTATTCATTTTCAGCTAAACCTTTTACTGTGACACTGCGGTCGAGTAATTTATATTCCACAATGGCTTGCTTTAAGGTCAAACCTAATACTGCCATCGCCAGTAACAAGAAAGCACCCAAGATGGCGCTGCTAAATTTATTATTAATACTCAAAGACTTATTCCTTAATACATGTGGTAGAATGTTGAAGCATTGTTGATAATAGAACATTTAAAAGGATGTTAATGTGAAAATATTCAGTAGACAGCGAATACGCTCACTGCTTGCCACTGTGATGTCAGCTTTTTTAGCGACAGGATTAACTTACGGTTTTATCACTGAAATTAAGGTTTTTTTAACGAATATTTCAGCTGCCAGTCCAGAGGCGTATTATGGGGTATTTATTCAGTCCTATCTACTGGAGTCAAGCACCTTTTACGCCATGATAACAATTGCATTATTTAGTGTTTTCAGCATGATAATCACTCCGATTATTAATCAACTATTCGCCATTCCCTCTGTAGAAACCAAACCATTCCATAACCGTGCAGCACAAGATATTCCACCATTGACCCATGAAGACTATACCCTGGAAGCCATCATGAATCGTTTAAGAAAATAGCGAGAATAGTAAGCGTTCTAGATAATGCAGACTCGCAAAGTGTCAGTGTGGGATAAGGTTAAAGGCTAGCTGTTCTATTGCATTGAATATGATGGTCTATATTCATTTGTTAGCCATTGGCACTTACGCTAAGCTGCTTTATAGTGCTGTTCAATCTGAGTCGAGTGAAATGAACATCTTTGGTAACACTGTAGCTAATCGCCCATATTTATGGCGACTGATCGTGCTGTTTTTGCTTATGACACAACTGCTCGGGTGCCGTGACGATTCGCAGGATGAACTCGTGACAAAGCCCGCACCTTGGTGGTCAACGCAAGAGCCTGACGCGCGTGTCGGCATGGATGAATTTTATGGTGCTGATTGCGCCATTACGCGGGTCTCAAGTCACAATGGCGCTCCTGCAGCAGAGGTTATTTTTAAGGTTCCTTATCAATTATTATCAAGCTGTAAAGAGTCTGGGACAGAGGCATTAGTATTTGATGGTGAATACCTTATTTTCAGTATTTGCCACATGCGCATAGGTGCAGGAAGCTGTGTTAATGCTCGCTTTCGAACTGCCGATTTTGTGCATTGGCAAGAAGAGATAGGGATCACTTGGATCAAAGGTGAACAATATGAAGCATGGCGTAGATTAGGCTCAACATCGACGAAGGCCGATGCCGTAAAGAAGATTATAAAAAGGCAGTGATAGGCAGAGATTTTAGCGATTATTTAGCTTAAAAACTAAGCCATCAATCTAAGCTACCAATATAAGCGATAAACTTAAGCCATGAAGATTACCCTAATCCTTTAGTTAACGCCTTGGATGAACAAAAACGCCAACACATTATGTTGGCGTTTTTTGTGAGTCAGCAAAAAGCTAATGGATTTATTGCGCTAAATATAAGACGCTAATTCATAGCACTCATCTATTGGGCCTTATGCTCGCTTATGTGCTCAGCAATGCTTTACGGTCTTTAGCCGCTTGAGCTAAATCCCGCAGTAACTTTTCAGAGTCGCTCCAGTGCAGGCAGGCATCTGTGATGCTTTGACCGTAGACCAGTGGCTCACCAGCAATGACTTTTTGATTGCCTTCAATCATAAAGCTTTCAGCCATAATGCCAGCAATGGCTGTGCTGCCAGCGCGTAACTGTGCCATGATGCTGTCGGCCACATTGAGCTGGTTTTTGTGCTGTTTTTCACTGTTACCGTGACTAAAATCCACTACCATGCGCTGGGTTACCCCGACTTTTTCAAGTTGTGTACGGGCAGCTTCTATGTCATCAGCGCTGTAATTTGGGGTCTTACCGCCACGAAGTATAATATGACCGAAAGGGTTACCGTGAGTGCGATACACGGCCATGGCACCGTCTTTATCTGGCGAGTAGAAGATGTGGGGTGCCGCTGCGGCGCGCACTGCATCAACGGCGATATTGATGTTACCATCGGTGCCATTTTTAAAGCCTACTGGGCAAGATAAAGCTGAGGCCATCTCACGATGAATTTGGCTTTCTGTGGTGCGAGCACCAATAGCACCCCAAGTGATTAAGTCGGCAATGTACTGACCGTTCACCATATCTAAAAACTCAGTGGCAATCGGCAATTTTAATTCGGTAATTTGTTGGAGTAGTTCACGGGCCATGCGCAGGCCTTTGTTAGGGCTGAAGCTACCATCAAGATCGGGATCTGAAATCAGGCCTTTCCAGCCAACGATAGTGCGCGGCTTTTCAAAATACACCCGCATTAAGATGCACAAATCGTCTTTAAGCTCGTGATGCAGCTCAGCTAAACGCTCAGCGTATTCCAGTGCGGCTTTAGTGTCGTGAATGGAGCAAGGGCCAATGATCACCAATAAACGCTGATCTTCACCTGCGATAATCGCTTCTACCTCACGGCGCTGTTGCACCAAATAATCGGCGGCATCTTGAGTCAGAGGGTATTCAGAAGCGAGCTGAGCTGGTGAAATCACTTTACATAATAAGGAAGTACGAAGTTCGTCTGTTTTAATTGTCATTCAATATACCGCGCTAGCATGATGCTTCTTGATTTAATATTGCTCGGGATTATAACCAATTCGACCTCAATGCACACGGCAAAAAACCGATTGCTTGTATTGAAATATCCTCAATAACATTGGCTTGGCCCGATTGAATGATGTTTTTGTTAGGGTCAATCGAGCCAAATACGGTTTTTTCATTGTGTCAATATTAGAACATATGCCGTGCTAACCCGGTCACATCCAAGATTTTAGTGGCGATTTCTTCCACCGAATGGTTGGTGGTATCCACAAAAGGAATTCGCTCACGTTTGTACATCATCTCCACTTCTTTGACTTCTAAGCGGCATTGTCTTAGTGAAGAATAGCGGCTGTTTTCCATCCGAGACTGGCGGATTTCATGAAGGCGATTGGGATCTATAGTTAAGCCAAATAGTTTGTTTTTATTGCGCTTTAGGGCATCTGGTAGTTTAAGATTATCCATGTCATCTTCGGTGAAAGGGTAGTTGGCGGCCTTAATGCCAAACTGCATAGATAAGTACAGACTCGAAGGTGTCTTACCGCAGCGGGATACCCCTAACAGGATAATATCGGCTTTATCCATGTGTTTCATGGTTTGACCGTCATCGTTTTCCATGGAGAAATTTATCGCATCGATGCGGGCTTCATAGCTGTGATTGCCTTTCCCGTGAGTTCGATGCAGCACAGGGCAGGCCTGAATGCCTAAATGTTGTTCAAGTGGGGCCACAAAAGTGTTCAAAAAGTCATAATCCATGCCTTCGCTTGAATAAATCACATTGCGGATCTCTGGATTGACGATGGAGTGGAACACTAACGGCCGTTCACCTGTTGTAATAAAACAATCATTTATTTGCAGCTTTACTTTTTCAGCTTTTGCTAATGTTTCAACAAATGGAATGGTAAGTGCTTCAAACTCTACTGGAAATTGCGATAACACCGCGTGTCCAAACACTTCTGCTGTGATGGCTGTGCCATCAGATATGTAGAATACTCTTGGTGCCATTATGACCTCTTGTAGTAATAAAATTACAAATGAAATTATACATTTACGCTTCTTGAGTGGGAGTGTAAAATGCCGCTGCCCTGGTGTGAAGGGGCCATTGAAATAAACTTGCGGAGAGAGAACTGTGCAGCAATACATACTCTGGTATCAAGAATTAGGCATGGGTGACGTAGACAAGGTTGGCGGCAAGAATGCGTCCCTTGGAGAGATGATCAGCAACCTGGCAAATGCCGGTGTTCAAGTACCTGGCGGATTTGCGACCACATCTCATGCGTTCAATGAGTTCCTTGAACAAAGCGGTGTTAACCAGAAAATCTATGACGTACTCAACAATTTGGATGTAGACGATGTCAAAGCCCTAGCTCAAGTAGGTGCACAGATCAGACAGTGGGTTATCGAGACCCCGTTTCAGCCCGAGTTAGAAACCGCGATTCGCCAAGCTTACGAGAAATTGGCCGGCGAAACCACTGAAGCTTCATTCGCCGTGCGCTCATCAGCCACTGCAGAAGATATGCCAGACGCCTCATTTGCAGGCCAGCAAGAAACCTTCCTAAACGTCAAAGGCTTTGACTCAGTATTAGTCGCCATCAAGCACGTTTATGCTTCTCTATTTAATGATCGCGCGATTTCTTATCGTGTCCACCAAGGCTATGAGCACCACGGCGTTGCATTATCGGCTGGTGTACAGCGCATGGTGCGTTCAGACAAAGCCTCATCGGGCGTGATGTTCACCATGGACACTGAGTCTGGTAACAATGATGTGGTGTTTATCACTTCATCATTTGGCTTAGGTGAAATGGTGGTACAGGGCGCAGTTAACCCTGATGAATTTTATGTTCACAAGCCCATTTTAAGCCAAGGTCATGACGCCGTTGTGCGCCGCAATATTGGCAGCAAGCTTATACAGATGGTTTACTCAGATGATGCCACTCACGGCAAGCAAGTGAAGATTGAAGACGTGCCAAGTGAGCAGCGCCGTCAGTTCTCAATCAATGATGCTGAGGTCATGGAGCTGGCTAAACAAGCTATGGTTATCGAGCAACATTACGGTCGTCCAATGGATATCGAATGGGCCAAAGACGGTAACGATGGCAAGCTTTATATTGTTCAGGCGCGTCCTGAAACTGTGCGTAGTCGTGAAGATGTGCAGTTAATTGAGCGTTATCACCTCAAGACCAAGGGCACAGTGATGTGCGAAGGTCGTGCTATCGGTCATAAAATCGGTACTGGTGTGGCTAAAGTCTTATCATCAATCGCTGATATGGATCAAATTGAGCCGGGTGATGTGTTAGTCACCGACATGACAGATCCAGATTGGGAACCTATCATGAAACGCGCTAGCGCGATTGTGACAAACCGTGGCGGCCGCACTTGCCATGCTGCGATTATCGCTCGTGAATTAGGTGTGCCAGCGGTTGTCGGTTGTGGCGATGTCACTGACCGCATCAAGACAGGTGATATTGTCACTGTGTCTTGCGCCGAAGGCGACACAGGCTTTATCTACTCAGGTAAGCAAGAGTTTGAAATTGTCACCAATCGTGTTGATTCATTGCCCGATTTACCGATGAAAATAATGATGAACGTCGGCAACCCAGACAGAGCCTTTGATTTTGCTCGTCTGCCGAACGAAGGCGTAGGCCTTGCTCGTTTAGAGTTCATCATCAACCGCATGATAGGCATTCACCCTAAAGCCTTGCTTGAATTTAATCAGCAAGATGCGGCGCTACAAACTGAAATCAACGAGATGATCGCAGGTTATGACTCACCGGTTGAGTACTACATTGCCCGTTTGGTTGAAGGTATTGCCACTATCGCTTCGGCTTTCTACCCGAAAAAAGTGATCGTACGTATGTCTGACTTTAAGTCAAACGAGTACGCAAATTTGGTCGGCGGTGATCGTTATGAGCCAGAAGAAGAAAACCCAATGCTGGGTTTCCGTGGTGCTAGTCGCTATATTTCTGAGTCATTCCGTGATTGTTTTGCTTTAGAGTGTGAAGCCATCAAGCGGGTACGTAACAAGATGGGCTTAACTAACGTTGAGATCATGATCCCCTTCGTACGTACCGTGAGCGAAGCGGCGCAAGTTATCGACTTACTTAACGTTGAAGGCTTAGAGCGTGGTAAAGATGGTCTTCGGGTCATCATGATGTGTGAATTGCCATCCAATGCCTTGCTTGCGGATCAGTTCCTTGAGCACTTCGATGGCTTCTCTATCGGCTCAAACGATTTAACTCAGCTGACGTTGGGTCTTGACAGAGATTCTGGCATCATCAGTCATTTATTTGATGAACGTAACGATGCGGTTAAAGCCTTATTGGCCATGGCCATCAAAGCGGCTAAAGCCAAAGGTGCCTATGTGGGCATTTGTGGCCAAGGTCCATCGGATCACGCCGACTTCGCGGCATGGCTGGTGGAGCAGGGTATAGACACAGTATCATTAAACCCAGATACAGTGATCGATACCTGGTTATACCTAGCTAAAGAGCACGCATAAAGGGAGTCTTTCTCTTTTAGTGAGGGTTAACTGAGATCAGTGTTACATCCGTTAACCTTCATGCTAAAAAAAGCCACTCTATTGTGGCTTTTTTTGTTTATAATGTTGGCACTACAACCATTTACAGAAATCGATTATGTTGCCTCAGCTGTCACATCAACAAACACTAGAACCTGTTTATTTAGCCTTTTTAGATGCGCTTGAATTAAGTGAATTTGAAGGAGACATAGACAAGCGCTACAGCGCACGTTTAGTGCAGGCAACCGACAATTCTGTTTATCAGTTTTTGCCCCAAGGGGTGATTTACCCTAAAGATCAGGCCGATTTAAGCTTGCTACTGACTTTAGCTGCGAAACCTGATTTCCGCGGCGTCACCTTCAGCCCCAGAGGTGGCGGTACTGGCACCAATGGCCAATCATTAACCCATGGCTTAATTGTTGATTTATCGCGCTATTTTAATAAAGTGTTAGAAATTAATGCCGAAGAAGGTTGGGCAAGAGTGCAAACTGGGGTGGTCAAAGATGCCTTCAACGATGCATTGCGCCCCCACGGCTTCTTTTTTAGCCCAGATTTATCCACCTCAAATCGCGCCACTTTAGGTGGGATGATCAATACCGACGCCTCAGGCGCAGGCTCCTTAGTATACGGTAAGACTTCTGATCATGTGCTTGGGCTCATCAGCGTGTTAATCGATGGCAGTGTGTTAACCACAGCGCCAGTAAGCCTAGCAGAACTTGATAACAACAATGCTAATAGCAATCCACTTGGGCTTGAAATAAGCAATATTATTGCCAAAGTGTGCCGCGATAAGCGGGAGTTGATTGAACGCCAATTTCCCAAATTAAACCGTTTCTTAACCGGTTACGATCTCAAGCATGTGTGGAATGATGCATTAACTCAGTTTGATTTATCGCGCATTTTAACCGGCTCAGAAGGCACCTTGGCCTTTATTACCGAAGCCAAAGTTTCACTCACGCCGCTGCCTAACTCTCGGGTGATGGTGAACATTAAATACGACTCTTTCGAGTCGGCCCTGCGTCATGCGCCGGCCTTGGTAACGGCCCAGGCAACCGTGGTTGAAACCGTCGATTCAAAAGTGCTCAACCTTGCCCGCGAAGACATTATTTGGCATTCGGTAAGTGAACACATTCAAGCCGTGCCTAACAAGGTGATTGAAGGGCTTAATATGGTGGAGTTTGCCGGTGACGAGCAAACGGTTGCCGATAAAGTGGCAAGCCTTGAAGAGGCGCTCAAGCAGCAGCTTGAAACAGAAGCTTGCGGCATTGTGGGGTTTCAAATCACCGCCGATAAGCCCAGTATCGAGCAAATTTATGCTATGCGTAAAAAAGCCGTGGGGCTGTTAGGCGCCACTAAAGGCAGCCGTAAACCTATCGCCTTTGCTGAAGATACTGCTGTGCCGCCTGAGAACTTAGCCGATTTTATCATGGAATTTCGGGCGCTGCTTGATGGGTATCAATTGCAATACGGCATGTTTGGTCATGTGGATGCGGGCGTGCTGCACGTGCGTCCTGCCCTTGATATGTGCGATGAACATGATGAGAAACTGCTAAAAACGATTTCTGATCAAGTGGCGGCGCTAACCCTTAAATACGGCGGCCTGATGTGGGGCGAGCACGGCAAAGGGGTACGCGGTGAATACGGCCCAGCGGTCTTTGGTGACGAGCTTTATGGGGTGCTTGAGCAAATTAAAGGCCTGTTCGACCCACATAATCGTTTAAATCCAGGTAAGCTGGTGGCGCCAAAAGAGGCTGGCCCACTAATGTTTAATGTGGACAGCGCCAAGCGCGGCAGCTTTGACCGACAAATCCCTATTCAAGTGCGTGACGCCTTCCCCGATGTGATGAACTGTAACGGCAATGGCTTGTGCTTTAACTACAGCAGTTACTCGCCCATGTGCCCTTCGTTTAAAGTCACAGGTGAGCGTATCCATTCCCCCAAAGGACGCACTAGCTTAATGCGCGAATGGCTAAGACTGCTGGAAGCTGAAGGTGTAGATGTTAACGCCTTAGCCAAATCTAAGCCTCTAGGCTGGCTGCAGCGAGCGCAAAATACCATCAAGAGTCAGCAAGAATACGATTACTCCCATGAAGTGATGGAATCTTTACTAGGCTGTTTAGCCTGTAAGTCTTGTTCTAGCCAGTGCCCAGTTAAAGTGGATGTGCCAAAATTTAGGGCGCAGTTTTTCGATATCTATTACAAACGCTATTTACGCCCAACCAAAGATTATTTAGTGGCAGGGATTGAAGATGTATTGCCGTTAATGGCAAGCATGCCAAAGCTTATCAACTTAGCGTCTCAGCATAGATTAAGCCAATGGGCTATTGAGAAAACCCTAGGTTATGTGGATTCACCGGCATTATCTGTACCAACCCTAAAACAACGTCTTCACGGCCACAGCAGCCGAGGTTATGATCTAGAAGCACTGCAGGCCATCCCAGAGGATGCACGCAGTCAATACGTGCTGGTGGTGCAAGATCCTTTTAACAGCTTTTATAATGCCAAATTAGTGCATAACTTTATTCGCCTTATTGAATCCATGGGCTTAAAGCCTGTGTTACTGCCCTTTAAACCGAATGGCAAGCCTGCGCACATTAAAGGCTTTTTGGATAAATTTGCCAAAATGGCCCAGTCCAGTGCCGATTTTCTTAACCATTTGCACGTGTTAGGCATGCCTATGGTGGGGTTAGATCCTGCGTTAGTGCTATGTTACCGTGATGAGTACGCTGAAATATTAGGTCAAAAACGAGGCCATTTTGAGGTCAAACTAGCCAATGAATGGTTGATAGAAGCGATAGCGCAAGTGCCCTGTTTACCGGCATCGAGTAAGCATTTTACTTGGTTTAGCCACTGCACTGAATCCACCGCTAAACCTAATACTGGCAAAGAGTGGAGCACTATTTTTAAACATTTTGGCGCCAATTGTGAGTCAGTGGCCTTGGGCTGTTGCGGCATGGCTGGCACCTATGGCCATGAAAAAGTGAATTTAGAGAATTCCAAGCAATTGTTTGCTATGTCTTGGCAGCCAAGTCTTGAGAAAGTGACCGACAAGACCACAGTGCTAGTGTCAGGGTTTTCCTGTCGCAGCCAAGTAAAGCGCTTTGCTGAGTTTGCGCCTAAGCACCCTGTTGAGGCTTTGCTTGAGCTAATTCAGCAGGCAAGGGGGCAGTAATGACTGGACCAAAATCTGCTAATGCACCTGATAATTCCCCCCTTATATCAAACCAAGGGGAGCAGGCATTAAGGCAGTTTTTACCAGAAAATGTGCCCTTGTGTGATGACATCACCAAGGCGCCGTTGTTTGATATCGACGCTGAGGGAAATTGGCTGTATTTAGCCAGCCCTTTGCCAGCAAAGTTTGCCAAACTGTTCGCCAGTATCTTGTACTGCATCGATGAGCAGCACTACCTAATTACCCCGGTTGAGAAATTAAGGGTGAGTGTTGCAGCAACACCTTTGGTGATGGTGGATTATCAATTGTTGGCTGGCAGCAGTGACAACAATATAAATTTTATCAGCAGTATAGGGGTTGAGTATTCAGTCATTAATACTGATATTGAGGTTAATGATGACGGCATTTATCTAGCCTTAGGGCGAGGTTTAACGGCGCGTCTAGGCCGAGCCTGCTATTATCGCTATATCAATGAGTTTATTCTCCTTGAAAGTTAGGGATACAGTAAGCGTCATGGGATGGCGAGTGCAGAGGCTATAGTGATGAGTGTTGGAGGTGGAATGAAACGCAACGAAAGTCTGACTTACCTTATAACCCACCTAAACCATGGGATCCAAAACGATCTTGATATCCGCTTAAAGCGCTATCAGCTGGATACTAAGTTGTGGCCTGTGCTGTTTACTTTGTGGCAAGAAGAGGGCTTGAGTCAGACAGAGCTATCTAAGCATTGCGATGTGGCCAATTACACTATGACCAGGCTTTTGGATCAGCTGCAAGTGCTGGGATTTATTACCCGCCATCAGGAAGAAGATAATCGCCGTGCCTTTCAAATTTTTCTTACCGATGCAGGCAAAGCGCTAGAAAGTGATTTGATCCAAGAGGCGATGCGTGTCGATGAACGGCACTTAAGTCAGTTAAGTCCCGCGGAACAACAGCAGTTGATGGCGCTATTGAATAAGATGAACCCATAATCTTCGTGCTTGAGTTAAACAACAACGCCGCATCATTGCGGCGTTGTTGTTTATGAAGAGAGCGTTAAGCAAATTCATCATTAAGGTAGTTGATGATGCTCGATGATTCATAAAGCCACTCTACTTGGCCATTTTTTTCAATACGCAAACAAGGCACTTGCAACTTACCGCCATGATTGACCAGCACTTGCTTATGCTCAGCTTGTTTGGCATCCACAGTTTGGATAGGTAAGTTTTGACGTCTCATCGCGCGGCGCACTTTGACGCAAAAAGGGCAAGCAGCATATTGATACAGGGCTAGACCTTGAACTTGCTGGCTAATTTTCGCCATTTCATCAGCAGAGCGTTTACGTGGTGTTGGTGCAAAAATAGCATTTAATAACAAAATGATACGACCTAAAATCCAGCGGATCACAAACATAGCTTTACCTCTATTTCTTGTCTTAAATGAGTCATGTATTTCTAGGGCGCACTGTACCCGAATTTAATCGTATTATAAAGATAAAGCCGCCAACCTCTGGGTTCAAATGTTGGCGGCGATGACCACTGCAGGTCCTGGCTCTCACTCTTAGTCTTCGATGCGAGTGAAGGCGTTGGGGTTATTTGCTAAAGGCCGCGCTGACTTTGGGATAATGATCCCACAGGGCTTCATCTGTCATGGAGCGCACTAGTTTCACGTATTCTGCGTGAGTCCAAGCAAGGGGGGTTGCCGAGTTAGTCCCTTGGCCTAAACGGTAGCCATAACGTGTGCTATTGCCTACGCCATCCCACACTTGCTCGGGTAGCATCAAGCCCTCATTGGCGAAGGTTTCCATGCCTTGAACATAAGTGTTAATCAAAGCCTGTTTACGCTGAGCATCCAGTTTGCCATCAACTAAGGTGCCCGATAACGCTAATGCCAGCTCGTAATGGCCGCGCTCGCCAGTGAAAAAAGGCCAGACTCTGCCGCGCTGCTCTGCAGTATTGCCGTTTTCTGCGTAGCTGAGGCCTGTTTGGGTGTCTTCACCATAACCGTCATTACCATAGCGGCGATAGCCGGGCACTGTGCTGCCATCTTTAGCGTTAAATAAATATTTAAGCCTTAAGTTATCTTCATGTTCAGAATCCACTAAGGCAAGGCTATTGGCTATGATGGGGTCCTTTGCATCACGCACGCCGTAGCGGACTAATTCTAAGAACCCCGCATCCAAAATCAGTCTTTGATCTAAACCTGGCTTGCCATTGTTATCTAAGAGTTTGGTTGCCGTATTTGGATCACCTTGAGGACTTATCCGCACATAATAAGGTGCGGGTTTGTCTATTTCAGAGCGGCTATTGTCGGTACTTGCATCAATCCCAGGCTTTTGCCCCAATAAACCCTTATGGGTCACCATCTGAGTTTCAAGTTTCGCTTCAAGCTTTTTAGCAAATTCAAGGTATTGCTGCGCCTGTTCATCTTTGGCTAGGGCGCCAATATCACTTGCTGCCACCAGACCTGAAATTACCGCCGCAGTGGTTGATGGCGAAAAGCCAAGCTGCTCCTCCCAGCGCTCTTGCTGAGTGCTAGGGGAGCTAATGTGGGTGTCGTTCCAGTCAAGTTTGACCTTGCCGCCATTAACCAAAAAATCTGCCGCAGGTTTTAGCATGCTGTGATACCAATGGCTTATTTCGGCGTCTGTGAATACCCCAGCCTGCCAGAGTTTCCAGCCGAGCATGATGGGCATAGCGGTTTGATCTAACTGCACACCCACCCATTCAATTTCACCGTCCACATGAGTTTTTTGCAAAAACCAGCCCGGCGTGCCGCTATAGCCTTTTGTGTCTTTGGTTACTTGGACTTTTTTAAGGTATTCGAACGCCACTTTTGGGGTTTGGCTGTCACCCATAGCTAAAAAGGCCATGGCGCATTGGTAAAAGTCTCGCGGCCACACGGCCTTGTAACCTGTGCTGCCAACTTTAGCCGAAACACTGTCACCCCATGGATTTGAGAGCGAGGCAATAAGTGCCCCACCATGGGTCTTATCTTCTTGGGCCTTAAGCACTAATGCGCTGGCGTACAAGAGTTTGCCATTATCTGTAGTGCTGCGACTCATGGCATCGAGTGGGGTAAGGCTTGCTAAATAATCTTTCCAGCCAAGGTGACTGTCATCGCCTAAATAGGCACTGAGCACAGCGTCTGAGCCTTGGGCTAAACTAGCGTTTGCGCTAGCAAGGCTTGCGGCTTTATCGGCGCCAAAACCAATCACCAGATCAAATTCCAGCGGGGTATTCATTGTGAGCTCAGGATACTGGGCCGTTAGGGCCACGTTACCCGCTTGCTTGCCAGTATTGGTGTAGCGCCAATCAAGCTTAGCGTTATCCATTAAATCTGTTAAACCATCAGACACCCCAACAAAGCCTGCGCTTGCGCTAACAAACTCAGTGCTGGTTTTCACTGTCATCACAGTTGAGTCAACGGCTAGGGTTTGGGCGATAAGGGCACCATTTTCTATTGTCGCGCTGTCATTGGCGCCGCTGTTGTCGATATGAGGATTCACATAAAGGTGCGGGGTAATGCCTGCTTCAAAGGCGGTAAATATCACCTTCATCATTAGGCTATCGTTATCAGGATTAGTGAAAATGTGTTTTTCTATCTGATATTTACCTTCTATATCTTTGTTGGTTATTTTATAGGCAAGGGATTGCGGCCGGCCTTGCTCATCTTGGTGTAAATATTCAATCTGGCTTGTTGTGTGGTCTTTTTCGGTATCGATAAAGCCTTTGCCTGTCATCACAAACTGCAGTTCTTTTAACTGGGCATTGTGAATAAGGCCATACATGGTTTCGGTTAAAATGCCTTGGGCCACAGAAAACCAAACTTTACTGACAGGATTTGTGGCTTGTGCTTGGTATTTGCCGTCTACATAGGGCTCATAGGCAGTGCCAATGCCGGTTTTACCCGCAAAGGCCCAAGTGGGATCAGCGCCAGGCGCCCCTGGGGCCCAGGTTTGACTTAAGGCTGAGTTTTCACTTAAGGCTGAAGATGCATCCGGTGTGCAGCCGCTTAAGGCGATACTTGTGCTGATAAGCGCTGTAGTAATTAGCGCTGCAAGTTGGCATTTTTTAGTGGTAATGGTTAACTCAGTCATGACTTTCCCCAAATTTTGTGACGTGAACTATTTTTATTCTAAATTTTTATTTTAATCAGCTTGTATGTAGGAGGCTGATGTATAAGTGTTTTTATCATGAGTTATCTTGTTCGACAAACAGCACTGCAATACCTGACAGCATCATAAATACTCCGCCTAGCACTAAAGCGTAGATGGGCTCACCGTTAAAGAAGGTTTTCAGCAACAAGCCCAAGATGCTGGCGGCTAACAGCTGAGGAATAACGATAAAGAAGTTAAATATCCCCATGTACACGCCCATTTTTTGCGGTGGCAGCGCGCCAGATAAGAGTGCATAAGGCACAGATAAAATAGAGGCCCAAGCAAAACCCACCCCTATCATAGGCAGCCATAATAGGCTTGGGTCACTGATAAAGTAGAAACTTATCAGCCCGCTACCGCCTAAGAACATATTCACAGTGTGAGTTAATCTGACGCCCAGCCACTTAGCGAGGAAGGGGATGCAGATAGCAGCAAGGGCGGCAAAACCATTGTAAGAGGCGAATAAAATCCCGACCCAATCGGCACCATCGTTAAACTGCTTAGATAGCACATCAGCACTGCCGTAATGATAAGAGGTGACGGCCGCTGTGGTGTAGATCCACATGGCAAACAGCGCAAACCATGCAAAAAACTGCACCAGCGCCAGCTGTTTCATGGCTTCTGGCATGGCAAACATGTCATCGACAACATTAAACAGCATGCCAGTGGGCAAGGTGGTTTTTCCATGAGCGGCTATGTTCTTTGATGCCGCTGAAGTCTTTTGAAGAGCAAAGGCGCAGTAATATTGCATTGGCGCAAAGGCCAAGATCCCAATGCTCAAAATATACAATTGCTTATCTAGCTGGTACAAGTAAACCGCAGCGGTAAATAGCCCACCAATTATGGCGAAAATGAGCGCGCCAAATTGATACTGCGCCGCGCTTCTGCGGCCAAAGCCTTCACCCATGTGACTTGGGTTAACTTTATCAAGTGCTGGGTTAACGGCTTGTTCGGCTTGGTGGAAGGCTTCAAGCTCAGCGGGGGAGTATTCTTTGCTGCTAACCACAGTCCAACTGACAGCAATAAACAGCACCACGGCGCCAAAATAGAAGGCGTAACGCACTGAATCGGCGATTTCACCGGCT
>NZ_JACJDV010000031.1 GCF_014163735.1 Shewanella sp. SR44-3
AATGGACAATGCCCATTCACAATTGGAGCCTTTGTCTATCTCAGTTAGCGATTTATTTTGAAGGACGTTTAGACAGCGTGCTCGAAATTTAAACTTAACCTGACACAGAATTTCGAACGCCCTCCATTATCCAATGAAGGTTATTTGGGCCATTAGCCCCCAAGTGTAGTTGTTCATCAAAACTGGCCTGTGAGATAGAGTTTTCCATACATTTTTTCATACAAACGGGATTGGTGTTGCTTCTACTCGTAACACGAAATTGACCAGGTACGGCTTAGAGTGACCATTCTAAGCCGTTATTGCACTATTCCGCGTTAGTGAGAGACGTTAGGCAACAGAAGAACCGTGAATATAGCCATATATTTTTTAATCTATTGTGCAGTCAGATGTGATTTAATGATTTGTTGTAGAGACCTCTGCATCAACTTGTTCAGTTTTAGAGCGACTTATTCAACCTTTCTAAAAGCGATTTTAACTTTGTCGCTTTATTTCAATGTATTAGCGTGTCATAGTTGCTGGAAGTTAATTTTTGGCACCAGTTTTTTGAGCTGCTATTCAGGTGTCATCAAACAATAAGGATGTACATAAATTGTCTCAATATCTTAAGTTAGGCGATGACCAATCTCCAGTCCAGTTGGATGCACACGGTGACAATGGTGCTTTTAAAGTCGTGGGTGACTGTGTCTGGGCCAAAACTGACAATGAAATTACTCCAGACTTTTTACGCTCAAGAATAGAGCCTTGGCTAACTGCACTCTTTCAGTCCGAGCACCTTAATTTACTTGTCGGTGCAGGACTTAGTTCTGCAATACAAGAGTCGGCAACAGGGCAAAAGCCACAAGGCATGGGGTGGATAGACGATCTAAAGGTTTGTAAATTAGAAATCGATGCTTATGTAGACAAAACTGCAAAGGCTGCTGGCAGAAATAAGGGGAATATTGAAGACCAAATTCGTTCGATTAATGAATTAATCAAAGGGTTGGAAATTCTTATCGCGTTAAATCCTCCCCCAATTCCTCCTCCGCCAGCACCAAATCCGCCATATAGATATTTACCGAGTGAGTTAAAACTGTTAAGAGAAGAGCTTTCACGATGTTTACAGTTGTTTGCTGAATCGGTTAGCAGCGGAGAAAAATTAATCCGTGATGCATCACCGGAACAAAAAACAGAAACATTTAACTATTTGGTTAATTTTTTGATGAGTTTTTCAAGCAGAACTGCAACCCGTGATAGATTGCATATATTCACAACAAATTATGATCGGATAATTGAAACAGGTGCTGAATTGGCAGGACTTAGATTAGTTGATCGATTTGTCGGTAGTATTGCGCCAATCTTCAGATCATCACGTTTAGAGGTTGATTATCATTATAACCCTCCTGGTATACGTGGTGAGCCAAGATACTTAGAAGGCGTAGCTCGTTTTACTAAACTTCATGGTTCATTAGACTGGTATGCAAACGAAGGATCAATAAGGCGTTTTGGACTACCTTTTGGGGCTGTTTCTGTCGAACCATTTTTACAAGTTGAAGGTGCTGGTACAGCTAACTTCCAACAGTTAATGATTTATCCAAATTCAGTCAAAGATCGTGAAACATCAGAATACCCCTATGTCGAGTTGTTTAGAGATTTAGCATCAGCAACATGTCGCCCAAATAGCACCCTTGTAACCTATGGCTACAGTTTTGGTGATGAACATATAAATCGAGTCCTTACGGATATGCTAACAATACCCTCAACGCATATTGTAATAATTGCCTATGGCGATCCACTAGGAAGAATAATGAGTTTCATAAAAGATAGTGGGCGTCAGGCTCAAATATCTTTATTGCTCGGAGATCATTTCGGAGACCTAAAAACACTTGTCAATTACTACCTTCCTAAAGCAGCAATAGATCGAACGTCAATTCGTATGGCTGAGCTTTTGAAATCAAGAGGCTTATATTCTACGGCGAAACAAAGCACAACTGGTGGTGATGAATGAGTTCACTACCTATCGAACAAGGAGAGCAATTAAGAGTAGGAACTGTAGATTTTGTTTCACCAAATGAAATTAGAGCCGTCCTCGATATCGATTCGCCAGATTCTGTTGCCTTAAATGCAGGTACACCAAGAAATTTCCCGAGGGTAAACAGTTATGTTTTAGTGTCTTGTGATAATGGTTATTTGGTTGGACAAATTGAGTGGCTTGCCGTTGAACGCTCTCCTTATCCTAAACAAAGGGACATTCAAGATTTTGGTTTAGTTAACCTACCTTTTCCACAGAAAAAAATCAGTTTAAATCCAGTTGGAACCCTCAAACGCATTTCAAAAAAAGGTGTTGATTATTTTAAGTTTCAGCGAGGCTCAGAGTCATTTCCTACGATTGGTTCCTCTATTTTACTACCAACAGATTTACAGCTTAGATCCATTATTGAATCTGGCAACAACCGTAGGGTTATCATAGGGCAAAGCCCGCTTGCAAATAATGCAAATGTTGCAGTAGATCCTGATCGCTTATTTGGTCGGCATATTGCTGTTTTAGGAAATACTGGTAGTGGCAAATCTTGTTCAGTTGCTGGACTTATTCAATGGTCTTTAGAAGCAGCTATGGAATCAGAAGCTAAGCCGAATGCTCGGTTTATTGTGCTAGATCCCAATGGTGAATATACCCGAGCTTTAGGTCCCGACACTAAGTTCAAAGGTCGTGTTTTCAAAGTTGAAGCTAACGAAGGTGAAAACCAACTACAAGTACCTTCGTGGTTTTGGAATAGTGCTGAGTGGGCATCTTTCACACAAGCAAGCCCGAAAGCACAACTTCCATTGTTAAAGCGCTCTTTGAGAGCAATGCGAAATGAAAACTTTGAGCTAGAAACCGATTCAAATATTGAGATAAAAAGATTTCTAGGTAATGTCTTAGTTACTTTAAAACATGATAAGAGCTCAGGTAGACCTTTTGGTGGGTATGGGCCCGCTAAAGGTTTTAATGAGACAATGGCCAAATGGATAGAAAGCTTTGAAGCTTATAGAGACCAATTGGGGGATAGTAAATTAACACAAGTTATAACTGTAATGTGTCAGTACAGAGAAGACAGAAGTGCGCCATACGCTACTTTACAGGCTACGGTGCCAGAAATTGACAACATCATAGATAAAGTGACTTCAACATTTCAGAAATTTGGTGGTAATGATCATGATTTATTGCCAAAGAGTGAAGATATTCCATTACCATTTGAAGGAAATAACCTAGTTGCCTATTTAGAAGCTTTAGCGCAAGAAAATGGTAGTGAGCAATATGTTGAGTACTTGGTAGCTCGAATACGCTCTATGCTTTCTGATACAAGAATGAAACCTATTACTAATGATGCAGAGCAAAGAGTTGATTTAGCTAAGTGGCTAGAAAATTATATAGGCAAGGATGGAGATGGTGAGGATGATAGCTGTGTCTCAATTATTGATCTTTCTTTAGTACCAAATGAAATAACTCACCTTGTAACTGCTGTTATTTCAAGGATCATCTTTGAATCATTACAACGTTATAGGCGACTAAATAATAAAACGCTTCCAACTGTACTTGTTGCTGAAGAGGCGCATACGTTCATTAAGCGCTATCGCGACGACTCTGAAAATCAGGATGTAGCAGCTGTTTGTTGCCAAGTATTTGAAAAAATAGCACGCGAAGGAAGAAAATTCGGCCTTGGTATGGTGATTTCTTCACAACGACCATCGGAGCTATCACCAACAGTTTTATCTCAATGTAATACTTTCCTGCTGCACCGGATCAGTAATGACAGAGATCAAGAACAAGTACATAAAATGGTACCTGATAATTTACGAGGGTTACTTCGCGAGCTACCTTCTCTACCATCCCAACATGCAATACTAATGGGCTGGGCATCCGAGCTTCCTGTTTTGGTTAAAATGAAGAACCTAGCGAAAGAGCAACAGCCACATTCAGACGATCCTGACTTCTGGGATGTGTGGACAAGAAAAGATGAAGACGGGAATGCTGTTGAGCGAAATGCTGATTGGGATGCAGTTGTTAAGGAGTGGCAGCAAAGTTGAACCGATGTTTGATGCATTACTATATATTAGATTGCCATACTTTCCCTAATGGCAATTATCACTTCCAGTGCTTTAACTCTAACAAGCTTTTGTCCAGTTTCGAGTTATGATATCTGTAAGCCATCAGTACTATTTAGTTGTGACCATCTGAAATATGTAAAATCAAGTATGAGTTTTCACAGCAAATCTCCCAGAGAGATTCATTTCTACCTATTAGTGCCCTAATGGGCATATAAGGGAGAAAACAGGAAATGAATGCATGGTTCCAAATTTTTGTCAGATTTAAATGCCATTAAAATGTACAAACATTTAAATGGCGTCAGTTATATGTATTGCCACAATAGCTCAAAGAGAAAAGAACGCAATCTAGCGTTTAATCAGCTGATCTATATGAACAAAAAGTATTTTAAATTTCTCAGTTTCACTATTACAGATAAAATCAATTGGCCTTGTACCATTAAAGGGTTTATTAATATTAACCATGTTCATAAACCCATAGACATTTTCAGGATTACTGAATAGTGTACTTAAACTAGCTTGAATATTTAGTATATAACTAACTCTTTCAACTTGTTCTCGACTAAAACTCACTTGTTCAAAATCAAGGTCGCTATAGTTTTCAGGTAACTTGAGTACTGCTTGAACTTGCTGTTGATCGCAGCCCCATTTTTCCAATATTCGCAATACAGTCCCCATCGCAACCTTAACAACGCTCGATTCGATACAATCAATCTCTTTCATATTGGTCCCCAGTTTTTATTGCTTCATAAATCTCGTATCTTCAGCCTAAACAGGTGTTAAGCCAACTAATATGAGAATACCATTTTAGGAGAAATTGCCACCCGTAAGAAAAAATACAATTAAATGTGCCTTAACATCAAAAAGGTGAGTTGAAAGTAGATACCACCTTTTCTCTAAAGCCACCTAAAATCTCAAAAGAAGGCGAATGCACCCAAGTGAGGTCTCGATTGTTAGGTAGTGCTAAATTGGGTAATTGTGATTCATTTATGTGTCGTGTACTAAGCCTAACTTTTTTCGCACCTTGAAATGGGGCACTGGCTCGTAATATTTCGCTTTCTCCTTGCTTTATGGAGACCGCAACAGTTTCAGATCCCCTAAATATAACTGGCACATCTGGTATCTCTTCAGCTATGCGATTCGCAAACTCTACAAGCTTTGGTGCTGCAAAAGTGTATAGCCAAGCTTCTTGGCTTATAGCCTTATTCACTCTTAAAATTCTGCCTAATACTTGCCTGAAATAGAGCTCGGTTTTGACTCTACTTAGGTGGCAGCACACTTGCATTCGAGGGATGTCTGTACCTTCGCTTATCATGCCTACACTGACTATCCAGTTCGTTGAGCTGTTCCGAAACTCATTGATTTTAAGTGAAGGTAGATCTTCCTTATAGGTGACTATTTCGGCGGTTTTTCCATATTCATTTCTGAGTATGCTCAGAATGTATGCAGCATGCTCTATCGATGATGCAACGACAAGCCCTGCAGCATTAGGGTTGTGTTGTCTGATGTCGTCAAGTTTATTGGTCGCTAGCGTTAAGGCATGCCGAATGGCTACATCATTTTTGATGATCGATTGGTAAGAAACAAGTGAACCTTTGAATAGAGAATCTAGGCTATTAAACGTCTTGGTTTCATTTTCTTCGTCAGTAACTAAAATTTTGTCATTATCGATTAGTACAATTTGAGGTCTACGACATACACCGTCTGCAACAGCTTCTTTCAGGCCATAAACATAGTCACATTGTATTTTATTGTCAGGATCTGTATATCGAGACAGGACTATCGGCGCTTGATCTGAACGCCAAGGCGTACCTGTCAACGCTAGAGTGTATTGCGCTTGGTCTTGTATGTTGAGCAGGATTTCTTCCCCCCATGCATTCGTATCTTCGAGAGAACTCCCCGCGCAATGATGAATTTCATCAAAGATCACGAGTACTCGATTTCTTTTTAGTAGCTGCCAGAAGTCCTCTTTAAAAGCCAACATTCCTTGATAAGTATAAGAGCAACCAATCGAACCGATAACACCATCAAATCGGCATCCTAAACGATTTGAAAAGGTCTGTTTCATCCCTTGAGAGATATTTACTGAAGGGGAAAAGCACAAGACAAAGTCGATCAAGTCTTTTTCATATAGTTTTGCAGCAACTTCAGCTGCCATAATCGATTTACCAGCACCTGGTGTTGCTAAGCAAAGGAAATGCCTGTCTATACCACGAAAGTGTCTTAGAGCGCGTTTAACGCACTCTGATTGCCATTGTCTAAGTTGCATCTAGGTTACTTTTTGCAGATGGGTGATAGCTGATTTGATCGCTTTGATTTGCCCAAGTAGTTTTGAGCTTGTTTCTCGAGCCTGTAAGTACTGGGATTCGAGATGTGCCTTCATGTCAGGAAAGAATTGATATAAACGCATATACTCTTCAGACTCCCCGATACTCGCCAGTAAATCGATTTCTGATTGCTTGAGGCGTTCTTCTAATTGCTGAATGGCATTACTTTTTTCCGTGTTTCTTGTTGGCGATTCTGTAGGTGCAGCTTCTTCTGCGTTCTGCAGGATAAAATTTGTTTGGGAAAATTTCTCTGTCTTTTTATAAGTTGTTCCCCTCGTCTGTTCATCCACATTCTTATCAAAAATCCCCTTTTTCACTAGTCTGTGGATCTGACGATAAATAAAATTGTACGTTTCACCAACACTACAACGGCTAGTTGAAGCATCAAGATAAGTGTCTCTTAGATCCGTTATTTGGAAATTGTTGAAGCTCTCGTCCTGGAGAATAGTATGCAATGTCGTGCATATTTTGATTGAAGCTTTAGACATGACGTTCTCACAAGGGGGTAATCATTAGTTCTAATAAGGAGTAGAAGAACACTATAAACTAAATACGGATTATAATCCGTGGCTTTATAAGCCGCAACTTTGGATAGTCTTTCTCTTTAACGAGATGAAAAATGAAAGACTTAGCAATCCAATTTGGCTTGAAATTACGGCAAAAACGCAAAGAATTGGGTATTTCTCAAGATAAATTGGCGCTTTTAGCTGAAATTGATCGTAGCTATACGGGAAGAATCGAGCGCGGAGAAGTCAATATCACGCTCGAAAAGGCCTATCAGTTGGCGGAAGTATTAGATTGTGATATCAGGCAACTCTTGCCCTAGGGGGCTCACTAATGGCCATTCCTAGCGAGGTATTCTGATCCGGTTCAGTTTGATCTAAACCGTTTTTGCCCCATTGTGATTTTGAACGACATGAAATTTACCTTTAAACGCGAGTTCGTTGACTTACTTTTTGTAATGGCACAAAGTGTCTTTTACATTAGTGGTTATTAATAAGGAAAGTAAGCAGTATGGTTGAGAAGGAACAACTCCCAAGCTTTGCTGAGAATACTCTTAAATACATTGTTGATGATATTGGTGAAGTCATATACAGCTCGCATGAAACGTTAAAAAAAGGAGATGTCTACTTATTGGGGTTAAACCCGGGCGGTAGTGGTCAAAATCATCCAATGACAGGCGTTCCATACACTATTCGGAGTCATCTTAAGAGCATGTTGCGAAGAAAAGAAAACTCCTATTACGACGAATGTTGGGAAAACGGGCAATCGAATTATCCTAAGGGCGAAGCTCCTCTTCAGAAGCGTGTTATTGAGTTATTGAAAGGGATTAATATTGATGACCCGAAAACTGTGTGCGCATCCAATATCATATTCAAAACATCACGTAGTTCCGCGGAGTTGTGTTTTGGTTTGGCGGGATTGTGTTGGCCGGTACATGAGGCGGTTTTGAAAATCATCCAGCCAAGTTTAATTCTTACTTATGGTATCGATAAGGTATCTGCCTATGCGTTTTTGAAAGCCTTATTTTTGAAAGAGGAAGAAGTACTACCTCAACCAGCTTTGCATGGGAAGTGGAATTGTCGTGGATTCCACTGTGAAATCGATGGGGTACACACATTTATTGCGGCGGTTCCCCATCTTAGCTACTACAGCCCAGTAAATAAGCAAGACGTATTTAACTGGATCATAGCCAACCAAAACAAGGCTAAAAAACGGCAAAACTCGGTGTAATCTCGTTTATGCCCCAAAATGAGTTAAGATTCAACCTATTATGGCTGATAATTTATTGGTTTTGGTAAATAAAAAATAATGACGTGCTCTCAAAGAAATATGATCTAAGCTCATTAACTTTCAATAGTTGCCTTTAAGGTCTGACTGTTTACATTATTGGATTTTTTAGTTATATCATATGGTTAAGTCTTAATGGATGGAGTAAAGCAATTGTTTGATGATAAAGTACTAAATCTTGGGAAGACATATAGTTATCCCGTTTCAGTAAGGGATATGGACAAACTTTTTGCTGGTAAGCTTACTCTTTCTCCTGACAGGTGTACTTTGAGGGTAATGGGTGAGAGAAATACATCATACGATTTTAGTCAATCGACAAAGATCGAATGTAGTGCGTTTAATATGAACTTCCTTTTATTTGAATTATCTATTCATGGTCATAATAGTCAATGTTTACAGTCTGCTGTTGATGAGCAAGTCGCTTACTTTGAGTATGAGTTTGAGGTGGGTTTTGTTGTATGTTTCGAAGGCCACTTTCACTCGTTTGATGACGCAATAGGCTTCTGTGTTAAATCTGAAATGACTAAAAAGTGGATCGGTTACACAGAGCTACAGCAAGAGCTTGTTGAAAAGTATCACACTCGAACACTTAACACTAACCCAATGTCTGATTCCATGGAGTTTAATCAAATACTGAAAGGCTATGGGCAACTTAGGTTATTTTATCATTTCCAATCCCACCATAATGTGTATGAGTTTAGTTCTGGGTTGAACTTTCCACCTAAGCTTGATATTCAATTTGACTCATCAGTATCGATGAGCGATTTGCATTTTGAGTATAAGAAGTTTTATCACCTAATGACTTTGCTCATTGGCTCAGACTTTAAAGTCAATGAAGTAACCGTAACATCTGGATGTCAGACATTTCCATCTAATATAAGTGTTTACTTCCCAAATACTAATCGAACTCATGAGCGTGACTACCCTGTATTTCCTCTTGGATTGAACTTGAAATTTAATGATCGAGATCTACCTGAGTTTCCTCTTGAGGCTTTTAGTAATTACTACCTTCTAGATGAAAAAGAGAGAATAATTTTTACTAGGTATCTTAGATATCAACGAATGAAATCTGATGAGGAGAGGTTTTTAGGATTTTTTCGATTGCTAGAGAGCCTAACAACTAAATCCAGTACGTATGTAGAGCCTGAATCTTTAGAAGCTTTTTTGAAAGAATCTAAGGCATGTATTCTGGGAAAATTGAAAGGTAAAGGCACAAGTAAGGATATAAAAAAGCTAATTTCTCGAATTGATAGGTTAAACACGATGAAGTACAACACTTCTAAGTGTATAGAAGACTTCCTCAAAAAATTACCAGATGAAACTAAGGCATCAATAGTGGTTACAGATGAGGATGTTCAAGATATTGTTAATCTAAGGAATAAGATTACCCATGCTGATGCTTACACAATTGATGATAGAGAATTAGAAAAATACACGTCTTTCATTAATGCTCTTCTCTATCTAGCGCTGCTTGAAAGGATTGGTATCCACCCAGAATTAGGGTCTAAGGTCGTTTACAGGCTAGATGGCTATCACCATATTCAAAATCACAGCAACTAAAGATTACGCTAGTCTTTAGCGCATAGTGTGGCGGATGACCAAAACAGATCATCAATTGGTAGGTGAAGTATATAATTTGACGTACCTGAGGCTATCCGACTTCCATTACGTCGTAACGCGTTTTTGTCCAAACTAGTGTCAGGCCGATCAGTTCTGGCACGTTTATGCCCCAAAACAACTCAGCTCTTTAGCTCTATAAAGTCTTGGTTGTTCGTTTACCGATATTTTGGCTAATGATTGCAGATATTCTGAGGAATTAGTGAGCACTACCGATTGCTCTCACCTCCCTATAAGATCGTCGAACATTAGATGTTAAAACCATTGATTAAAAACACAAATGTATAACTTCAACCTGTTAAATTGGTGAAAAACCCTATAGAATTTAATTATTTATCGATAGGAAAGTATATGCATGAGTTTTTAGCTTGGTATACCAGTCCTCTAGGGGCGACAATTGCTTGGTTTTGCACGGTTATTGGTTTCATTTTTTCGCTATCACAACGAAACGAAAAGAAGAAGCTTAAAGTTCAGTGTGAAAGCTATCAAGCCAGTAACTATGAATTTAAGGTTAAGTGCGAAAAGCTTGAAGCGAATAACTACGAACTACAACAGCAGATTATTAGCATCAAAAACAACAGCACCCATGACAACCAACAAGATGTCAAGCAAGAAGGTACTACCAACATCAATACAGGTGTATTGAATGGTAACTTCAATCTCAATCAATGAGATAGGTAAAGTAAAGGTATGACAAGAACGTTAGTTCAAATCCAAGAGATGAACGGTGACTTTAATTACTCGGAGCCACCAGAGTCTAAGGTTGACTCTATCATCAATGACGTCATTAGCGAGCTCTCACAAGTTCAAGTTACTATAGACATCAAGGATCGTACATTTCCCTCTAAAGTCTCTAAGAAGATCAAACATAATCAGTTGAGGAACAATAGAAGCATTGTTCTAAAGTACAAGAGCTATTCATCACATATTGAGTCTGCGTATGGTACGGTTGAGAAGAACGTTGTTAATGGTAAACAAACGGCTCTGCTGATTCTTCATGATATGTATGAAAAAGCATTACATAAGTTCAACATCGATGTTTGGGAACCTGACATGGACGCTATTAAGCAACATGCAGACGAAATAATAGATGATATCAGAACTCAACTAACAAAATTCCTGTACAAGTCTTCAAACATCAATTTTACCAAAGAACAGATGGCTCTTGGAGTTGACATAGTAATTGCTCATGCTTTTGTTGAGTGTTACGTGTTGGAGAACCCTAATGATACTGACTAAAGGTGCTAATCCAGAAATCAACGTTGTCTATATTGGAGCATTCGTAATAAAACGACTTCAAGAGTCAAGAGGTCGTAAAATGAAGATTACTCGCCTAATGAAGCTGGGAGAAAGTGAGCTTTCTATTTCCATCGACCATATGATCCTAACTCTTGACTGGCTATACACTATTTCTGCTATTAAACAAAATAACAATGAGGTTTCCATCAATGAAACTGCTCAAATTAACGACAAAGGTTGATGGATGTGTAATTCGAGAGATCGAATTCAAAGATACTCTAAATATCATCACCAATAAGAGAGATTCGAGTTTATCAGGTAACCAGATCGGTAAGTCTGTACCTGGTCGTATCATCGATTTCTTGTTAGACGGTTCTATAGGCCCTATTTATATTGATGAAGAATTCGACACGGCTGAACCGCACATTCATAAGTTATTTAATGAACACAATGTGACCTGTACCCTTGCGTATATTGGGTTGGACGGTAACATCGCTGAGATCAAACGAAACCTTGCCATTGAAAGTACTGACAGATCTTATTATGTTAACGATGAAGTTAAGAGCAAAAAAGAGTACAACAATCATATATTGAATACTATGTTCAATGTATATTCTGACAAGCCTACCCTTAGAAAGCTAGCTCCAAAGTTTCTGAGAACAGATACTCATCGAATGACAAAGACAGTCAAGTTCAATGATGATAAGTTTAAGATATCTCAAGCAGATAGAAATACTCTGTTCTTGTACCTATTTAACTTTGGTGATACTGAAATTCTGAGTGCAATTCAGAGTATTAAAACCTTCCTTAGTAACTATGATAATAAGTTAAAATCATTTAATGGCATTATAAAGGATGATAAAATCCTTAGTACCATTAATAGCACTCAAAAAGAGCTCCGAAAGCTAGAAAGATCACTACTACTGAGCGAAAACAATATAGATAAGCTAGCGATAATCGGTGAAATTAATCACATCGATAATGAACAAAATAAATTATCTGACCAGATTCTATCGTTAGATCTAAAAGTAAATAATATCAAGAAGACTCAAAAACTACTTGAAAGCAACAAAAACCATCAACTACTTAGTGAACTCGAGACTATCTATGGCTATGCATCTGTTAAGCTAGGGGCTGTTATTAATGACTATGATAGTGTGCTTAAATTTCATAATTATTTGGTCGAGACGAAAACAGAATTTGTTACTGATGGTCTTGAGAAGCTTGAAGATCAACTTCTTGATAATACTTTTAAACTCAAGGCTTTAGAGCAAAATAAATCTTCGCTTTACCATGAGCTGAAGTCTAAGAAGAAAATAGAAGAGATCTCTGAGTCCGTCAAGACTATTGGTGAGCTAAATAAAACGCTAATTGAGCTAAATGCTATTGTCGAGAAGAAGAATAGTATAGAAGACAGATTAAACAAAGAGACTGAAAGACTAGAAGGGCTTTCAGGAAGGCTCGCTGTTGAACTTCAAAACGTTCACACATTCGAAACCGAGTTTAAAAAACACTTCAAGGCTTACACCAATACTTTCTATGGGGTCGAATATAACTTCAATCTGAACTTAGATGATACAAATGGCAATTGCCAACCAACTGTAGATGATATCCAGTCAAACAATGATGGAGGATTGAAACGTCTTGAAGTAATCACTTTTGACTTGTCCTATATAAAAACAGTTGATTCACTTGGTCTTAAAAGACCAACGTTTGTTGTACACGACTCTATAGACGAAGTTGACATTAAGCATATACGTCAATTGTTCGATGAGTCGATAAAACTGTCTGGGCAGCAGGTCGTATCGATGTTGGTGAGTCAACTCGAAGATACTGATTATGAGAAGTACAAAAATTATATAGTTCTAGAACTATCTCAGGAGGACAAGTATTTCAAAGTCTAGGTTAATGTATGGAAAGTTTTGCTTTTTATATTTCCCCATACTTGAAGTAATCCATCGATAGTTAATTTAGTAAGGCCGATAACTCATACCTGTCCAATTGTGCGTTACGATGTCAACCTAGATGAAAAGCTGAATTATGGGACTAATTTGCTGCACGACAGAGTCAGTCAGTCAAAAAGTTAGATGTTATCGAACGCAATACTATCTAATTTTTAACTTTTTAATTCCCATTCAAGATAAAGAAAGATGGTGAAAAGTTAGATAACTACAAAGAAAGTTAGATAGCAATCTTGCAAGCCTTGCTGCTAAAGGGTTTTCTAACTTTTAAATCTAAATTTTAGTTACATGTGTTTTTTTTTACCTTAATACACTCAATGCCCCCATTAACGGCGGCCATTACAGTTTTGCAACTATTGCGTTTGCAACTATTTGTTATTGTTTTTATTCCATTTTTAATAAAACTATTTTCACGCAACCCTTAAAGCTGTCCTAAACTTTAGCTAGGTAAATGAAGATTTATGCCCTCTGCATACCCTGTAATTGCAAGATGCATAAATTGAATTCTTAGTGTTTGGTGTTAGGGGGTTTTATGAGTATTTTCGAGCACTACCAACAAAGATATGAGAAAAAGCTCGACGAAGAATACACGTTAGAGCAATTTCTCGACATCTGTAAGCAGGACCGAAGCGCTTATGTCTCCTCTGCCGAACGGCTATTGATGGCCATTGGTGAGCCAGAAGTCATAGATACATCCAAAAAACCGATTTTAAGCCGAATTTTCTCCAATCGATTGATTTCTCAATTCCCAGCTTTTAAAGACTTTTATGGTATGGAAGATGCTATTGAGCAAATTGTCGCCTACCTAAAACATTCGGCTCAAGGGCTTGAAGAATCTAAACAAATTTTGTATTTACTTGGCCCTGTTGGGGGCGGTAAATCCTCGCTTGCAGAAAAGCTCAAAGCCTTAATGCAAAAAATTCCTGTGTACATTTTGTGTGCTAACGGCGTCAGAAGCCCAGTGAATGACCACCCATTCTGCTTATTTGATGTAGAGGAAGATGGCCATTTATTGCGAGATGAATATGCTATTCCAGCCAGATACCTTAAAACCATTATGTCTCCCTGGGCGGTGAAACGCCTGCATGAATTTGGCGGCGATATTAGTAAATTTAGGGTTGTTAAAGTGTTCCCCTCCGTGCTTGACCAAGTAGCAATCGCTAAAACTGAGCCAGGAGATGAAAACAATCAGGATATTTCAGCCTTGGTAGGTAAAGTTGATATTCGTCAGTTGGAACATTTCTCTCAAGATGATGCCGATGCCTATGCTTACTCTGGCGCTTTGTGCCGCGCTAACCAAGGATTAATGGAATTTGTGGAGATGTTTAAGGCGCCCATAAAGGTGCTCCATCCACTACTTACCGCAACTCAAGAAGGTAATTATAACGGCACTGAGGGTCTTTCAGCCCTGCCCTATAATGGGATTATTTTGGCTCACTCCAATGAGTCCGAGTGGACCACCTTTAGAAACAATAAAAATAACGAAGCCTTTTTAGACCGAGTGTATATCGTCAAAGTGCCCTACTGTTTGCGGGTCTCAGAAGAAATAGCCATTTATCAAAAGTTATTAATCAATTCTGAGCTATCAAACGCGCCGTGCGCGCCGGGCACCTTAGAGACACTGGCGCAGTTTAGTGTACTATCTAGACTTAAAAATCCAGATAACTCATCCATTTATTCAAAGATGCGCGTCTACAATGGTGAAAGTTTAAAAGATACAGATCCAAAGGCTAAGTCTTACCAAGAATACCGCGACTATGCGGGCGTTGATGAAGGCATGCAAGGTCTGTCGACCCGATTCGCCTTTAAAATCCTCTCCCGAGTATTTAACTTCGACCACGTGGAAATCGCAGCCAATCCGGTTCACTTATTCTACGTATTGGAAAAACAAATTGAGCAAGAACAATTCCCAGCAGATGTCAGTGAGCGCTACCTTGAATTTTTGAAAGGTTACCTCATTCCTAAATACGTGGAGTTTATCGGTAAAGAAATTCAAACTGCCTATTTAGAGTCTTACTCTGAGTACGGGCAAAATATTTTCGACCGTTATGTGACTTATGCTGATTTTTGGATCCAAGATCAAGAATATCGCGATCCTGAAACGGGTCAACTGTTTGACCGCGTTGCCCTTAATGCTGAACTGGAGAAAATTGAGAAACCCGCTGGGATCAGTAACCCTAAGGATTTCCGCAACGAAATCGTTAATTTTGTGCTGCGTGCTCGGGCCAATAATGATGGTAATAACCCATTGTGGACCAGCTATGAAAAGCTGCGCACAGTGATCGAAAAGAAAATGTTTTCCAATACAGAGGACCTATTACCTGTTATCTCCTTTAATGCGAAAACCTCTACCGACGATCAAAAGAAACATGATGATTTTGTCAATCGCATGATGGATAAAGGCTACACCAAAAAACAAGTCAGATTGTTGTCAGAGTGGTATTTAAGGGTGCGTAAATCCTCTTAAGTACTGCTGCCCAAGGTGTGGCGCTCACCCGCCGCATCACCCTCTAGACTTGGAAGGTGACTATGGCTAATTTTATTGATAGACGCTTGAATGCAAAAGGTAAAAGCACGGTCAATCGGCAGCGCTTCATTGAACGATATAAGAAACAAATCAAACAAGCGGTCAGTGATGCCGTCACTCGTCGCAGTGTCACCGACATAGACAAAGGTGAAAAGGTCAGTATTCCCACTAAAGACATCCGCGAACCCTTATTTCGTCAAGGCAAAGGTGGCGTACGTGAGCGTGTGCATCCTGGCAACGATAGGTTTAACCGTGGCGATAAAATTGATCGCCAAAAAGCCGGTGAAGCTGGCGGCGCGGGTCAAGGTGAGGCCAGTGACTCCGGTGAAGGCGAGGATGATTTTGTATTTCAAATCTCAAAGGATGAGTATTTAGAACTGCTATTTGAAGATCTTGAATTACCCAACTTACAAAAAAACCGCTTAAATAAACTGGTGGAGTACCAAATTTATCGCGCGGGTTTCACCAATGATGGTGTACCTGCCAATATCAACATAGTACGCTCACTTCGATCCTCCCTTGCGCGGCGCATCGCCATGTCAGCCGGTAAGAAAAAACAGCTAAGGCTCTGCGAAGCAGAATTGGAAGTGCTTGAAAACACTCCAGGAGCCAAAGCTGAAGCAATCTTGGCGTTAAAAGAGCAAATTTGCGAACTGAAAAAACAGATTGCCAGAGTGCCCTTTATTGATACCTTCGATTTGCGCTTTAACAATTTTGCCAAGCGGGAAAAACCCTCCAGCCAAGCAGTGATGTTTTGTCTTATGGACGTCTCAGGCTCTATGGATCAAGCCACTAAAGACATGGCTAAACGCTTTTACATCTTGCTGTACTTATTTTTAACTCGTACTTATAAAAACTTAGAGGTGGTTTATATCCGCCATCACACCCAAGCTAAAGAAGTGGATGAACATGAGTTTTTCTACTCCCAAGAAACTGGCGGCACCATAGTGTCTAGTGCTTTGAAACTGATGCATGAAATACAGCAAGACAGGTACCCAGCAAATGAATGGAATATCTACGCAGCTCAAGCCTCAGACGGGGACAATTGGGCCGATGACTCACCCTATTGCCGTGACTTACTGACCAATAAAATATTGCCATTAGTACGATATTTCAGTTACATAGAAATTACTCATCGATCGCATCAAACATTATGGAATGAATACGAAAAACTCCAACAAAGCTTCGATAACATTGCTGTACAGCACATTAAAGACGCAAGCGATATCTACCCTGTCTTTAGAGAGCTATTTAGAAAGCAAGCAGTATAGGGGAACATGATGGCCAAACGACGCACAAAACCACTTGATGATGGACCCGAATGGACCTTTGATTTACTGCAATCTTACCTCACTGAAATTGAGCGAATTGCTGGTATTTATAAATTATCCAGCTATCCCAATCAAATAGAAATCATCACTGCTGAGCAAATGATGGATGCCTACGCGGGCATTGGCATGCCCATAGGTTACACTCATTGGTCATTTGGTAAAAAATTTATAGAGACCGAACAAGGCTATCGCCGCGGTCAAATGGGGCTTGCCTATGAAATTGTGATTAACTCTGATCCGTGTATCGCTTATTTGATGGAAGAAAATACCATAACCATGCAAGCACTAGTCATAGCGCACGCCTGTTTTGGACACAATAGTTTCTTTAAAAACAATTACTTATTTGAATCATGGGCTGAGGCCAGCTCCATCATCGACTACCTAGTCTTTTCTAAAAACTATATTCGTGAATGTGAGCTTAAGCATGGCATTGAACAAGTAGAACTGACATTAGACTCCTGTCATGCCTTGATGAATTACGGCGTCGACAGATATAAACGCCCCAGTAAAATATCGTTAAAAGAAGAGCAAAATCGTCAAAAAGATCGAGAGACTTATCTGCAAAGCCAGGTTAATGATTTATGGCGCACGGTTCCCATCACCCAAACCGAAGCAAGCCAAAGCAATAAACCCAATTTCCCTGCCGAACCACAGGAAAACATCCTCTACTTTATTGAGAAAAAAGCGCCCCTATTAGAGCCTTGGCAGCGAGAAATCGTCAGGATAGTGCGTAAGATGGCCCAGTATTTTTATCCACAAAAACAAACCCAAGTCATGAACGAAGGCTGGGCCACCTTCTGGCATTACACTATCCTCAACCATCTGTACGATGATGGCTTAGTCACTGATAGGTTTATGTTGGAGTTCCTCCAAAGCCACACTAGCGTAGTGGCACAACCTAGCTACAAGAGTAAATATTATTCAGGTATCAATCCTTATGCTCTGGGGTTTAGCATGTTTGTGGACATTCGCCGTATTTGTGAGCACCCGACAGAAGAAGATAAAGTATGGTTCCCCGATATTGCCGGCAGCGACTGGCTAACCACACTGCATTTCGCCATGAAAAACTTTAAGGACGAAAGCTTTATTAGCCAATATCTCTCTCCTAAAGTCATTCGTGATTTTAAATTCTTCAGTATTCTCGATGATGAAAAACGCAGCCAGATGTCTATTTCCGCCATTCATGATGAGCAAGGCTACAAAGACATTCGTTTTAAATTATCTCAGCAATACAATTTGTCGAATTTAGAGCCTAATATCCAAGTGCAAAATGTAAAAATTAATGGTGACCGTTCGCTAACCTTAAGATATATCCCAAATAACCACATTCCATTAGATGACAGCTTAGAAGAGGTACTTAAACACCTTCACAGGTTATGGGGCTTTGATGTATCCCTAGAGCAAATTGATGAGCAAGGAGAGATAACTCTGTTAGGAAAATGCGTCAAAGAAACCTTAGAATAAACTTTGGCTGACTTGTGCTCTCAAAAGGGTCGCTATTAATAATCTACCGTCAATACAAATAAAAAATGCCCTCAAAAGGGCATTTTTTATGGCGAGTTAGCTCTTATCTTGAGCGATATCGGCGGGCATATCATCCCGTAATCTTTGCCACATTTTTCCGCTATTAATTCCATAGCCGCGCATCACTGCTGGTACATCAAGGTAGTTTTTAGCTAAAGCGAGCTTTTCAAGTTCGACATAAAAATTTAAAGCCAAAGCTCTAGCATCGCTACTTGAGAAATAATAACGTCCAACTCGACTATACAGACCTTTAAATCCATTTAATATTAATACATACAATGGATTACCCGATGAAAATGCAAGTTTGTGATGTAATTGATAATCAAACTCTGCAAACGCTTCAGCGGTATTTTCAAGTTGATGAATGCCCGCTAAGACTTCGACTGCTTGCTCAGGATTATTGCGCAAGGCACCGCGGAAATAAATAGCGCTGACATTGGTTCGCGCTGACAATAATTGGTCAACCAACACAGGAAAACCTTCAGGATTTAAATCAGCAATGGTCTCAAGAATATTAAGACCAGAGGTTTCCCAAAAATTATTCACTTGAGTTGGTTTGCCATGCTGAATTTTAAGCCAGCCATCACGGGCAAGGCGCTGCAGTACTTCACGTAACGTGGTACGAGTGACACCGATAAGCTCTGATAATTCTCGTTCTGCGGGTAAAATAGAACCTGGCGGGAATTTATTATCCCAAATAGAACGTACAATATACTTCTCTGCAAAACTTGCAGGTCCTTTGGCATTGATAATCATCAGCCTAAACATCCCATTGCGATTTAATGGACTGATCATACCAGAGCCATCAAAAATGGAAACCATTGATATTCAACTCCAGTGTGTGATCCCCTCACTCCTTCCTAAAAACACTATAGCTAGAACCAGATCAGGTCAGTTAAATGTTAATAATTCAGCATTTAGGACGCTGATCACACTTTGATGCGTTACAATGATTTTAGGTTTACGTTAAACTGTCCGCCCGCAAATGGACATGCAAGCAAAGCAAGGGCTTGATTGAAATTGTTTCTATTTTTTTCATCCTATATTAGCTTTCAACTATGGACTGAGATATTGTAACGTCAATGTTATCAACGATAAACACTGCAGTTGAACTCACAAGTCGTGTATTCAGCTAAAAACTGAATATTTTGGGGTGGTTGTTACAGCGATTAAATTAGGGGTGTCCAACGTAGGCACCCTTCGAGTTAACTTTCAAACTATTGGAGAGGCGTCTATGCCTGCAAACAAAATTGATGCGTTATTTGTGAACTTTTTAGGGAATTCACCTAAATGGTACAAACTCGCTATTTTGTCTTTTCTTATCATCAATCCGTTAATTTTTTTCTATATCAGCCCCTTTGTTGCTGGCTGGGTACTGGTTGTTGAGTTTATTTTCACCCTTGCTATGGCACTTAAATGTTACCCGTTACAACCTGGCGGCTTATTAGCCATTCAAGCTGTCGTTATCGGCATGACCTCTCCCTCCCAAGTATTGCATGAAATTCAAGCTAATTTAGAAGTCTTGTTATTGCTGATCTTTATGGTGGCTGGCATCTACTTTATGAAGCAGCTATTGCTGTTCGTGTTCACTAAAATGATCACTAAAGTACGCTCTAAAACCTCTTTATCCTTGCTGTTTTGTATTGCAGCGGCCTTCCTATCAGCTTTCCTCGATGCACTTACCGTGATTGCCGTAATTATCGCAGTAGGTATTGGTTTTTACTCTATTTATCATAAAGTTGCATCAGGGAAAGATTTCGGATCTGATCATGACCACACCTCTGAAGCTCAAGGCCAGCTTAATAGTGATGATTTAGAAGCATTTCGTGGTTTTCTTCGTAACCTATTGATGCACGCTGGTGTCGGTACTGCGTTAGGTGGTGTATGCACCATGGTCGGTGAACCACAAAACCTTATCATCGCAGCCCAAGCACATTGGCAATTTAGTGAGTTCTTTATTCGCATGTCGCCTGTGACACTGCCAGTGCTATTTGCAGGTTTTTTAACTTGTATCGTGGTCGAGAAAATGAAGTGGTTTACCTATGGTGCCCAGCTTCCTGATAGCGTACATAAAATCTTAAGTGATTATGATGCTTACGAAGATGCTAATCGCAGCGATCGAGATAAAGTAAAGTTAGTCATTCAAGCCCTCGTGGGGATCTGGTTAGTCGCAGGCCTAGCTTTGCATTTAGCCTCTGTAGGCTTAATTGGTTTGTCCGTCATTATTTTAACCACTGCCTTTAACGGTATTACCGATGAGCACTCACTAGGTAAAGCGTTTGAAGAAGCCTTGCCGTTCACTGCATTATTGGCCGTATTTTTCGCCGTCGTCGGCGTTATCATAGATCAAGGGTTATTTGCCCCTGTGATCCAATGGGCGTTAAGCTTTGATGGTAACTCTCAGTTGGTGGTATTTTATATCGCTAACGGCTTGTTATCTATGGTCAGTGACAACGTCTTTGTTGGTACGGTTTACATCAATGAAGTGAAAAGTGCACTACTCAGTGGCCAAATTACTCGAGACCAATTCGACTTATTAGCTGTCGCCATCAATACAGGTACTAACTTACCTTCGGTAGCAACACCTAATGGTCAAGCAGCCTTCTTGTTCTTGCTGACATCAGCACTTGCACCACTTATTCGTCTGTCCTATGGTCGCATGGTTATCATGGCATTGCCTTACACCATAGTATTATCAATTGTCGGTATTGTGACTATTGAATCGGGCTTCTTAGTTGAAATGACCCAATACTTTTATGATCATAACTTGCTTATGCATCATTCAGCTAAAGAGTTAACTGAAAGTGTCATTGGACATTAATCATTAAATACTTTACCTTTTAGCTATTCAACACCCTCTTGCGAGGGTGTTTTTTTATTATATTTTTGTATTCCGTGATAACAAAACATAGGAGTTTATCTTGTCTACATTAGTGGCATTTAGCCAACATAGAAGCGCATGGTTAATATTAATGCTCAGCGCATTAGGCCTTGAAGCCATAGCACTGTATTTTCAATATGTAATGCTACTTGACCCTTGTGTAATGTGTATTTACATCCGTGTTGCGGTATTAGGGCTTTTTATTGCAGGTCTTATTGGTAGCCTTGCGCCCAAACTCTGGCTAGCAAGGTTTGTGGGGATGGCAATTTGGGGTGTTAGTGCGGCGTGGGGAGCAAAATTATCCTATGAGCTTTACCAAATGCAGGCCTATCCATCACCCTTTGCAACCTGCTCATTCTATCCAGAATTTCCAACTTGGATGCCATTAGATGCATGGATGCCATCAGTATTTATGCCTACGGGTATGTGCAGTGATATACCTTGGACGTTATTATCGTTAAGCATGGCCCAGTGGACACTGTTGGCATTTACTGGCTACTGTATTGCATTTATAGTAATGCTGTACCCAGGGTTAATTTATAAAAAATCAACAAACCCTTACAACTAGACTAAGTCACACTAGATTTTTGCCGCAACCAATTAGGCTCGCGGCAAAAAATAAACAAGCCTTCCATCTCTTGCTAATCACAGTCAAGCATCTGATTTAAAATTAATTTTATATATTGTTGTTGGTTAATCTATGTCTTTTAACGGCCAAAGTACTATGTGATCTTCGATTTCACGCACTTTGGTTTCACTGATGGTTTTATCTTTAATTGAGATCCCAGCTTGGTGCATGGCCTCTTTAGAGCCCGTCAACAGAGGATGCCAGCTTGGGAGGGTGCGGCCTTGATACAACCTGCGATAGGCACAGCTGTCAGGTAACCAAGTCAAAGAGGCAATATTGTCTATGGTAATGGCTGTGCATTCAGGCACGTATTCGAATCGCTCAGGGTAGCGCTTGCAACTGCAAGTTTCTAGATTGAGTAAGTGACAGCTCGCATTAGTGTAGTAGAGCTCTTCTGTCTCATCATCAATCAGCTTATTTAAACAGCATTTGCCGCAGCCATCACACAAAGACTCCCATTCTGCTGAAGTCATCTCTGCTAAGGTTTTCTCTGTCCAAAAAGCCATACTCAATATCACGCCTACAATAAATAAAAAGTCGCCGCATAATACACGGATCTGGCAGTATTATTTAATCCTTTCTGACAAATAAGTCGCAGCTAATAAATATCTGTCATCTTGATTGACCCGTTTTAAAGCGCGGTAATTAAAATAAACCAAATATAGGCGCCCATTAGTACCATCTGGTGCCAGTAGAGAAGCTCTCATATCATCACGCTTAGGTAAGTCACCACCATCAAAGCGTCGAATTCCAAGTTGCTGCCATTCAGTAAAGGGCTTTTGCATTGCAAGACTGATGTCGTGTTCATTGATGCCTTGAGTCGCCTTAATTTGCCGTCCCCAAGTCGAATCAGCTTGCCAGCCTATCCCTTGAAGCATATTGGCAGTGGTTGCCATGGCATCGTTAATGTCATGCCAAATATCAATATAGCCATCCCCGCTACCGTCTTTAGCATAGGCAAGAAATTGGCTAGGTCGAATTTGCATGTGGCCCATAGTGCCTTGCTGACTGCTAGTCAGTTGCTCGAAACGGTAGGGGTAGCGCTCTAAGATTTTAAGGGCTGCAATAAATTCATCCACATAAAATAGCTCACCGTAGTGATTAACTTGCCCAGTTTGATTGGCTTCAAATGCCGATGACGCTAATACAGATAATGCAGGGTAATGCCCTTGGCGTTCACCAAAGTCAGAACTTAATCCCCACAGGGCGATAAGAAATCGTGGTTGCACTCCATATTTAGCCGCAATTTGATCAAAACCACGTTCATTTGCTTGGTAAAATACACGCCCTGTGCTAACTAAAATATCGGGAACGGATGCTGGAATATATTGTTCAAGATTGGTGTAATCAACAGAATGGCTGGATTTTACAGCACGTTTAAAAGGCTTAATTTTAGGGAAATGCTGCGCTACTGTCATCGGAGAGACATTAGCTTCTAATGCCACACGCTTAAGCCCTGATAAATATTCAGCGAAGTTCACTGCATTTTCTTGCCCTAAGGCAACTTGTGCCAAGGCAAGACTACAGTAAAGAAAATAAGCGCAAAATAATGCTACGGACTTGCAAAACATAAATCATCCTGATCTCATATTTTCAATCGACGCAAATTAAATTAACTCACAAGACTATTTACTATAGTGCGTATTTATCTATCCCTAAACTTAATTTGTGTTCTTCGAGTAAATTGGCTTTAGGTGGCGGTAATTGCAAGTAGAATCCCTTATCCTTAAGCTCATTTTTTACTTTTTCAATATCTGCCATCGCCAAACTGGTGCGCTTTGATAATGGCACCAACATCACTAAATGCGGCGGACCAAACATCTCCATCAGTGCTTCAGGGACAGAAGTGAAATCATCTCGTTTCTCAACGAATAAATAGGTATCAGCCTTTCGGCGACTTTTATAAACTGTACAAATCATTTTAAGATAAATTTCCCAAGGTTCAACCTTGCTACTCAAGATTGCACACTATAACATGGTCAATTAATAAAATAATTCTAATTCAGTTTTGAACTGCACAATTTTTAGGGAAAAGTACCGAGATGAGCAAACAAAGTCTCGAGTTAAAGGCCACTTCTTTTACTCTGTCAGTACTTCATATCAAAAATCATGATCTCATTGCCTTAGCTGCAGAACTGGATCAAAAACTGTCTCAGGCACCACAATTTTTTATCGGCGCGCCCTTAGTGATAAATCTTAAAGCCGTTGAAAAACACGACTTAGATCTTAGTGCATTAAAATCCTTGCTTATCGATAGGCAACTTATTATTGTCGGTATCACAGAAGCAAGTGCAGCATTAATCGATCAAGCAAGAGCGTTAGGTCTTGCGGTGATAAAATCGGGAAAGCAAGCAACAACAGCCCCTTTGCCGCAACGAGAAACCAAAGTCGTGAAGCAAAATGTGCGTTCTGGACAACAAATATACGCTAAAAATGCTGATTTAGTTATTTTTGGTGCTGTAGGTAATGGCGCAGAAGTCATCGCCGATGGCAGTATTCATATTTATGGCGCCCTAAGGGGAAAAGCCATGGCGGGTGCTGCTGGGGATCACAACAGTGTGATCATTGCTAATTCTCTTGAAGCAGAACTCGTATCTATTTCAGGACAATATTGGTTAGCAGAACACTTACAACAACACAGTTTAGATAAGCGCGCTTGCATCCGTCGTGATGGTGAGTCGTTAATGGTCGAAACATTGCCTCAATAAAGGCAACTAAAAGGATAGAGATAAACATGGCACAGATTATTGTTGTCACTTCAGGTAAAGGCGGTGTGGGTAAAACAACATCGAGTGCAGCGATTGCTACTGGTTTAGCCCTTAAAGGTCACAAAACCGTAGTTATCGATTTCGATATTGGCTTAAGAAACCTTGATTTAATCATGGGTTGTGAACGCCGAGTCGTGTATGACTTTGTCAATGTCATCAATGGTGAAGCAAACCTAAATCAAGCGTTAATTAAAGATAAGCGTTGCGATAAGCTCTTTATATTGCCTGCATCACAAACCCGCGATAAAGATGCCTTAACCAAAGAAGGCGTGGGCCGCGTATTAGATGATTTAAGTAAAGACTTTGACTTTATCGTCTGTGATTCCCCTGCTGGGATTGAACAAGGCGCGATGATGGCGCTTTATTTCGCTGATATTGCCATTGTGACCACTAACCCTGAAGTCAGTTCAGTTCGAGACTCTGACCGTATTTTAGGCATGTTGCAAAGCCGTTCACGCCGTGCTGAAATGAGCCTTGAACCCATTAAAGAATACTTATTGTTAACCCGCTACTCTCCTGCTCGAGTAAAAACCGGTGAAATGCTTAGCGTTGAAGATGTTAATGACATTTTGGCGATTAACCTTTTAGGCGTTATTCCTGAATCACAAGCTGTGCTTAAGGCATCAAACTCAGGTGTACCTGTGATTATCGATCAAGAAAGTGATGCAGGCCTTGCTTACAGTGATACCGTGGCACGACTACTTGGTGAAGAGGTAGCCTTCAGATTTGTTTCTGAGGAGAAGAAAGGGTTTCTTAAAAGGATATTTGGTAGCTAATTATGTCATTACTCGATTATTTCAGAAGTACAAAAAAACCAAACACAGCAAGCTTAGCCAAGGAGCGTCTGCAAATCATTGTGGCGCATCAACGCAACGGCCGCAGTGCACCTGATTATTTGCCTAAAATGAAGCAAGAAATTATCGAAGTGATCCGTAAATATGTACAGATATCTGAAGACCAAGTGTCCGTGCAATTAGATCAGAATGATGACAACTTGTCTGTCTTAGAGCTTAATGTCACTCTGCCAGACTCAAAATAATCGCTAAAATACATTTAAGGCCCATTATATGGGCCTTAAATGTATATTTTGCTTATTATTTTATTGCGAAAAACTGAACTCTGCTAGCACATCAGCCACGATAGCTCCGCGCCACCCTGTCAGCAATAATGGCATAGCCGTGGTTTTACCTTGCCATAACCACAATAAAAACTCATGAATAAGGCGTTTAGAGCCTAAAAATTCTACCGGCACTTCTAACTCTTCACACAGTTCAGTGATGGTATTTTTTATTTCTTTAAAGGTCGACTTATAGCCAGGCTTTAATGCGATAACATCGAGTTGTTCAGGTAAATTATCAAGATCTGCGGTGGCTAAAATACGGATAAGATCGCGACCGTGAATACGCTTTTCTTGCTCAGTTAGTTCACTCATGCGATTAAGTTCAGCAATGCTGCTCGGCTGTTTCTTAGCTAGAGCAATTAAGGCATGATCTTTCACCACAAAGCCTAAAGCCAAATCTTTAGCTAAGGCTTTCTCTAGACGCCATTTACTCATCACTTTCAAATACGCTAATTGATCAGGCAATAACTGGAAAGCATTCTTTACTTTGATGTAAGCGCTCTCCCCATCTGGCAACGACAACCTATCTTCAGTCATGCGCAGGCCTTCTTCAAGTAGCCAGTCCACGCGGCCATTAGCATTAAGCTTTTCAAGCAACAGAGGATAAAGACGATATAAATAGAATACATCGTTAGCGGCATACTGCAGCTGGGCCTCAGAAAGCGGACGCTTCATCCAGTCCGTGCGCGACTCACCTTTGTCTATCTCAACATTTAAGCACTCTTGAACCAATTTGGCATAGCCTAGCCCATGGCCTAATCCTGCTAAACTGGCCGCAATTTGGCTATCAAACAAAGGCGCTGGTTGACAATTGCCATAGTGAGCAAAGACCTCTAAATCCTCACTGCAAGAATGCACTAATTTAGTAATATGAGGTGCAATTAACAACTGCCAAAAAGGGGATAAATCTTCAATCGCGACCGGATCGATTAAGGCTAATGTCTTGCCATCATAAGCTTGGATCAATCCCAATCTTGCATAATAGGTGCGAGTGCGCACAAACTCAGTATCAAGGACTAATAAAGGGCTAGATTGGTACTGTTCAACAAGTGCCCGTAAGCTGGCATCGTCACTGATATATTCGAAAGCTAACAAAATACTCTCCGCATAAAAACATAGGCTGTAAAACACTGACTGTATGGGTAAGGCCTTGGCGATGCATAATATTCCATTAAAAAAGCCGGCAATTGCCGGCTGTTATTTTATGCTGTATTCGCTTCATCTCTGAGCTGACGGCGTAAAATTTTACCCACATTGGTTTTTGGTAATTCGTCTCTGAATTCTACCAGTTTAGGGACTTTATAGCCCGTTAAATGGTGACGACAATGCTTAATTAGCTCATCTTCTGTCAATGATTTATCTTTAGCTACCACAAAAATCTTTACCAATTCACCGCTGGCGTCATTAGGCACGCCAACAGCAGCCACTTCAACCACTTTGGGATGCAAGGCAACCACATCTTCAACTTCATTAGGAAATACGTTAAAACCTGACACTAAAATCATGTCTTTTTTACGGTCAACAATGAAAAAGAAGCCTTTTTCATCCATGTAGCCTATATCACCAGTGGACAGCCAGCCGTTGTTATCGATAACTTTCGCGGTTTCTTCTGGGCGTTGCCAATAACCATCCATCACCTGTGGACCTTTAACAAACAGCTCGCCGCGTTCACCTTGGGCAAGTTCATTGCCAGCATCATCACGCACTTGGATCAAGGTTGAAGGTGCAGGAAAACCAATAGAGCCATTGTAACCACTCAAATTATACGGACAGCAAGTCACTAAAGGCGATGCCTCAGTTAGGCCATAACCTTCCAACAAACGGGTTTGGGTTATCGATTGCCACTTTTCAGCAACCGCTTTTTGAACCGCCATGCCCCCACCAATAGACAGTTTCAAACGAGAGAAATCCAAACTGGTGAAATCACTATTATTCACTAGCGCATTAAATAAGGTATTCACCCCAGTTAAGGCCGTGAATGGGTATTTTTTCAGTTCTCCCACAAACGCAGGAATATCTCTTGGGTTGGTGATAAGTAGATTTTGGCTGCCTTTATGCAAAAATAACAAGCAGTTAACTGTTAACGCAAATATGTGATACAGCGGCAATGCAGTAACAACAAATTCTTTGCCATCAGCCAAAGCAGGTGAGTAGGCACCATTAGCTTGCAACACGTTACTGACCACATTTTTATGAGACAACATCGCGCCTTTTGATACCCCAGTAGTCCCCCCTGTGTATTGTAAAAAGGCCAAGTCTTCGCTTTTTATCTCAGGTTTGATGTATTGCAGTCTGCGGCCTTTAGTTAACGAATCTCGAAATGATAATGCATGAGGTAAATCATATTTAGGCACTAACTTTTTGATGTACTTCACCACGAAGTTAACTAACGTACGCTTAGGTGCACTTAGCTGATCCCCAAGGCGAGTAATAATAACCGATTCGACTGGGGTCTCACTCACCACCTCTTCCAAGGTTTTAGCAAAGTTCGATACCACAACTATGGCTTTCGCACCTGAATCCACCAGTTGGTGCTTTAATTCACGCGGGGTATACAAAGGGTTGACGTTAACCACCACCATGCCAGCGCGAAGCACACCAAATAAAGCGATGGGGTATTGCAATAAATTCGGCATCATCAAGGCGACACGATCGCCCTTACTGAGTTTAAGTTCATTTTGCAAATAGGCGGCAAAAGCGCGACTACGCTCTTCAAGTTTGCGATAGGTGATGGTTGCACCCATATTGATAAACGCGGGTTGGTCAGCGTATTTAGACACTGCCGATTCAAACATGGTTACTAATGACGAAAAATGCTCAGGGTCAATTTCCGCTGGAACGTTTTCTGGCAAGTTATTAATCCAAGGCTTAATCACTTGTCTCTCCTAATGTCACCGCCCTGACACTTTGTTCTGTCAGCAGACGTAAATGAGTGGTAAGTCCGCGCCAAGGATAATGCTATTTTAGGTCGTTATTAGGCTGACGCAGTGTTGTTATTATTTGTAATCTGGGTCACGGCTTTAATCATACGGCCGTTTTAATTTGTGCCCATAATCACATAAATAGATAAAAAACTCTAGTGATTTATCTATGGATAAAATCAGAAATCGCAGCTGCAACCCCAGTGGCATTGCCCATATGAAGATGATGATCCCCCTTTAGCTGCACTTGTTTGGCATTATCAAACCACTTAGCCATAGTCTGTGTTTGTTGCTTGAGTTGCTCGAAACCATTTTCACCCAGTAAAACTAAGCTTGGCGTATGGGTGCTGCTCATTAGGGCGTCGACTTGCTCGAAAGTAAATCGGTAGGCTGAATCCAGTTTAAGCCGTGGATCGCTACGCCATCGGTAACCATTAAGTGTTAATTCTGTATTTCGGGCCATTAATAGTTCACACCAAGGGACAGCTAAGCCTGTTAACCTGTGCCGAGCTTGGCTGAGTAATGCTAAATCGGGATGAAAATTTGTGGGTTTGTCACGATTAAGATTGAATTTTTTATGTTGCGCTATACTTTTTTGCAGTCTTATCTTGGCTTTCTCTACGGATTCAAACAGAGGCGCCAAGGCTTCAATCAATACTAACTGTGACACGTTATCGGGGAAACTGGCATTGTAAGCCGATGCAATAATCCCGCCTAACGAGTGCCCAAGTAGCAAGATCTTCTGCGTCTTATCTCCTTGCTGAAGGTGTTCAATCAACACATCTAAATCATATATATAATCAATCCAGTGCAGCGGATAAGCCCCTTTTCTGTGTTCCGATAAGCCATGACCTGGCCAATCGACAGCCAATAATTGAAACTCATCCAACAAACCATTATCGCTCATCGCTTCAGCCAATGGCGCAAAACTGTCAGCATTATCAAGCCAGCCATGCAAGGCTAAAATAATAGGCTTATCTGACATGCCGTAACGTTTAGCACCTAATTGAATATGTTCAAGCTGAAGCGTTAAGGACACTGATGTTAAAGCAGTAGATGTGGAATGTGCGGGCATTATCGACCCCATAGTTATGCAGTGATGGGACAGCGAATAGACGTTTATGCAGACTCATACAGAGGTAAAGCAGTGGCTAACCCAGAGACAGTGTTAACCACTTGCTTAGGTCTAACGTGCGACTTTAATGAACTTCAAGGTCATACGGTCGCTCTCACCGATAGCCAGATACTTAGCTTTATCTTGGGCATCTAAGGCTAAACGAGGCGGCAAGGTCCACACGCCTTTAGGATGATCTTTAGTGTCTTTAGGATTAGCATTAACTTCAGAGCTGTCGGTTAAGCTAAAGCCCACTTTATTTGCCAAAGCGACCATAGCGGCTTGATCCATATAACCTGATTCAGCTTTCATGCCAGGTTTGGCTCTGTGTTCAACCACACCAAAAGTGCCACCGGACTTAAGCACCTGATAAGCTGCAGTAAATACCCCTTCTAACTGATCTTGCATCGCCCAGTTATGTAGGTTTCTAAAGGTCAATACCACATCGGCAGACTCAGGCGTGCCCAAAGTTAAGCGCGAAGGAGGATCTAGCACCACATTGTGAACAGGTCCAAGCTGAGCTTTATTATCAGTTAACCACGCTTGATAGGCTTTACCCGCCTTAGCACGGAAATTATTCCCTGGGGTGTCTTGTTTAGGTTCAGTCTCAAATCCTGCGGCAACATAATGGCCTTGTTTCGCCAAATATGGCGCTAAAATTTCAGTATACCAACCAGTGCCAGGCCAGAGTTCTATCACGGTATCTGTAGGTTTTACATCAAAAAAAGCTAAGGTTTCTGCGGGGTGACGGTATTGATCGCGTAAAGTATTGTCTTTTTTCCTGACGCTGCTATTCACCGCCGCCATAAGTTGAGTATTGACGTTCACGCCTTGAGTTGCGGCAGTTAAATGGCCGTCAGCATGAGCCATAGTTGCGGTGCTGATAAGCCCAAGTAGGACTCCCATTGCAGCTAGGGTTAATGTGTTCGATGTAATATTCATTATTTATCCTTAAAAACCATTCCAAAAATCATCTGTGTATAAAATTGGCCCCATGATTCATTACAGCAAGCTAACCACTCGCTTAGCACTTTCACTATTTTTGTGCTGTTCGCTATTATTGCTGTTTTTGATTATGACGACTCACACTAGACCAGCAAAACCATAAAATTGTTGCACTTGAAGCAAGCCAGACCAATACCCACAATCCAGCCGGGATCCAAGTAAGGTCGGCAAGTTTAACCGCATCTCCTTGATCGCTTAGGCCAAATAGCACCATAGGACTTGCCATGGCATTGAGAATAACCATCAAACCTAACATGCGTAGCAAGGACTGTAAACCAGCCCAGTTTGGTAATTTAAGCGGCAGTAAGAACAGTATTAACAAACTGAAAAGAATTACAATTGTGAGTAAATCTCTAGCCCAAAGCACCAAAGACATCAAGACGCAAAAGCCCAATATCCCAAGGCTTGCTCTGGCTTTGATCCTTGAGTTTGCTAAAGAAAAAATTAACCAGCCCCACAACGCTGCACCAAAGTAACCGGCAAATGCCGTCACCACTTGACTGCCCCCTTGAGTGAAACAAAGTCCTGCGCCATTGGGGAACAACTGAATATGACTTACGGCCCCCCCCGTTAATAGGGCGCCAACACCATGAGAAACTTCATGAAAATAACTTTCCAGCCACTTAAAAGGCACACTAAGATAAGGCACACGAGTCATTACGAAGGCGGTGATTAATTCGAACAAAAAACGCGAACGGCTGGGGATAACGCTAATAGCAGGGCCAACATCAGGCATAAAGGTCGATACCTACCATTTGTTGAATTTCATCACGTTTAGCGGCATGTTGAGTGTTTAAATAACTGGCGATGGCCCCTTGTTGAGTACGAGTGTTGTTATCGTATTCAAGCTTTGCATCCCGCTTGAGTTGCATCATGGCTAACTCATCTGAGCTTAACGCTTGGGGCTGAGTTTCACTTTGCAAAACCTGAGGCGCTGCGTCATTACTGGTCTGAGGTGGCAACAACACATTTTCAACCGCTGGAACAGTAGGCGCAGCCGGTCGATTAGCCGCAACCGCTTGGCTGAGACTAGACTGGGGAACAGAAATAGTATGTAAATTTGCCTGCATCTTCTCGCCTAGGTTCGCACAGCCTTAATCATCCAATAGATCACGCTATAACTCAAAATAGACATAGCTCAGAAAATATAGCAGTAAAATATGCCTAAAACACGCACATTTATTCACGACCGGGTAATTTCTTCCACGTCACAGTATCTCGCAGATACACAGGGGCTAAATCATCCACACTTGTGGTCTGCCCTGCAGTTATGCCCACTTGAGCTAAGGTTAACATGGCACGCGCATCGGGGAAATTCACTTCAATTAAGCGCTCAATGTTACCTAAGTTAAGCAACTGAGGATATGCATCAAACCCAGTGCCGCAGGCCTGAGTCTCGTGACTGTTATCCAAAGTAAATTCAACTAAGTCAGGTGAACTGACTTGCTCTTTCCCCACTAAAACTGCAATGCCATTGGCATCCACAAATTGCGCCCAATAGACTTCATTCATGCGCGCATCGATGGCGCACAACACTTGCTTAGCACCATGTTCATTAATAGCCATTTGTGCCATGGCTGCCAGTGTGGAAATACCTATCACTGGCAAATCTTGCCCTAACGCTAACCCTTGAGTCATGCTGGTACAAATGCGAATACCGGTAAAGCTCCCAGGACCGCGGCCGTAAGCGATGACGTCCAGTGAAGCCAAATTCACGCCCGCCTCTTTTAACACTTCATCTATCATGGGCAGTAAACGCTGGCTGTGCTCCCTAGGGGCATCAGCGATGCGAGAAAACACTTGGCCCTGATAACTCAGTGCAGCAGAGCAAGATTCGGTGCAGGTGTCTAAGGCTAGAATGCTTGAGGTTATTTGTGTCGTCATGAAAACCAAATCTAAAAAATACTAATAATGGCGCTAATGATAACTTATGGGATCTGTTTTAAGAAGTGCAGCGCCTTATCTAAATCCCGCGTGCGGCTCATTGGCGGTAAAGACAGCACAAAAGCTTGCCCATAAGCACGGTTGACGATGCGATTGTCACACAAGATGAGCACCCCTGCGTCCCTTTCATCGCGAATAAGCCGCCCAACGCCTTGCTTGAGGCTTATCACAGCTTGGGGCAATGAAATATGGCTAAAAGGATCAAGCCCTTGGCGCTCAGCATTGGCAGCTCTTGCGCGGTACAAGGTATCATCTGGCTGCACAAAGGGTAATTTATCTATGATGACGCAACTTAAATTCCTGCCGCGCACATCCACCCCTTCCCAAAAGCTCTGAGTACCCAGTAACACCGCATTGCCTAACAGTTTAAATTTATCCAATAAATGTTGCTTACTGCCTTGCCCTTGCACTAATAAGGGATAATTCACCCGCGCTCTAAGTAATACAGCAACCTGTTCTAACATCTGATGACTGGTAAATAGCACAAAAGTGCGTCCTTTGGCGGCATTAATGGCAGGCACGCAAATATCCACCAGCTGCTTGGCTGTTTGCGACCCTTGGGCAGATTTAGCTAAATGCCGCGGCACACAAAAAAGTGCCTGTTTTGGGTAATCGAACGGGCTGTCCATAATGAGTTGCCTCGCCTTAGCCTGACCAATTTGCTTGCAAAAGTGCCCTAAGGAGCGCTCCATCTGCAGGGTCGCCGAGGTGAAAATCCAGCGTGTATCGGTTGCAAATAAACTCTGGCATTGTTTAGCCACATCTATGGGTGAAATACTTAACATGGCGCCGCCACGATTGAGTGCCACGCTGTAGGCCGCTTGCACGTCATTACATTCAAAAAAGGCGGCAAGTTTTGGCGTAAGCGCTTGCAGGTGCTCAACGGCAAGATCAAGCGCTGCACTTCGCCCTAGATGATGTAAAAGCAGTTGACTTATTTGAGTTAACGCCGACAACAATGCCCATGATAGCTGAGATATTACTTTATCTTTTAAGGCATTACGCCAATCTGTTAGTTGAGATTGATTAAGGGCTGCAAGCCATTGGCTGAGTGCATGTCCCGCTTGCTGGCAACACTCACTGATTTGAATCGTGTCCCCTAGCTCTTGGCGCTGAATGTCCATCACATGAGCCAGCAAACTGGTAATCTGTTTAGTTGAAAACTGTTGGCCAAAATAGCGAATGCTGATATCCGGCAATTGATGGGCTTCATCGAATATCACAATATCTGCATCAGGCAGTATCTCTGCAAAACCGGTATCTTTAAGCAGTTTATCGGCAAAAAATAAATGATGATTAACCACAATAACCTTGGCCTCCATGGCTCTGAGACGGGCTTTACGGGTAAAGCAGGCTTCATAATGGCCACAGTGACTGCCAGTGCAGCTTTCTTTTGTGCTCACCACGGTTTCAATCACATTACTGTGCTCTGGCACTGTGGTTAAATTGCCGATATCACCGTCCTTGGTTACGCTGGCCCACTGGGAAATTTTCAGTAAATGATCCAGCGCCTGCTCGCTATTGCGACTGGCATATTCCATGGCTTGCTGTAAACGCAGCTGGCACAAATAATTGCTGCGCCCTTTGAGCAAGGCGAGCTTAGGGTGCAATTTCAGCATGGTAAGTAGTGCGGGTAAATCTTTATAAAACAATTGATCTTGAAGGTTTTTACTGCCTGTACTTAGCAGCACTTGTTTGCCACTCAGGAGCGCGGGGATAAGATAAGCAAAGGTTTTACCCACCCCAGTGCCCGCTTCTACCACCAAATTTTGCTTGTGCTCTATCGCCTCACACACAGCCAGCGCCATATCGATTTGGATCTGACGGCTACGGTATTTAAGCACGTGGCGAGACAAGGCACCGTTTGGCCCCATGACCGCTGACACTTGTGATAAAAGATGTGAAGCCAAGATAACTACCAATAAACAATATTGGCGTCATTATGCTTAAGTTAGCGGTAAACTGCCAATCGCTTTGCTCATTTTGGCTTAATGCGAGTAGGCCATATGGCAAAGTTTGGCTTAATGCGAGTAGGCCATATGGCAAAGTGAAAATCATTCATGTTAACGCCTTAATAATAAAAAGCTCGTCATCAGCTATTGCATTCAAAAAAAAATCGGGTTAGTGTCTTAACTCAGTTATGGAACTGCCATTTAATCGCAGGCCATAAAACAACGAATTTAAATAATTAATAAATAGCCAAAGCGAGCATCCCATGAACTTACTGAAGACTAGCATGCACCATCATCACCCTATGCGGTAGCCTTCGGATGCTTACTGCCGAAGGACTGTATCCTTCTGGCGGTGATATATTTATATAACACAAAACCCCTGGAAGGAATTTCAGGGGTTTTTTGCTATCTGGTGTCAAAAATAACATCGCCAATAGCCCATAAAGCCCCTCAAATAAATGATTTAGCACGATTCATAAGCAACAACTTATAAATAGCTTTTAACTAATTTACTTGAAGGACAACACTATGCCAAGCACACAACGTTTACGTATCGCCATTCAGAAATCGGGTCGTTTATCGAAAGAGTCTCAGCAATTGCTTAAAAGCTGTGGGGTAAAATTCACCGTTAACGAACAGCGCTTAATTGCCCACGCAGACAACATGCCTATCGATCTACTTAGGGTCCGTGATGATGATATTCCGGGGCTTGTGATGGACGGCGTGGTTGACCTTGGGATCATTGGCGAGAACGTACTGGAAGAAGAGCAAATTGAGCGTCAAACCCTAAATAAGCCATCGACCTTCATCAAGTTGCGGGAATTAGATTTTGGTTCATGCCGGCTGTCTTTAGCCGTGCCCAATGAATTTGACTATCAAGATGTCACCTCCCTTAGCGGCCTTCGCATTGCTACTTCATACCCTAATTTATTACGCCGCTTTATGGCTGAAAAAGGCATAAACTACAGCGATTGCATGCTTAAAGGCTCGGTGGAAGTGGCGCCTCGTGCAGGGCTTTCTGATGCCATCTGCGACTTAGTATCAACTGGCGCAACCTTAGAAGCCAACGGCCTGTATGAAACCGAGGTTATCTACCGCTCAAGTGCTTGCATTATTCAGTCTAATGAAGCGCAAACAGCGGAAAAACAGGTGCTAATCAATAAAATTCTTTCCCGTGCCAACGGCGTTATCCGCGCCCGTGAAAGTAAATACATCTTATTGCACGCCCCAACTGAAACCTTAGAACAAATCATCGCCCTGCTACCCGGTGCGGAAAACCCCACAGTATTGCCATTAAATGATGATACCAACCGCGTGGCTATCCACGCCGTCAGCACTGAAGATTTATTCTGGGACACCATGGAGCAATTAACGGCCCTAGGTGCTAGCTCCATCTTAGTGATGCCCATTGAAAAAATGATGGGGTAAGCTGATGAAAATGCTTAATTGGAATAGGTTATCTGGTACACAACAGCAACAAACCTTAGCGCGCTCCCCCTTAATTGGTGACTTAAGTGCCTTGCAAAGCGTGCGGGATATTATTGAACAGATCTGCAACCAAGGCGATGCGGCTTTATTACGCTTTAACAAGCGTTTCGATGGTGTTGAGCTCACGGAGCTTGCACTGACGGCTGAGCAAATCACTGCCGCCTGCAATCGTGTGAGTTTAGATGTCAAACAAGCGGTAGCCCAAGCTGTGAGCAATATTGAAAGCTTTCACCGGGCGCAGGTGTTTCAAGGGGTTGATATAGAAACCCAAGCGGGCATTCGCTGTGAGCTTAGAAGTGAGCCCATTGAACGTGTGGGTTTGTATATTCCTGGCGGCACTGCGCCGCTGATTTCAACCGTGATGATGCTCGCCCTACCTGCAAAAATTGCCGGCTGCGAGAAGCGCATACTGGTGAGCCCGCCGCCCATTAACGATGCCATTATTTATGCTGCTAACGTGTGCGGCATTACGGATATTTTTCAGGTGGGCGGTGCACAGGCCATTGCTGCGTTAGCCTTTGGCACAGAGTCTATCCCCAATGTAGATAAAATTTTTGGCCCAGGTAATCGCTATGTCACTGAAGCTAAACGTTTAGTGTCCCAAGATAGCCGAGTTAGCGTGTCCATCGATATGCCAGCGGGTCCATCCGAAGTGCTAGTGATTGCAGACAGTGGCGCCAATCCTAGTTTTGTTGCCGCGGATTTATTGTCTCAAGCTGAGCACGGCGAAGATTCACAAGTCATGCTAGTGACAGATTCCCAGTTACTGGCAGAGCAAGTGAATATGGCATTAACCGAGCAACTAGCGCAGTTGAGCCGTAAAGATATCGCCGCAAAAGCCCTTGAATGCAGTCGCAGCATCATTGTCAGTGATATGGAACAGGCCGCCGAAGTGTCCAATCGCTATGGCCCAGAGCATTTAATTATTCAAACGGCTAAGCCCCGTGAGGTACTTAAGCAAATTCGCGGCGCAGGCTCGGTATTTTTAGGCGCTTACACCCCTGAATCTGTTGGGGATTATGCCAGCGGCACTAACCACGTGCTGCCCACCTATGGTTATAGCCGCTCGGTTTCAAGTTTGTCACTGGCTGACTTTAGTCGCCGTTTTACCGTCCAAGAGCTTAGCCCCCAAGGTTTGCAAACGCTAGGCAAGACGGTGATGGTGCTGGCTGAAAATGAGCTGTTAGATGCCCATAAAAATGCCATTGCCCTGCGATTAGATTCTTTAGCCTATGACGGGTTAGCCACTGAGGGAAAACGCTATGACACGCTTTAATCCACGCGCCCTTGCAAGGCCTGAATTACTGAGCTTAACCCCCTACCAAAGTGCTAGACGCATTGGCGGCCAAGGGGACATTTGGATCAATGCCAATGAGTCCCCCTTTAATAATAGTGACTTAGACAAGGTGAACCGTTATCCAGAATGTCAGCCAGCAGAATTAATTAATGCCTATAGCCGCTATTCTGGCGTTAAACCAAGCCAGATTATCGCGAGCCGCGGCGCCGACGAAGCCATTGAATTACTCATTCGCACCTTTTGTGTGCCGGGAAAAGACAGCATCGCTTGCTTTGGCCCCACTTATGGCATGTATGCCATCAGTGCAGCCACCTTTAACGTCGGCGTCATCGCACTTAGCTTAACCCATGATTATCAGTTACCAGATCTGTGGCCTGCTCTTATCCAGCAAGCAACAGTCGGCAAGGCCAAAATCGTGTTTATTTGTAATCCCAATAACCCAACCGGCACTGTGATTGCAAAAGCTGACATAGAGCAAGCCATCCAAGCAGCACCTGAGTCCTTAGTGGTTGTTGATGAAGCTTATATCGAGTTTTGCCCTGAATACAGCGTGGCGGATTTATTGGATTCCTACCCTAATCTTGTGGTACTGCGCACTTTATCTAAAGCCTTCGCCTTAGCCGGTGCCCGCTGCGGCTTTATGCTAGCCAATGATGAAGTGATTGAGTTAGTGATGCGGGTCATCGCGCCCTACCCTGTGCCATTGCCAGTATCTGAGCTTGCTGTATCAGCCTTAAGTCCAACGGGCATAGACACTATGCGCACGCAAGTTGCTTGTCTAATTGAGCAAGGTAAGCGCTTAAGCGATGCGCTAAGCGCCTATGGTGCCAAGGTACTCTCCGCCAAGGGCAACTATGTGCTGGCTCAATTTGATGATGTGGCCAATGTCGCCACTATGCTAAGAGATGCTGGCATTGTTGCTAGGGCCTATAAAGATCCACGCCTTAGGGATGCGATACGCTTTAGCTTCACCTCAGAAAAAGATACCGATGCGATTATCTCGCTCTTTACTAAAGTGAACTAAAACGCTCAGAAAACTAACCAGAAAGACAAAACTAATCATCGCCCTATTGTTTAAGGTCACTAGCATGAAACAGAATATTTTATTTATCGACAGAGATGGCACCTTAGTAGAAGAGCCCGCCATAGATAAACAGTTAGACAGTTTAGAAAAACTGGTGTTTGAACCACAGGTCATCCCTGCACTGCTCAAATTGCAAAAAGCCGGATTTCGCTTAGTCATGGTCAGCAATCAAGACGGTTTGGGCACCTCATCCTTCCCCAAGGCAGACTTTGATGCGCCTCACAACATGATGATGCAAATTTTTGCAAGCCAAGGTGTGGTGTTTGATGATGTGGTGATTTGCCCGCACTTTAATCAAGATAACTGCAGTTGCCGTAAACCCAAGCTTGGCTTAGTCAAAGATTATTTAACTCAAGGTAAAGTGGATTTTACCACCTCTGCGGTCATTGGCGATCGGATAACCGACGTTGAGCTTGCCAATGCCATGGGCATCAAAAGTTATCAATATGACCGTCAAACCCTGAATTGGGACACGATTACTAACGCGCTATTAAGTAAAGGCCGGGTGGCGACCGTGGTGCGCACCACCAAAGAAACCGACATCAAGGTCACCATAGACTTAGACAGCCAAAGCAAAGGCAAGATTGACACCGGCATTGGCTTTTTTGACCACATGCTAGATCAAATTCAAACCCACGGTAACTTTAAAATGGACGTGCAGGTCGATGGCGATTTAGAAATTGATGATCACCACAGCGTAGAAGACACGGCCCTTGCCATTGGTGATGCCATTCGAAAGGCATTAGGGGACAAGCGCGGTATCGCACGTTTTGGTTTTAGCTTGCCCATGGATGAAGCCAGCGGCGAATGTTTGCTGGACATTTCAGGCCGCCCTTTCATTAAATTTAATGCCGAGTTTGAACGTGAAATGGTCGGCGAAATGGCCATAGAGATGGTGCCGCACTTTTTCCGCTCCTTCGCCGATGGCCTGCGCTGCACACTGCACATAGGCTCCACGGGTGATAACGATCACCACAAGGTTGAAGCCCTGTTTAAAGTCTTAGGTCGCACCCTTCGCCAAGCGGTGAAAGTAGAAGGTGATAAATTGCCATCCAGTAAAGGAGTCTTGTAATTTATGGCAAACTTTAAAAAAAGTATCACGCAAAATACTGATTTAACCGTCATTATCGACACGGGTTGCGCCAACTTATCCTCAGTGCGGTTTGCTTTTGAACGCCTAAATGCCAATGTGGTTGTTAGCGCTGATGTGGATGTGATCAAAAATGCGGCCAGAGTGGTGCTTCCAGGGGTGGGTACCGCTGGGGCTGCTATGGATGCCTTAAAACAAAAGCACTTAATCGAGCTGATTAAAAGCTTAACTCAGCCCGTGTTGGGGGTGTGCCTTGGCATGCAAATGCTGGCATCCTTGTCTAATGAACATGGTAATCGCAGCGATAAAAGTATTGCCTGTTTAGGACTCGTGCCCACTGAGATTGGCGACTTAGACAGTAAAGGTCTGCCCCTGCCGCACATGGGCTGGAATCAAATTGAACTGCCTGACACAGAAAAGCGTCATCCACTTTTTATCGGCATAGACAATGGCAGCTATGTGTATTTTGTCCACAGCTACCGGGCGCCCATCAGCGAATACACTATCGCCTCCAGCACTTATGGCGAAGCCTTTAGCGCCGCCATAGGCAAGGACAACTTTTTTGGGGTGCAATTCCACCCAGAAAAAAGCGCCAAAGTGGGCGCACAAATTTTACAAAACTTTTTACTTCTGGGGCTTAAAACCGGGTTGAACATGCAGTTAAACAATCAGTTAAACGTGGAGGCGCCACAATGATTATTCCAGCCATTGATTTAATTGACGGCCAAGTGGTGCGTTTATACCAAGGTGACTACGACAAAAAGACCACCTTTGATTTAAGCCCGCTGGCACAGCTTAAGTCTTACCAAGACCAAGGGGCAAAACTGCTGCACATTGTCGACTTAACCGGCGCTAAAGATCCAAACCAGCGCCAAATTAAGTTGATAAGTGAGCTAGTCGCAGGCCTTGATGTGGACATTCAAGTGGGCGGCGGTATTCGAACCGAACAGCAAGTTAGTGAGTTGCTGAACATTGGCGTGAAACGAGTAGTAATAGGCTCCTTAGCCGTTAAAGAGCCAGAGCTTGTGAAAAGCTGGCTCAACAAATACGGCAGTGATGCCATTTGCCTAGCCCTTGACGTCAACATTAACGCGAACGGCGAAAAAATTGTCGCGGTATCAGGTTGGCAGTCCGCTGGCGGTAAAACACTTGAATCCTTGGTGGCCGAGTTTGAACGCCCAGGCAGTGAATCAGACAGTAAAAATACAGCCCTTAAGCATGCTTTAGTCACCGATATTAGCCGTGATGGCACCTTAACTGGTGCCAACACCAAGCTTTACACCGAACTTGCAGCCACTTACCCAACTATCCTGTGGCAAGCCTCTGGGGGCATTGCAACCCTTGATGATGTTAACGCGATAAAGGGCAGTAAAGCCGCTGGGATCATTATCGGTAAAGCCCTGCTCATTAATCAATTTACCGTTAAGGAGGCAATACAATGCTGGCCAAACGCATAGTCCCCTGTCTTGACGTAAAAGATGGCAAAGTGGTTAAAGGAGTGCAGTTTCGCAATCACGAAATTGTCGGCGATATAGTGCCTCTAGCGGCTCGTTATGCCTTAGAAGGCGCCGATGAGCTCGTATTTTATGACATCAGTGCCAGTGCCCATGGCAAGGTTATCGATAAATCTTGGGTAAGCCGGGTTGCAGAGCAAATTGATATCCCCTTCTGTGTTGCAGGCGGGATTAAAACCCTAGCGCAAGCACGGGAAAAGCTCGCCTTTGGCGCCGATAAAATCTCCATTAACTCGCCAGCATTGACAGATCCCGATTTAATATCGCGCCTACAAGATGAATTTGGCCGTCAGTGCATAGTGATTGGCATTGACTCCTTTTTTGATGCTGCCTCCAATAGCTATAAAGTGAAACAGTTCACTGGTGATGAAGCTGCCACCAAGGACACCCAATGGTATACCCAAGATTGGGTTGAAGAAGTGCAAAAACGCGGTTGCGGCGAGATAGTATTAAACGTCATGAATCAAGATGGCGTGCGCGGCGGCTATGACATCAAACAGCTCAGTAGGGTGCGCGCCATTTGCGATGTGCCGCTTATTGCCTCAGGGGGGGCCGGCACCATGGAACACTTTAAAGCTGTGTTCGAACAAGCTCACGTTGACGCAGCCCTTGCCGCCAGTGTGTTTCATAAAGGCATTATTGATATTGGTGAGTTAAAGCAATATTTGCACGCCAATCAAATAGCCATACGTCTATAACATACAGTTTTAACGAAAAGAGAACTCAGATGACAGACATCACATTCGACAGTTCAAGCCTAGACTGGGACAAACTACAAGGCCAAGCTGGGCTAGCACCAGCATCAGTTTCTGCATCAGTACCCGCATTAGTACCTGCAATAGTACAGCACCACTTAACCGGCAAAGTATTGATGCTAGGCTACATGGATAAAGCGGCGCTCGAGAAAACCTTAGCCACTAAACAAGTGACCTTTTTTAGTCGCTCAAAACAGCGGCTGTGGACCAAAGGGGAAACCTCAGGCAATACCCTTGAACTGATTGCAATCGACAAAGACTGCGATAACGACAGCTTACTGGTGCAAGTTATTCCTAATGGCCCAACCTGCCACAAGGGCACGATAAGTTGCTGGCTTGATGGCAAGGCCCATACGTTTATGGATAATCTCACTCATTTGATTATTTCCCGTAAAGGCCAAGATGCCGACTCAAGCTATACCGCATCCTTGTTTAAGGCGGGCACTAAGCGAATTGCGCAAAAAGTCGGTGAAGAAGGCTTAGAAACCGCCCTTGCCGCAGCGACACACGACAAAGAAGAGCTGGTGAATGAAGCGTCAGATCTCATGTATCACTTATTGGTGCTACTTGAAGATCAGGATCTTTCCATGGAGCTTGTCACCAAAAATTTAATGCAAAGGCACTTAAAAACCAAAGCATAACTGAGCCCAATAAGAGTAGCGTAACATGAGCCCTTTCCCACTTGTAAAAAAGGAGCGTGAAAGGGCTCAAAGATTTGCTATTACATTGCGTCGTTCTCAAAAATGCCACAACTCACTTTTAACCCTCTGTTCGTTTAAAATGCTGGGATAAATATACCTGTAAATAGAATTAATGGTGCCATCCACTTTCATGGAAGCTTACTCGCTTTTGAACTAGGCTTACACTCTGGACAGACATTAACGAAGGTGAGCTTATGCCGCGCCCTAGAAGAAGTCAGGTAAGTGTCGAAGATACGCCCATGTACCATTGTTGTAGCCGTGTAGTGAGAAGAGCCTATCTCTGCGGCGATGATAAATTCTCTGGTAAAAACTATGACCACAGACGGGGTTGGGTTGAGGCTCAATTACTTAAACTAGCAGGGGTATTTGCCATCGACGTTGCAGCTTATGCCGTGATGAGTAACCATTTGCATGTTGTGCTGAGTATCGACATTTACCAAGCCAACCGTTGGACAGATATTGAAGTGATAAATCAGTGGCATCAATTGTTTAAAGGCACTGACATTACTCAAAAATTTGCCAAGAGTGAAACCCTTGAAGATTATGAAATGCTGGAGCTTACCCACAACATTGCCCTGTATCGCAGCCGTTTAAGCGATATTTCTTGGTTTATGCGAGCCTTAAATGAACCTATTGCCCGCAGAGCCAATGAAGAAGATGAGTGCACAGGTCGTTTCTGGGAAGGCCGATTTAAATCTCAAGCGTTACTTGATGAAGCCGCAGTCCTTGCCTGCATGGTGTATGTTGACCTCAATCCCATCCGCTCAAAGATAGCCAAAACCCCTGAAACTTCAGACTTTACCAGCATTAAACGCCGGATCACCGCCGCCTTAAATGGCGCTCAACCCAAAGCGCTGTTGCCTTTTGTGGGCAATGAACGTAAAGACATGCCGAAAGGGCTGACATTTCATCTTAAAGGCTATCTGCAACTGGTGGATGATACGGGCAAAGCAGTCCGAAATGATAAAAGAGGCCGTATCAGCCCGAGCAGTCACAGCATCTTAGTTCGGCTCAATATCCCTGCCGATAACTGGCTTAAAATCATCAATGAATTTGGCAAGTTATTCAAAGGCCCAGTAGGCACATTGCAAGAACTCACCACATATTGTGAACACCTTGAAAAACGAAGGCGACATTACTGCCACGCTTGCCAATATATAGCAGCAAGTTAAGCACTTTGCTTTGTTATGTCACTAACTGCACACAAAATACTTCATTCTCCTTCGATGGA
>NZ_JACJDV010000032.1 GCF_014163735.1 Shewanella sp. SR44-3
GTTTTATGCTGAATATGATTGGCGGTTTAATTGCCTATCAACTCAAAGAGAGTAAGCCACAACTTAATATCACAGATGTCGATTTCAATGCGATTTCTGTTATGGCTTAAACCGATCTCAGGTTAGTTAGGGCGCCCTCAAGAAACTCATCCACCACCATGTTCATCGGCCCCGTCGGCATTAAGGCGGTCAATTCACCAAAGCCTGGGTGAGAAAAGCTAGGGTTAGCAAGCCCCAAATTTTGCCTAAGCTTGAGCACAAACAAGGCGGGATAAGGAATGTAGCACCAATTACCGGTTTTAAACTCTGTGAAAAACTTACTCGCTGGCGAGGCGGCCTGAGCCACCTGCTCATCACACAAGCGTTGCAGCACGGCGGTCACTTGCTTGAGAACTGTGCTATCCCAATGGGCTAACACATCGGGGTAGGCAAAATCATCCACCCTAGGTTCGAGTGTTTCCCCATACTCCGGTCTCTCAAGGCCTCGTTTTTCCAAGTCTAGATTTTCAAGGTAGCGAGAATAGATAAGCAGTAATACATCGCCGATATGGCTATTAGAGCGAATAAACCAGTCCCGCTTGTAGCCAGTGCTAAAAACCTGATACAGCTGACGCGCCTCCTTATCTAGCCCAGCTAGCTCGGCGAAGCAGAGACGAAAAATGGAATGCGCTGCTATAGCACCATCCATTTCACGGCCGAAACGGGCGAAAAAATGGTGTAACCGATAATAATCCAAGGCAGTCTGAATATACCCATAGGCTAATGAGCGCATCAACAATGGGTAATCGACCCTTGCTGACTGGATAAAAGTGACTTCTGCAGCGGTTTCCCAATTATATTCTGGAATGGTCAGCACATGGAGCTGCTCCCAAGGAAACCAGTCATCGGGTAGGGCAACTGCTGACTCTACCTTGCCTGTAGCGACATAAGCTTGTAACTTTCCTTGGTTATAGTTATACACATCTTGATATTTAACCAAATCGTTGCGGGCGGCTTTTTTCTTACGTAAAAATTTATCTAGCATGCTTGACTCCCATTATTTTGCCGCTGTGAAAATCAGAGAAAGTGGCTTGGCTTTACCTTAAACAGGGGATTTTCCCATGCTGTAGGAATAATGAAAACAAAAAAGGTAACGCCTTGGCGTTACCTTTTTGAGTTGAGTCATAAAGACAGGGGCTTTATGACATAGCCGGCAATTAAGCCGCTTTAACTTGCTTGGCAGCTTTTACCACTTGAGCCTGAAGCTCTTCTGGGGCAAAGTCATCCACGTTGACTGACTTCATGCGGCCAATCTCGGCGCGTTCAAGTAAGGCGATTTCGCTGTCACTTAACACACCTAGAGCACGACCTTCTGCAGCCACTTTATCTAACCACATGAAAGGCAGACGTTTGCCTGCAGCTTTACACACTTTGTCGTACAGTGGCTCAGCAGCGAGGATATCTTTAAAGGTTTGCTCTTGAATGCCCACAGGATTGTACTGTGATGCAGTCCAGTATTGGCCTTGACCAAGGCGTTCGCGGCTTGCACAAGGGGTTTGCATGATTTGTGCAACCTTGTGATCTAACACGTCAGATGGACGCTTAAGCGGGCGACCAAACGGGAAGATAACCACACGTAGCACAGCACCTAGTCCCATAGGGAAGTTATCCAATAACTCATCTAATGAGGTTTGTAGCTTGTGCAATGAATCTTCCACTGCCCACTGAACCAGTGGTAAGTCTTCAGCTAAACGACCTTCATCTTGATAACGCTTAAGGGTTGCCGAAGCTAAGTATAACTGGCTTAATAAATCACCAAGGCGTGCCGAAATACGTTCTTTACGCTTAAGATTACCACCTAAAGTTGCCATGGCTAAGTCTGACAGTAGCGCTAAGTTGGCACTGAAACGGTTCATTTGCTGATAATAACGCTTGGTTTTATCAGAATAAGGCGAATTAGTGAAACGGCTTGATGTTAGGCCCATCCAGAAGCTGCGGATAAAGTTTGAGGTTGCAAAACCAATATGACCAAAGATGGCGGCATCAAAATTTGCTAATCCTTGACCAGATTCAGTATCAAAGGCTGATTCCATTTCTGCCAGTACATAAGGATGACAGCGAATGGCACCTTGACCATAAATGATCATAGCGCGAGTCAGAATGTTTGCGCCTTCAACGGTAATCGCGATAGGGGCAGCCTGGTAGCCACGGCCTAAATAGTTGTTCGGGCCAAGACACACGCCTTTACCGCCGTGAATATCCATGGCATCGATAACGCATTTTTGCATTCTATCAGTTAAATGGAACTTAACGATTGCTGAGATGACCGATGGTTTTTCGCCTAAATCGATGGCCGTTGTTGTTAATGTAGTCACCGCATCCATTAAGTAAGCGTTGCCGCCGATGCGCGCCATTGGCTCTTCGATACCTTCAAGTTTACCAATTGGCAGTTTAAATTGACGACGAATACGAGCGTAAGCACCGGTTGCTAGTGCTGCAGTTTTAACACCACCTGCTGAGTTTGACGGTAGGGTAATACCACGGCCAACCGACAAACACTCAACCAGCATACGCCAGCCTTGGCCTGCCATTTCAGGTCCACCGATAATGAAACTTAATGGTACAAAGACTTCTTCGCCTTGAGTTGGACCATTTTGGAACATACAGTTCAGTGGGAAATGACGACGACCGGTGATCACGCCTTCGATATCGGTAGGAATAAGCGCACAGGTAATGCCTAGCTCTTCAGTTTCACCGATTAAATGATCAGGATCGCGCAGCTTAAAGGCTAAACCTAGCACAGTAGCAACAGGGGCAAGGGTAATGTAGCGCTTGTTCCAAGTCAGCTTCATCCCCAGTATTTCTTCACCTTCCCACTCGCCTTTACACACAATACCAAAATCTGGGATAGCGCCTGCATCACTGCCAGCTTCAGGGCTGGTTAATGCAAAACAAGGCACTTCTAAGCCTTTAGCTAGACGGGGTAAGTAATGATCTTGTTGTTCAGTAGTACCGTAGTGCTGCAACAATTCTCCAGGGCCTAACGAGTTAGGTACACCTACAGTTGATGCTAATTCACTGCTCACGCCAGCCAATTTCTGTAATACACGAGACTGGGCATAAGCTGAATACTCTAAACCACCGTACTTTTTCTTAATGATCATGGCGAAGAAGCCATTATCTTTAAGGTACTGCCACACATCTTGTGGCAAATCGGCAAGTTGGTGAGAAACCTGGTGTTGATTTACCATGGCACAAACAGTTTCTACCGGGCCATCTAGGAAGGCTTGTTCATCAGCCGTTAAACGGGCTTGTGGGTAGTTATGCAGCTTGCTCCAGTTTGGATTGCCGGCAAATAAGTCAGCTTCCCACCAAGTCGTACCGGCTTCGATGGCTTCTTTTTCGGTTGAAGACATCTCAGGCATAATGCCGCGGTAAACTTTCATTAATGGACGGCTGATAAAGTGCTGTCTAAATGATTTGATATTAAAAGGTAATGCCACGACTAAGAAAACGATCCAAGCTGTGGTATTTACAATCTCAGTTGCGCTGCCAACTGCCATTACTACAAGCGCACCTAAGGTGGCTGTGAGTAACGATACCCGAAGGTAAGCCATGGCACCTAACACCAAGATCATGGCGATGATCCAAAGTAGGGTAGTCACTGTTTTTCTCCTTAAAGCCACTCAATAGTTGAGGTAACTTTTATTATGATGATCCTATTCACAAGTATAGACCGTGGTCAGACCTGTGTCGCATAAAAGTTAACCCTAACGGGCATTGAATACAAGTAATTTTCAAACAATTGTTTAAAATTTTGTGAAAGGCAAATGTTCCACTATTTAATGGTGCTAGGTACAATAGTTAAAATGAATAAATTTAATGGCTAAGGCTGATAGATGTGTGAATTACTGGCGATGAGTGCCAATGTGCCAACGGATATTGTATTTAGTTTTACTGGCTTGGCTGAGCGCGGTGGAGTGACAGGTCCCCACGTTGATGGTTGGGGGCTCACCTTTTACGAAGGTAAGGGAAGCCGTACCTTTAAAGATGCCTGTCCCAGCAGTGAGTCTCATATTGCACAGTTAATAAAATCTTACCCGATTAAAAGTGAAATCGTGGTGAGTCATATCAGGCAAGCCAATCGTGGCTGCGTGTCACTTGAGAATACCCACCCTTTTACCCGTGAGTTATGGGGGCGATATTGGACTTATGCCCACAATGGTCAATTATCTGATTATGAAACTAAATTTAGCGTTTCTCGCTTCCAAAGTGTGGGTGACACCGACAGCGAATTAGCGTTTTGTTGGATAATGGAGCAAGTCTTGTTTGAGTTCGGTGATAAAGCGCCAGCAGATATGCGGCCGGTATTTCGCTTTATTGCAGGACTTGCGGATGAGATGCGCGCACTAGGGGTGTTTAATATGATCTTAAGTGATGGTAATTACTTAATGTGTTATTGCACTAATAACTTAAGTTACATCACCCGCCGCGCGCCCTTTGGTGAAGCCAAGCTTATTGATACCGATGTAGTGATTGATTTCAAAAAAGAAACCACCCCTGATGATGTGGTCACCGTTATCGCTACGCGGCCGTTAACAAACAACGAGCAATGGAAAATATTAACCCCTGGGGAGTGGACGTTATTCTCCCAAGGTGAGTTGGTGACGGTTTAAACTGATACCAGTGCACTTTTAATAAGTGCACTGGTTTCACACGCTTAATGTGATGGCTGTGTCTCAGTTGTAGAGGCTTGATTATCACCCATCATGATTGCGCCTTTTTCTTGTTCAATCAAGACTTGCTTTGGCAATTCAAATTGATAACTATCAAGTTGAATATCCAATTGCTTACTGCCTTTAGAAAAGTGACTTAACCGCACAGGTAAGTAAGCAAGTTTGGGCGCCATCCAGAAAAAAGTTTGTCTTTTAGCGCTGTCACGCACGACTTCTATTTTAATGGTATCGTAAGTGCCACTCTCCAGTGTTAAGATTTCTTCACCAACGATGTTGAATTTATACTCATCAACTTCCTTTTCTTTGACCATTTTATAGCTATCGATAACGGCTGTGGTGCTTAAGTCTAAGCGAAACTGCAATTGCACCATCAAGGGGTCGAAAATCGTGCCTTCATAGGCAAGATCGGCTTTTTCATTCTTATAAATGGTGAAAATATTGTGTTGTGACTTAAAGAATGAGGTGTGTTCAGAATAGTCGCTGCCAGTGCCCGAGCGCTCATGGGTGTAACGATAGGGTAATAATTTATCACCATCGACCATAAACTCACTCTTTACACGGCGCAGATCGGACAGCATTAATAAGCTGACATTGCTGGTGAATTCATAGCGATACAAGCCAGTATCATGACGAGGTAGCACATAATTGGCCAGTCCCAATTCTATGCTGCCGTAAAAAACGCGATATTGCGCTTTGTGCGGCGTAAGCGGCGTAAGTTTAGGGGCCGCTTCGGAGTCAAGTCCCACGGATGAGGGGGATAATAACGACTGAGTCAAAGGTGCCTTAGCGGAGTTAAGCTTAATTGGTGACTCTTGTGCGCCAACCGCTGAAGTCGTGAGTGCAAAAAATGCTATTGATAAACCAGTGGCAGCAGTATTAACGAATGTTCCCAAGGTGTTTCCTTATATTTAAATCCAAACTAGCCACTAAAAAGGCAGCGACATCACTAAGGTCGCCATTTCTGGGCGCCATTCAAATTCAGACAAGGCAATCTTGCCAGAGTTCACAGGTACACCCTCAGTGCGAAGGCATTGCATTTGATGTTGGAACATTTGGCTATATTTGTCGAATGAAATCTTACCTTGACTATTAATCACCCTATGCCAAGGTAAGATTAAGTGTTCGGGGGCTTCCTTTAACGCACGAGACACATAGCGGGCTCGTCCGGGTAAGCCTGCTAAATCGGCTATTTTTCCGTAACTTATGACCTTGCCTTCGGGAATGAGTGCCACCACAAACCAGATCCGCTCTTTGGGCGTTAGTTTTTGCGATTGAGATCCTTGTGGCTGATAAAAAGGGTGAGTCATGAAAGCCTATAAACAGAGCCTTGATTCAAACAAGGTGATGATACCAAAGCCCTAAAATAATGAGTTTATGTGCAGATGTAAAGCCAAGGCGAGGCTCTAGCTCGCCTTGGCCGTGGCATTAGTGATAGTGGTTGTCGCAGAAGCTGGAATAACAGCGCTTACATAGCGGTGAGATAAACACACAAGAAATGGGATAAGGCACCGGCGAGGACAAACAAATGCCAAATAGCATGGTTATATGGAATGCGTTTAGTCACATAGAAAATGACCCCAAGACTATAAAGAATTCCGCCACCTAACAGTAGATTGAATCCCAGTGTCGACATCGCATTTACAAGCTCATCCATGACAGTCACGCACAGCCAGCCCATAACGAGATACAAGATGACGCTAAAGGCCTTGAAGCGGCCAATAAAAAACGTTTTAAAGATGATCCCGCCTAATGCTAACAGCCAAATAGCCAGTAATACGCCATTAGCTTTGCTGGTATTCAAGGTCAATAACATTAAAGGCGTGTAAGTCCCTGCAATGAGGGTATAAATGGCGCAATGATCAGCAATCTTTAAGCGTTTTCGCCATAATTCACTGCGACTGGCATGATAAAGAGTAGATGCAAGAAACAGTAACACTATGCTGGTCCCGTATATGCCAAGACCGAGCAAGTTAATGCTGCCTACTTGCTGTTGATAGCCCTTTAGCAGCATAAAAACCAGCGCCATTAGCCCTAAAAATACCCCAAGTCCATGAGTAATGACATTGGCGGTTTCTTCTTTGTGGCTATATTCATACAACTTATGCGTTTGCTTAAACTTGAGCTTAGCTGCAGCAGGGTTTGCGTTTGCCTCTGTAAATTCGATTGTCATTATGATGGCTAGTTAAACTTAGATGGCTGGAGTTTATCAGCTCTAGAACGACAAAACCACCAATTTGGCGTACACTTGTAAGCTGAATTTTGGTGTGTATGTGGTTATCTTCAATGGTAAGCAAATCATTGTTCAGAGGTCTGTTTTTATTATAGTTTTTCACGAGGATTGTGATAATAGCGTTGACAATGACTTTGGGCTATTACAGCAGGAATAACTTTTTAAACGAGGATGGAACTTTATTAAACTCGAAGATTCAAACCTAAGCAGATGATGAGCATAAAAAGGAAGCATGAAATTAATGGAAGCGGGTTTGTTCGCAGCAATGGCTAATCACGGCCGCGCGGTGTCGCTTGCTGTTTTGGTTCACCTTGGGGTATTCATATTATTGCTGCTGAGTTGGGAGCCAGACCCTAAATCTTTGCTTTGGAGGCCAGATCCCGCTTTATCATCTCAGGTACCTAAACTCACCGCTTACTTCATCACGGCACAAGAACTGAAAGCTAAAATGCCAGTACATAACCCCCTTGAAGAATCGCCAGAAGCTGCCGCAGCTTTACAAGCCACAATAAAAACTCCAATGCCAGTCACACCTGCAATCCCAATATCCAATAAGGCCAAATCTGCTCCGGTCCGCAGTGATAGTAAGGCGCATAGCGCAAAGGAAAATACTGAGACCAAGACCAGTGTTCAGGAAAATACACCAAATAGCAGGGAGGTAATATCCTCGCATCAGTTATTACAAGCCACGCGGGGCTATTTACAAAGGGAAGCTGATGCGAGTATTGACGCCATGGGGTTGTCCCGAGCGAAGGACGTGAATGCGTATGGTGCCAGCCTAAGTGAGATGACCCCTGAAATGCCGCAATATCAAGTCAATATAATCGAAGATAAAACCCAAGCGACCACGTTAGATCATAGGTTAGATCCTAATCGCAGAGTCAAAATTGGTGATACCTGTTACAAAGTGGTCAAGCTTGGGACCCAGATAAATCCTCACGCAGAAGGGTTGGGGTTTGCTGAGCCTTGTGATCCTGTGTCTCCAACTAAGCATGCATTAGATGCTGCGATCAGTAAACGACTCTCTCAAATGAAGCTTAAGTAAAACTCAAATGTAGCTAAATAAAAGTACGCAAGAAACCTTTAGATACTCATAAAGTAAAAACTGGCAAAGGATCTCGATGTTTTCAAACCGGCATAGAGTGATCCGTCTCACAATATCGTGACCTTGTTAGGCATCTTTAGCTGCTAAATTACGCTAAGTGAATAGGAATTAATATGAGGAATTTAGATTTTAATATTTTCATAAGTTAACGTTTTGTTGTTTATTTAAATATTTACAGTTACTTATCGCATCAAATATTTTCATCTTAAGTTTAAGGCTAAGCTTTTATCATCATTTATTGATATGACTTTGATTAGAATGTGCTGTTAATAAATGCTTGAATTAACATGAATATACTGCCTATACTAAAAACCTCTTGTCGGAGTGCCATTTATGGCTGAGACCGTTTATTCGGGATCCGTTGAACCTGATCAGGCTAACACCTGCGAAGGAAACAAGCATAATAATCTTGTTGCATATCAAGCTATTACTTATTATTTTAAGTGGCTTTGATTTAGCTTTTTAACTGTGCACTTAGTGCGTGATTACCATAGAACTAAAATTTTATGTCAAGACCTGCAACCTTGATGGTGTTGCTTAATGTTTTGGCAAAATTTGGTCATTCACCTAAGTTAAAATAGCAATTTGATTATTTAAGTAACTGATATCTCAGTTATTCGCTGGTCCTCAACATATTCTCCAGGCAAGCAACACTTTTCATTTTTTAGTGAGGTTGCTTATGTCATCGCGTCGTGAAACCCGTGCAAATGCACAAACATTTATTGAAAATTTAAAACCGCTACAACACCCAAATTCTGAGAAAATATTCCTAACAGGAAGCCGAGCCGATCTTAGGGTTGGCATGCGCCAAATTCATCAAACTGACACCCTGCATGCAAAAACCAACGGTGAGACGTTTAGGGAACAAAACCCACCCATTATGGTTTATGACTGCGCTGGGGCTTATTCAGATCCTAATGCCAATATTAATGTCCATTCAGGTCTTGAAAAATTTAGGCAGTCTTGGATTGAAGAGCGCCAAGATACTGAACTGCTTGAGGGTGTGAGCTCGCAATTTACTCAGCAGCGCTTGGCTGATGATGGCCTAGATCACTTGCGCTTTGATGCACTTGTGAAACCAAGGCGTGCTCAAGCTGGGCGATGTGTGACCCAAATGCACTATGCAAGACAGGGGATCATCACCCCGGAGATGGAATACATTGCCATCCGTGAAAACATGGCCCGTGAAAATGTACCGGAAGGGGTGTTAACCCAAAAAGCGGTTGGCGAATCTTTTGGCGCCTGTATTGGTGAGCCCATCACGGCGGAATTTGTTCGCTCTGAGGTGGCTCGAGGCCGCGCCATTATCCCGTTAAACATTAATCATCCAGAAGCTGAACCTATGATCATCGGGCGCAATTTCTTGGTGAAAGTGAACGCCAATATTGGTAACTCTGCGGTAACGTCATCCATTGAGGAGGAAGTGGAGAAACTGGTGTGGTCTACCCGTTGGGGCGCAGATACTGTGATGGATCTGTCCACCGGGCGCTATATCCATGAGACCCGCGAGTGGATCATTCGTAACTCCCCTGTGCCCATAGGCACAGTACCGATTTATCAAGCGTTAGAAAAAGTAAACGGGGTTGCCGAAGATCTCACCTGGGAAGTGTTTCGCGACACCCTAATTGAACAGGCAGAGCAAGGGGTGGATTACTTCACTATCCATGCTGGAGTGTTACTCAGATACGTGCTCATGACGGCAAAACGCCTTACCGGCATAGTGTCTCGAGGCGGCTCTATTATGGCGAAATGGTGTTTAAGCCATCATAAAGAAAGCTTTTTATATGAGCATTTTAGAGAGATTTGTGAGCTTTGCGCTGCCTATGATGTGTCATTGTCCCTTGGGGATGGTATGCGCCCAGGTTGTATTGCTGATGCCAATGATGAAGCCCAATTTGCAGAATTAGAGACCTTAGGTGAGTTGGTGAAAATTGCCTGGGAATACGACGTGCAAACCATTATCGAAGGCCCAGGTCACGTGCCTATGCATTTGATTAAAGTGAATATGGAGAAGCAGCTTGAGCACTGTGATGAAGCGCCATTTTATACTTTAGGCCCGCAAACCACCGATATCGCACCTGGGTATGATCATTTCACCTCAGGCATAGGCGCCGCGCAAATGGCTTGGTACGGCTGCGCTATGTTGTGCTATGTCACGCCAAAGGAACATTTGGGCCTTCCAAATAAAGAGGATGTAAAACAAGGGCTTATTGCTTATAAAATTGCCGCTCATGCCGCTGATATTGCAAAAGGTCATCCTAGTGCGCAAATTCGAGACAATGCGTTATCTAAAGCTAGGTTTGAATTCCGCTGGGAAGATCAATACAACTTAGGGCTAGATCCTGAGACGGCTCGCGCTTACCACGATGAGTCATTACCCCAAGAGTCAGCCAAAGTGGCGCACTTTTGCTCCATGTGTGGGCCTAAGTTTTGCTCAATGAAAATTACCCAGGAAGTCAGAGAATACGCCGCTGAGCAAGAAGCACAAGCGCTATTAGCACAAGCTAATGTTCAGGGTGTCGAACTTATTAGCCCTGATGATTACAAGGCACGCCAAGCCTTTGAAGCAGATCTTGCTAAGGCTATGGCACAAAAGTCGGCAGAATTTAAATCCCAAGGCTCAGCCTTGTACCATGGCATTGATGCAGAACCAGGCATTAACAATGCAACTGAGCGTCGAGCCACCAGCCTTGAAATCGAGGGCTAAACATGAACACACCTCCAAAAATTGTCTGGACCATAGCGGGATCAGATAGCGGCGGCGGTGCGGGAATACAGGCTGATTTAGCAACGGCGCAGGACTTAGGTTGTCATTGCGCCACTGTTATCACCACAGTGACGGCGCAAAACTCTGTCAGTGTCAGTCTGGTTGAAAGCGTGTCAGCAGCGATGTTGCTGGCACAGCTGAATAGTCTCGCCCGTGATTTACCTCCTGCAGCGATTAAAATTGGTTTATTAGCATCACAGCAACAGCTTGATGTGGTAGCGAATTGGCTAAAGCGCTTTACTCAGGGACGGTACAGTGAAGGCCCGCTTGCGGTGATTTTAGATCCTGTAATGGTCGCCAGCAGCGGCGACAGACTTAACTTAAGTTCAGAGACTGACACTGCTTTTCGTGCGGGTTCAAGCTCTGGCCTAGATTTTAGTCCTTTTAAAGGGCTGTTAAGTTTAATTACTCCCAATCAGCAAGAGTTACAGCATCTGGTTTCAGGGCTTGATTATCGTGAGGTTTGCCAGACAAGCTTAAATGGCAACGCTGACTCTTTTATTGATAACCAAGCAGAGTTCATTGCTAAAACTCAGGCTCTAGCCCAAGCCCTTGATTGCCATGTATTGGCAAAAGGTGGCGATGGTCAACACTGGCAAGGCAATGAAGCGATTGATTGCTATGTGTGTCATCAGGTTGAAGGTGCAAGCCTTCACCATGATAACGCCACCTATTTGCTGACACACACCAGAATCAATACTGGCAATAACCATGGCACAGGGTGCACGTTATCTGCGGCGATAGCGAGCTTTATGGCGCAAGATTTTGTGCTCCATGATGCCATCGTATTGGCCAAAGCCTATGTGACGAAAGGATTAATCAATAGCTACCAGCCAGGGGCGGGACCTGGCTCGCTGGCAAGAACGGGCTGGGCTAATGATTTGACGCTGTTCCCGCGTATAGCTCGAATGGCTGACGCAAATAATCACCAAGGAAAAAGCGACAAGGCGAGTGAGTCAAGTAACTTAACATTCAAAAAATTAAGTGCGGATTTAGGTATTTACCCTGTGGTGGACAGTGTAGCGTTACTTAAGGAATTACTTGAGGCAGGTTGCCGCACTATTCAGCTCAGGCTTAAGAGTGATAGCAAGTGCTGCCAGCAAGGAAAACCGCCCCAAGCGCAGCAACTTGAGCTTCAAATCATCAATGCTATTGAACTTGGCCGAACCTTTAATGCGCAAGTGTTTATTAACGATCACTGGCAATTGGCGTTGAAGCACCAAGCGTTTGGGATCCACTTAGGCCAAGAAGACTTGTTTGAGGTCGACCTTAACGCCATAAGCGGTGCAGGTATGGCCCTTGGATTGTCGAGTCACAGTTATTTTGAGATTTTACTGGCTCATCAGCTTAGGCCTTCTTATATCGCCCTTGGGCATATTTTCCCCACCCCCACAAAAACCATGGCCTCTAAACCTCAAGGCTTAATCAAGCTTAACCATTATGCCAGGTTATTACACGGCCATTACCCGACTGTGGCCATTGGCGGAATAGATAGCCAGTGTTTGGCTGGGATAAAAGCCACTGGGGTGAGTAATGCCGCAGTGGTACGTGCCTTGACTCAGGCAGCAGATCCAAAAGCTGCCTTTGATGAATTGACAGAAATTTGGTATGGCAAGTCTATTTTAGCGTTAGGGAAGCATCTTGTCGCGACCAAGGCAGCAGACGCGAATATTGTCCAAAGTCGTGACTCTGTAGAGGAGACAAGCTATGCAGAGTGAACCTAAAAAATCCCTAATTGATAGCTTGAGCGATAGTCAGTTCATCCGTTACAGTAGGCAAATTATGCTGCCAGAAGTGGATGAGGCTGGGCAAATTAAGCTACTTAATGCCAAGGTGCTCGTTATTGGCATGGGAGGTCTTGGACAGCAATTAGTGCAGATGTTGGCAGCCGCGGGTGTCGGCACTGTGCTATTTATTGATTTTGATAAGGTCGAGCTTTCCAATTTGCCGCGCCAATTACTCTATGATGCCGCAGACATTGGTCAATACAAGGCCAATGCGGCGCTGAGTAAACTTAAACCTGCTTATCCTGATGTTAATTTCATCGCCATCAATGGCTATTTTACTGGCAATGAGATGAATGAACGGGATAAAAGTCATGTCGATAATCAGGATGTAATCCAATACAGCTTTGATAGTCAAAAGCTTAAAAGTCTACTTGGTGCTATGCCAGATATTGTGTTTGATTGCTCGGACAACTTAGTAACACGTCATCAAGTCAATCAGCTGTGTGTAAAGCATTCGCTGGTGCTTGTCAGCGCTGCGGTGGCCAATTTTAATGGCCAGCTTTTTAGCTACGATCCAAAAAGCAGGGCTTCTGCTTGTTACCACTGCTTGTATCCCAAAGACACCCAAATTGAACAATCTTGCAGCCAAAGCGGAGTACTCGGGCCTGCGGTCGCGGCTGTCACCTCGATGCAAGCCATGATGGGGCTTAATATTCTGCTCTCTAATCGTCCACAAGGCGGTGTGCTGCATAAGTTTGATGGGAAAAGCTTAACTTGGGAACGCTATGGCTTGAGTCAAGATCCCAGTTGCCCAGTCTGTAACAGTCACATTAGTGACAGCGTTGATATCAGTAACAACGTTTTGAGATGTCAAACGCTTTATGGCTCACGCTTAAGTGATTAAGGAATGAATATGATTTCAATACAATTGAACGGTGAGTCCATTGAAGTGGACGAACACAGTAATTTAGCCCAGTTGGTCAGCATAAAAACGCTAAATGCTAAAGGCATTGCCTTAGTGCTTAATGCTGAAGTTGTGCCACGTAGTCGCTGGCAGCACATCATGTGTCAGGATCAAGATAAAGTTGAATTTTTCTCTGCCGTAGCAGGAGGTTAATTATGTTCAAACTTGCAGAACAATGCTTTAAATCACGACTTCTTACTGGGACAGGGAAATTCACTAATCCTCAAACCATGCTTGCTAGCATAGTGGCCAGCGAAAGCCAAATCGTCACCCTTGCAATGAAGCGCATCGACTTAAAGCAAGGCCAAGATGACATATTGTCGCCATTATTGAAGCAAGGCGTCACACTATTACCTAATACTTCAGGGGCCAGAAACGCCAAAGAAGCCATCTTTGCCGCCGAGTTGGCTCGGGATTTATTGGGTACAAATTGGCTTAAGCTTGAGATACACCCAGATCCTAAATATCTAATGCCAGATCCTATCGAAACTCTGTTGGCGGCAGAGAAATTGTGCCAAATGGGCTTTAACGTTTTGCCTTATGTCCATGCAGATCCAGTATTGTGCCGCCGTCTAGAAGAGGCGGGCTGCGCCGCTGTGATGCCATTAGCCAGTCCCATCGGCAGTAATCAGGGGCTTGCAACGGAAGCTTTTCTAAAAATCATCATAGAGCAAGCCAAAGTGCCTGTGATTGTCGATGCAGGACTTGGCGCACCTTCTCAAGCGTGCCGCGCGATGGAGATGGGCGCAGATGCAGTATTGGTCAACACCGCAATTGCCAGCAGCCGCTCGCCTATCGTGATGGCAAAATGCTTTGCGGATGCAGTGAAAGCAGGCCGTGAAGCCTATCTTGCTGGATTGGGACAAGTACTGACTCATGCCAGTCACACCAGCCCCTTGACGGGGTTTCTCAATCAAGGTAAAGCACAAATGCCAGCAACAGCGGGGCAATTATGAGTTTTAGCGATGTTTTTGCCATCATTGAGCAAGATGATTTGTCTTTGCGGCTTTATAGCAAAACGGCAGCAGATGTAGAGCAAGCGTTAATTGCGCCTCAAGGCAATCTTGAAAGTCTAATGACGCTGTTGTCGCCGGCAGCAGCACCCTTTATTGAAACCATGGCGGCAGAATCGGTAAGACTAACACGGCAGCGTTTTGGCAATAACTTAGGCTTATATCTGCCGCTTTATCTGTCTAATTTATGTGCTAATGAGTGTGATTACTGCGGTTTTACCATGAGTAATAAAATCAAACGCAAAACTTTAAATGAGGCTGAGTTGCGATCTGAGATTGGTATCATTAAGGCCAGAGGCTTTGATTCTATTTTATTGGTGTCCGGTGAGCATGAGACAAAAGTGGGGATGGATTATTTTTCTTGGGTTATCCCTATAGTCAAAGCCCACTTTAGCTATCTTGCTATCGAAGTGCAGCCATTAAGTGAAACTGATTATGCCCGCATGAAAGAGTTGGGCGTCGATGCTGTGATGGTGTATCAAGAAACGTATCGACCAATAACTTACGCCAAGCACCATACTCGAGGTCAAAAGAAGGATTTTCAACATAGATTAACCACTGCTGACAGAGCCGCAAAGGCGGGTATTGATAAAATTGGCTTAGGGGTGTTGCTGGGGTTAGATGATTGGCGCTTAGATGCTTTAATCATGGGGCATCATATTGATTATTTGGAAAAAAAGTATTGGCGTACCCGTTACAGTATTTCACTACCCAGATTGAGGCCCTGCACTGGAGGAGTTAATCCAAAAGTGCCTTTAACTGATCTGGGTTTAGTGCAATTGATTTGTGCGTTTAGATTGTTTAATCCCCAGCTGGAAATTAGCTTGTCGACACGGGAGACCGAACAACTACGTGATAATTTATTACCGCTTGGTGTGACACATTTAAGCGCTGGCAGCTCCACTCAACCGGGTGGCTATCAAGCACCGCACACCCAGCTAGATCAATTTGAAATCAGCGATGCTCGCTCCGTTGAACTTGTTGTCGCTCAGATACAGCAACAGGGCTTTACCCCAGTATGGAAAGATTGGGAAGCGGGTTGGAGTTAAAGAATGCAAACTCTGTACTGGCAGAAGATATTAATCATTATCTGCTGTACTTTATAGTAAGACTGATTAATAATTAACCTTAGTTACGTTCAGGTGCAGCAATTTTGCACCTTTAACCCAAGGGGTTTATCTATGCAAATCCAATCCGCTTATGCATCAGGGCTACAAGGCTTAAGCAGTGCGCAGTCAGGTTTGGCTCAAGCCACTACAGCTGTCGCGGCGCCTGAGCCACCAAAACCTGCACAAGCTCAGGCGACTCAAGATACAGTAACCTTAAGTGCCAATGCTGTTGCTCAGACAGATAAAACCTCAGCGTTAGTATCTGCAGTTCAATCCGAGCAGCAAGGTGAAGCTTCTGTAAAAGTTATCGAAGCTGCATCGGAGACAGTCGGCAGCTTGATTGATATTGAAGTCTAATTATGGAAATGACGTCAGCAAACGCTATGATGACGTCTTTTACACCAAAGACGTCGCAGAGTAATAACACTAGCTCAAGGCCTTCTGCCTCAAGCGGCTTGGATGTTGTTAGCTCTGCCAATCTGAGCTCTGCTCATGTTAACTCAACAAATACGCCAGTTTCATCATTTGTATCATCACCTTCATCTCTTATATCAACGCCAGTACCATCAAAGATAGCAATAACGTCTGGTGTCATTTCTACAGCAAATTCTATAGCTACCCGTGATCCTGCGACCGTGTTACCTAATGTAGCAGCGGATAGTCCACAATTTAATTTAAAGCAAGGGGCTATCAGTGTTCAGGGGCTACTGGGGTTACAAAGTTTCAGTAGTAATACCTTGGATACAGTATCGTCAGTTTCTAGTTCATCTTTCAAAAGTGCTATAACAAGCCAAGTGATTGATGATCCAAATCTCAGCACTGGGCTAGCGGGTAAGGTAACCAATAGCCAGCCGAACACAGCCCCAACTGAGCAAGTTCCTGCGCAAGAGGTCGCTAAGCCTTCGGTTGCTGAAAGCTTCGCGAGTATTTATGGTGATGAAGCGGATGAAAATAGCATTGTAAAACAAATGGATGAAGATGACTCAGTAGCACAAACTAAGCAAAGTGATCAACAAAGCAGTGATGTAGATGCAGCCATCACAAAGCAAGCGCAAAGTGAGCAAGAATCTAAGCAACAGAATCAAGATGCCATAAAGCAGCAAGAGCAGCAACTTGCTCAAAAAACTGAAAAAATCGAAGCTGCACAAGTTAATCAGCTTAGTAAGCGTGACACTGAAGTTAAAACCCATGAGCAGGCTCATGCAGACGTAGGTGGTGTTCACGCTCAAAGCCCAAGCTTTACCTATGAAAAAGGTCCAGATGGAAAGCGTTATGCTGTCGATGGTGAAGTACAAATTGATGTTTCAGTGGTCAATGGTGATGCTCAGGCCACACTGAATAAGATGATGAAAGTCTATTCTGCGGCTATGGCACCAGTGCAACCTTCAATGGCTGATATCCGCGTTGCTGCTGAAGCATTACAAAAGATGAATGCGGCGAGAGAAGAGCTTGCTATCGAGCGCCAGCAAAGCGTGATAGAACTTGATGATGTAGATCATATTATTGGTCTGGGTGAAAAAATGAAAACTAGCCAACAAGAAGAGCAATTCTCGCAACTTGAGCCATTCAAAAAATCACCCGATGATCCTTTAATCAGTATCAGTGGTATTGATAATACTGAGAGCAAAGCAAATAGTCGAAATACCAGCTCAAGCGTTCAATCGCATGCAAGCTTAGCCTATCATCAAGCCTCCAATGCCAGTTTGAATAACTCCGGCGCAGTGCGTCAGGCAAGTAAGATTAACGCTTACGTCTAAGCTTTGCACCTCGATTTTATCAGCTTGTTTTTTTAGCTTATATGGCTGCTATCCCAGTACTCATTTACTCGAGTATTCACTTATTACTAATTGGCTTTATGCCATTAGTATTTGCTTCATTATCAGCCTCAGCCTCAGCTTCATATATTGCCATAATTGCTGTGAGTATTTCACTGCCAGTTCGACTCTCAGCTTGTTGATGGGGACTAATGCCATTTTCTAAGATGACAAACAACAAATCCCCTTTACTTGTCTGTAAGCGTCCTGCGAGATTTGATACTCCTAACATAGTGCCTGTCTTTGCTTTAACTTTGGCTCGCAACAGCCGTTGAAAACCTCGTTTGTAGGTGAGGGTGCCACTGACTCCGGCTTCTGGCAGTGCAGCATCTAAGCTGCTGAATCGCTTGTCAGTGTAGATTAATTTCATCAACGTCATTAATTGCTCTGCTGAAATAGCGTTATAACGAGAAAGCCCAGAACCATCGACTACGTTTGCAGTATCAAGCTTTATGCCCATCTCTGTAAGGCGTGTTAGCTGGGCTTTTGCTGCTGAAATGAAATCTTCCTTATATGTAGTTGTTGTACTTTGATAATAAAATTTTCCGATAGCCTTAAAGAGGCTGTCTGCTATCAAATTGTTGGAGTCTTTTAACATGGTATCGAGCATGACAGACAACGGCTCTGAGTTGTGGCTAGCGATAAGGCGAATGTCATCACTGTTAATGTGATGGCCGGACTCATCTGAAAGTTGTTTTTGTTCTTTGATAATATTAGGCATAGCCCTGTCAGTGAGCAAGGCAATTAACGCAGGTGTCTCTGAATGTAGACTAATATTATTATCGAGTGTTATGGCGTGTTGGTTAAAGATGGCTTCAAGCCTTGCTAGCATGTAGGGTTCAGTTTGATTAACGGCAATAGCAAGCTTAATGGCTCCATTACTGGGGTAGCAGCCATTGAGTTGATACTGATTATTATCAAAACGTGCTAAGGATAATTGGCATAAGTCACGAGTATGTTTATCTGCGGTCAAGGGGATGAAACGTGCCTGATTGGTCACATGAATCGCGGAAGATGGCGCCATGTTAATAACAGTTTTCCCCTTTTGAGTATTTTGAGCTGGGGCAAGTTTAGCTAATACACAGTTTTTATCAAGAATGAGCCGTGACACTGGTGCTGCGTAGCAAATACCTAAATCATCCCATACCCAACCTGGTGCCCGTACTTGCTCGTTAGGTATTGTTAATAGGTAAACTTGGCCTTGTATTTGCTGAATTCCGATTTGCTTAAGTTCAGCGACCATGGCAGATAACTGCTCAGAGGTGAGTGTCGGATCCCCAGATAACCTTATCCATACATCGCCCTTAAGCACCTTATTAATGATAGTGCCCCTAGCATAGATTTGGCTTTGGTAGTGATAGTCATTACCGAGTTCAGCAAGGGCGGTGACAGCCGTAAAAAGCTTCATCACACTAGCAGGTTGCATCAGTTTCTGTGTATTTAACTCAAAGATGCTGCGCTGATGATTTGGGTCCCAGATAGCGACAGCAAGTTGCGAGTAAGGCGATGCTATAGCCTTTACTGCATCTGCTATCGTCTTCCCTATATCAGTGTTTTCATGTAAATGATTGGTACTATCACTTAAGCCTGAGCTTGCAGCGTTATTAACTTTGGCCGTCACTTCGGCATTAACTTCAGCGGTAATAGAAAAAATTGAGCAGGTGGCTAAAGCCAGCAGTACCCGCACCCTATGATGAGATAGCCAAGTCACGTATAAGAACCTAACAGTTGAATGAATACTTAACTAAATTACGCTATTTCTAGCTCAAAAGCATGGTCTAGGGATGAATATGTAGGCATATTTACTGCATCTTCGGGAGTTCAAAAGCCTGATGAAGAAACGTTATCCTCTTACATAGTGCTAAAAAGTCGCTTAAGTACCGCATGATACGCAGCAGAATAGTCGTGCACCGAACAGCTCAGCTGTTTTTTTAAGCATTTATTCACGTTTATGAGCCACTAAGGCAGATTTAATGATAAAACAGCATTCAAAATCGGCAACAATGTGAGAAAATCATCGCAATTGCTATTCTTGGGCAAATGCCTTGTATTGATAAGCACTAATACCAGTAAGCAATATGGAAAAACTGCAAAAATCAAAACAACAAATCTAATTATTGCAGCCAGCTATAGATGGCTTGAACTTCAAGCTTATTGCCCTAAGGGCCAACATATTTTAGGAGGATGCCTTGCTCGATAAGCTAGGTGGTATTGCCCTCAATGCCGATGCTCTGACTTGGTTACTTAACCCAGTTCGTTTTAAAGAAGAACTGTTAAGCCGTATTCACAGTGCATCGCACAGTATTTATATTACAGCCTTATATCTAGAAGATGACGAAGCCGGACGTGAAGTTCTGCAGGCCTTATTAGATGCAAAAGCGGTGAAACCAGAATTAGATATAAAGGTGCTGGTGGACTACCACAGAGCCCGTCGTGGACTCATAGGTAAAAAAGATGATGGCGGAAATGACAAAATGTACCGCCGCGCCATGGAACAAGCTCAAGAAGCCATTGATATTCTTGGCGTGCCAGTTAAATCCCGTGAATTTATGGGCGTATTGCACCTTAAGGGATTTATTTTTGATGATGCAGTTATCTTTAGTGGTGCCAGCATCAATAATATCTACCTGCAGCAGCAAGAGAAGTACCGTTTCGATCGCTATCATTTAATTGAGTCTGTTGAACTTGCCCGTAGCATGCGTGATTACATTAAACAGCATTTAGTCGCCGATGCTGCTGTGTGTTCTTTAGTGCAAACTGAAGATTGTGATGTAAATCCTGAAAAGAATGATATACGCAGTTTTAAGCATCGTCTTAGTCAAGCTCAATACGAGTTTACAGCGACTCGGATCGGTAACAGAGTGACCCCAATCGTGGGCCTTGGACGTAAGAAAAATCAGCTTAATCAGACTGTTATAAGACTAGTGGAATCATCTACACAGTCGTTATTTATCTGCACACCTTATTTTAATCCGCCAAATCCTTTGACTCGTGCATTGGCTAAGCACTTGAGAAATGGCAAAAAGATAGACATAGTTGTCGGTGATAAGAAAGCTAATGACTTCTATATTCCCCCTGAACAAGATTTCTCTACCATAGGGGCTTTGCCTTATATGTATGAGCAATCGCTGCGTAACTTTGCTAAGCGTCAGCAATGGGCTATTGATAATGGTCAGCTTAATATTTATTTATGGCAACATGATAAAAACAGCTACCACTTAAAAGGGATCAGTGCTGACAATAAACGCCATCTGATCACAGGTTCTAATTTAAATCCAAGAGCCTGGGCATTAGATCTTGAAAATGGCTTGTTATTACAAGATGAATCAGGTGCATGGCAAGAGAAGTTCCAGCAGGAACAAGCGCATATTTTGCAGCATACCGAGCGTCTGTATCACTATAGCCAGATAGAAACATTGCAAAAGTACCCCGCGCCAGTGAGAAAAGTCATGACTCGGATCAGGCGATTAAAGGCAGACTTTCTATTGAGGCGTATACTTTAGTGGATAATATTTCCGATGAATCTTTTTCACATGAAGATATTTTTTTGGCTGATACTCATCAGCCACTAGGGCCTCACGCTGTTCATAAATTATATCTCCAGCGTAAAGCATTGTCGACTAAGCCTTTTGGAGCAAGGGGTAAGAAGCTTGTTCGTTGTAATGCATGCTTGCTCGGTCAACAATTTTGCACTTGTGAATTTCGTCGACAACTAAAAACCAATGTCAGCTTTTTACTGATTATGTATGATGATGAAGTCCTAAAGCCGACAAACAGCGGCCGCTTGATTGCTGATCTTGTGCCAGAGACTCATGCATATATTTGGTCCAGAACGCAAACCGATGCTGCAATGTTAGCCTTGTTGAATAATCCAGAATACCAAGCTTATTTAGTTTTCCCCGGGCAATACGCGCACACAGGACAAGAAATTCTCTCAAGCATAAATAACACTGGCATTAGGTTATCAATGAAGGCTCCCGTCAAACGCCCCTTATTGATCATGCTTGACGGAAGCTGGCGTGAAGCCATAAAAATGTTCAGAAAAAGTCCCTATTTGCATCATCTACCCTTGTTATCGTTTGATCCAAAAGTATTAGCCACTTATGCTTTACGTAAAGGTAGCCATGATTTTCAGCTGGGCACCGCAGAAGTAGCTGCATTGGCCATAGAAGCTGCAGGGGAGCCGCACAATGGTTTGGTGCTCAGTGCTTGGTTTGATTTATTCGTTGAATCATCTTTACTGGGGCGTAATCGACGCTGTAAAGAAGATATTCTTCCTATTAAAAATTACCAAGATAAGTTTACCCGTGCACTGGCGCTGTCATATCAAGCCTCCAGTCTTAAAAACGAGTAAGTTTAACTTTCGCAGATTGAAAAAATGCTCTATAAAGCTAAGATAAACTGCGACAGCGTTACTGAGTTCGGCATTAAGTTAACCTATTACGTTAACCATAGATTTTAGGGATCATCATTACCCAGAGGTAATTGAGCGGTCATTATTTTTCCCATTAAGGGATATTCCTGATAGGGCGTGATTAATGAGTCAAGATCCAACCAAAATCATAGACAATAAATTAGTGATCCTGTGCCGATTAGAGGCTGGTTGTTTAGGACCTGATGGCGTTGATCATATTGAAACATTTTGCCTCATGGCTCAAAAAGCCTTAGTCACCCATGAGGCTGAAGTCTGTCATTGGTTACTGGAGCCGAGATTTGACAAAAGCCTTGAAGAGTTTCAATACGGCTTAAAGGGGAAAATGTTAACCAAAGAACAGACCAAAAAATATTTGGCCCATGCAGGTAGAGAGTGGGATAACTTTGAAGAGAAGTTTGAAGATAAACTGACCCAGTTAATTAATTTATATATTGCACGTAAGCATTAGTCGCAATTTTCATGAGCTTGAACAACGTGAGGCCTTCTTCGCCTGCCTAAGCCATGGATGGATAAGCAAAGAAGGTGTTTGTGACCCAAAGCAATTATTTACCCCAGCTTAAAACACAGTTCGGTTTCGATGATTTTCGTGATGGACAAGCGCAAGTTATAGAATCTATTTTATCAAACAACAGTGCCTTAGCCATTTTCCCTACAGGCTCAGGCAAGTCATTGTGTTACCAATTTTGTGCTCTACAGTTGCCTCATCTCACCTTGGTGATCTCTCCTTTACTGGCATTGATGAAGGATCAGTTAGCTTTCTTGCATGGTAAAGGCATTGCGGCAGCAAGTATTGATTCAGGCCTTAGCGCTGAGCAGTCACGACAAACAATGCAAGACATCAGACAAGGTAAGATCAAAATCCTGATGGTGTCAGTTGAGCGTTTTAATAACGAACGTTTTCGTCATTTCTTACAAAGCGTACAGATTTCTTTGTTGGTAGTGGATGAGGCTCATTGTATTTCTGAATGGGGGCATAACTTTAGGCCCGATTACTTAAAAATTCCTCAGTACTGCCAAGATTTTGCTATTGATAAAGTCTTATTGTTGACAGCCACCGCCACAAGAAAAGTAAAGCGAGACATGGCTGAGCGTTTTGCTATTGATGCCGCCCATATCGTGCAGACGGGTTTTTATCGTGAAAATTTAGCTTTAACTGTGCTTAGCGTGCCTCAGGTGCAAAAAAATGCTGAATTAGTGCAGCAGTTACAAGCATTAGCGGGAGCTGGGATTGTCTATGTGACTTTGCAGCATACCGCCGATGAGATAGCGACGTTTTTACAGCGCCAAGGTTTCAATGCAAAAGCCTACCATGCGGGGATGGAGCAACAGACGCGGCAACAGGTACAAAGTGCATTTATGGCAAGCGATATTCAGATCATTGTTGCCACCATCGCCTTTGGGATGGGAATAGACAAAGGGGATATCCGTTTTGTTATTCATTATGACTTACCTAAGTCGATTGAGAATTACAGCCAAGAAATCGGCCGAGCAGGGCGAGATAATCAGCCGTCAAAATGCATTACCTTAGCTAATTTAGATGGTTTGAGCACAGTCGAAAACTTTGTTTACGGTGATACGCCTGAAGGCGATAGCATCAGTACCTTATTGCAGCATATTCAAAGCACTCGTCAGGGAGCTCGCTGGGAAATGCAAGAGTTGAGTTTAGCTAAACTCACCAATATCCGCGTGCTGGCGCTAAAAACCTTACTGGTGCAGCTCGAGCTTCTTGGTTTGCTTAAGCCCAGTCACGCATATTATGCTGATTGCCGCTTTAAGTTTATTAGCAGCGAGGCTGATATATTAGCGTTATTCACCGAGGAGCGCCGCGAATTTCTTCAGCAAGTATTTGCCCATACTCATTTTAAAAAGATTTGGGGTAGTATTGATTTTGATGGACTTTATCAAGCTCTGGGCCATGAAAGGCAACGAGTATTGAAAGCGCTCGATTATCTTAGTGAACAAGGACATATTCAACTTGAGACGAAACAGCTGACGCAGGTGTTTGCACTTGCTGCTAATGAGCTTGAAATAGAAGCGATTCAATCCCAATTGCTTGATTATTTTAATGATAAAGAAACAAAAGAAATTGCCAGAATTGCACAGCTGGTGCGCTTTTTTGAACTGAAAACTTGCTTAAGTCACGCCCTAGCGCGCTATTTTGATGATGACAAGAGTCCAGCCCAATGCATGAGTTGCAGCGTATGTCTGGGACGCCCAGTTCATTTAACCGCGACTCAAATTTCCCCCATGCCAGCAAAAGAGTTACTGGATTCTCATTTGCAGCAGCTGCAGGTTTGGGCTGAGCAGCACAGCGTTGCGCCTAAGCTCTCTTTGAGCATGAAAACTAAGTTTTTGATGGGGCTTAGTATGCCGGCCTATAGCCGCAGTGGTTTAACTAAGCTTGCAGGCTTTGGCCTTTGCGCGACACAACGCTTTCATGAAGTAAAAATGCAATTATCAACTTACAGCGAGGAATAGATGGATATTTCGGCCGAAGAATTGCTTAAGAAACACTCAAATCTTATTCACAGTGAAGGACTACAGGTTGTATCCCATGTTCAACGAGAGCAGGGCGATTGGTTTTTGAATACCTTAATGTTAAAGGGCTACGATGTGCCCTTTAAATACAAGCGTACTAAACGTTTTAAAAGCCTTAATGATCAACGAGTGAATATCAGCTACTACCCTAAACATGAATCCCTTGCAGGTATGCAAATAGAAGTGATGCAAATTATCAGGTTAAGGCGTTGCTAGTGGCTGTATGACCAGTCTTCGTTGGCACGCCAGAGTCGGTAACGCAGCTGTGCGTGCTGTGGCAGATAAAACACATTTTCAGATAATGCCTCAGGCCCAATGACGATGGTGTCTCCTAAGGGCACGAAGGTGGCGATTTTAGGGTTAATACAAGGCATGGTTACCATGGGAGCTTGCATCAGGCTTTCAAGCCAGTAATAACTTGCAGCCCCTTGTTCCATGTCAGCGAGTTGATTTGGCTCTACGGGCAGCGCAAGCTGTTGTATCTCCCCCATAAGCTTGGACTGATTACAGTCTTGCATAATCGTTAAACCTATTTGTACTTGTAGTTGATATTTGCTTGGCTCAACAAGTTGAGCCACCTTTAGGACATGTATGATTTGGTTATCTAAAGGCTTAGGGTAGCTGGCTGAGGCGATGCTAGAGACGTCAGCGGCTTGTAGAATGTGGCTCGTGACTGGACTAGTTAATAGGACTTCTGGTGCCGCTGTTGCTTGACAGGCTTGGCTCATACCTAAACATAGCAGTACTGAGCTTATTCGAAGACTTAAGTTTGCGACCTTATTGAATAATGCTTGTGCAGTGCTTTTCTTAGTCGATTTGTTAGTGTCAACAGCATTTAGCTTGGTGTTAGGTGGCGTCACTGCAATATCCCTTATGGTTAACCATTTGTTCGTTTAATGCACAGCTGCTAAACATCACAGCATCTTGAGCTACTATGGCCTTAAATTAATCAATATTTAGTCAGTATACAAGGTAAAAAATCAGTAACACACAAAAGCCGACTATACTTATGAATGATAGTGAATGCAGGCTTAAGGCTAAATGAAATTATCACCCTCTGCTTTGTATGTGTCTGTTTTGTTTGTGCTTATATTCATATCCTATCATGCGGTTATGATTTGTTGGGCATAGTGTTTGGTTCTGATTAATGGATCTTGCCTATATAATGACTAGGCGTAATCCGCCCGTAGCGTCAATGATATTAAGACGTAATTTGATAAGGTTCATTTAACTTAAAATAGGTAGACAGGGATGGAGCAGCTAAAAGAATTGGATTATTCAGCGCATATTTTGAGCATGGCGATCCCTCAAATGGCCAAATTGAATATTCCTGTCACCCCAGAAAACTATGCCATTTGGTATGAATATTTTTCTGAAACAAACCTCAACTTGAAACGTGCCATCGACGGTTTGTTAGCTAATGAAGTCTCGTTTACCCGTCAAGTTAACCAAGGGCTTTATAACAATTTCATTCAAGAGCAATCCCCAGATATTATTCAAAATGTACAGATAGAAACCCAAATACTGATTAAGAGCCTTTTCAATAAAATCCACCAGCTCACTGATGAAACTCAAGATTTTTCTGAAATACTTACAGATTATAATCAGCAGCTTAAGGAGAAACCTACCCTTGAAATGCTTAATCAAATTATCGTAAACATATCATCTGAAGTGGATCTTGTGATCAGCAACAATGAAGAGATGAAATCAAACCTCAACACATTAGATTTTGAGTTAAGTCGTCTTAAAGATGAAATGGATAACCTCAGTAAAGTTGCCATGACTGATGAGTTGACCTCATTAAACAATCGCCGTGCTTATGAGGTTTTTGCTTTGGAGCAAGTGGCGAAATTTAATCAAACTCAGACAGTCTGTAGTCTCTTGATTGTCGATATTGATTTATTTAAGGGTTTTAATGATACCTATGGACACCTTATTGGCGATAAAGTCCTCGCCTTTGTGGCTATGTCGTTAAAACAGGGCGTTAAAGGAGGCGACTTTGTGGCCCGCTATGGCGGAGAAGAGTTTGTGATCCTATTGCCTGACACTAGCCTTGAGGATGCTGTAACGCTCGCCAACAATTTACGGGAGCGTATATCCCATAAACAGCTCACCGTAGGTAAAGAAAAAAAGCAACAATTGGGCAAAGTGACTGTATCTATCGGCGCCGCTTGTATGCAGGTGGGCGATGATGCTGATACCTTGCTGTCCCGCGCAGATGAAAAACTTTATGAAGCCAAAGGCTCAGGTAGAAACTGCGTCAAAAGCTAACGCTGACCGCAGGAATGTGGGGATCGCGTTTTACCATTACATGGTTAATTGACTTAAATACCCAGTGGTTAATTCTCTGCCTCTGCCTGCGATGTTAATGGCATGTCCATTTTGATCAGTTGCTCTTCCATGTCAAAGGACACAATAAAGCCTAAAGATTTAGCAAGGTTTGCCATATTTTGATTCGTAAACATGGTATAGCCGATTAATCGCTCAGTGCCTTGTTGCTGATAATATCTAATCAGCTTTTGCAGTAATAATTTCCCCAATCCAAGCCCTTGATAGTCACTACGCACCGCCATAGCAAACTCAGCCTCAGTATTGTCGGGGTCGATTGATGCACGCACCGCGCCTAAGGTAATGTTGTCACCATCTTTGTCATAGGTCGCGATAAAGGCCATTTCGCGAGCGTAATCAATTTGTGTCAATACTGCCATTTCTTCATGAGTCATGGCTGAGCGAGCACCAAAATATCGCTTATACCTGTCTTCAGCACTTAAGGCATTATCAAAGGCCAAATGCTGCGGCTCATCTTCAGGTAAAATCGGCCTTAATATAATTTTCATGGCATTTTTAAGGGTCACTGCTTCTTCAAGCTCCACAGGATAAGGCATGATAGCGAGGCGATTCAGTGGCTCTACCCCTTGAGGCGTTAACGTCATTGAGACATCTAGAATACAAATCTTGTCACCACTGGCTAAGAGTGGATTGATATCTAGGCTTCTAATCTGTGGGCAATCGATAATCAGCTGAGACACTTTGGTTAAAGTGATGCACAAGGCGTGCAAATCAAGCCCTGATGGCAAATGCCTGTCTTTGATTTTTTTGGTTTTAAGGGCTTGAATAACCATGTACCTTGCCAATGCCATATTCAGTGGCGGCAAGGCAACTGCCGCGTCGCGAGTGGGATCCCACTCACTGCCACCTTCGCCAAGACACAAGGCAGGACCAAACACTTCATCATGGATAACCGCAAGACGAAGCTCTTGGGCTCCTGCAGTTAAGGCCATTTTTTGAATGATAAGCCCGTCAATATGCGCACTTGGCAGTGTCTGCTTAACTCGAGCTAACATATCGTCCACGGCTTTTTTGAGCTCAGCCGCATTTTTAAGGTTTAACATCACTCCATGGACATCACTTTTATAAGTAATATCATCGGATTTAAGTTTGACCGCTACTGGATAACCCAGTTGATCTGCCATATCAATCGCCGCATCAGTATCGAGTGCAAAACCGGTTTCTATGGTATTAAGTCCATAAGCTGCGAGGATTTCACCGGCTTCATGGGTGGCCAATTGATCCTGGCCTCGGGCTTGAGCTACGCTAAGTATATTTCGCGCTTTCACGGTATCTTTTGGAATAAACGCGGTGATCGATGCTGGAACTTCTTGGAGCAGCTTTTGATTCCTGCGGTATTCCACCATGTGCATAAAGGCTTTAACGGCACCTTCTGGGGTTCGGTATGTGGCAATACCTGCGTGATTTAAATATTTTCTTGCACTGTAGGCGGAGTCTTCACCGCTCCAGTTGGTGAGAATGTTAATGCCCTTATGGGCTGGAAGTCCGCGAATACAGTCACTGAGCTGCTCAGCAATAGCAAGGCTGTCTTGGCTGGCTGAGGGTGAATGCAAGATTAAAATAGCATCGGCTTCACCGCTATTAAAGACAAGCTCTAATGCCTGACAATAGCGTTGCCCAGTAGCATCACCAACAATATCTATGGGGTTTTGACCAGACCAAGTGCTAGGTAATAGTCTTGATAACGCGGTTGTGGTGGCGGGCGATAATTGCGCTAATTTTCCGCCTTTAATGATAAGTTCATCGGCTGCTAATATACCTGGTCCGCCACCATTACTGATAATGGCTAAGCGCTCACCTTTAAGGCGTACGGAATGCGCCAAGCTCTCTACTGCGGCAAACAACTCTACTAAGGTATTAACCCTGAGCATACCTGCACGGCGAAAAGCAGCATCATAAACCGCATCATTACCTTGAGTGCCGCCAGTATGTAGCTTAGCCGCTTGCATGCCTTCAAGACTGCGGCCCGACTTTATCACTAAAATAGGTTTGTTTCGCGATGCTGCGCGAGCTGCTGATAAAAAGTGCCGCTTCTCATTGATGGCATCTAAGTAAAGAATAATGGCACTGGTTTGGTTGTCTTTACCTAGGTAATCCAGTAATTCATCAAAATCCACGTCGGCGGCATCACCTAAGGAAATAATCGATGAAAACCCAATGCCTTTATTGTTGGCCCAATCTAATACAGTAGTGCAAATAGCTGAAGATTGGGACAAGAAAGCTATTTTACCGCGCTTAGCGCCTGTGTGCGCCAAGCTGGCATTAAGGCCAATATTGGGCAGTAACATGCCTAAAGAATTTGGACCAAGTAGCCGCATGCCGTAGCGTTTAGCGTGTTTTAGGGCCAATTGCAGTAAATTATTGCCTAAGTCATCACTTTCTTGAGCCATACCCGCGGCCATAATAATGGCCGTTTTACAGCCAAATTGCGCCAAGGTCTCCACCAATTCAGGGACGCGGCTGGCACGAGTGCAGATGATGGCTAAATCGGGTTTAATGGGCAGCATCATTATGCTGGAGTAGGCAAGCACGCCCATCACCGCAGTGTACTTAGGTGACACAGGCATGATGGGGCCATTAAATCCCCCAGCCAATAAGTTCTTCATCACCAGATTACCAGCGCGCTGGGGATTATCGGATGCACCAATCACAGCCACAGAGCTGGGTTTAAACAAGGCATGTATGCTGCGTTGACTCATTGGCAATCCTTTAGACTGAGCAGAAAAACTTTTAGAGAGAAGTGATTAAATACTATACCTATTTCACAATCTTTTAGGAACCAAACTTAAGCTAGGTTAGGATATAGAACACTGAGATTTCAACAAGGTTAGTATATGTATTTAATTACCGGTGCCAGCAGTGGCCTTGGGGCCGCACTTGCCCATGAATATGCGCAGGATGGACACGAACTCTACCTAACGGGTCGCGATGAAGCCAAGCTTGCTCAAGTTACACTGTCATTGTCGCAATTACCACTCAATATAACTTCATCGACTAAGTCGTCAATGGCAGGCAGCATTAATACCATGAGTGCAGAACTCAACAAGCCTGTCAGTATCAATGCTTTATTGGATAGTTTGCCCCAAGCTCCGGAGGTGGTGTTTCATTGCGCGGGCAGCGGTTATTTTGGCCCGTTGGCGGAGCAAACAAGTGAAGGGATAATCAATCTTGTCAATAATAATCTTACAGCCACTTTACTGTTTTTAAAAGAATTGATCCGTCGTTATCAAGATCTTCCGATCAAGGTAGTGGTGGTGTTATCTACCGCGGCATTGCAAGCTAAAGCGGGTGAGAGTAGTTACTGTGCGGTAAAATGGGCCATTAAAGGATTAATTGAATCATTACGACTCGAGCTTAAAGGTAAACCGCTGTCTTTAATTGCCGTGTACCCCGGGGGGATGGCCACAGAGTTTTGGCAAACCAGTGGTAAAGCGTTAGACACCACAGGCTTTATGAGCGCCGCTGAAACCGCTTCAATGATAAAACATGCATTAATGAGTACCGCTCACGGTTATGTGTCTGATCTCACTATTAATCGCAGATAAACTTATCTGCATTAGAGACTGAGGCTGGCATGTCAGCGGCGGCCTCAGAGTTGAACTCGGGCTTAACCTTAATTTGCTTATTTAACCTCAACTGGGGTTAATTTATGTTGCTGTAATATGCACTGCTCAAGTAATTTTGAGGCTGGGCCCTGTCGGTCACGATTAGGGATAACCAGTGACATCATAATTTTGCGGCTTTGACTGCCAAGTAAACAAATTCGAGCTAACTTGCCTGCTGCCAAGTCTTGCTCCACCAATAATTTAGGTAGCCAGCAGAATCCTATCTCTTGATAGAGAATTTCTTTGGCTTCGTGAAAATTGGCAACTGTCCAGCGCTGCTCAGCCTTGAGCCAGCCCGCTTCAGTATTCCCCTTGAATCCAGTATCTTTTATCACCAGTTGCAGGTGCTGAGCCAATTGCTTTTCATCAACTTGGGTAAGCTGCGCAAGCGGATGACTGGGATGTGACATTAGGTAGAACTCCATCTCACACAAAGGCTCACAGATAAAGCCTTTAGGCGGAATGGTGCAGATAGAAATATCAACAGCTTGGGCGCTGATAAGCTCATTAGTGCCTGATATCACAGTATCTAAAATGGTCACGCGGGTCCCACGGCTGTGAGGCAAGAAAGCTTTTAGCGCCGCGACTAGCGTGGGCATAGGATAAATGATTTCCCTGCCTATGGTTAAGCTCGGCTCCCAGCCTTGCTCTAAGTTATTCGCCAGTTGTTCAAGCTCTTCCATGGTTTGAGTCAAATGACGAGAGCGGCGCAGCATGACTTCACCTTGCTCAGTCAAGTAGGCCTTACGGCCCTTTACTTCAAGTAATGGAATGCCTAATTGGTGCTGCAACTTAGCCACCGCATGGTTGAGTGATGATTGACTTTTATTCAACACCTCAGCAGCCTGAGCATAGCCGCCATGATCCACCACAGCCTGTAAAATTCGCCATTGTTCTAAGGTTGATTTTGCTCGGCTCATAGTATCTTTCCAATAAATGCTTCAATAAGATTAAATAATGGCGTTTTCATGCTAATAATTCAAACCTTTATCGGTAAATCGTTACTGTCTCGTGAATTATTTTTAGTATTTTTTGGTGGGCTTTAATATTCACGGTACTTTATTTCGATTGATAGCAGTTAAGAATGGCGGATGAAATAAATCTACGATAGATTTTGATAACGCTAACATTACTCATCTTGTAAAAGGGAGGCGACATATGAAAGAAATAGGGACGAACAAGCAGGCATTTAAAATAAGAAAAGCCAGCATTTATGATGCTAAGCAAATATTTGATATTAGAACTCGCGCCATTCTTGCTAAATGCAGCGGCCATTATGATGAGCAAGTGCTAATTCATTGGACCCAAGGGGAAATGTCGAAAGAATTTCTCGATGATGTGGCTGTGAGTTTCTATGTCACAGAACTGAACGGCGACATTATAGGCTCTGGGCAACTAAGGGCTGCACAAGATGAAGGTGATCTTGGCCTTGTTGATGCTATTTTTGTGGATCCACTGCATATGGGCAGCGGCGCGGCCAAAGCCATGATAGTGTATTTAGAGCAACAAGCTAAAACGGCGGGCTTTCAACGCTTAAAACTGGATGCAACCCTCAATGCTGCGCCGTTTTATCAGCGCTGCGGCTTTATTGGCACTGAGCTCAGCCATTATCATTCACCACGGGGACTGGTATTGTCCTGTGTCCCCATGGAAAAGTCCCTCAGCTAAACTCATGTTGCAAAAGGCGCTGTAGGTGGCGATTAACCTAGTGCCTTGGTGGCATCTTTTAATTGAATGAGTTCAATCTTGTAGCCATCAGGATCTTCAACAAAAGCGATATGGGTGCTACCGCCAGCAACAGGGCCTGGCTTTCGGGTGATAGTTCCGCCCGCTGCTGCAATCGCCTCGCAGCGCTGATAAATATCGGCTTCGCCTATGGCTAGATGACCAAAGCCTGTGCCTAAGTCATAGCTGTCTGTCCCCCAGTTATAGGTCAGTTCTACTACGGCTTGACCGCTGGACTCATCATTAAAACCCACGAAGGCTAAGGTATATTTGTACTCAGGATTTTCTGAGGTTCTGAGTAATTTCATACCAAGAACTTGGGTATAAAACGCGATACTGCGCTCTAAATTGCCAACACGGATCATGGTATGCAGTAATTGCGACATTGAAAGACTCCTTGATTAGGTCATGTTTTGCGTGCGTTCACTCACAAAATTGACATTAGTGTCTATGTTGACGCAGATAAATTACGTCAGCACAGCAATTATTGGTTATATTCTACTTAACTTAAGCACTTGCAACACAGGCTCTACTGTAGCAAAGAGTTGTAGCAATAAGTTGCAGTGTTAAGGCTACAGCTTAATGGTTTTTTACTTGACTAATAAAGGCGGCGTATCGACTGCCTAATTGGAGCGCATCATGACGACTGAACTTAAAATGGCCCTAGGCACCACCTTAGTCATTGCTATTTGTTTTAGTGCTTTTTTTGTTGCCTTGTTTTAACCTAACCTTTAATCCAGTTTTAAATCGTAAATACAGCGCGATCTAATAAGATTCAGTGGATCGCCTGTCTTTATCATACTCATTTTCAGGCATTAGTCCTCGGGATAGATTTTCTCTTTAAATTCACATAAATCTTCAATCAGGCAGCTGCCGCAACGGGGCTTTCTTGCAAGGCAGGTGTAGCGGCCATGAAGAATAAACCAGTGATGTACGTCCACTTTAAATTCGCTCGGGACCACTTTTAACATCCGATCTTCGACTTCTTGGACATTCTTGCCTGGGGCAAATCGAGTGCGGTTCGCCATTCTAAAAATGTGCGTATCCACGGCAATGGTGGGCCAGCCAAAAGCGGTGTTTAGCACCACGTTGGCAGTTTTACGGCCCACACCGGGTAAAGACTCCAGCGCTTCACGATTCTCAGGCACTATACCTTGATATTGATTGATTAATATCTCACAGGCTTTAATGACATTAATGGCTTTATTGTTATATAAGCCTATGGTTTTAATGTAAGTTTTTAATCCATCAACCCCAAGATCAAAAATAGCCTGGGGAGTATTGGCCACTGGGAATAGCTTATCTGTGGCCTTATTGACACTCACATCGGTTGCTTGGGCCGATAAGGTTACCGCAACTAACAGCTCAAACGGGCTTGAAAAATTAAGTTCAGTCTCAGGTTTAGGGTTATTGTCCCTAAGGCGAGTTAGAATTTGCAGGCGTTTATCTTTATTCATGGCATCCCTAGCTGACTTTGGTAATGCGAACTCGAGCCACAGGCTCAGTCTGAGCTTTAGGCTGACGGGCTTTTAAGCGGGCATCAATAACGTTTTTAAAGGCAATCAGGAGTCCCATGCCGATAAAGGCACCTGGGGGTAACAAAGCTAATAAAAACGGCGTATCCACTTGCCAGACTTGCATTACTAAAGACTTGGCCCAATCACCGAGCAATAAATCAGCGCCATCAAATAACGTGCCTTGACCTAGTAGCTCACGACCTGCGCCTAATACTACCAATACACAGGTAAAACCTATGCCCATCATCAGGCCATCAAAGGCTGAATGCGCGAGATTATTGCGGGAGGCAAAGGCTTCTGCGCGGCCGATGATCACGCAGTTGGTGACAATAAGCGGTAAAAATATCCCTAGTGACAGGTATAAACCATAGGCGTAGGCATTGATAAGTAGCTGCACTGAGGTCACGAGTGCAGCGATTATCATCACAAACACCGGAATACGTATTTCCTTTGGCACGTAATCACGTACAAGTGATACTAAAATATTCGAGCCAACGAGCACCAATAACGTGGCAAAACCCAGCCCTAACGCATTGGTTACTGTGGCGGTTACCGCCAGCAAAGGGCAAAGCCCCAATAATTGCACTAATCCTGGGTTATTGTGCCATAGCCCTTGTTTGGCTATTTCTTGATATTGACTCATTGAACGCCTCCACAGGGATTATGATTCTTGATCAAGCTTTGTCTGTGCTGCTCAACAAAGCTGAGCGCCCTAGCGATAGCCTTGATATAAGCCCTAGGCGTAATGGTTGCCCCGGTAAATTGATCAAACTGACCGCCATCTTTTTTTACTTTCCAGCTTTTGTCGTCTTGACTGAATACTTTGCCAGCAAAATTAAGCACCCAAGGTGATTTTCTGAGCTCAATTTTATCACCTAAACCTGGGGTTTCTTGGTGGGATAACGTACGTACTCCGAGTAACGTATTGTGCTCATCCACGGCTAAGATTAATTTTATCTCACCGTTATAACCATCCGGGGCAATAGCCTCAATGGCGATGGCCAGCAGCGTATTATCGCGCTCAATAAGATAAGCTGATAATGGAGCGTCACTGCCAAGCTCTGGACTTGTGACCAAGGTGCAGCGCTGGCTTAAATTGTCATCCTGCATCTTATGGGGCACAAGTTGATCTAATACGCTGGCTAAGTGCTTTCTTTGCTGCTCGGCGATGGTATCCACGGTTAAGGAATTCACTACAGCAACAAAGCCCGTGCATAAGAGTGCAAAAATGGCTAACAGTGCGGCGTTTTTACTTACAGGGTTGTTAGCTAAGCGATTGTTGAAAAGTGTCATTAGCTGGCACTCCTATGACCATAAGTTCTTGGGCGCACGTAATGGTCAATAAAAGGGGCACACATATTGGCTAATAGCACAGCGAAGGCAACAGCATCAGGGTAACCGCCATAGGTGCGAATAAGATAAATAATAATGCCTATGCTGGCACCAAAAATAAGTCGTCCTCTGGGGCTGGTTGCGGCAGTGACAGGATCGGTTGCGATAAAAAACACCGCCAACATAGTGCCACCAGAAAACCAGTGAAACAGCGGGCTGACATGAGTGTCTGGGCTAATTAAAAAACCAAAGCTTGCACACACAAATAACGCCGCTAAGATCCCAACACTGATGTGCCAGCGGATGACTTTCATTTTAAGTAAGGCAAGGCCGCCAGCCAGGTAAGCAAGATTGACCCAAAACCAGCCAATACCATAACTGCCATCAAAAATAGGTTTGGTCAAACTTTCAATCGTGGTAAGCCCCAAAGACAGGTCAGTTTTGATTGTGTCTAAGGGGGTTGCCATGGCAATACCATCTAAGCCTAGACGGTAAAAATCATTGGCAAAACTCGGACCAATAGCAAAAATCGCCTTGATAGCGGCCAGTGCATCAACCCCATTAAGGGCTAAGCTTTGGGGCGCTACCCATGAAGTCATTTGCAGTGGAAACGAGATAAGTAATACCACATAAGCTGCCATGGCAGGATTAAACAGATTATGCCCAAGGCCACCATAAAGGTGTTTCACTATGACAATAGCAAATAAACTGCCTATGACCACAACCCACCATGGTGCTAATGGCGGTATGGCAAGTGCTAATAAGCTTGCTGTAACTAAGGCTGAATTATCTTTCAGAGTGACGAGAATAGGGCGTTTTCGTGCTTTAAGCACTAAGGCTTCACCAAGGTATGCCGTTAAGATGGCCAGACAAAGTTGAATTAGGCTGCCAACGCCAAAAAACACCGTTTGCACTATAATGCCGGGAATAAGACACAGGGCAACGCGGCGCATCACATTGGCGGTTTGCAGGCCTTGGCTCACATGGGGTGACGAGGCAATTTTAAATGCCATGATTAATCCTCTTGCTGTTCTTGTTCGGCGCGTTTCTGAGCCGCTTTGGCTTTAGCTTTTGCAACTGCTGCCGCGATACGGGCTTTCTTAGCGTCATCAGCACTCGTTTCAATGCAGGTTGCACTACTGGTGTCGGCGCTAGTTTCGGGCGCAGCAGTCTCTTGGCTCTGTTGTTTTTTCGCTAAGGCTTTTGCTTTAGCGTTAGCCACGGCCGCTGCTACCTTAGCTTTCTTGTCATCAGCTTGTGTCACAATATCTTCAGACACAGCGGGCTTAGGGCTAAGTGTTTCAGTGATGAATGCCTCTGCACTAAGGGGGGGCACCGCTGGAGTATCATCGGCCTGGGCCGCCAACGCTGCTTTCTTAGCTTTAGCTCTTGCCACTGCGGCGGCAATTTTAGCTTTCTTATCATCAACTTCACTGCTCACTGGCTCAGAGCGTGCTGAATCCGTGGCCATAGATCCAGTGCTTATAGATTCAGTGAGAGTGGAGTCCGCTGAGGCGTCATTATTGGCCTGGGCCGTTAACGCCGCTTTCTTCGCTTTAGCTCTTGCCACCGCAGCGGTCACCTTAGCTTTTTTATCATCGATCTCACTGTGCTCAGTAGTGGGTTCAATGGTTAATGGTGTGTCACCTGTGCCAGCCGCCAGCGCGGCTTTCTTTGCCTTAGCTCTGCCAATCGCAGCGGCTACAGCAGATTTCTTATCTGTGGTGCCAGCTTCTGGCATTGATGATCGTGCTTGAGTGCTTGATGCCTCTTCAGCCTCAGTCGTGATTGCTTGAGCGGCTTTTTTAGCCGCGATGCGCGCCATAGCTTCAGCGACAGCATTCTTATCGCTGCTGTTCATGGCCGCTTTGCGTTTATCAGCCGCCTCTTTGGCCTTGGCTTCACGTGCAAGCTTTTCATCTTCAAGGCGTTGAATGCGAGTTTCAAAACGCTGCTTAGCTTTCTCTGCCTGAAGTTTTTCCTCAGCTTCTAAGCGAATAGCCGATTTTGCCACTCGATAATATTCAACTAAAGGAATGTCGCTTGGGCATACGTAGCTGCAACAGCCACATTCGATACAATCTTTAAGATTAAAGCTGGCCGCTTTATCGTATTCCTCTGCTTTGGCATGCCAAAACAATTGCTGAGGCAATAACAGTGCAGGGCAGGCGACAGCGCATTCACCGCAGCGAATACAGGCTTTTTCTTCAGCATCTGCAGCAATTTCGTTATCACTGGGTGCCAATAGGCAGTTAGTACCTTTGAGCACTGGCACAGCTAAATTTGACAGCGCGTACCCCATCATAGGGCCGCCAACAATGACTCTTTGCTCGGTTTGGGGGCTAAAACCCGTCTGCTCAAGGGCGTCATTAATGGGCATACCAATAGGAAGCCAATAATTACCAGGCTGCGCCACGCGCTCACCTGTGATGGTGACAAGGCGCTCTACCAAGGGCTTGCCATCAAGCACTGCTTGTTTTATCGCAAATGCAGTGCCGACATTGTGCACCACTATGCCAAGCTGGGCAGGAATAGTGCCACTGGGGACTTCTTTACCTGTGATGATTTGGATTAACTGCTTTTCACCGCCAGAAGGATACTTAGTGGGTATTTGAGTGACTCGCACGCAGCCCTTAGTGAGTAAGCCTTGCTCTTCAGCATTGATAATGGCGGCTTTCATGGCGCTGGCCGCTTGGGGCTTATTGTCTTCAATGGCGATGATGATGCGCTCTGGCGTCAGCAAAGCAAAAATAATTCCTATCCCTTCAAGAATTTGCCCACTGTGTTCACGCATTAGGCAGTCATCGGCGGTGATATAAGGTTCACACTCAACCCCATTGATGATCACCAAATCAATTTCACTGGCTGGATTTAACTTTATATGACTTGGAAAAGCCGCGCCGCCCATGCCTGCAATTCCAGCATCTTTTATGCGGGCTAACATTTGACTCTTGCTTAGCTCAGTGAGCGTCGCAGGTGTTAACTCAGTCCAGGTATCATTACCGTCAGGGCGAATGATGCAGCTCATGACGGGCAATGATGAGGCGTGGTTACTGGCACTAGGCTCAATGGCCATCACTTCGCCCGATGTGGGCGCGTGTACGGGCAGGTAACTAAAGCCTTTTCCTTGGGTGAGCACTTGGCCTTTGTTGACCTTATCGCCCACATTAACCAGCAGTATGGCTTGTTCACCTACCTGGGGCACAGGGACGATATACTGGGCGGCTAAAGCCAATGTCGCGGCGGAGCTTTGATTTGATAAATGTTTAAGCTCGGGTGGATGAATGCCACCAGGAGAGTGCCAAAGGGTGCCTTTATCCAATTGTTCCAATAGGGTTAACACTGCTTATCCCCTTGATTTTTATCTGTATGTTCGTTTTTTTCTTGGGCTTGAATAGATACGGCAGTATCGATCACTCTCACAGCGATGGCATTTAATTTCCAATCCCAATTTTTAAGGTTGGTTTCTACCGGCAACATGTCGATGCAATCAACAGGGCAGGGTTCAACGCACAAATCGCAGCCAGTGCAATCGGCGGTAATCACTGTGTGCATCAGTTTGCCAGCACCTAAAATGGCATCCACAGGACACGCCTGAATACATTTAGTACAACCAATGCATTCGTCTTCACGTATGTAGGCGACTTTTTTAATGGTATCTTGTTGTTCTTGATCTAAAGGCTCAGGCTCAACGCCCATCAGTTGCGCCAACTTTTCCATGGTGGCTGTACCGCCAGGAGGGCACTTATTGACTTTATCGCCGCCAGCGATGGCTTCAGCGTAGGGACGACAACCTGGGTAGCCGCACTGACCGCACTGGGTCTGAGGTAATAAAGCTTCTACTTGCTCGACTATGGGGTTGCCTTCAACTTTAAATCTGATTGCGGCAATGCCCAAAATGGCACCGAAAATAAGCCCCAATAATGTCAGTAGACCAACAGCAATTAACACTTCAAACATATTATTTAATCAGCCCCGCAAATCCCATAAAGGCTAAAGACATAAGCCCAGCGGTTATCATGGCAATCGCGCCGCCTCTAAAAGGCAGTGGCACATCAGCGGCCGCTAAGCGCTCACGCATGGCAGAAAACAAAATTAGCACCATAGAAAAGCCTACGGCTGCGCCAAAACCATAAATGGCAGACTCAATAAAGTTATGGTCTTCATTGATATTCAGTAAGGCAACCCCTAAAACGGCGCAATTGGTGGTGATAAGTGGCAGGTAAATACCTAGGGCGCGATGCAGACTGGCACTGGTTTTTTGCACCAGCATTTCAGTAAATTGCACCACGACCGCTATGACTAGAATAAAACTCATGGTGCGCAGGTATTCCAGCGAGAAAGGCTGCAAAAGAAACTCATTAGTGAGATAGCTGAGTACGGATGCTAAGGTCAACACAAAGGTGGTGGCCATAGACATACCAATAGCCGAGGCCAATTTGCTCGACACCCCCATAAAGGGGCAAAGACCTAAGAATTTAACTAATACGAAGTTGTTCACTAGCACAGTGCCAATCAACAGCAGGAGATACTCTGTCATCGCTACGCTTTCTTCATTAAAATTTTGCCATATTATCGGCGTTTTACGCTGCAGAAACAACGGATAAAAAGCGATATGGCAAGATTAACCCTACTTAATCGCTCTATCTCCTTAACGAGAAAGGTTTCATCAGATCAGCTACTGATGACAATCGCTTCAGGTTTGGCAATGTAATACCCCTGCAAGCCATCGAGTAGCAGTTTTTCTAAGGTGAGCTTTTCATCTTGGCGTTCAACGCCGGTGGCAATAACCTTGATGCTTATTCGCTTGGCAATATCGACAATCATCCGCACAAAGAAGCGATTGTTATTGTCTTGTTCTATGCCATCGCTGTAACTACTGTCGAGTTTAATATAGTCGGGGCGCACTTCGCGGAAAAATTTGAAGGAAGTAAAGCCCAAACCAAAACGCTCAACAGCGACTTTACTGCCGACTTTATGCATTTCACTGACAAAGCGCTGGCTGGCTGCCAAGTTAGTTTGCATGCCCACTTCATTCACTTCGAATATAATCCTTGATGCCAATTGAGCCTGCTTAGACAGTATATCTCTTAACCACAACACAAAGCTGTCTTGTAAAATCGACGCTGCGCTGATGTTGACGCCAAATCGGCCAGAAAGGCTAGGGTTGCCTGTAAGCATTTTCAATGCTTGAGTGACAATCATGGCATCAAGTTCGGTATGTAAACCGTACCGCTCAGCCATTGCAATCACACTGGTGGTTGGTAGTACATCACCTTGGACATTAATAAAGCGAGTCAAAAGCTCACGGTATATTTCAACATGACTTTGACTGGGCTGAATAAGTTGCTGATGAAAACTTATCCGTTTTTGCTGGATGAGCTCATGAATTGTAGTGCGCCAGTGATGATCGCCAGTGTTTTGCTGCTCATCTTGTTTTTCAATAATGTGGCTGCGGTTAGGGCCTAAAGTTTGGGCAATACTGACCGCTGTATCGGCAAGAGATAACAGCGCCTCTGGCTTATTTTGCCCAATGTAAGGCACAAGTCCTGTGTGGGCGACAGCATCCACATTATTGCTCTGACCGTATTCATTCAATAGCAGTTTGAGTTTGTCGAGAAAGGTTTTGCTTTCTTTTAAAGGAATGTCGGCAAAAATGACCGCAAAATCGCCACTGGAAATTCGATAAATACTGAATTGGGTGTAGCCTTGCGTGGCTTTTCGGATGCAGTTGGCGACTTTAGCTAAGTAGTCATCACCAGCGTTTCGGCCAAAGAGTTGGTTGATGTTGCCAAGTTCACTGGCTTTTATCATGGCCAAAAGACCACTTTTTTCTTGTTCTAAATGAGCAATAGCATCCAAATGCTGCATAAAAGGCTGGCGAGTTGCAAAGCCGGTAACAGGATCTTGATAGGCAGCTTTAGTCAGAGCCTCATTTTCTTGCTTCACTTTTTCCAAACTTAATTTTAATCTTGAGCGGCAATACTCCAGCGACTCACCGACGGGGATCAATGCCCCGATAAGTTTAGAAGACTCTATAGCATCAAAAGATAGCTCAGACATTTGTTTGATACATTGTGCTGCGTAAACAATGCGCTGTTTGTGTTTATGCATAAGTACCGCAAACATCAGACTTAAGAGCAAGTATGCCAGTAATATAAGAAGCATGATCTGGCTGAGGGTATTGAATTCTGCGGATAGCACTTGGTGTTTATTCAGCCTGATCTGCAGCCTAGCTTGGGATAACTCTGTTGTGTTATCTAAATCAAAACTGAATATCTGCCCGATAACAGGTTCTTGGAGGTTGCCTTGGGCTGATAGACTGCCATGGGTGAAGTTAAGGCTGCCATCGGTGGCATGTATAAATTGAAAAAACTGAAAAGAATCATCCTGGCTTAGACGCTGATAAAGTGCAGCACCATTACCTGACCAATCTTGATATTGACGAATATGTTGCTTGGCTTGAGCGACCGCTTGCAAAGAGCTGAGTTTAATTTGTTGCTGTGCGCTTAAGTAACAGCAGGTTAGTAAGGCTGTAAATACAAGGAGTAGCATAAGCTGAACGGAACGAGACAGACCCATAAACGCACTCTTTTGTCATTAGATGTAGATTAATGCTTATAGTGTAACGCTTAGGGATAAAACGGTATTGGATTTATTAAAATAAATGTCTTTTAAAATCTCAATGCTAATTAAAACAGGAATGTTGTAATAAAACAGGGGAGGTGGTCAGGGAAGGTGGTCAGTAAAGATTGTAATAAAATAGGGAAGGTGGTCAGTAAAGTTGGCTCCCCAGACTGGACTTGAACCAGTGACATACGGATTAACAGTCCGCCGTTCTACCGACTGAACTACTGGGGAATCGAAACTTTATTGCTGGATAACGCTAGTAAAATACAGTGGCTCCCCAGACTGGACTTGAACCAGTGACATACGGATTAACAGTCCGCCGTTCTACCGACTGAACTACTGGGGAATGGTATAACTGTATTCTTGTCTTGCTTTGTGTTGAGTGGCTCCCCAGACTGGACTTGAACCAGTGA
>NZ_JACJDV010000033.1 GCF_014163735.1 Shewanella sp. SR44-3
TTATTAGAGGGGGCGGCCTGTCACGCCGAGAGTGCGGGTTCCTTCTGTTGTAAAGAGTTGTCCGCTCCGCCAACTTAAGATGAAGGCCTTTGCAGCAATGCAAAGGCCTTTTTCGTATCTGAAATTGACGAATGAACACCAAAAGCTGACTAAAAGTGAGCAGCCTTTCTCGGATATCCATGGCCTTCAAGGCATTTGAGCATCCATGCTCCGTGTAGTTTAGTTTGACTTAATTAGTTGCAACAGTCGGTTTCCAAAATTGTTTGCAATTCACCCTATTTATTGGTGGGGATCTCGGCAGAGTTTTTTTGATACGAGTCACACTAATTTTATTAAGGATGAACTAAATTATGAGGTTAATTCTTTTAAAATTAGCGGCATTTTGCTTAAGGATTGAAGCGTGTTGGCAAATCTTGAAGTCAGGGAAAGAGTGAAAAAACATCAGTTGTTTTCTTCATTGAGTGTAGCGCAACTTGCTCAGGTATTTAAAACCGCTAGTGTGGTCCATATGAAGCCTGAGCAGGTGTTGTTCCATCAAGGGGATGTTGCGAATCGCTTTTATTTTGTTTTAGCCGGCACATTACAGCTGTTTCGTACCAATGTTCAAGGCCAAATGAAGGTTATTGAAGTGGTTCGTTGTGGTGGAACTTTTGCAGAAGCATTGATGTTTAATAAGCAAGCGAGCTTTCCTGTTTCGGCTCAGTCCGTGTCGGGCTGTGAGTTGGTGAGTTTTGATAGCGATACTTATTTGCAGCTATTAAAGCAGAACCCCGATGCCTGCATTGCCATTATGGCTGATTTAAGTGTTCGAATTCGCAAGCATATCAATGAGGTAGAAATGGTGTCGCTGCAAAATGCTCAACATAGATTACTACTTTTTTTACTGAGAAATATGAAAATACTGGATAATAATCAAGCTGAAATTACGTTAGATATTCCTAAGCGCTTACTGGCATCGAGACTTTCTATTCAGCCAGAAACCTTTTCGCGGCTGATGAAAAAAATGACTCAAGAGGGGTTGATCCATGAGGCTCATGGGGTTATTCACATTCCTAATGTAAGTCAGCTATATGCGAGCTCTGATATTAGCCTATCACTGCCTGAGTTTAAGCAACAGACTGCAGGTATTGGTATCCCAGTTCTAAGTAATTAATTAGGATTTGAGCGCATCTTGGCCGACTACGACTACACTTATATTGCTACTTAGTTCACATGCTTACGGTACATTTGTGAGCAGGTGAACGAGCGAAGCTATTCAATTGGCTTTTAAGTGACTTCGGGTAAGGGGGAGAGAATGGAAAGGGTGTTTATCATTGCGGCAAAACAGGAAGCCTGTGTCGATGTACTCGAACTTGGGCTAACTATCGCTAAAGCTTTGGGGATGAAAGCTGAAGTTTTTGATTATTTGCATGAGCAATTTAATGGCGATGAAAAGTATAATCCGCGACTTGCAGGTATTGCTAAACATGACATGTTAGCTGCAGCTAAAGCGCGTCATACCCAAGCATTAGCAGAGCTTGGTGCAGGGTCTACACCACTGACGGTTGAGTGGGGAACTCATCTTGCAGAGCATGCCATTTCTAGAGCAAATCCTGCAGATTACCATTTGATGATTAAGGCGGTGCACCCTGTAGACCGTTTTATGCCTACGGATTGGCACTTAATCCGTAACACTCGTATCCCCTTGTTGTTAATGACAGAAAAGCCGCTAAAAAACAGCAATATTACCTTAGTGAGTCTTAACTTGGATGACCCTAGTGGTGATGATAAAAACTTTTCATTGGTGGCGCAGGGGCATAAATTAGCAAAGGCGACAGCGACTGAGCTGCACTTGGTATTTGTCAAAAGAGTATCTATGGTGCTAAGAGATCTTGATTTAAGTTCACATCAAGCTCAACTTGATGCCGCTCATGAAAAATATGATCAACGCTTAGAGAGTTTTGGTATTGCTAAAGAGGCTTTGCATCTGATGGTTGGCGATCCTAAATTGTGTTTGGTCGATTTGGCGTGCAAACTCAAGAGTGCTTATTTAGTGGTAGGTACTGAACAGAGAAAAGGGTTGATGGGGTTGATGATAGGTAATACGGCAGAGGCTATTTTGGAGCATATTCATTCCAATGTTTTAGTGGTTCCTAGCAAGGGAGAGCCTTTACCTATTTAACCCCAGCGGTTGTTAATCTTAACTTTTATTGGGAGTAGAGGTTAACTGCCACTGAATGTTTAACGCTCTTAAAATCCGCCATAAATAGTATAGATTTTGAGGAGAGTATCCTCTCCAATACGCTAAAAGTGGTTTTTGACTTGTAAGCGCCATTCCCAAGCATTCACTTCTTGACCACTGGTAAAAGGGACGCTTAAATCTATGTGTGCCACATTGCCATAACTTGATTTAGATGAATAAATTCGAGCTCCAATTCCTACGCTGCCTATTACACCTTTTGCTTCATTATTAATGTCATTACCACCACTGGCTTGGCCTATATCCACAAAGGCAGCCCAGCCTAATTCTGCAAGCTGATATAAATTGATATTAGGGTAGTAGCGTACTTCTCCGGTGGCTGACCATTGATTATCGCCATGTTGGTAGTCATTAGCATACCCACGCAGCCCAGTTTCATCTCCGAGGGCAAAAGGCATATCTATATAGTTATTTTTAGAGGTTGCGATGCGGGTTTTTGCATAGCCGGTCCATTTCGGATGAAACTGATAAAAGTACTCAGCTTGTAACCCAAGATTAAAGAAGTCAGCTTGATTGGTTGACCATGTGCCTTTGCCATCCATTGATAGCAGTAACAGGTGATTATCGGCTCGATAACCGCGACTACTCGATACTTGTAAGTGATAGCCAAGTGCACTGCCATCTACATCATTAACTTCAAAACCAAGGCGAATTTTATGTTGCCAACCTAGGTTGAAATCTTCATTTTTATTGATCAGATAAACATTGTTGAGCACAGTAAAATCATCTTGCAGATACTCATAACCAATCCAAGGATAAAGAAAATCTCTGTCTTGAGGTAATGAGGTGGTTGGAAATGGGCTATCTAAGCTCGGTGAAAACTGGTGCCTATCTTGAGTGACACCGAGTGTGAACCGAGATAGCTCATCGCTTCGCTTGTTGATTAATAAACCAAAACTCAGGTTGGCATAATTGACTTGGTGTTCAAACTCTCCGGTATCGATGCCATTCTGCCTCAAGGTATCTATGCGCGTATCATCTAAATATTCGGCGCCATAGCGATATTGACTGCTTAGTTCATAAAAGGGCTTGTCGAATAATAAATGTGTGGTTTGACCGTCGCTATTATCAGAAAACTCGGCTGCAATAGTAGCGTGTTTTATGTAGGTGAACGGGGCTTCAAAGGCAAATTTATAGCCGCTCCTGTCTTCGTTTGATTGATAACTCATACGAGTTTTAATGCCGTATCCCAAAAGGTTATCTTCTTTGATACCTAAGGAGTAACGGGTGTCACCGCCATTTTGACTGAGGTTCATCGTGGGTAATAATGACCAGTTATCCCAAGTTTCGACCACTAAAGTATCATCAGCGTAAGTATCTGCTGCAGGATCTTTTTTGGCGACGGTAATGGTGGCATCACGAATAAACGACTCATAGCGTAATAGTCGCTGAGCTTCTTCAATTTCTTTTTCTGTCAGGTTGTCACCAGTAATAAAGGTCAGTTTATGCTTAATGGTGCTCTCGCGGCTGTTGATGTGCAGCTGATTTGCCCAGCTGTGAATAAAAAAACTGTCTGGATCTGAGAGATCAAAAATAGGATGAGCAATGACAACAATTTTACCTACCTTAGTATTGGGGGCAGGCTTATTATAACTACTGCCTGCCAGCTCTGGCTGTAATGCAGAATTGCCTAAGGCTTGCGAGCAAGGCAAGAAAAAAGATGCACTGAATAGAGATATTACTAAGAGGCCTTTCGACATATAGATCATCCTGTGTCTGTATCGATAAATAGGCTAAACACGCCAGCGAATGGCTCAAAAATTTAGGCTAGCGTTATGTAATAACAGACTGGAACGACTCAAGTGTCAAGGAGATAATGAAATGATTTTAGGTAAATTTTTCACCTTCTGAAGCAAAGTAAGCCACAGAAGGTGAATGATAAAGGAGCAGGTGCGTTACAGGCTACGTCTTGGAGGAACAACCACGTTGGCAAAGATTAGTCCTGCGATAAGGGACATAAAAATTAAGAAAATCTGTGAGCCTAAATGGCTTTGATTGAGCATGGTCTCACCGGAAATAAGAGTGTTAAGCCCGATATAGGTTTTACTTCCTGGCACCAAGATCACTATCCCTTGCAGTAAGGCGATTGAGGCTGGGGCTTTCATCCAGCGGGCATACAAGTTTGAGTACACTCCCACTGCTAAAGCGCCAACAAATATACCAATGGATTCACCGAGGTAAATACCGCCTAACATGGCTGAGAAGAAAGCGACAATTCCAGCAAACACACCCCATGGAGAGTCCCTTAAACGCGCTTTAAAGATGATAACCAACGACATCGATAGGATGGGGACTGCTGACCAAATGGCCCAGCGAGGCAGAGGCTCAGGGTCTATATAGGTAGCATCACCAAAAAGCGCTATGCCTATAGTCATGCCGAGCACACCACCGAAATACAGTTTAAATAGCTGCATGATGGCGTCCATGATGCGCGCCGTGCCCGAAATTAAATCTCGGGCGGCCAGCTCCGCAAGCCCAAGGGTAAGTGCAAGGCCGGGAACGAAAATAATCACCCCGGATAAAATGGCCACCGGGAGATTGATACTGGGATCGAGCTTGGCGATACCACAAGCCAAAATCGCACAAAAAACTGCAGCCATAGGCTCAAGCATTTCAGCCACTCGCTTGGATCGCTCAGCCCAAAATACTAGACTGTAAACCATAAGGCCAAAAATCGCTGACCAGAACACATCGTGCCAACCAGTACCCATCAACATGGCAAACGCACCGGAACTGGTGCCAAAGGCAAGTAGCGTGAGTTTATGGCCGTAGGGATTGGGTTTATTAGCGATTTCTTCTAGCCGGTCTAACGCTTCTTGTAGTGTGCGCTGACCTGAGCTTAATTGTTCGACTAATTCGAAGGTACGAGCCAATGAACCAAGGTCAAGATCTCCGGGCTTTACTCGGGCAACATGACTATATTCTTGCTCTGTGTCATGCTGGAGCACAAAGGTCATCGAGGTGGGAGATATTAAAAAATAACCTTCAATACCTAAGCTTGCTGAAACCGTTTGCAGATGCGACTCGAGGCGATAAGCTGGAGTGCCAAACTTATGCAATGCCTTGCCTAGTTTTATGATAAATCTACGTTTTTCAATAAACTGTTGATTGTCCACAGGCGTGTTGTCACTCTTGTAAATGGCTAGGCTAAGATTAGCGCGCATAGTAACCGATAAGGCTCGGGGTTTAAACCTTGGAATGTGCTAAATTATCGTTACTGGATGAGAGACCGATTTAATCATAAGTAATTAAAACAATAATACGGGAAATGACCATGTCACTGATGATCTCAGGTTTATATATTAGTTTAACGGCCTTATTTGCGATAGTGCTAGCTTATCGCGTGGTTCGCCTAAGGCGTATTAATAAAGTCGGTATAGGAAACGGGAAAAATCCTGAGTTGTCTTTAGCTGCACGTGTGCATGCTAATTTTATAGAAAATGCACCTTTTGCCATGGCGCTGCTGTTAGTCAGTGAGGCTAATGGTATGCCAGCTATTTTGTTGCATGCTTTTGGTACGGCATGGCTAGTGGCACGTATGCTTCATGCTATCGGTTTAACTCAAGGTCAAGGCGGTTATCACTTTGGTCGTTTCTGGGGTGTGCTACTCACTTGGACTGTGCTCCTTGGCTTAGCGGTTGCTAATATTGGTTTTTTTCTCGGCTTATAAGCATCAGCTCAAATTAGGTAAGACTCATTGCTTACCCAATAACAATAAGGGAGCGGTTTGGCTCCCTTAATTATTAGCTAGAGAATTGCTTTATATTTTTTTGATTTGTGTGTTTTTTAGTCACACATAGTGCCAAGGTGCTGCTATACTCCGCGTCCGTTAACGCTAGCGCATCCTCGTCATCACTCTCGTTGGGCCAAAAAACATGCAAGTTGAATCCACATTATTTCGCTTCCCTAAATACTGGGCTAACCAAACTGGCTCGGCACCTTTCTTGCCTATGTCACGCAAGGAAATGCGCCAATTAGGCTGGGATAGCTGTGACATTATTATCGTTTCAGGCGATGCCTATGTGGATCACCCAAGTTTTGGCATGGCGGTAATAGGCCGCATGTTAGAGGCGCAAGGCTATCGAGTGGGGATTATTGCTCAGCCCGACTGGTCCAGTAAAGATGCCTTTATGGAGTTAGGCCGTCCCAATTTATTCTTCGGCGTGACCGCAGGTAACATGGACTCTATGATCAACCGTTATACGGCCGATCGCAGAATGCGTCATGATGATGCCTATACACCTGATAACGTTGGCGGTAAGCGACCCGATCGCGCGGTAACAGTGTACACTCAGCGCTGTAAAGAAGCCTTTAAAGAGGTACCTGTGGTAATCGGTGGCATAGAAGCCAGTTTACGCCGTATCGCACACTATGATTATTGGTCCGACAAAGTGCGTCGCAGTGTTATCTTTGATGCAAAGGCCGATATTTTGATTTACGGCAATGCCGAGCGACCTCTAGCCGAAGTCGCCCGCCGACTTGGCGCTGGCGAAGCCATCAATGATATCGATGATGTCCGCGGCACTGCGGTTATCCGCAAGACGCCAATGCCAGAATGGCGCGGCATGGATTCACGTAAAATCGATCAACTGCATAAAATAGAACCTATTCCAAATCCCTATGGCGCCGATGATGTGGGCTGTGCCAACTTATCTGGGCCAACGGATGCTAAAATATTCGACAATGATGCGCCTAAGGCCATCAGTGTCCAACCTCCTAAGCCAAGACCTTGGGAAAAGACTTATGTTCTGTTGCCTGCTTTTGAAAAGGTCAGCGAAGATAAATACCTTTATGCCCACGCCTCGCGTATTTTGCATCAAGAGCAAAACCCAGGTTGTGCCCGTGCGCTATTCCAGCCCCACGGCGATCGCGGTATTTGGGTTAACCCGCCAGCGTGGCCGCTCAATACCGATGAAATGGACGGGGTGTTTGATTTAGCTTATCAGCGTGTGCCGCACCCAGTGTATGGCAAGGCAAAAATTCCTGCCTATGACATGATCAAGACGTCGATAAATATCATGCGTGGTTGTTTTGGCGGTTGTTCATTCTGCTCTATCACTGAGCACGAAGGCCGTATTATTCAGAGCCGCTCACAAGAATCAATCGTCAAAGAAATCAAAGATATCCAAGATAAAGTGCCTGGTTTTACAGGGGTGATTTCTGATCTGGGTGGCCCAACGGCTAACATGTATCGTTTGGGCTGCTCTAGCGAAAAAGCCGAGAAAACCTGTCGCCGCTTATCTTGTGTGTTTCCTGTTATCTGCGGTCACTTGAATACAGACCATAAGCACACAGTGGATCTATACCGCGCCGCTCGTGAAGTGCCGGGGATCAAAAAAGTGTTGATAGCATCTGGAGTGCGTTATGACTTGGCTATCGAAGATCCAAGTTACATCAAAGAGTTAGCTACACATCATGTGGGTGGCTATTTAAAAATTGCCCCAGAGCACACCGAAGAAGGTCCGCTGAGCAAAATGATGAAGCCGGGCATGGGCACTTACGACAAATTCAAAGAATTATTTGATAAGTTTTCAAAAGATGCGGGTAAAGAGCAGTTCTTAATTCCGTACTTTATTTCGGCCCATCCTGGCACTACTAATGAAGACATGGTGAATTTAGCACTGTGGCTAAAAGGGCAGAAATTTAAGTTAGATCAAGTGCAAAATTTCTATCCATCGCCTATGGCCAATGCCACCACCATTTATCACACTGAGCTTAACTCACTGAAAAATGTGAAGCATGACAGTGAACAGGTGAGCGTGCCTAAGAAGGGCCGTCAGCGCCGTTTGCATAAAGCTTTACTTCGTTACCATGATCCAGCTGGTTGGCCACTGATTCGTGAGGCGCTTATTGCTATGGGCAAAGAATCTTTGATTGGTAATAGTCCACACCAATTAGTGCCAGCTGAAACCCGCGCAGAGCGAAGTGGTAAACAATGGGGCAAAACCGCCACAAGTAATGCTGGTGGCAATAAAGCGATTGCTAAAGGCAAGGCTATCCCTAAAGGAAAAGCCGCTGAACAAGGTCAAATGGCGATGACGCGTTTTTCATCTAATCAATTTGAAGATCGTAAAAATGGCACTGAATCAGATTCTGGTCCTAAGCAAAAACCAAAAAATCAGTCAAAAGCCAATGGCGCTCAGGGGGCTAAAGCTTCATCGAAGAAGCCCCTAGGCAGTAAACCAATTTTTGGCACTAAAGCCAAAGCTAGTGCCTCGGCCGCTAAAGCTAAAAATCAAGGCAATAAAGGCTAAAAGTCGTTATTTTGATGTTCAGGCTCAGTTTGGCTGAGCCTGAACATCTGTTCACTTAGCGCCGGTTATCTAAACCTATTCACTATCTTCATGCTTATCAGGCTTTAAAGGGATCCGCGCAGCTTGATAACTGGCTGTTAAGGTCGCCAGAATACACATGATTGATTGTTTCATCCTTGCTAACACTCACCATAGCCACCCGCTGGCAAATATGAATATCTTCAGCCAAAGACAGCCAAGGTGTCGTCATGGTTAAGGTGTTTAAATAGTAATACCTCAATTGACTGTGTTCACTTAAATTGCACCAAATAGTACTGGATGCTCGGGCGCTATGCTGTGGATTAAACTTAGGGGGTGCTAGACATAAAGATACCAAAGAGCGAGTCTGTGATAATGCCGCAGCTGCAGTTTCCGCCTCTTGGCTAAAGGCTAAATAAAACGACGCCCTTTCAAACCTTTGGGTCGACGAGCTGCCGCCCGGTGCCGTATAGACAGGGTGGTTATTCTTAGGCTCGGTGAGCCCCCATTGATATTGCCAATATTGAGTCATATTAAGCTGTTCAGTATAACTGGGCTGATTAGTGGCAATAGTGTAGTTTTTATCGTGATAAATATGGCACTTTCCGGCGACGACTTCGATTATGGCTGAATCACCGCTGGTATCTGATAATGTTAAATGCAGTAGACAGTCGAGTTCTGAGCCATCAGGAACTTTCTCCGTGATGAGCTGCAACTCGTGACTCTCAAAGTAATTAACAGCTTGTGCGACACAATCGAAGCTATCTAACACAAATTGTGGCCAGCGAAGCGCACTTAGCACTGGAGCGGCATTATCGGATTGGTAGCCGTTATAAGTCGCATAGCTGTCAAATAGCGAATTAACCGTCAACCCTTGGCTGTTCATGCCATCGACTGTACCGTAACCTAAGGTGTCATCTCCCATCATAGTGCTGATACTGGCGTAGTTCGAAGTCCAATTAAGGCAATGCTCTGGGCTGATATTATTGAGAGCACAAGATGCCTTAGATAGGCCTGTTTTGCTTTCTCCTGCAGTAAAAGTGTAAAGGTAGCTGCTTAGATCGCTGAACCAGTCCATATTACGGGCTGTGACTGGAAAAGCTTGGTTGTGGCTATTAAATATTCGTGTGCACATGGGTATTCCATTACTTGAGTTAATTTTAAGCTGGTGAATATAAATAAATTTGTGGATAATATTCAAATAATATATTGAAAAATAAAATAAATAATATTTGAGGTTAAAATAATTGAATGGATTTGTTTGAGTTAAACAGCAGCAATAAGCTAAAGCATCAACTTTTACTTGGCATGTCGACTATGACAAGTGTTATTTCTGGCAGTTTGGCTTTTTTAAATTTCAGCTTTTCACCTCACTTAGCCTTAGCTTGCTTTCAGACCTTGTTTACCTGCTTATCGGTATATTTAATCTGGCGATTACGAAGAGGTGAGCTCACACGTAAACTCATCATGGTTTATCTTACTTGCCTAAGTGTTTTAGTGCTCTACGCGAGCTACTCTGCATCGCTCACAAGTACGGTGCATCTATGGGCATTTGTATTGCCTATGATGTACTATTTTTTGTTAGGGGAGCGTAGTGCTTGGCTTTTCTGTGGCGCTTTATTTATAAGCCAATGCATTAATATTTACCTAAAAACACAGGCGTGGTTTTCACCGCCAGTGGTGAACTTTGCCATGTGTTATGTGCTTATCTGGTATATCTCCCATATTTACGACACCGCACGTAATCGTTCTGAAGCTGCGCTGGCAAAGCTCGCATTAAAAGATGCACTCACTGGAGTCAATAATCGCCTTGCCTTAAAGCGAGCATTTGAGCTTGAATCGAAGCCTTTGGTTGGCAGTCAAGATCCGAGTTTAAGCGTGATCTTAATTGATGTGGATTTTTTCAAAAAAGTGAATGACATGCATGGCCATGAAACCGGTGACAATGTCTTGATTGAGATTGCTAAACTGCTTTCAAGTAAAGTAGGCAGTGACAAGGTGTTCCGCATAGGTGGCGAGGAGTTTTGTATTTTGCTGCCGGGTAAAAATTTAGCTCAAGCCTCGCTCACAGCTGAAAAATTAAGACACAGCGTGCAGGAACAACAATTTGTATTTAAAGGTAATACCATCGAGGTCACTATCAGCTTAGGTGTGGCAGAGTGTACGTTTGAAATGCTACTCACTCAAGTCCTCAATCAGGCAGACGAAGCTTTATATCGTGCTAAAGCGCAGGGAAGAAATTGTGTTGTTTCCGCTGTGTCAGAGCAAGAACTGCCGGCCTGAAGCTAAGGCTTTTCTGTATTGCTAGATGTTTTTAACCTGCCGTTTTATTTAATCTTTTTAATATTTACCTGCCAATATAAACTGTTAAATAAATAGTCGCATAATGGCCAGGTGACGTTGAAGTTGCCTCGGCCCATCAACCTCGGGTGGTGATGTTGCACATGCAGCTGCCTTAGGCGGCGCCACCACGGCAACATATCTAAGCGTAGCCGCAGTGGGTGGGCTTTAGGCAAGTGATAGCTAAAGTGCAGAGCTTCATAACTGAGGTAGCAAAATATCGCGCTGATGCTAGCTAGGCTTGCCAGGTTTAACGCTGAGTATGGGGCGAATTCAGCTGCAGCTATGACATTGGCAGCTGTTGCGCTATCTAGGCTATAGCCAATCAGCATCAGCGGCATTAAGCCAACTAAACATATCCCAACAATCAAATAGCTTGGAAACAAGATCACCCGCCAATCCCGCGTCGATTGATAGTCCATATTATGCTGATCGAAGAATCTATGGTGCTCTAAAGTATGGCGCTGATAAAAAAGTCGACCTAGTGCCCAGCCCTTAAATTTTATCATTTTATGCCCTAGGTATCTGTGTGCTACATATTCGATAAGATTAGCGGCCATAAGAGTGAAGGGGATTATCCATAGCTCGATTAAGCGAACGTGCTTTAAGGCTAAACAGGCTGTGATAACCATTATCGAAGCGATAAATAGCACCATAAGCATATGCTGGCAGCCATGATAGTTTGCTTTAATTCCCCGCCGATATTCAGATCTAAAATGCGTTAGCCGAGTTGGCTTAACTTGATTATGTGTTTCTATGTTGGCCAAGTTTGCCTCTTTTTTATCGTTATAAGCTTGTATCGTCAGCATAACTGCGGCTTAATAATCAATCTAATTGATAATGTATAAGATATTTATTCATTTGCTGAATATTGATGTGATCTTAATGGGTACGTTATAACAGGGAGGAGCAATATGAGCCAAAATTTGCGTTCAATGGATTTGAACCTGCTGCCCATCTTCGATTGCTTAATGTGCGAGCAGCACCTATCCCGCGCCGCAGAAGTATTAGCGATGAGCCAGCCGGCAGTGAGCAATGCATTAAAAAGATTAAGGTTACATTATAACGACGCGCTTTTTATTCGTAGCGCCAAAGGCCTTATTCCTACCGCTAGGGCCATGGAATTACACCTGCAAATTCAGCCCGCTTTACAGCAATTGCAGCTGACGCAGCAGAGCCGAGATTTCGATCCCAAATTTAGCCATGGCAACATTTCTATTGCGATGGAGCCAACGGTTGAATACTTGATGGCACCTAGCTGGTTTAGCTGCTTTCACCAGCAGGCACCGAACATGCGTTTAGCGCTTTACCCTGAGCATTTAGATAATATTGCTGAGAGATTAAGGCGAGGCCAGTTAGATTTTGCTATCGATTATTTGGGTTTTGATGAGCAGTATTTTCAGCAACAGCGTTTAGCCGATGAGGCGCTGGTGGTCATTTGCGCTAAGCAACATCACCTGCTTAAAGGCAGTATTAGCTTGGCTCAATTTGAATCATTACCTCAGGTGACGTTAGTGCCAAGGCCCAGTACAAGCCCCGTAAATAGTGGATTTTCAGGCTCACCCATAGAGCATTTAATTGCCGCACAATGGCCTAACCCTGCAAGCTTTACTCGTAATATTGTATTGTCTTTGAGTAGCTTTGTGGCAATACCTGCTGTGATTGCGCAATCTGAGCTCATTGCCGTGGTGCCCAAACGTTTAGCCGAGCAAGGCCCGTGGCAGCAGCAATTACAGTGCCTGCCGTTACCTTTCGCCGGATTGAAAACCCAGCTTAATTTGATTTGGCACAACAGCCGTGAGCAAGATCCTATGCACCAATGGGCACGAGAACAACTCTGTTTGGCGGTCTAGCGGCGTAAAGCTTGCGCACGGGGCGCTGAGGATACAAAAACCGATAATAGAGACAGGTAACAGAGAGTAGATAACAGCTAGGGAAGAACGAAATAGGGCTAATTGCTTAGCCCTATTTGGGTGTCACTGAAGGTAACGCTGCATTTCAATAAAGATTAAATAACTTGTGAGATTAAATGTCCGGTGTAACCTAAGTAGCCTGCAAGCAATACCGCGCCTTCACGTCGGCCGATTCTAAAACCTGTGTAGGCAAAGGGCAGCACTAAGATGGCGAATATCAACATGGCAGCAAAGTCGCTGTCATTAAAGCCCATGGCTGACACTGGCTGGATTAATGCCGTTGCGCCTAAAATACCCAATATATTAAATATGTTAGACCCAACCACGTTACCTATGGCAATGTCACTTTGGCCTTTAAGTGCAGCCACCACTGAGGTGACAAGCTCAGGCATACTTGTACCTATGGCGACTATGGTAAGGCCAATGATTATTTCACTTATGCCAAATTGCTTGGCTAAATCCACAGCGCCATTAACAAATAAAATACCACCGCCAACTAACATGGCAATACCCACAATAATTAGCAGTACAGACAACCAAGGTGCTTGAGGTTTAGTGTCGATATCAAGATCTTGGGCTTCTTCTTTACCCGCGCTCATGTAGCTAAAGACTAAATATCCCACTAATAAACTAAACAGAATTGCCCCATCGATAAAGCTCACCACACCATCGAGCAATAAAAACCACACCAATACCGAGGCTGCGATCATTAAGGGGATATCGCGTCTGACCATTTGTGACTGCACTTGAATAGGGCGAATAAGCGCGGTGATGGCTAAAATAAGTCCAATGTTGACTATGTTTGAGCCTACCACGTTACCTAAGGCAATGCCTGAGTTACCTGCGAGGGCAGATTTGATACTGACCGCAAGTTCTGGGGCGCTGGTACCAAAGGCCACTATAGTTAAGCCAATAATCAGAGGCGCTATGCCTAAACGCAGTGCTAAGGCACTCGCGCCACGAACTAGGGCTTCAGCACCAAAGGTGAGAATTAAAAAACCGCCGATAATAGCTAACGCAATTAACATAATGTCTCGCAGATATGAGAGTAATAGGAGTGGCCATGTTTGTGACTTAGCTCACCGATTTGCGGCTATAGTGACAGAATATGTCAAAAAAATACACGCAGTTAGCGTGTATTTTTTTGTTCTAAGTACCAAACAAATGGTTATAGGTTAAGCGGTTTTTATAACTCATCTTCCCAGCGAATTTGAGCGCCGCGAATGCCATCGACTTTTTCACTAAAGGCTTTTTCCAGTACGTGGCGCTTAATTTTTAGTGTCGGTGTCAGTACATCATTTTCTATGGTCCAAGGTTCTTTAACCACGATTACCGCATCGACGTGTTCATGGGATTCAAGATGTGGATTAACAGAGTCTAAGGTGGCTTTAAGTGAAGTGCGCACTTCTTCACGGGCTTGCAGCGAAGCACCTTCAGAAAGCTGCACTAAAGCCACTGGGTGCGGTAAACCTGAGCCAATCACACAGATGAGTTCTATGTGTGAGTCTTGAGCCAGCTTACGCTCAATAGGCACAGGGGCAACATACTTGCCTTTAGAGGTTTTAAAATTATCTTTAACGCGGCCCGTGATGCTAATGCAGCCATCGGCATCAATTTCACAAATATCCCCAGTGTGGAAGAAACCGTCAGCATCGAATGCTGCTTTGGTGGCTTCTTCTTGCTGATAATACCCACTCATTAAGCCTGGAGTCTTTATTAATAACTCACCGTCACTGCCACGGCGGACTTGACAGCCTTCAACCGGGCGGCCAACTGAACCTATTTTACTGGCATCGAAAGGGTAATTGATAATGGAGTAGGCGCAGTTTTCCGTCATGCCCCACGCCTCGCAGATATTCATTCCGAGTTGGTAATACCAGTGGATCAAGGAAGCGGGAATAGGCGCAGAGCCTGAGCCTAATAAACGGCAATGTTCTAGTCCCAATTCTTTTTGGATCTTGCGTTTCACTAAACTGCTGATGATAGGAATGCTCAATAATAATTTCAGCTTACTGGCGCCAATTTTATTAATGATGTTGAGCTGGAATAAGGTCCAAAGACGGGGCACGGAGAAGAACACTGTTGGTTTCGCCCTTTTTACATCTGCCACGAAGGAGTCTAAGCTCTCGACGAAAGATACAGTAGAGCCAGAGTAAAACGAAGATCCTTGAATCGCCACGCGTTCAGTGATGTGGGCTAAAGGTAAATAGGACAGTAAGCTGTCTTGGGTGTTGGTGCGTAAATCCCTCACCACAGCTTCACAAGTCCAGCCATAACTGGCAAATGTCTGTATCGCGCCTTTGGGCTTACCGGTAGAACCTGAGGTATAGATAAGGGTCATGATGTCAGCAGGCTGAGTCACTGGCGCCTGTACTAATGGAGTGCCCAACGTCAGTAGCTGAGCCCAGTGATACTGTGACGGCATCGTTTCATAGGGCATGGCTAAACGAAGTAAATCCCCACCTACCGCTTCTTCTTGCTCTGACCAATGATCTAACTTACCAACAAAAATTGCCTTTGCACCACTGTGCTCAAGCACGTAGCGTATAGTTTCGGTATTGGCGGTTGGGTAAATGGGCACGCTAATATAGCCCCCTTGCATTAAGGCAAGGTCAGTAATAAACCATTCAGCGCAGTTTTTAGAGAGTATCGCTACCTTGTCGCCGGGCTCAAGCCCAAGATGACGTAATGCTCCCGCAATTTTATGCACTTGCTGCTGCACTTCACGCCAAGTTAAGTTTTGATATTTTCCGTTGATTGGTTGACGTAAATAAACTTGATCGCCTTGAGTTTCAACCCAATGGGACAGCATTTGTATAGGGGTTTTAATGAAGTTTTCCATCGACAATTCCATGTTCGTTGTTGTTATTTTGATTGTTGCTTTTTTGTTGCTTTTTTGTTGCTTAAGCATCGCCATCTTTGGCCGTATTCATCATATTGATGACTTTTACTATAAGTTTAAACGCACGTTTTAACCAGTATGGCGAGTTTTAGTAGCCTGTGCAAATGCTTTACTGGTTAGAATGTCAGCAACTAACAAAAAAGCCACTATTTACATCAAAAAACTAACATTAATGGCTAGGGGCTGGATTATCTGCTCATGGACGGAAATTTAAGCAATAAAAAAGGCGCTAATAGCGCCTTTAATGAGTCTTAACCTAATAGAGGTTAAATACTACAGCTCCATGATGCCGTCCATTTCCACGAGCGAATCTTTGGGTAACTGCTTAACACCAATGGCGGCACGAGCAGGATAAGGCTGGCTGAAATATCGACTCATAATCTCGTTAACTGTGGCAAAGTGGGATAAGTCAGTTAAAAAGATATTCAATTTAACGATATCAGCCATAGTGCCGCCAGCTGCTTCACAAACCGCGGTTAAATTTTCAAATACTTGCACCACTTGGGCCGAAAAGTCATCGCTGACCATTGCCATGGTTTTTGGATCAAGTGGGATCTGACCCGATAAATACACTGTTGTGCCGACTTTAACGGCTTGAGAATAAGTGCCTATTGCTTGTGGTGCTTTGTCGGTTGCGATGATAATTTTTTCAGCCATAACGTCCTCAACTCTTGTTGTTTATAGTTAAATTAATTTTTTATTATCGGTTTCTTGATGTACGCAATACTTCTGGCAGCACTCGAATACGGCGCATTACGTTTGCTAGGTGTACCCTGTCGGTTACGGCAATGCGTAAGTTAATCATATAAACACGGCCATCCCGTTCTTCGGTGCTGAGGTTATGAATGTTAGAACCTGTGGCGGCAATAATAGACGTTATTTTAGCCAATGCACCTTGATGGTTAACAATTTCAACCCGTAAATTGGCCTGATATTCAACCGCATCAACATTATCCCACTGTACTGGAATATATTTATCTGGCTCACCTTGATAACCGCGAATATTGGCGCAGTTTTCCATGTGAACCACTAATCCTTTGCCTGGGCTCACGTGGGCAATCACAGCATCCCCTGGAATTGGGCGACAACAGTTGGCGAAGGTAACTAGCATGCCTTCTGAACCACGAATTGGCATTAAGTGGTTGTCTTTATTCTCAGTATGTTCAATAAGATCGCCTAATAGGCGTTGGGCAACCACTATGCTCATGGCGTTGCCAAGGCCAATATCAGCCAGTAATGAATCTAGGTCTTTGTGTTTAGTTTCACGGATCACTTTATCCAGCTGCTCTTGGGGGATACTCTCAAGCTTATTGACCCCTAAGGCGTGGTTGAGCAAGCGTTTACCTAACACTATGGCATTTGCCCCCTTCATGCTTTTCAGCACTTGACGTATTTTGCCTCTTGCTTTGCCTGTGACGACAAAATTAAGCCAAGCCGCATTAGGGCGGGCGCCTTTGGCGGTAATAATTTCTACCGTTTGGCCAGAAATTAAGGGCTGACTTAATGGGTAAGCTTGACGATTAACCCGAGCTCCGACACAGGTGTTACCCACATCGGTATGCACTTCATAGGCGAAATCTACTGCGGTAGCATTAACCGGTAATTCTAAAATGCGGCCTTCAGGAGTGAACACGTATATTTCTTCTGGGAAGAGTTCAGTTTTAACGTTTTCAACGAATTCGAACGAGCTACTGGCACTTTGTTGCAGTTCGAGCAAACTTTGCATCCACTTACGTGCGCGTACCTGGGTGGTACTTTGTGCCGATGCTGAAGTGCCATTTTTATACATCCAGTGAGCCGCGACCCCTTTGTCTGCCATTTGATCCATGTCTTCGGTACGAATTTGCACTTCAACAGGAACAGCGTGAGGACCAAATAAGGAAGTATGTAGCGATTGATAACCGTTAGCCTTGGGAATGGCGATATAGTCTTTAAAGCGCCCGGGCCTTGGTTTATACAAGCCGTGCATGGCGCCTAAAACGCGATAACAGGTGTCTATACTGTCGACGACGACCCTAAAGGCGTAGATATCCATGACTTCTTGAAATTGAAGCTCTTTACTGCGCATTTTACGGTAAATGGCGTAGAGATTTTTCTCACGGCCTTTAACAGTACATTTAATGCCAGTGTCATCTAAGCGCGCTTCTATAGCGCCTTCTATGGTGTTAATTAATTCTTTGCGATTACCACGAGCAGCCTTAACCACTTCTTTTATTACCCGGTAACGCATAGGGTAATAGGCTTGAAAACCTAAGTCTTCCAGCTCAATTTTAATATTGTGGATACCGAGTCGATTGGCAATCGGAGCGTAAATTTCTAAAGTTTCTCGAGCAATCCGGCGACGCTTATCTGGCCTTAAAGCACCTAGTGTCCGCATATTGTGGGTGCGGTCGGCAAGCTTAATTAAGATGACTCGGATATCTTGAGTCATGGCCATCATCATCTTGCGAAAGTTTTCGGCTTGGGCTTCTTTCTTGTCGCGGAATTTGATTTTATCGAGTTTAGAAACCCCTTCAACCAGTTCAGCTACAGTTAAACCAAATAACTCAGTGAGTTCTTCTTTGGTTACTGGGGTATCTTCAATGGTGTCGTGGAGCAGGGCGGCCATCAAGGACTCATGATCGAGACGCATGTCAGCCAAGATGCGGGCAACCGCAACCGGATGGGTAATATAAGGTTCGCCACTTGTGCGCATTTGCCCTTCATGGGCATCACGCGCAACTATATAAGCCTGCTTGAGTAATTCTACCTGTTCAGGCTCTAAATAGCCGGAAGCAGATTCCTTAAGACCTTCAAACAGATACAAGTGGCGTCTCCAATTACATAATGGACCTTAAAGTGTGCGACCTTCAGCGATAGCTGATACAGCTGCAACTTCAGCTGCTTCACGTTCACGCACAGTTTGACGCTCATCGGCGTCCAATGTGGTTGCATTGACTAGACCTAATTCGATTTCACGAAGTGCGATAACCGTTGGTTTATCGTTCATTTCATCAACCATAGGGTCTTTGCCTTGCACAGCGATCTGACGTGCGCGACGGGCAGCAACCAAAATCATATCAAAACGGTTGCCGATTTGGTCTACGGCGTCTTCTACAGTTACGCGAGCCATGTGTGAAACTCCAGTGTTATCTAATAAGGAAAAAATGACGCAAAATTGTACACTATGACAGTTAGTCTGCCAACAGATCGACAAGCATATCATTGTGAGTATGGAATTGACTAGCACAGGTTAATCTTTGACTGAAAATGATGCTTTTCAAATCCGCCAATGCCTGTTCAAAATTATCATTAACTATTACAAAATCATATTCATTGTAGTGTGACATTTCAGATACAGCTTGTGCCATACGTGAAGCTATAACTTCACTGCTGTCTTGACCGCGGCCAGTAAGGCGGCGCTCTAACTCAGCTTTAGAAGGGGGCAAAATAAATACCCCAATGGCTTCGGGCATAATTTTTTTTACTTGCTCGGCGCCTTGCCAATCTATATCTAAAAATACATCAACGCCTTGGCGTAAGGTATTTTCGATAACTTGGCGCGATGTGCCGTAAAAATTACCGAACACTTCGGCTGATTCAAAAAAAGCGTTTTCAGCAATTAATGCCTTAAATTGCTCAACCGAGACAAAATGATAATGCTGACCATCCACTTCACCTGGGCGTGGTGCGCGGGTGGTGTGTGACACTGAAACTTGCATATCTTGTGGTTTATCTTTTAATAGCGCTGTGATTAAAGAAGATTTACCTGCACCGCTAGGGGCCGACACAATAAAAAGATTTCCACGAGCGCTCATATTTCAGTATCCAAAGGTCTATTGCAAAGCGGCATTATACTCCAGTGATTGACCCTTATGCTAGCTTGGGCTGGTCAAGCTGTGTTGGTGTTAGGGACATGATTAGAGTAAATGCTTAGCTGGTGGTTATTTATGGGTAGATATATTTACCGCAAACCTAGGCTAGACGCTGACAATTGGTCAGAAATTCGGTACGCTGCTGCATGTTTGTCGATTTGTGCATAACTAGGATTATTCTGTGCTGTTAAAAACCCTCCTGTGTCGCCAAGGGCGAGACAATGCGCTACGTATTATGGCGATCAATACCGCTTGTTATATTGCCTTGAGTCTTATTGGTATTTTATTCCCTAATACTCTGATTATTCTATTTTTTAGTTTATTGCTATTCCCTCTTGTCATCTTGTCGGCTAAGCGGCGGATGTACGATAGTGGTAAAAAATTAGGCTTTGCTTGGCTTATTTGCGTGCCTTTATTAGGGTTTGGTTTAAGTCTGTATTTTGCTGCGCCTTTTGGGGTACTGGCAGGGTTATTCTTTTTTGGTTTGGCAAGTTCAGCATATTTAGCTTTTTTGCCTAGCGTCGATAAATCGGTCAAACCTTATGTGCAGGGTTACATAGGTCCCCATGTGACGATTGAAGCCAAACTCGGAGAGGTTAAATTTCGTCAAGAGCCGACGTTACGGGCAGATCAGGCCGCAGCTACGGAACGGGATGGGGTTATTGATACTGACTGGCAATTAGCTGATGCTAAGCAAGAGGCATTTAGTGCTAATTTAAGCACTCATCAGCAAAAAATGGCGCCGTCAAGGCAACACACTATCCAGCCGATTCAAGCCAAATTAACCCCAAGGGATGACGTTGACAAAGCGTCAGTCGATCATGCTTCCACTACAGGGTTTACAGCGAATACCTACGATATCAGCTTGGGTGAGCAGGATGCGGATGAAATTGATTTTGGTCTTGAGTCTAATAAGAACTCAGATCAAGACTCTGACAACCGTTCGGACAATAAGTCTGCTAAAGCATCGACTGCATTTGCTGATGACAGATTAAGCGGCGACCGCTGGCAGGTAGACCAAGCAGCGCTTAAGTCAGGCTCAATTACTGAGTTATTGAAAACCTGGCTTATTTGGGCTGATGAACACAGAAAACCTTTACTATTAGGCGCTAAAATCACCGCAGGTGTTTCAGCTGCAGTATTAATTGGTTATGCCATTGCTGCGTTAGTCAGTTTTGTTAGTGGCTTAAGTAATGCAGATGAACCTGAGTCCTTTACTGCACCAGCACAAGTGGCCGTGGAAGTATCAAAAGTGACTTTCCCTGATGGTTTTGAGTTGGTGCTGTATGATGACATATTGGCATTTAGATGGCTGGGAGATGATGCCGAGCCCCATGATTTGTGGCGCCTAGATACGGCTAAAGGTGACAAGCGTTGCAGTGAGCTGACGTTTAATAATGGCAGCAAGTATCGCCCGTTACAGGTGAGTCTCCTTAGCGATAGCGCCACAGAAGCGAAGTTCTCACCATTAGATACACAAGGCATTATCAATGATATCGCCCTTAGAGGGAGCGTGAAACTCTGTGGTTACAATTTTAGCCTCACAGGTAGCCAATCTGCTTTGGGCAAAAATAGCCGCTTCTCTGATTTTTTGAGTTATTAGGCGACAATAAAGCTTCTAGGCAGTGACTTCAATTGCTGCTTAGAAGCTTGCAGACAAAAAATTGAGCTAAGGATTAAGTGAGATTTATGCCGGGAATGATCTTAGATAAATGTGAGTCAATATCACAACATCATTTAGCGGTAATTCAGCTGCAAATATTGCCTGAATATAGCCATTTGTTTCAGACTGGCATGAGTCTCGGCGGCAGTGTTTTTGAACCACAGACGGCAATTTCAGTTTCCCCTCTAGGCCAAGGCCTTATTAATAGCACTTATTTATTGAGCTGCCCTTCTGGCAAGTTTGTGCTGCAACAAATCAATTGCCATGTTTTCCCCGCGCCTTGGACGCTCGTTAACAATTCAGCTTTAATAAGCCATCACCTTCACCAGCAAGCTATCGTGGGACGCTACCAGTTAGCGGTTATTGAGCCTTTATTGACTAATAGCGGAGCGTTAGCCCTAGATCTCGGTGCTGATGGTTTTTGGCGTTTATTATCTTATGTGCCTAAAAGCATAACGCTTTCGCAGGTGGATAATGCCAGTATGGCTCAACAGGTGGGGGCAACCTTTGGCCATTTTGCAGCCAATATAACTGGAATTAACCCAAGCAGTATTGGTGTTGTGATTGATGATTTTTTAAATTTACCCAAACGGCTCACACAGTTACAACAAGCGGCGCAACAGGATCAGTATAATCGTCTGAGTGGCTGCAAAGCTTGGGTGGAGCTGGCGCTAGCTCAGCATGATTTAATGGCACAGCTTGCTAGCGTGGAGGCTATGCTACCTCGCAGAATTTGTCATAATGACACTAAAATCAATAACATGTTGTTTAGCCAAGTTACACTAAAACCGCTCGCTGTGATTGACCTTGATACTTGTATGCCGGGTTATCTAATGTATGATTTTGGTGACATGGTGCGAGCTTTTTGTTCTCCTGTCGCTGAAGATTCCACCGAGCTAGCTAATATTCACGCGCGCCCAGAGCTCATCCTGGCTGCAGCCAAGGGTTATATTGATGCGCTAAAAGGTATCATGAGTGATGAGGAGGTTCTGAGTCTGTGGCTAGGAGTGAAGTTAATGACTTTGATGTTAGCGAGCCGCTTCTTGAGCGATCATTTACAAGGGGATGCATACTTTGCCGTGGGTCATCCAAATCATAATCTGCAGCGCGCCATTAACCAGTTTACGCTGTTTTTAAGCCTACAGACTCAAGATGCAGCCATGGAGCAAGCCTTTACTCAAATGAGCCAGTCTTAGTGACTGATTCATTTAGCAGACGACATTGAGTGTCGACCATGCTTTTGAATATGAAAGAACAGCCAAGGAAAATAAGGAAGCCTATGCCTTATCAAGGCGAGACGAGTCAAGTCAGTTCGAGTTCAGCTGAGATTAATCAAGCTGACAGCAAGCAAGAACGTCATAGTCAAGTGAACACCAACCCCAGTTGTCGCCGTAACAGAATGAGTTGGCTGCGAGGTACCTTGCGCCGCTCTCAGCAAGAAGCGGCGGCATCATCAACGATGACAGCCACCAGTGATAACTTTTTTAATGCTTATGCTATTTCCTTAGGGGCAAGTTTAGGGCAAATGGGTTGGGTGGCGGGTTTACCGCAATTATTTGGCTCAATTGCTCAGTTGGTGTCGGTTTGGCTTGCGAGTCATTTCAGCCGCAAACAGTTTATTGTGGTGTGTGCTGTATTGCAGGCGTTAGTGGTGATGATGATGGGAGCGCTGGCCGCATGGGCACCCGATAATGCCGTGTGGTTATTTATTGCCTTAGCCGTAGGTTATCACGGTTTTATTAACCTTATTCAGCCCCATTGGCGCGCCTGGATGGGGAGCATAGTACCCCAGCGTCGTCGTGGGACATTTTTTGCGGCGCGCACCCGCTTGACAATGGCGGCATCCCTCAGTGTATTTATTTTAGGTGGCGGACTGCTGACATTAAGTGAGCACTGGGGCATGACTTGGCTGGGCTTTACCTTGCTGTTTTCTTTGGCTGCCATGGGGCGTTTTACGTCGGCATGGCTGTTATGGCAAATGCACGACCCTGACGACGGCGATAAAGATAAAGACATCGCTTTCGTGACCACCTTGAAGAATTTTAAACTGGCTTGGCAGGACAGCTGTTTTCGAAAATACAGCTTATTTGTCGCCAGTATGCAGGGTATGGTGGCGATTTCTGCGCCCTATTTTGCCGTATACATGTTGGAAGTGCTGCATTTTAGTTACTTAGAGTTTGTCATTGTCAGCGTAGCGTCCATTATTACGCAATTTATTAGCCTGAGATTTTGGGGGCGTTTTAGTGATAAATTTGGCAATCGCTATGTGATGGTGTTCACCAGCTGCCTTATCCCTAGTCTGCCTTTGCTATGGTTATTTTCAGCCGATTACGGCTACATTTTGCTTATTCAAGCCCTGTCAGGGCTCGCTTGGAGTGGCTTTACTTTAAGCACTGCCAACTATTTATATGATATCAGGCCGCATAAGTCAGATTTTGCAACCTATGCCGCACTGCAGGCCGCGCTAGGCGCAGCTTGTGTCTTTATTGGTGCCTTGGCGGGAGGAGCTATCAGTGCGTCATCTGCTGAGTTGTTGCAGTGGTTCAATCAAGATGAGTCACTCATAGGCCCAATTTTTACCGTGTTTGTGGTCTCAACGTTACTGCGAAGTGTGGTCAGTTACTGGTTTTTACCTAAGCTTGATGAGCCTAAAGTGCGTCCACGGCCTGAATTGCTTAAATTGATATTCCGTATTGGTCGCTTTAATGCCATCACTGGCATGAGTTTAGATTGGCTCTCGGTCGTGAAAGATAATGATAAAAAGTCAAAAAAAGACCCACATCCACCACAAGATACCCAGTAGTTATTCCATGGTTATCGAGTCGTTATTTAGAATTTTTTTCGCACAGTCGTGACTCAGAAATAAAAGAGAGATGTATGAATTTACCTTATAAATGGATTTTGTTTGACGCCGACGATACCTTGTTCAGTTTTGATGCCTTTGCTGGTTTAAAGCAAATGTTTTCAGGTTTTGAATTTGATTTTAGTCTTGATGATTTTAGCTTTTACCAGACGATTAATAAGCCGTTATGGATTGATTATCAGGATGGAAAAATCAGCGCTAAAGAATTGCAAAATAACCGCTTTATTCCTTGGGCTGAACAATTAAAGGTTGATACTTCAACCCTTAACAGCGCATTTTTAAATGCCATGGCAGATATTTGCAAGCCGCTTCCTGGTGCCCGAGAGTTAGTCGATGGCTTAACCGGTAAAGCTAACCTAGGCATAATTACTAATGGCTTTACTGAGCTTCAACAAATACGCTTAGAACGAACCGGTTTCAGCGGCGCATTTTCACCTGTAGTGATCTCAGAGCAAATTGGCCAGGCCAAGCCCCATGTAAGCATCTTTGAACATGCGTTTTCTTTAATGGGGGGTCCTAGAAAACAAGATATTTTGATGGTGGGAGATAATCTACATTCAGATATCTTAGGCGGTATCAATGCTGGTATTGATACCTGTTGGTTAAATCATCATGGCGCAGAGACAAGTCAGGGTATAACCCCAAATTATCAAGTCGCCTCACTCGCTGAACTTAAAACGCTGCTTTTAGGTTAATCCGCAACACATTTTCAGGCTGTCTAGTTGGCACTAGCTTCGCTTGAGAAGAGCGAGGCTGGCTTTGGCGGACAGAGGTTTGCTGAGCAAGAAACCTTGTACTTGATCGCAGCCTTCTTTTAACAAGAAATCTAGCTGAGCTTGGGTTTCGACCCCTTCCGCCACCACATTAAGTTCTAAGCTGTGAGCCAGAGTAATAATGGCACTGGTGATCGCCGCATCATCAGGATCTTCAGTGATATCACGGACAAATTCTCGGTCAATTTTTAAGGTATCTATGGGGAAGCGTTTTAAATAACTTAAGCTTGAATAGCCAGTACCAAAATCATCTACGGCTATGGTCAGGCCTAATTCTTTTAATTGCGACAAAATCGCGACCGAATCTTTAGGGTTACCCATAATCATTGATTCGGTTAATTCAAGCTCCAAGGCGCTTGCTGGTAGCCCCGCAACGGCTAAGGCGACTTCAATGGTGGAGACGATATCGGCTTTGAGCTGCCTTGCGGATAAGTTGACCGCAATGGTTACCTCTTTAAAGCCAAGTTCATGCCATTGTGCCAATTGACTACAGGCCTTGTTAATAACCCATTGGCCTATCTGATTGATAAAGCCGGTCTCTTCCGCCAATGGAATAAATTCAGCAGGGGAGATAAAGCCTAGTATCGGGTGATTCCAGCGCAGTAGGGCTTCAAAGCCAACGATTTTTTTAGTGAGTATGTCGTATTTGGGTTGGTACACTAAGGACAATTCATTTTCTTGAATAGCCAGTTTTAATCCCGCTTCAAGCTGTACATGGCGAGTGGCATATTGATTTAACTGATCGGTATAGAATTGGAAATTATTACGCCCCACTGATTTTGCATGATACATGGCGGTATCGGCGTACTTAATCAATGAACTGGCGTCAGTTGCATCATCAGGGTACAGGCTTATACCCACAGATGGCGATATAGTGAGGGTCTTGTCATCAAGTAAAAACGGTGTTTGAAACGCATGTAGGATTTTCTCAGCAACCACAGTCGCAGAGCTCACTTTAGACACACCTTCTAAAATAATGGTGAACTCATCGCCACCTAAGCGTGCAACCGTGTCGCCTTCGCGTACTGCGCTTTGCAGCCTATGGGCAACGGCTTTGAGTAGTAAGTCACCGATATGGTGGCCCATGGAATCGTTAATATGCTTAAATCTGTCCAAATCTAGGAAGAATAAGGCGACGATATTCTGATTTCTGTGAGCTTTGGTTATCGCATGATTAAGCCTATCTTGGAATAACGTCCGGTTGGGCAAGTTAGTTAATGGATCAAAATTGGCCAAAATACGTAAGTCTTCTTCGGCTTTTTTACGGGCGGTAATATCAGTGAATACCGCTACGAAATGGCTGGTTTCACCTTTAGTGTCAATCACTTGGTTGATTTCAAGCCACGCCAATATGCCTTTTTTATCACGAGTGCGAATTTTTATTTCACCGGCCCAATGCTTATGCTTAAGCAGCTGAGTTTCTACATTGAGATAGAACTCTCGCCCTTGGGCGGAAGTGGCTAAAAATAGAAAATGCTTACCAGTAACATCTTTGGGTTTAAAGCCTGTGATCCTGCTAAACGCTGGGTTAACGGAGCGGACACGATAATCAAGCTCGCCGACAACAACGGCTTCATTCATGCTATAAAGCACTTGAGAAGACAGCTTTAGCTCGTTTTCAATTATTTTTCGACTGGTGATATCTCTATGGGTACCCGCCATGCGAATAGGCACATCATTGGTATTTTTCTCAACCACTTTTCCCCTGTCGAGCAACCAGATCCAGCGACCATTCTCATCTTGAATGCGATACTCAGCTTCGTAGAACTCACTATTACCTGCAATGTGTTCTTTCAGTAATATTTGAACCCTAGGGCTGTCTTCAGGATGAATGTTATCAATCAAGGTGCTTTTACTTAGGATTAAGCTCTGGGGGTTGCTCATATTAGTGCGAAACACTTGGTTATCGGCAATACTCCAGTCCCACATGCCATCGCCAGATGCCCATAAGGCTAATTTGAGTCGTTCTTCTGAAGCCTTAATGCTGCTTTCAAATTCACGCTGTTTCTGGCGTTTTTTCTGGCGTGAATGCAATACCATGAGTACGCAAATACAGCCGAGCAATACATAAATAATGTAAGCCTGAGTGGTGAGGTAAAAAGGTGGAATAACTTCAACCGATACGCTTAAGCTGCGCTGGCTATAATCGTTGTATTCTAAGGCATGGCGAACTAATAACTCGTATTTCCCAGGAGCTAGGTTGGTATAAGTTATCTCATTGTTATTATTAAGTTCACGCCAATTTTCATCAACGCCAAGCAGTAAATAACTGAACCTATCTAGCTCTGGGTAATTGAAATTAAGTGCTGAAACTTCGAAGCTAACCAGCTGTTTTTCGAAAGGCAGTTTAATGCTGGGAGAATGGCTTAAATCCAGCAGCCTGTAGCGCTTATCTCCCAGTACATAGCCAGTTAACGCGAGCTTTGTCGCTGGTCTATGGGCTGGAATTAACTGAGGGGTAAATGAGTTGACCCCGTTAATGCCACCAAACCAGAGGGTTCCATCGGTGTCTTGCCATTTGACTGCGCCATTAAACTCAGATGATTGCAATCCTTCAAACTCATTGAATGCAGTAAACTCTTGGCTGGTAGGATTAAACCGAGAAATTCCTGAATTAGTACTAAGCCATAAATTAGATTGCTGGTCTTCTAACATGGCATACACAGTATTGCTGGCGAGATCTGAGTTGACCTTTAAGCGCTCGAAGGTGATATCACCTTCAGAATTGGTGATAACTTTATCAATCCCACCATGGGTTGAAATCCAAAAGTCACCGCTTTGAGTTACCAGAAAATCACGCACCTTGTTATCGCTTAGGCTGCTAGCTTGATTGGGCTCAGAATGCTTATAAATAAGTTGCTGTTTGTTAGGCTCTAAACGTACTAGCCCTGTCATGGTGCCGATCCAGAGCGCGTCATCATGAAAGAAAATTTTCATTAAACTACTTTCATTCAGTTTGAATTCGGTTTGAAAATCAAAAGCATATTCTTCTAGAAGGCCATTTTTTAATGAAAATAAATTTTCAGGACTTGCGACCCACAAAGTACCGCTTGAGTCTAAGCTAATACTCAGCATTTGAGTGCTAAATTGCACTTCAGGATTTGCAAAGGCTGCAAATACCACTTTTCCTTGATGCCATTGGGCTAGACCATAATTGCTTGCGAACCACAGCTTACCTTGGTCATCTTGAACTATATCGTTAATGGTCAAATTGAGGTGTTTGATATCAATGCCTAATGCATCGGCAAAAGGTTGATTGTGATAGCTTTGCAGCCCCTGTTTGATTGACTTGATACCTGCGCCTTCTGTACCAATCCAGAACGTGCCTTGTGCATCCCTAAATAGGGCACGGATCATATTCGCCATACGGGGCTGGTTGGGATGGTAATCAAAAAGATGTTTAAAAAACTGCTGCTTTAGATTGAGCTTATCAATACCTGAATAACCTGTCCCTAGCCAGAGTGTGCCGCTAGTATCGAGCAGTAACGACTGAACAGTGTTTTCTTTTAAGCTATTAAGCTTACGGGGCTCATGCCTGTGTACCCGGCTCTGCCAATGTTTTTGTTGTTTATTGAGTTCGATTAAACCTGAATTTGGGCCAATGGCCCAAATTTGCTGGTAAGGGCTAATGACAAAATCTGTGATATGACTTTCTTTACCTAGCTGGTCATCCCTTTGCCAGATAAATTCTTTCTTTTGGGTGGCGAGGTTGTAACGCCATAGCTGGTTATCTATCGCCATCCATACTGAGTTGATAGAGCTTGCATGAGCACGATATAGGGTTTGGTTTGCAGCAATGTCTAATCGAGTAATGCTGTTGTTATCAATAGCAAAAGTCCCACGTTTTTCTGTGCCAACAATGACGTATTTATTATCAACATTGGTCAAACTGGTGATATGAGGTGCGCTGTTTTGCCCTAAGGTTACGCGGGTAATATCATGAGTTTTTAGTGACAATAGAAACAGTCCGGTGCGACTGCCAATCCACAGGGTTTCTCCTATGATACTTAGACTGGTAACTCTTAAGTCATTGAGGCCTTGAGCTTTGCCAAAACGGGTGAATTTACCCGTTTTGAGGTTAAGCTGATTTAAGCCACTGTTTAAAGTTGCTACCCATAAACTGCCATTGGGTTCCTGGATAATATCGGTAATGTAGTTACCGGATATGCTATCGGCTTGGTTATTTTGCTTGAGAAACAGCTCATAGTTAATGCCGTTAAAGCTGTGCAGTCCGTCTTGGGTGCCTATCCATAACATACCTGCATTATCCATAAATAAGCGGGTCACTGAGTGCTGGTTTAAATCATTATTGTCGGTGAAATGTTCGAACTTTACTTCATAATCAAGAGGTGTTTCTAGCTGTGCCTGCACCTGAAAAGGCAGCAAACAAAATAGCAACACTTGAAGGAATGCAAGGGCCAAGGTGAAGTGGTGACAAGTGGGGAGGGTAACTCGTAAATTCAATAGACACCTATGAAATGAATGAACTAATTTATTGAGTTCTATTTATGCTCCACAGCATTGTATTTGAATTTCCCAGTGAGTACAAAAATCGAGTTAGCATTATAGCTGTTAACTCATCGAAATATTGTTAATCACTTTTACTCTGCTCTTGCATTAGCTCATGAATTAAGTGGTCTTTTTCTAGCCAAACCTGATTGAGCCAACGCTGAAACTGGGTGCGATATTCAGGTTGTGAGAAGTATAGTTCAGCATCCACTTGAGGTACCTCTAAACATTCCACTCGCATGGTGATTTTATGGACTTTACCCAGCATCATGGCTTTTAAAGTGTCTTCTGGGGCATCAGGATACACTAACGTGAGATTGAGCACTTTAGTAAATTGCTCACCCATGGCCGAAAGTGTAAACGCGATACCGCCAGCTTTGGGTTTGAGTAAATAACGATAAGGTGATGCCTGTCTTTGGTGTTTTTCTAAAGTAAAGCGGCTTCCTTCAACATAGTTGATGATAGAAGTGGGCATGTGTTTAAATTTTTCACAGGACTTACGGGTAGTGCGTAAATCTTTGCCCTTAAGTTTAGGGTTTCTTTTTAACTTGGCTGGACTTGTACGGTTCATAAACGGCATATCTAGCGCCCAGCAACCTAAGCCTAAAATTGGCACGTAAAGCAGTTCTTTCTTTAAGAAGAACTTAAGCATAGGGATGTTGTTGCGCAGTAAATAGCTTTGGGTTGCGATATCAAGGCCACTGATATGATTGCTTATCAGCAAGTACCAGCTTTTATTATCGAGTTGCTCTAAACCCTCAACGTCCCATTCCACTTTGGCGATCAGATTAATAATCGCGCCATTAAAAAATGCCCAACACCACATAAAGCGGTTCATTACATGGGTGATGGCAATACGACCTTTAATGGTGGGGATAAACAGTTTTAAGATGCCACCTATACTAATTAACCCACCCCATATAAAGGTGCTCAGTACAAATAAACTGCCGCTGAGTAAGAATAAAACCGGCCCAGGTACAAACGACAACATAGGGGTTATGCCTCTGGTTTATGGTTAGACATGGCGAGTTGAGTCATGATGCGATCTTTATCCTGCCAGAGTTGGTTGAGCTCCTCTTGGAATCCAATCTTAAACTCTCTGTCTTTGGTGTAATCCCCTTTCAATTTCGCCGGAATTGGGGTGATTTCTACATGGACTTTAACTTCATCTAGGTCGCCGCAAATATACTGCCAGTAACTAGGTACCTTATTGGGGTAGTAGATCGTGACGTTAACTAGAGTGTGTATGTGCTCCCCCATGGCTGATAGCGCAAACGCCATGCCGCCAGCTTTTGGCTTAAGTAAATGCTGGAACGGTGATTCTTGTTTGGCATGCTTGGTAGTGTTAAAGCGGGTGCCTTCAACAAAATTCATTACACTCACAGGCTTAGTCTTAAATTTCTCACAGGCTTTGCGAGTAATCTCTATGTCTTTACCTCTAAGTTTTGGATTTTTCTTCAATTGCGCAGTGGTGTAGCGGCGCATAAAAGGGAAATCAAGCGCCCACCAAGCTAAACCTAGTAGCGGTACATAAATTAATTCTTGTTTTAAGAAGAACTTTAAAAAGGGGATTTTACGGTTAAAAACCCGCTGTAAAATTAATATATCAACCCAAGATTGGTGGTTGGCTATCACCATATACCATTGCTCTTCACTGAAATGAGTATCACCGGTTAATTGGATTTTTACTGGGTGAAGGCTGGCTTCAATCACAGTGTTGACGCTGATCCAGTTGCTGGCGCAATGATCTAGCACATAGCTGCAAAAGCGGTTAGTGTGTGCGTTAGGCAATAGCTTTACTATGCTAAAAGCGAGAATAGGCGTAACCCAAAAAATAGTATTAATTAGGTAGCAAATGAAGGCAAAGCAGCCTTTGATTTTCTGAAGCAACGACATTGAGTCTCCTTAAATGGAGGCTTATGTTACCCGCACTCAGGCTTTGGCTCAATCGGCAGTGTAATAAATTAGCTGTTTATTGCTGTCTTAGACGGGTAATTAACCTGTCCATAGCCCGATATCCTAAGGCTTGGGCAAGATGTGTTTTATCTACTTTTGCTGCATCTTGTAGATCGGCAATAGTACAAGCGACTCGCTGAATTTTATGAAAACTGCGCACCGAAAGCCCTAATTGCTGCACGCTTTGCTCAAGAAATATCAATTCAGCTTGATTAAGCTTAGCGACCTTGTTAAGTGCTTTTGGACTAAGCTCGCTGTTAAGCACCCCGCTGCGGTTAAGCTGTTTTTCCCTAGCTGTTTTAATTCTGGCCGCCACGCTGGCACTGGTTTCTGTTTGGCTATTGGGCTGACTCAAGGCGCCACTTGGTAATTTAGGCACGTCTATGGTGAGATCAAACCTGTCTAGAAATGGCCCAGATAAGCGCGAAAGATAACGCTGAATTTGATCTGGTGTCGAGCGGGCTTTATCTGCATCGCCGCAAGGGCTTGGGTTCATGGCGGCAATCAATTGAAAGCGGCTAGCAAAGGTGAGTTTCGCCGCCGCTCTTGATATCACTACTTCGCCGGTTTCCATGGGTTCACGTAAACAATCCAGCACTCTGCGAGAAAACTCAGGTAATTCATCAAGAAATAAAATGCCCCTATGGGCCAATGAGATCTCTCCTGGTTTAGGCACAGTGCCGCCGCCCACTAATGAAATTGCCGAACAAGTATGGTGAGGCGAGCGAAATGGACGGCGTAAAAAGTTGTGGCTTTGAGTGTTAAGCCCTGCCACAGAATGTATCGCAGCCACCTCAATCGCTTCTTGATAGCTTAAATTAGGCAAGAGAGGAATAATGCGATTAGCCAGCATACTCTTTCCTGTGCCTGGCGGGCCCATAAGCAATAAATTATGCCCGCCAGCAGCAGCAATCTCCAAACCTTGCTTGGCTTGATATTGGCCAATAACATCACTGAGACACAGTGTGGGGTCAATCGTGGATTCAGTTATCCATAATGTTTTGGTGTCCACCTTGGGCAATTGGCTGTGGCCATGTAAGAACGCCGCAAGATGCTGAAGATGGGCAACGAAATGACATTGCTGATAACCCACTAATTCGGCTTCATGGCGATTATCCAGCGGCATAAACATAGAGTGTCCATCATCCCTTGCAGCTATGATGGCGGGCAGTAGCCCTACACAAGAGCGTACTTGGCCAGTGAGTGCCAGCTCACCGACAAACTCAGCATCATTAATGGCTTGTTTGGGTATTTGCTCTGAGGCGGCGAGGATCCCAATGGCGATGGGTAAATCATAGCGCCCCCCTTGCTTGGGTAAATCCGCAGGGGCCAAGTTCACTGTGATGCGCTGCATGGGGAACTCAAATCCTGCATTAATTAACGCGCTGCGGACTCTTTCTTTAGCCTCTTTTACTGATGCTTCCGGCAAACCCACTAGGCTAAACCCTGGTAAGCCATTGCTTAAATGCACTTCTACTATGACTTTTGGAGCCTGTACACCACAGCTTGCACGAGTCATGACGCATGCAATTGCCATAACAAATCCTTTTGTTGTTGGTTGAATTCCATTAATAGTAGTTGAACAGAGCTTGAACTGTCGTTTGGGGCGATGCTTGGATTTAACTTAATTCAGTGATTGAAGTGTAAATTTGAGCTTAAACGACAGACTACAAACTTATGTAGCTAATAATTAATGTTGGCTCGTTAATGTTGAATTCGAGCTTGAATAATCAGCTTAAAGCTAAGTTGCTACGATGGCTGCTTAAGCGCGGCAAGGTGCAGTGGGTTAACTTTGTTAGGCAAATACAGGGGATTTAATTACATTTAGCAGTAGCGACAAAAGGCGTCGAGGTTTGAGCTGTCGGGTGTCGGGAGGCATCAGGATTTGTAAATTTATTGTGAGCAATGCACGACAATCTGTTTGTAAAGCCAAAATAACTTCAGTATCATAAATTATTAACGGATTGTTTTACTCTTTGCTGGTTACACTCAGCTCATTGCAGAGTGTCGATAGTTCTAGCGTGTAAATAATTTTGATGGAGATATCAGTGAAATACTGTTCAATTAGCTTTGCTTTATTGTGCTTTTACGCAAGCAACTCATTTGCGGCACTCGAAGTCATTACTGCGTCAGAAAAGCAGACTTTCAATACAATTGAACAACAATACAATATTGATACTTTGCTTATCACAGTAAACGACAGATTCTCTCAACTGAATAAAAAAGCCTATGACATAGAGGGCCTAAAAAAAGGCATAGTGTTAGAGCAGCAACGTTATGAAGAGCTCATTGCCGAATTACCAAGAATCATTCGCGCTAAAACAGGGCTTAGCCAAACCTATAAACAAATAGAATCTGCTATTCATACTGTCGATAAATTAACCCAAAAAATTAAAGATGACAGTGCAAGCCTTAAAGCAGAAAAAATAGCCATACTTGCAGAATACGAAGCGGTAAATAAAAAGCGCGCTGATAAAAGTCAGCAGTTGTTTAAGCTTAAAACTGAGATCACCAACCGCTTACTTGCTGATTTATCTAAACCTGATAGCTCGCTTCCGGTGACCATTAATGGCTCAACAGAATGTTCAAAGTATCAGTCAATTGCAGATTGTTTAAAAGAATCTAAAAGCGGTATCTTATCCAGCACTCGTAACGAATCTCCCTTTTTAAACGAAAAAAGTGTGTTGTTATCATACGAAGTGTTAGACGCCAACATGAACATGAAAGGCGAGTTGACTTATAAAGCAACCATGCAGTTTAAGCCTTCTTATAACAATAAAACTGATATTAGGTTGAATGAAGAGTTAGGCCTTAAATCTGCGATGATTACTTTAATCAGTAACGTGCCAGCAGATTGGTATATCAATGGTGTGAAAATTGGCACGGGTAGCAAATTGTCGCACGAAATTCCATTGGGTAAACATGGCATTTTAGCGTCATATAAAAATCAAGATAAATCCAGTGTGGAAAAAATTGAAGCTAGCGGTACCTTTAATTATAAGTTTAACCAGTCTTCATTTACTACACCGCCCAATAGTATTGCAAAAGAAGCAGCTGAGACAAATTCAAAAGGTGTCTCAAAGCAAACAATGCAACAACCGACCACTAAAAAGTCTGACACAACATATACTTTCTTCCCAGATACAAGCAGTGATAAGTTGGATGATAAAGATCCATCAGCAGATAAAATTAATGAATTTTTTATGGGCATAACCCCTGTGGCTAAAAAACAAACCATAGAGATCACTAACGAGCCTATCGAAAAGTAATATCTTAGGCAGTATTTTTGCATTGTGGTTTAGTGCAAACGAATTGAATAAAAAAGCCATATCTGGAGATATGGCTTTTTTATTGCCATTTTACCGCTGAAAAAAACGTTGGAACATACTCTTGATATGTGTCTTGTTACAAAGAGAGTAAAAAGATTTACATTACTTTACGCTCAGTTAAGCAAATATAATTACAATAAGCAGTCATCAATCACAGGCTAGTCATTAGCCCCAGTCGTCGTGCAACGACACCTTCAATTATTGCTTATAGAGATGTGTACTCAAATGATCAAAAAACTTGGCCAATGTCTTCTTTTAACTTCCCTATTGATTATTGGGTATGTTGGGGGGCTCCCCAATGCCATTGCCGCTAAGGCTCCTACCCGAGCTGAAAAAGTGGTTCCAGTGATCACTGCCGCAGTTGAACAGCATGAGCTTTCGCAATCAATTACCTTAATCGGAAAGCTTGCTGCAACTGACTCAGTAATGATAGCGCCGCAAGTCCCAGGGAAAATAGACAGCATAGCTGTGACATCCAACCAATATGTCACTAAAGGTCAAGTATTACTCACGCTTGATAACCGTAAGGCAAAGGCCAACGTGACTGAGGCTGAAGCTTTTTATCAAGATGAAGTGCGTAAGCTTAACGAGTTTAACAAGTTGATCCACGTTAACGCCATCACTCAAACAGAAATAGAAGCGCAAAAATCCAGTGTTGATATCGCTTTCGCTCGACTTGAAGCGGCAAAAACAGATCTTGATTATCACACACTAACCGCACCATTTTCCGGAAATACTGGCTTGGTCAATTTCAGCCGCGGCAAGATGGTAAGTATCAATGAATCACTATTATCACTTGATGATTTATCTGTGTTACAGCTCGATTTACAGGTTCCAGAACATTATCTCGCTTTATTAAGTACAGGGATGCTGGTAAATGCATCGAGCAGAGCTTGGAATAAAGCCATTTTTACAGGCAAGGTTATTGCGATTGATCCACGGGTCAATTCACAAACACTGAACCTCAATGTTCGGAGTCAGTTTGATAACCAAAAGAGCCAATTAAAGCCGGGTATGATGATGTCTGCAACACTAGTGTTCCCTAGCGTGTCATCTCCAATTGTTCCAGTGCAAGCCCTTGAGTACTCTGGAACTAAACGCTATGTCTACGTTATTAATCAAGACAATGTCGCCATTCGTACCCAGGTGATATTAGGTGCCAGAATTAAAGACCAAGTGCTGCTTGAATCTGGTGTTAGCATAGGTGAGCGCATAGTAGTTCAAGGCTTGGTGAATATGCGTGACGGCATTAAGGTGAAGGACTTAGTGGCCGAATCTAAGCCAGGTTCTGTTCAACAGGAGCAAAAATAATGTGGCTAAGTGATACGGCGGTTAAACGTCCTGTAGTTGCGATTGTTTTAAGTTTATTGCTGTGTGTTTTTGGCTTGGTATCCTTCTCTAAACTGTCGGTTAGAGAAATGCCCGATGTACAAAACCCAGTCGTGACAGTAATGACCACTTATAGCGGTGCATCAGCCACTATTATGGAAAGTAAAATCACTAAGAGCCTAGAAGATGAATTAACCGGTATCAGCGGTATTGATGAAATCACCTCAACCACTCGAAATGGCATGTCACGTATTTCCATCGAATTTGAACTAGGGTGGGATTTAACCGAAGGCGTGAGTGATGTACGAGATGCCGTTGCTAAAGCCCAGCGTCGCTTACCTGATGAAGCTGACGACCCTATTGTATCTAAAGATAATGGTACTGGTGAACCATCGATTTATGTCAACTTAAGCTCTGAAAATATGGATCGTACTCAACTCACAGATTACGCCCAGCGAGTATTAGAGGACAGATTTAGCTTAATTACTGGGGTGAGCTCGGTCAATATTTCTGGTGGTTTGTACAAAGTCATGTATGTACAGCTAAAACCGCAACTAATGGCTGGTAGAAATGTGACCACCAACGACATTATTAGCGCCTTAAATCGTGAAAATCTTGAGACACCGGGTGGTGAGGTTCGTAACGACACCACTGTCATGTCTGTTAGAACAAAACGGCTATATTACAGCCCAGAAGACTTTAACTATTTAGTTGTCCACACCGCAGACGACGGTACGCCTATTTACCTTAAGGATGTCGCTAGCGTATTTATCGGAGCAGAAAATGAAAATTCGACTTTTAAAAGCAACGGTATCGTTAACTTAAGCTTAGGTATCGTGCCGCAATCTGATGCCAATCCATTAGACATATCGCTGCAAGTACAGCACGAAGTCGATAAAGTGCAGAGCTTTTTGCCAGAAGGAACCCAGTTAGTTGTCGATTATGATGCCAATGTGTTTATTGCGCGCTCAATTAATGAGGTTTACAACACCCTATTCATTACAGGGGTGCTGGTTATCCTTGTGTTGTACATTTTTATTGGTCAAGTACGGGCAACCTTAATCCCAGCAGTGACAGTACCAGTATCATTAATTGCTGCATTTATGGCGGCATACAGCTTAGGTTACTCCATTAACTTATTAACCTTAATGGCACTTATTTTAGCCATTGGCTTAGTGGTTGATGACGCCATCGTTGTGGTTGAGAATATCTTCCACCATATTGAACAGGGGGAACAACCCATACTCGCGGCCTATAAAGGGACTCGCGAAGTCGGTTTTGCAGTGATATCAACAACCCTAGTACTGGTGATGGTGTTTTTACCCATTTCATTTATGGATGGCATGGTCGGGTTACTGTTTACGGAGTTCTCCGTGATGCTGGCAATGTCGGTGCTGTTTTCATCCCTTATTGCTCTCACCCTTACCCCAGTGATGAGTAGCAAACTATTAAAAGCCAATGTGAAGAAAAATCGTTTTAATATTGCGATAGATAATGGTTTTAATCGTTTAGAGCAGCGATATCGTAGTCTGGTCAAATGGGCATTGCACTGGCGTATAGCGGCACCATTTATTATTATCGCCTGCATTTGTGGTAGCTATTTACTCTTGCAACAAGTCCCTTCGCAGCTCTCACCGCAAGAAGATCGCGGGGTATTATTTGCGTTTATTAAAGGTGCAGAGGGCACTAGTTATAATCGTATGATTGCTAATATGGATATAGTTGAAAACCGACTAATGCCACTATTGGGTCAAGGCGTAGTGAAATCATTTAGCGTTGAAGCACCGGCATTTGGCGGCCGAGCAGGTGACCAAACTGGATTTGCAATTATTCAACTCGAAGATTGGCAAGATCGTGATACCGATATAAAACAGGCCTTAGCGTTAATCAGCAACACATTGAAAGACATACCCGATGTCATGGTGCGCCCTATGCTGCCAGGATTTCGAGGTCAATCGAGTGAACCTGTCCAATTTGTACTGGGTGGCTCTGACTATTCAGAGTTGTTCAAATGGGCTCAAGTACTGCAACAAGAAGCGGATTCTAGCCCTATGCTGGAAGGTGCCGATTTAGATTACGCAGAGACCACACCTGAACTTGTCGTTGCGGTAGACAAGCAGCGAGCAGCAGAGTTAGGGATTAGCGTTTCAGAAATAGCCACAACCTTGGAAATCATGCTGGGGGGCCGCAGTGAAACAACCTTTGTTGAGCGTGGTGAAGAATATGATGTGTATCTTCGCGGTGATGAGAACAGCTTTAACAGTGTCACTGACCTCAGTAAAATCTACTTTAGAAGCAGTAAAGGCGAGCTTATCACCCTTGACACCGTGACCCAAGTTGAGGAAGTTGCCTCTCCACAACGCCTTAGTCATACCAACAAGCAAAAATCGATTACCATTAAAGCAAATTTAGGCGAAGGCTATACCTTAGGTGAAGCCTTAGACTTTTTAGAGCAGCGGGCAATAACATTATTGCCAAACGATATTTCAATTGCCTACACTGGGGAGTCAAAAGATTTTAAAGAAAATCAAACGGGAGTGCTGATTGTATTTGGTTTGGCGCTGTTGATCGCTTACTTGGTATTGGCGGCTCAATTTGAAAGCTTTATCAATCCTGCTGTAGTGATGTTTACCGTTCCCATGGGTATTTTCGGCGGTTTTATTGGCTTAGTGCTCACCCATCAAGGGATGAATATTTACAGTCAAATTGGCATGATAATGTTAATTGGTATGGTGACCAAAAATGGCATTTTAATTGTCGAGTTTGCCAATCAACTGCGCGACCGAGGCTTATCACTCGATAACGCCATTGTTGATGCATCGGCTCGTCGTTTACGACCGATATTAATGACTGCATTCACCACACTAATAGGTGCGATACCATTAATCGTATCAAGCGGCGCTGGCAGTGAAAGCCGTATCGCGGTAGGTACTGTTATTTTCTTTGGTATGGCATTTGCGACCATTGTCACTTTATTGGTGATCCCCGCTATGTACCGACTTATTTCTTCGTCAACTCACTCACCAGGGTTTGTTGAAGCGCAACTTAATGACGCTATAGCCGCTCAAAAAGCTTCATCTTCACAGGTGTAAAGAATTGTTTGATATGCATTTATTATCCCGAGCAGAGGTTGGTTAGTTGCTGCGAGTAAGATGAGGCACCTTAGGCTTCATTTTTTAAACCGTTAAACACAAAAACGCAGCCTAATTAAGCTGCGTTTTTTGTTTTGTGCCTTTTATATTTTGCTAGCACTTAGCACTTAGCACTT
>NZ_JACJDV010000034.1 GCF_014163735.1 Shewanella sp. SR44-3
GTTTTTTCAAACTTTCTTTTCGCTTTGATTTAAGCGGTTAACTGTTTCAAATCAACCTATAAACCAAACTGATTCAGCGTTGGCGTGAACCGTTTGCCGTCTCAGTGGTTGCGCATTATAGGCAGCTTAATATTTTACGCAAGCATTGTTTCAAATTAAATCCACAAACCGCGCTCAAGCGAACAATTAACCACCACGACTGTATAGATACGCCGCACTTCGTCTAATTCCCCATCACATCGATAGAGTCATGCTCTCAATGCGGCTAATAAGTGTAGTACAGATTTGAGCAATGCAAAACCCAAAGGGGGCTTTTCTTCACAAAACTCAGCGTTGAAGTAAAGCTGCATAAATGAAAAGCCAATGCCTAACACTATCTGCTGTTCATTGGCTTACTCTTTAAATCTTAATCTTTCAACTTCTGACAGCTTGAGTATACAAAATGCTACTACTATAAGGATGGCTTGTCTTTTTCCTCAGCAACTGGAGTAGGAGTTTCAGCTTGCTGTTGATTAAGCTGACTGCCTTTAAGTTTCTTTATCGCCTTAATCGTAATGAAGGGACCTGAGAGTGCATATATATAGAAGCCAACACATAACACTATTGCAGGTTCAACAGATATCAGCACAAAGCCCCCGACAATACTGAGCATGACCAAAAAATTAACCTTTCCGCGCCAATCGACTTCTTTAAAAGAATGATAACGAAAGTTACTCACCATGAGTAATCCTGCAGAGGCTGTCATTAATGCCATTAAATAGCTGATGTGATTTATTTCAAATTGATATCGTGCGCCGCACCAAATACTCCCTGCCAGCATCGCAGCCGCAGCTGGACTTGCAAGCCCTTGGAAATAGCGCTTATCTGCCACTCCGACTTGGGTATTAAAACGGGCTAATCTTAATGCCGCCGCCGCGCAATAGATGAAGGAAGCAGCAAAGCCTAATTTACCGAGATCGGCCAAGGCCCAATTGTAAGCTAGCAGCGCAGGCGCTAAACCGAAGGACACCATATCAGCCATGCTGTCATATTCAGCACCAAAATCACTCTGGGTACTGGTGAGCCTGGCCACTCGACCATCAAGACCATCGCAAATCATTGCAATAAAAATAGCAATAGCAGCAGTTTCGAAGTCACTATTCATCGAGCTAATAATGGCGTAAAAGCCTGAAAACAGCCCTGCGGTAGTAATGATGTTTGGCAATAAATAAATGCCTTTATTTTTTATTGTTGGTTCTGTTGATTTTTGCATACACTTTAAACAAAGTTAGTCACAATTAAACAATGCCTCACAATAGCATAAATTTATTGAATGCCAACTCAGTTCAATTCCTGGAGCTCAAGATGCTAACGCTACGCCCACTTGTTATTCTATTTTCTACTATTGCTATATTGTGTTTATCCTTAAGTACCAGTGCAACGGTTATTTATTCTTGGGTAGATAAAGACGGTAAAACCCACTACAGCCAAGAGCCCCCTGCCGAAGCAAATGCTGAACGCCAGTACAGTGAAGATATAGAAAGGGATAAAATAGGTTATGTTGCACCTATTAAGAAGACCACTCAGTCATCCGATGAAGCACTTCGTCAAGCTGAAGCCTTGGTCATTAAAGAGAAAGACAGTAAACAGGCTGACAGCATCTGCGATAACGCCACTCACAGTCTAAAAGTATTGACCACTCACAGTAATTTAAACCGCAAAAATGAGCAGACCGGTGAAGTCGTCACCATGACAGAGGTTGAGCGACAAGCGGCGATTAAAGAAAACCAAGAAAGAGTAAAACTCTTCTGCCAACCATAATCTCTATTTAAGAGGTCTATTTATACTTGAAGTGCTTATACCGCCAGTGCCGCAGACCCTAATGATATTCGCTCCAATAAAAAAGCTAGCCGAGCATAAAATGCCGAGCTAGCTTATTCGTTTCATGAGTCAACAGGTTGAATCAAACAGCGATACACTTAAATAGAACGCCTTAACTGCTTAAATACTAAGTGACCATTATCGGCATCCAATTTTATCGTTGTTCCCGGAACTAGCTCACCACGCAGTAACTTCTGCGCTAATGGATTTTCCACCTCTTGTTGCAGCGCCCGCTTCAATGGTCTTGCACCATAGACAGGATCAAAACCTGCTGCTGCGATAAATGATAACGCGGCATCGGTAACCATGAACTCATAGTCTTTTTCTTGCAAACGCTTACGTAAAGATTCAATCTGGATACCAGCAATGTGCTTAATGTTGTCTTTATCTAATGGATGGAACACCACAGACTCATCAACACGATTCAAAAATTCCGGCCTAAAGCTGTGAGTAACCACATCCATCACAGCAGCTTTCATCTCTTGGTAACTTAACGTGCCAAAACCTTCTTGAATAATGTCAGATCCTAAGTTAGAGGTCATGATGATAACAGTATTCTTAAAGTCAACCGTTCTACCTTGGCCATCAGTTAAACGGCCATCGTCCAAGACTTGTAGCAATATATTGAAGACATCCGGATGGGCTTTTTCAATTTCATCGAGCAAAATAACCGAATAAGGCTTACGGCGAACCGACTCAGTTAAATAGCCGCCCTCTTCATACCCCACATATCCTGGAGGCGCGCCCACCAAACGGGACACTGAGTGTTTCTCCATAAATTCAGACATGTCGATGCGCACTAAGGCAGCTTCGGTATCGAATAAAAACTTAGCCAGTGATTTACACAACTCAGTTTTACCCACACCCGTTGGGCCTAAAAATAAAAATGAACCAATAGGCCGCTGGGGATCGGCAAGTCCTGCTCGGCTACGTCTAATCGCATTGGATACCGCTTCAACGGCTTCAGATTGACCTATCACTCGCTGATGCAGTGCGGATTCCATTTGCAGTAATTTTTCACGTTCGCCTTCGAGCATTTTTGATACAGGGATCCCTGTCGCTTTAGACAGTACCTCGGCAATCTCAATGTCTGTCACTTTATTACGCAATAAGGTCATGTCTTGCATCTCAGCTTGAGATGCTAAATCAAGCTGCTTTTCCAGCTCAGGAATTCGACCATATTGCAGCTCAGACATTCTGGTTAAGTCACCAGCACGCCTTGCCACATCTAAATCCATGCGCGCTTGTTCAAGATCCGCTTTAATATGCTGCGTACCTGCAAGGGCTGCTTTTTCTGTGTGCCAAATCTCATTCAGCTCAGATGCTTTAGATTCAACGTCCTTAAGCTCATGCTGTAAATGTTCTAAACGCTTACGACTAGCATCATCGGTCTCTTTACTTAATGCTTGTTCTTCTAATTTCAATTGGATAGCGCGGCGCTCTAATCTGTCTAAAGATTCAGGCTTAGAGTCGATTTGCATCCTGATGCTGGAGGCTGCCTCATCAATTAAGTCGATAGCTTTGTCCGGCAGTTTTCTATCTGAAATATAACGGTGAGACATGCTCGCCGCCGCCACAATCGCCGGATCGGTAATTTCCACATGATGATGCAGCTCATACCTTTCTTTAAGACCACGTAAAATTGCTATGGTGTCCTCAACGCTTGGCTCATTAACTAATACCTTTTGAAAGCGGCGCTCTAATGCTGCATCTTTTTCTATGTATTGGCGGTATTCATCCAAGGTGGTGGCGCCAACACAATGCAAATCACCGCGGGCGAGCGCAGGCTTAAGCATATTGCCCGCATCCATGGCACCTTCACCTTTACCGGCACCCACCATGGTATGCAGCTCATCGATAAACAGGATCACTTGGCCTTCTTCTTGAGAAAGCTCATTGAGAACAGCTTTTAATCTTTCTTCAAACTCACCACGGTACTTAGCGCCGGCTATCAAGGCGCCCATATCCAGCGACAACACCCGCTTGTTCTTTATACCTTCTGGCACTTCGCCGTTAACGATACGCTGAGCTAATCCTTCAACAATGGCGGTTTTACCCACGCCAGGATCGCCAATAAGCACAGGGTTATTTTTACTGCGACGCTGTAAAACTTGAATAGTGCGGCGAATTTCTTCGTCACGGCCAATCACAGGATCTAACTTCCCCTGCTCGGCACGTTCGGTGAGATCTACGGTGAATTTTTTCAGTGCCTGGCGCTGATCTTCGGCATTAGGGTCGTCCATTTTCTGACCCCCACGCATACTCTCTATGGTTTTTTCTAATAGTTCTGTGGTCGCACCCGCATCTTTCAAGCTGCGAGCTAAGGCATCGTTCCCTTCTAAAGCCGCTAAAATAAACAGCTCAGAAGAAATGTACTTGTCTTTACGCTTTTGCGCTAACTTGTCACACAGATTTAATAGACGAATTAGGCCTTGGGATAACTGAACATCACCACCTGTACCATCAACTTGTGGTAAGCGCTCTAATTCTTGGCTAATGGCCGAGCGCAATGCACTGACTCGGATCCCTGCTTGAGTGAGCAATGGATGAATTGAACCTGAGTCCTGATTCAACAACGCCATCATCAAATGAATGGGTTCAATTATTTGATGATCACGCCCCAGCGCTAACGATTGTGCATCTGAAATGGCAATCTGAAACTTGTTGGTCATTCTATCGAGTCTCATGGGGCCTCCAAAAAAGAATAAAAGAAAAGGGTACGTAATTAACGAAGTCAATCTCGCTCTACGCTTACTATTAAGATGGGGGTATAAAAAATATTTTCAAGTTTAATCATTAAAAAATGAACACTTAACCTGATTTTCTATGCTGAACTCAATGGCCAGGCCATGACAACTTGTGCTCTCGTATTTAAGCTCAGTCATTTATCTGCTAACGCTTTAGATTAGCCGCTTTAGCTTAGCTCTTTGAATTGGCTCTTTGAGTTAGCTCTTTGAACTAGCTCTTTAAGTTAGCCCTGTAAATTAGCCCTTTGGCTTAAGCCAAACTAATGAAGCCATTCGTCCCGTTGGGCTGCCTCGTCGGTAGGAGAAATAATCAAGGTTTGTAAAAGTGCACACACTGGCACTGTGAATGGCATGAATACCTAACGCCTGTAAACGCAGCTGAGCTAGACCTTCAAGGTTTGCTAAAAATTTGCCGCCTCTAGCACAAAAATATTGCGCCGCATCGGCATCTTTCGCGCAAAAGGCTTCACGCACCTCAGCGCCGACTTCAAATGCTAATGGCCCAATGGCAGGCCCAAGATACGCAATGATATTGGCTGTTGGGCATTGAAACTTAGCCACTGTTGCTTCTATCACGCCATGACACAAACCACGCCAGCCAGCATGAACGGCCGCCACTTCAGTACCTTGGGTATCGCAAAGTAAAATAGGTAAGCAATCTGCTGTCATCACAGCGCACACTCGATTGGGAAGATTAGTGTAAACCGCATCAAAGCGTAAATTTTCGTCGCCAATAAGCCTTGAGTGAATACCTGTATTGGAGTGAGAGTCTGTATTTAAATGAATGTCTGTAACAGGAGGAATGTTCAGTTCGGCCAAATCTAACACGTCAGTGCCATGAACCTGTTCAAGCCAAGTAATAGGGGTTGATAGCTTAAGTGAGCTTTGCAGTATTTGACGATTAGCCAGTACATCAGCCACAACATCGCCTACGTGGGTGCCTAAATTCAGGCTGTCGAAAGGAGGATGACTCACGCCGCCATGACGATTTGTCATGGCGATAGACACATTATTAGGAATGGGCCAAACGTGAGTAAACATAGTCGGTATTCTCGATACTCTCGATATAAACAATATCCAAGCTGTTATAGGGACTATATGCCTATTACAGGTACTCGATTGGATTCTCTTCAGTATCTTTACGCAATGCTTTAGTCAGCAACACCATATCTTCAGGGATAGGTGCTTGCCAACTCATGATCTCACAAGTGTAAGGATGAGATAATTCCAGCCTAACTGCATGCAATGCCTGACGGCCAAAGTTTTTCAATATATCAAAAAATTCTGGACTGGCATTTTTAGGTGGTCTTGGACGACCACCATAAACAGGATCGCCAACCAATACATGACCAATGTAATCCATATGAACACGGATTTGGTGAGTACGCCCGCTTTCTAAGCGTAAACGCAAACGAGTATGAGCACGAAACTTTTCAGCAACACGATAATGAGTCACAGAAGGTCTGCCGCCATGCTGCACTGACATCTGAGTGCGTTTAGTCGGATGACGCTCAATAGGCTCATCAACTGTACCGCCAGCAGTCATAGTACCAAGTACTATAGCTTCATATTCGCGTACAATTTCACGGGCTTGCAAGGCTGTAACTAAATGCGTTTGTGCTTCAACCGTCTTAGCTACCACCATTAATCCTGTGGTGTCTTTGTCTAAACGGTGCACAATACCTGCGCGCGGTACCATTTCAATGGCAGGACAATGATGCAATAACGCATTCATTAAGGTGCCGTCGGCGTTACCTGCACCTGGATGCACCACAAGGCCTGCTTGCTTGTTAACAATAATGATATGGTCATCTTCATAGACGATGTTTAGGTCAATTGCTTGCGCTTTTGCCTTAACTTCTTCTTCAAATGTTGCTTCTATCTCAATTTGTTGCGACTCTAGTACCTTCTCGCGAGGTTTATCGACTTTTACACCGTCGACATAAACTGCACCAGATAAGATCCATTCTTTGATGCGCGTGCGGGAATAATCAGGGAACAACTCGGCCAAAGCTTGGTCTAATCTTAAGCCTGTTTGTGTTGCTGTGATCTCGCTTTTTAGATTAATCTCTTGTGTCATAGGAACCGTACCCCATTTTAGGGGTCCAAAGTAAATGTGCTATCTGTTACAATCGGATGTTTTCTATTTTATCGTGAAATGGAAAAATTCTTAACAACAACTTAAAAAGAATTGAATTCAAGTATGTATAAATTTGCCAAAGGTGCCGCCCTAGTTATGTTGTCACTCGCTATTACAGCGTGTAGCAGCAGCCCCGAAGATGCTGACATTGCTAACAAAAAGTCGCCAGAAGCGCTTTATGCACAAGCAAGAACCTCAATGGAACTAGGTAATTATTCTAAAGCCGCTCGCTCACTCGAAGCATTAGATTCTCGCTATCCATTCGGTCCACATAAGACCCAAGTTCAGCTAGATCTCATTTTTGCTTACTATAAAATGGATGACGCCGCCTCTGGGTTGGCTAATATTGACCGTTTTTTACGCTTAAATCCAACCCACCCAAATATCGACTACGTGCATTATATGCGTGGTTTAACTAATATGCAGGCAGATAATTATTTATTTCATGACATGTTAGATATTGACCGCACAGATCGTGACACACAAAACGCTCAAGATGCCTTTAAAGACTTCGACAAACTCATCAAAAGCTACCCAAATAGCAAGTACGCAGCCGATGCTCAGCAACGTATGCAATATTTGAAAAACCGTTTGGCCAACTACTCGGTGATCGTTGCAGAATACTACATCAAGATGAATGCGTGGAGCGCTGCCGCTGTACGTGCACAGACAGTCATGGAGAAGTTCCCAAATACTCCTTCTACTGAACGTGCACTTGAAATCATGGCACAAGCATATCAGGAACTAGGCCAAACACAGTTAAAGCAAAATGTATTAACAGTGCTTAAGGCAAACTTCCCAAATAATGAAACACTAACGAACTAATTTCAGCCCATTAATCGGTGCATGATATAGGTTAATCGCTAAAAACGCTCTTCGGAGCGTTTTTTATACCTGTAATTCAAACTTTCTCCAAATAGCATCAATTTATCCAAAGATGCCAGACTTGTTCAAAAGGCCATCAAGACGAATAAAAGTTACTCAAACAAACGCCTTTTTAATAAAAAAATGAAAAACAGGTTGACTCAAATAGGCAAAACCCTTTAAATTGCGTCCGTCGCCCGAATAGCTCAGTCGGTAGAGCAGAGGATTGAAAATCCTCGTGTCCCTGGTTCGATTCCGGGTTCGGGCACCACTTTTACAATCAGTGGCCAAGGCGGCTGATAACAAAGCGTTGTGATGCGATAAATGCAGGTGTGGTGGAATTGGTAGACACGCCAGCTTCAGGTGCTGGTGCTCGCAAGGGCGTGAAAGTTCAAATCTTTTCACCTGTACCAGACGCAACTTTGAAAGAACAAACAAAAAAGCCTCGCAATGCGAGGCTTTTTTGTATCTGCAGTTTAACGATCACCTTGATAGGTATTGTGGGCAGCCTAAAAAAACAGTCAGTGTAATGTCGTCTGTTAGTCGTCAAAGGCTTGCCATGGCTTATCGGCTTCACAGACAGCCACCAATACTCATTATTCAAGCGGGTCTCGTGCTAGAGACTAACGACCTTTGGCTGCCCTAGTCGTTTGTTATAGACAACCTTTTTGCCAGTTTATCTTTCCATTCTGGCGCAAGCTCTTTCAAGTCTAAAGCTTCTGAAAAACCCCTCTCTAAACCCACATAATTTCGATCAAAATATGCCTGGAACAGTTTTTTTATGCTGATATCGTGGGTAGCATGTTTCTCAATTGATACTGTATCCCCAGTTTGGGCGCCCCCAGTCTCTAGCACCCTAAAATACACGCCGGTACAGTACGTTTTTGTAAAAAGCTTAACGGCATTAGCATTATTCAGCGCTATCCCAAGTTTGAAACAAGGTACCCTTGGCTGACTCACTTCAAGTAGCGCTGAACCGAAGCGAAACTGATCGCCAATCTTCACATCCTCTTCGGCTAAGTTTGATACGCTAAAGTTTTCACCGAACGCCCCATATGAAAGATCTTGATTAGCTAAAATCCCCTTCCAATAGTCATAGTGATTAACTGAAAAAGCATAAACGGCTTTATGCTCGCCACCGTGATGAATAAGATCGGCTTGCTCGTCGCCAATAATGTTGTACGTCTCAATCGTCACTTCATCGCCAGTCGGTACTTTAAATATCCCCGTTTTGACGTCTTTCCCGTTATGCAAAATGGTTTTTGCTCTAGAAATGTTTGTTGATATTATTTTCACGTTAAAACCCATATATGAAGAAAAGCTAACGTCTTACTGCACTGAGTGCCTGATAAAGCTTAGGTGTAAGTAATTGATTAACTTAATCCTACATTCCATGAACGCTTGAAGTAAAGCGCTTAATTCACTTACTCGTTTGTTAGAAAATCGGATCTGAGTCCAGTGGCATAGCCCATTTGGGACAAAAGTTTGTCTGCAAAAGGAAAATATCCAAGCAATAACATCCATATTAAAAATCCAGTTCGGCATCTGTGCCTCTCACTCATAAGCGCAATCACCTAAGTGCCATGGGGCGCTTTTACGCCAGCCTCCAATTACCCTGCTGTTAATCTCTAATCATTCAGTGAAGATGTAATGATTAACCTAGGTCACTGATATGAAATCTAGCAATAAAAAAACGAGACTCGCGTCTCGTTTTAATTACCTGCTTTCAAGCGACTAAGAATAGCCGCCTATGCCTTAGTGACTTGCATCAAGCCCACTGGCTTATATGAACTGTTTGATGCAAACCAAGCTTATGCCAAGGCGCTGAGCTTATTGGCATCTATCACTTCAATGGCAGTTAAGTAGGCTAGCATGGCCTGTACCTGAGTGGCTAAGTCGCCTCTACTGGTGTCTATGGTGAGTTCTGCGGCCGTTGGCGCTTCATAGGGTGATGAAATTCCTGTGAAGTCTTTAATCTCGCCGCTGCGGGCTTTGACGTATAAGCCTTTAGGGTCGCGGGCTTCACACACGCTTAGGGGTGTCGATACGTGGACTTCGATAAAGCGCCCTTCGGGGAACAAGGCGCGCACCCGGTCGCGCTCAGCGCGGGTGGGCGAAATAAAAGCCGATAACACCACAAGGCCGGCATCGACCATCAATTTAGCCACTTCACCTACGCGGCGCAGGTTCTCGTCTCTGTCTGCGAGGCTAAAACCTAAGTCCTTGCATAAACCGTGACGCACATTGTCGCCATCGAGCAAATAGGTATGAAAGCCTGCATCAAATAAAGCGCGCTCCAATGCCCCTGCAAGGGTCGATTTACCCGCGCCAGAAAGCCCAGTAAACCAAAGTAGCACAGGATTTTGACTCTTCTGCGCCCCACGGGCTGCCTGATCAATGCTATGTTGATGCCACACTATATCTGTCATAAAAACTCCAACGCTCATCAAAATGAGTCTGTGCCATAGGGCCTAAAACGGGAAAAAGTAAGGCACGGCGATGATCACCGCTGCCGAGTACACTAAGGACAAAGGCAAGCCTAAGCGCACAAAATCACTAAATTGGTAATTACCGGCATTAAACACCATTAAGTTGGTCTGATAACCATAGGGTGAAATAAAGCTGGCACTGGCGCCAAACACTACGGCCATAATAAAAGGCCTAGGGTCGACGCCGTAACTCATGGCTAAGGCGTAGGCGACAGGGAATGCCAAGGCCGCAGCGGCATTATTGGTAATGACTTCTGTGACGATAAGCGTCATCAAGTACACCCCAACAAAAGCAGCAAACACCCCATAACCGTCAAATACCTCCAACAAACCTTGAGCCATCACATCGGCAAGCCCAGTGCTTATCATCAGGTTGGCAAGCCCTAAGGCACTGCCGACAATCACCACTAATTCAAGCGGAAAGCGGCGTTTAATTTCGCTCACAGTCACAGCGCCTATGGCAAGGTAACTGAGCAGCAGTATGACTAGCCCTTTGGCTAACGGAAATAAACCTGCCACACTGCCCATTATGGTCAAGGCGAAGCCCAGCAATACCCAATGGCCGCGCTTGTCATCTAAGCGTACGCTTAAATCCAGTCCGCTTATGGCGGCAAAATCATCGGCTAGGCGTGGCTTCTTGGTAAAACTGTCCCCAGGGGTTAGCAATAACACGTCACCGGGTTGCAGTTCGATATCGCCAAGGCCGCCCTTTAATGGCTGATGACCACGGCGAATGGCCATCACGGCGGCATCGAATTCTTCACGAAAACGCGAGTCTTTAAGGCTAGTGCCCACCAAGGAGGAGGATGGCGCTAACACGGCTTCAATCAAATTTTGCCCTTTGGCTTGCTGTTTGCCAAACCAATTGAGGCCATCAAACTGATGCAATAACTCCACCGACTCCACTGCGCCACTAAAGCGCAATACATCATCGGCTTGTAACACAAGTTGCGGCGGCACAGGACAAATTCGAATGCCACTGCGCTCAAGTTCGACTAAATACAATTTCTTTAATGCCCGCAGGCGATTATCTTGCACGCTTTTGCCCACTAACTTTGAATTTTTAGCAATGTGCGCCTCAAGCAAATAAGGCAAGGCCTCGTCATCGGTCTCATCGCGCCTATCGGGCAATAGATGGGCCAGTGGAATAAGTAGCAGCAAACCCGATACCACGACTATGATGCCAACTGATGTGAACTCGAAAAAGCCTAAGGGCTTAAGGCCGGCATTCTCCACAAAGGAGTTAACGATTAAGTTGGTCGAGGTACCAATTAGGGTTAAGGTGCCACCTAAAATGGCGGCATAATTTAATGGCAATAATAACTTAGTGGGCGCATGGGCCTGGTTGCGCCGCACTACACCAATTAATGAGGCCACTACCGCAGTATTGTTGGTAAAAGACGACAGTACAGCGGTAGAAATGCCCAGTTTAGCCAAGGTTAAGGTTAGCGACCCCTTACTAATGGCTTGGCTGAGTTTGCCAAGTAGTGAAGTTTTCTCAAGGGCGGTGGCAGCGAGCACTAATAAAATTAAGGTGATCAGACCATTATTGGTAAAGCCTGCCAGGGCAGTGTCTAAACTCACTAAGCCTAGTAAATAGCTTGCCAGTCCCGCGAAAAAAAACAAACTCGCGGGATTGGCGCGGCCGCTAACAAGCCCAGCCACCAAGGCAACTAAAATTGCTGTTAACAGCCAAAGTTCGCTCATAGGCTAGTTACCTAACACGCTTATATCGCGGGCATTCCAGTGAGGAAAATGCTTACGCACTAAGGCATTAAACTCAAGCTCAAAGGCGCTGTATTCACCTGTTGTTTTTGCTTCACCTAAGTGACCACTTACGACCATCACGGCGGCAACTGTGGCGTTAGTTAAGCGATCGATTAAGATCATCCCGCCGGTATCACGCACTAAGCTGTAAGCATCGACCACAATCGCTTCGGTGAGCTCAAGTTTGACCCTAGCAATAGTGTTTAAACTTAAGCTAGTGGCGCCGCTGCGAGCCAAAGTATTCACATCAACGACGTATTCAATCTCACTCACTTGGGCCTGAGTTTTCTTACCGGCCACTTTTAAATCGTATAATTGACCCAGTTGTAATGGCTTTTCATCCATCCACACCAAATCGGCAGTGATATGATCACCAAGGGTTGGCGCTGTCTCAGGTTGGGCCAATAAATCCCCCCTTGAGATATCGATTTCATCTTCTAAGGTGATGGTCACGGCTTGGCCAGCAACCGCTTGGGCTAAATCGCCATCGAATGTGACTATGCGTTCAACCTTGCTACGCTTGCCCGATGGCAAGGCCACCAGCTCGTCACCGACTTTAATCACCCCAGATGCCAAGGTGCCAGCAAAACCGCGGAAATCAAGGTTTGGCCTTTGCACATATTGCACCGGGAAACGCACAGGAAGCTGAGTCAACTCACGTTGAGTGTCTATGGTTTCAAGTAGTTGCAACAAGGTGCCGCCTTGATACCAATCACAGCGCTCACTTGGGTTCACCACGTTGTCGCCATTTAAGGCAGACAGCGGCACGTAATGAATATCTAAGTCGCCAAAGTCCTTCACAAAGTCGGTAAAGTCGGCTTGGATTTTATTGAAGACGTCTTGGTTAAAATCCAATAAATCCATCTTGTTCACCGCCACTACAAAGTGGCGAATACCCAGAAGCGATGCAATGAAGGCATGGCGTTTAGTCTGAGTCTGCACCCCATAACGGGCATCCACTAAAATCACCGCTAAATCACAGGTCGAGGCGCCGGTAGCCATATTGCGGGTGTACTGCTCATGGCCTGGGGTATCGGAAATAATAAATTTACGTTTTTCACTGGAGAAATACCGATAAGCCACATCTATGGTGATGCCCTGTTCACGCTCGGCTTGCAAGCCATCCACCAACAAGGCTAAATCTATGGCTTCACCTGTGGTGCCCATTTTAGAGCTGTCATTTTTAAGCGTGGCCAGCTGATCTTCATAAATTTGCGCGCTGTCATGGAGCAAACGACCAATTAAGGTACTCTTACCGTCATCGACACTGCCACAGGTTAAAAAGCGCAATAGGCCTTTTTTCTGCTGCAAGGCCAAATACTCTTTAACGCCATGTTGTTCAATTTCTGCCGCCATACGGCTAGTGTTACTCGCTGCTTTATCCATCTTAATTCTCACTCTCTATACTGCTTGCTCGAAGACTTCTGTAACGGGGTTGCCTTGGCAAGCCTTAGAAGTAACCTTGACGTTTCTTATGCTCCATGGAGGCACTTTGATCTGAATCTATCAGTCGCCCCTGACGTTCGCTGGAGCGGGTTAGCAGCATTTCTTCGATAATCTTTTCTAAGGTGTCGGCCTCTGAATGCATGGCCGCAGTTAACGGGTAACAGCCTAAGGTTCTAAAGCGCACTTTCTCGGTTTTCACCGCTTCGCCCGCCTCAATAGGCATACGGTCATCATCCTTAAGAATAAGTTGACCGCCCTTTTCCACCACCTGACGGTCTGCGGCAAAATACAGTGGCACAATTTCGATATTCTCTTGATAGATGTATTGCCAAATATCCAGTTCAGTCCAGTTAGATAGCGGGAACACACGAATGCTCTCGCCCTTGTTGACTGCGCCGTTATAGGTGCGCCACAGTTCTGGACGTTGATTCTTTGGATCCCATCTATGGTGACGATCGCGAAAAGAATACACTCGCTCTTTGGCACGGGATTTCTCTTCATCACGGCGAGCACCACCAAAGGCGGCATCGAAACCATGTTGGTTTAGGGCCTGCTTTAATGCTTGGGTTTTCATTATGTCAGTGTGTTTCGCACTGCCATGGGTGAAGGGACCAACGCCTTGTTCAACCCCTTCCTGATTGGTGTGAGTTAACAGTTCAAAGCCGAACTTTTTCGCCTGTGCATCACGAAACGCAATCATCTCCTTAAACTTCCAACCTGTATCCACATGCAGTAAAGAGAATGGAATTTTGCCAGGATAGAAGGCTTTGCGGGCCAGATGCAGCATCACAGAGGAATCTTTACCTATGGAATACATCATCACAGGGTTATCAAATTCGGCGGCAACTTCACGGATGATCTGAATACTTTCCGCTTCTAACTGTTGTAAATGGCTTAATACCTGCACGGCCATGATGCTTCTCCACTTAACATGCTGTTTCCAGCATAAATATTGACTGAAAACGAGGCCTAATTGCTGCTCGTTTTTACATTTGTGTGTGTTTGTTGCTGAGTTAATGCCGAAGGCTCAAACCAATTAAGCGTATCGGCCAGTTGCACCACTTCGCCTATGATCATCAAGGCTGGCATCTGCAAAGCAGGATCTGCCGCCAATTGCGCTAAGTCGTTTAAGTTACCGATAAAACGCTGCTGGGATGCTGTGGTGGCTTTTGACACTATCGCTACAGGTGTGTCTGGGCTGCGGCCTGCGTTAATCAAGCCATCGCGAATAATATTGGCGTTCAAAATCCCCATATACACCACTAAGGTGTTATTGGGGTTGGCATAACCTTGCCAGTCCATTGGGCGGCTGGCTAACTGGCAATGGCCAGTAATAAAGCTCACCCCTTGGGCATAATCTCTGTGAGTGAGCGGAATGCCCACATAGGCTGAGGTGCCGCTTGCTGCTGTAATGCCGGGCACCACTTCAAAGGCAATATCGCTGGCCACTAAGGTTTGCAATTCTTCGCCGCCACGGCCAAATATAAAGGGATCACCGCCCTTAAGACGCACCACATTTTTACGGGTGTAGGCCTTAGTGACCAATAACTGATTAATATCATCTTGGGGTGCACTGTGCTTACCCGCACGCTTACCTACGGCAATTTTTTCGGCAGTTGAGGGGATTAAATCTAAGATATCTTGGCTTACCAAGGCATCATAAAGCACGACATCGGCACTTTTCAGCACCCGATAAGCCTTCATGGTCAGTAATTCCACATCGCCTGGGCCTGCGCCCACTAACCAGACTTTACCTTTAGCCACTTGGCCTGGCATTGAAACAACTTCCATGACGCATCCCCACAATATTGACAGGTATCCAATATAGCGGTTTAGATATTCCTTATGTAATAGATAATAGTTAGTTTTTATAACTTATAGGTATATAGGAACTATTCACAGTCTCAAAAGGCTGATTTTTCGGTTAAATAACCCGCTCAAGGGATAAATTATATAGAATACAACCAGCACCTATATTAAGGCAGTCGAACCCATTAAGAGGCGAACAGCGAAATATCATGCATAACAATAAAACCTTACCTTCAGCGTTAGTCCTTTACCGCCATACAGCAATCGCGGCGATACTCAGTCTATTCGCCGCACCTGCGCTGGGAAAAAATGATATCCAGCTCACCACTGTGCCATCAAACAGTAAGCAACAAGTCGATGCAACCACTGAAGAAACCTCATTAGTGAGTGAGCGAGTAAAAGATGAGCTTGCGACGTCAGAAAGCCCATTTGTGCTCACGCCCCATAAGGTGAACTATTTCTTACCGGCCACCTATAACAGCAACCCTAATAACGCCCCATTTGCCGCCCAATTTGATCAAGGCGATTATCAGCTCGATGAAATGGAAGCTAAATTCCAACTCAGCTTTAAATTTCCTTTAGTTTACAACCTATTTGGTGACAACGGACACGTATTTTTGGCTTATACCAACCAATCTTACTGGCAGGTTTACAATCAAGACATTTCCTCACCGTTTCGAGAAACCAATCACGAACCTGAAGCTTTTATCTTATTCAATAATGATTGGCAGATAGGCGGGTTTACCAATTCATTTATTGGCTTTGGCGCAGCCCATCAGTCAAACGGTAAAGCAGGATTGCTATCACGCAGTTGGAACCGACTTTACGGCACCATGATATTCGATAAAGGCCCCTATGCCTTCTCAGTGAAAGCTTGGTGGCGCTTACCTGAAGATGCTAAAGAAACCCCTGATTCGCCAAAAGGCGATGATAATCCAGATCTCACCGACTACTTAGGCCATGTTGAATTCACCGGAGTATACGGATTAAATGAACACAGGTTTAGTCTGTTGCTGAGAAATAACTTTAACGACCCCAATCGTGGTGCGCTAGAGCTCACCTGGAGTTACCCCATCATGGGTAATTTGCGGATTTATACTCAGTATTTCAACGGCTATGGTGAAAGCTTGATTGATTATAATCATCATAATCAGCGCATTGGCATAGGGTTTTCCATTAACGATATTCTCTAGTTAAGCTTCACACCAAGGGCGACAACATTGCCCTTGGTTATAACCTTAAAGCACACCTTTATGGATGTCATTAAGCGTGAGGTAATGTTCACTTTTTAATTTAAGATCAAATTTTATGCAGCAGCAACGTCCACTACGTCAAGCCAAAACCATAGATAATGTGTTTAATAGCGCTTACTGGCACCTTGGCCAGCAAGACTTTACCATTAATGAAATCCGCATCAAGCTTGAGCGTAAAACTGAGAATCTACAATGGATTGAAACTGTACTCGCGAGGCTAATTGAAGGCGGCTATTTAAGAAACGACCTAGATTTTGCACTGCGTTATTGCGAGACAGCCTTTAGTAACGAAATCGGTAAAGGCGCAATCAAGCGAAAATTACAGCAGAGAGGCATTTCGGCGACCGACATTGACACCGCCATAGCCCAAGTGATGGATGAACAGCAAATCGATACTTTTGAGATGGCAACCTCTAGGCTATTGAGTAAATTTGATGATTTTTCCGCCACAACCAAAGAAAAAGTTTACTCCCAGATGACCAACAAAGGTTTTTCAGCCACAGAAATCGATCATGCCATCTCACAACATCCCGAGCGAGAAACCCTGCGCAGTAAATTAGCTGTCAAAGCTGACAAGGTAAATTTATCTTCTGAAATCATCAAACTGTTTAAAAAAGGCAAAGGTAAGACGCTTATCTTGCAAGAGCTTAAACAGCGACTGATTGATATCAGTGACCTTGAAGAAATCTTATATCAGTTAATGCTCAGCGATGAAGTCGATTTTTATCAAAGCTGCAAAAATGAGCTGGCTAAAAAGCGCTATGATTTATCGGATTATAAGGACAAGTCAAAAGCCTATGCGTATTTATCCCGCAAAGGCTTTAGCAGTGATGAAATCAAACAAGCCATGGTGCTAGATGATGAATAAGATTGGTATCACTCTGCCAAACAAGCGCACTCATCAAGCGCACTAGCACGTTATCGTGATTATTTATAAATAAGGAAGTTTAATGTATAAAAAATGCTTATCTGTAGTGCTATCTTCAGCACTTGCTTTCATGTTGAGCACAAGCGTTCACGCGGGCAAGGATAACAAGCTGACCAAGGAAGATAAAATCTACGGATTATCCCTTTACTGGAAGGAAGCCCGCGACAATTTCGCCTATTTTGATCAAGTACCAGATCTGGACTTTGACGCCGCTTATCAGTCATTTATTCCTCGAGTGTTAGCCACTGAGTCAGACTATGAGTATTACCGTGAACTCATGCGCTTTAATGCCTTGCTCAAAGATGGCCATACCAATGTCTTTTTACCCAAAGGATTAGCGCAAGGTCAGCTTGACTGGCCAGGCATAGGTCTTTATGAGGCAAATAAAGAAGCCGTGGTTATTTCAACGAGTCAAACTTTGCAGCACAAGATCCCACTGGGCTCGACTTTGTTAAAGGTGAACGACATCGATTTAGCCACTTACCTTAAAGATTCAGTCATGCCCTATATCGCAAGCTCTACCGAGCACATTTTATGGCACAGCGCCGTAAAGGATGCGCTAGGTGGCAAACCCGGCACCCAAGTTAAACTCACTCTTACAACACCACAAGGTGAAATAAAGTCGCTGACACTTGTAAGGGATAGTAACTTGAGAAAAAGCACTGACCCTGAGGATAGCAAGCCAATTTCTCTTACGCGTCCCAGCTCTAATGGTGAGTTACTCGAATTTAAATGGTTAGAAAAAGGGATGGGCTATTTAGCCTTAAATGGATTTCATGATAAGCAGATTTTAGCGGATTTTTACGCCGTTTTAGATGATATTCGCAAAGCCAAAACCTTAATTATAGATTTGCGTTTTAATGGTGGTGGAGACTCGCTAATTGCCGCAGAAATATTATCACATTTTAGTAAAACTGAACTCAAAGGCGCTATTTGGAAGACCCGTAAACATATCGCAGCCTATAAGGCATGGGGAAAGTTTGATGTTAAGTATCAAGAGTATGCGAATGATAATGCTTGGAAGAGTGGTGATATGGAAGTCTTTCCAGCCAATGACAACCCAATTATTGTGCCCACCTATGTGCTAACCAGCAGAGACACGGCTTCTGCGGCTGAAGACTTCCTTATTTATGCAGACTCGTTACCCCACTTTACCCTGATAGGGGAAAAAACCTATGGCAGTACTGGTCAGCCTATCTTCTTTGATTTGCCAGGTGGTGGTTCATTTAGAATATGCACTAAACGAGATACTTACCCCGATGGCCGTGAATTCGTGGGCTACGGCATCATTCCTGATGTGTTAATGACAATTACCCCACAGAGATTAATTGCCGAAGAAGACTTTATGCTTAAGGAAGCCATTAGTAGGCTTAGGTAAATCACCAAAAAGAAAAGGTCAGCAGACCTTGGCATAATGCCTTGGCTTGCTGACCTAGTGTTTAGCACTTCTACACTTAAACCCTTGCTAATTTTAGACTTCACTCAGCCTAAGCGCTCATTCTCAAACCCTACCTTGGGTTGATCTGTAGCGGCTCAAAGCTTGCTGTTGCATTACCATTAGCGCCTTTATGACTGGGGTAATATACCCCCTCTTGCAAGGTGTAATACACGTCAACAAAGTCGTCGTCATTGGTAAACCATGCATCGGGCATTACCGCTAAAATACCATTGGTTATCTGGGCGATGACCGCAAAACCTTGTACTTGCGGATCGGGGATTAAACGTAATATTTGCTCCGCCGCCTCAATCAACTTAGTCGCTAAGGCCTTATAGTTAGTGCCATCATCGTGTTCCATTAGCACCATGTCGGCCGCAGCCCAACGGTAACGCTGCCAGTGGATCACTATCTGGTTTGGATAGTATTCCTTATCCGCATAATCTAAATAAGGCATTTCAACGATATCAAGTACTGGCTCATCACGACTTGGCGACACCCCTGTGACTATGGCATATACCTCAGCTTTACCCGAAATCCACGGCTCCATATCATCATTAAGCGAAATTTGCTTAATTACAGTCGTAGATAGTGGGGTATCGGCGCTAGGTAAACTAGGCGCGGCATTTTGCTGTAACCACTTATTCGACTTTTGAAGCTTTATCCCAGTTTTTTGAGCTGCGGCAAAGGTACTACGCATCTGAGCAATACCCGCCTTCATGGCTTTTTTGTTATCTAAACCCACCACAAATACTGGCCGCTCTGGCAATGCATACACGTCTAATAAATGAACATTACCTTGAGTATCAAACGCTTCGATATAATCCCATTGACTATCATCGCCGTCGGGTTCAAAGGCAAATAATGGTGACTCACCTTGCTGCCAGGTCGTTAACATACTGGTATCTGCTAACCGCAGTTGCACTAGATCTGTGGTGCCTGGTAAGCCTTTTTGCTGGCTCATCAAAGCATCAGCTTGCTTCAATACCTTGGCATCAAATGCAGGCTGCAATGCCATATCTGTGGCACTTACTGACAACTGATACTGGTTAATGTTTTGCTGTAACAAGGGCTCAAGCTGTCTATATTGACGGCTTAAATCCAAAGCTATTTGCCGCTTAGACTGTGCAAGAGGTACAAGTAAAGCGTGAGGGTCCACAGCCTGAGTTGGGCTAAATCCTCTGATATTGCTGTCTTGTGTTTCAGCTTGGGCTGTGCAGCTTGCCGCAGCCATTAACATCATCAGTGTGGTGGCTATAGTCTGAGTAGTGGCTTTCATGGGCATCCCCTTAACATTAATTATTAATTCAAACGCTCGCTTGAATTGACTCAATAACACCACAGCCCAAAGGGAATGTAAATACCTTGTTAATCTAATTTTTACTATCTAGCCAAAAGTATGATCTGCAATCAGCAGCACTAGTCGCTGACAATAAAAAATTGTTGCTAAAATCAGTCACTCACATACTCTTAGGAAATAAGAGTCATACTGCGGATAAGGAATATCAGATGGAAATTAATCAGGCTCATTTATCATTGGTCGCGCTGATGCGCCCAACAACACCAGAGTTTCGCCGCTTTTCAAAACTTGCTTGGCCAGCTAACTACCTGCATCGACCATTAATAAGCCTAATTACTGCATTAGCAGTATTACTAAGTCCTTCCTTGATGGCTCACACTTCACTTATCAGCAATATTGAAGGCTACAGTGTCACCGCGGGAAAATTAAGCCGCTTTAACGCCATCTTGTTCACCAATGATAAAATAGATGCCCTCTACGGCCATGACTTCCCCGCAGCCCCTAACTCTTTTGATCATTTATTGTATGAACACCATCACCAAGATGATTTCAGCCACAGCAGCCGTATCGACAATAGTGAAATCAAACATATTGATGGCAAAGGGCTCAGCTTATTACCTGGACTTATTGATGCTCATGGCCACGTATTGGGCTATGGTTTGAGCTTATTACAAGCCCAGCTTAGGGACAGTCAAAGCGAACAAGATGCCATCACTAAAGTGCAAGCCTTCAGAAAAGCTCATCCGCAATTAACTTGGATTCAGGGCAGAGGATGGAATCAAGTATTGTGGCCAAGTAACGCCTTTCCCAGCAAAAATGCCTTAGATATTGCCTTCCCCACCACTCCTGTTTGGCTAGTACGCATTGACGGCCATGCCGGCTGGGCCAATAGCGCCGCCATGAAGCTTGCAAAAATTGACAGCAAGACTCAGGCCCCCACTGGTGGTGAAATAATCCGTGACGCTCAAGGGCAACCCACAGGGGTGTTTATCGACAACGCCATGGGATTGATTTCATCTAACATTCCACCGCTGAGCTTAAATGAGCAAAAAGCCGTGTTACTGACCTCATTACAACAACTTGCCAAGCTTGGGCTCACCAGCGTCCATGACGCCGGTATTAGCAGCACCACAATTAAGGCTTACAAACAGCTGGATCAAGCCAAGCGCTTACCTATTCGTGTGTATGCCATGATAGATGCTACAGATGAGCACTACCGCGACCTGATTAAGGCAGGGCCCACCTTGAGCGACTTAGGCCACAGCGACATGCTGGCCATCAATAGCGTTAAAATTTCATCCGACGGTGCCCTAGGCAGCAGAGGCGCGGCGCTCATCAGCGACTACAGTGACAAAGCAGGCCACAAAGGCTTGCTGCTTTACCCTGAAGCTAAACTCAGCCAAACCATAGAAGCGGCAATGGCTGCGGGATTTCAAGTCAATACTCACGCCATTGGTGATGAGGCAAATAAACAAGTATTGGATAACTACCAGAGGCTCATAAAAAAAACCGATACCAAGGCCTTAAGGCACAGGATTGAACACGCTCAGGTGCTACAACTTGCCGACATTCCACGCTTCGCAGCTCTAGGGGTTATCGCCTCTATGCAGGCAACTCACGCTACCAGCGATAAAAATATGGCCGAAGACAGATTAGGCCCACAACGCATCAAGGGCGCCTATGCTTGGCAAAAACTGATACAAAGTGGCGCAGTCATCGCCGCAGGTTCAGATTTCCCCATAGAATCAGCCAATCCTTTTTATGGCTTACATGCCTCAGTCACAAGGCAAGATCAACACAATCAGCCAACAGATGGCTGGTACAACATAGAGCGCATGAGCATCACTCAAGCTCTTGAAAGCTTTACTTATAGTGCTGCCTTTGCAGCCCATCAAGAGCAGAGCATAGGTTCATTAGCGCCAGGGATGAAAGCTGATTTTATTTTGACTGATAAAAACATCTTTACTTCAGCGCCAGAACTTATCTGGCAAACCCAAGTTCAACAGACCTGGGTCAATGGTAGACGTCAATATCAAGCACCGACGACCACAACCGATACCGATGGAACAGTGCCAACTCACTTATTTAATTAGCCGAACAAGCGAGAGTTCATTATATTACTGCGCTGCGAAAGGCTCGCGCATACCTAAAAAAACAGCGCCAAACCGAAAGGTTGGCGCTGTTTAGCCTGCTAAGAGACTGTTGATTAACCCTATTAGATAATAAAGTTAACTGTCGCAACCATATGAACTGCTAGCATTGATATAGCTAACATCTTTCGCGGTGTCATAGTCAGCAGGATCAAGCGTGTCATGCTTTTTGATGAATTGATAAAGCATATCAGCATCAATAAAGCCTGTGTCTCGCGCCTTTTCTTTCAACTTGGGATAATTGTTACCGCCCGCGGCGTTATAGCTAGGGAGGGTAAATCGGTAGTGTTCCTCTAGTTTGAAGGGCTTGTTACCGACAGCGCTAATATCCACATCTTTAGCTTTACAGTCAACGGTCATCTTGATGCCGCTGAAATGAGCAAAGGCGCCAGAGCCTCGAGTCATAAGCGCAACCTTAGACAAATACTTTTTAAGCTCTGCACCCTTCATCTCCATCACACTCACACTGTTGGAAAAAGGCAGAACCTCAAGCACATCACGGTAACGGATCGCTCCTTTCTTAATTGTGGTACGAATACCGCCAGAGTTCATAATGCCGAAATCTGCTTGCACAGGAAGCTGAGTCTGGGCATGGGCTAGCATAATCCCTAGCGGTGTCGCTTGGTAACGAACAATGTCACGTTCACCAATAAAATCTGCCTTGGCAACACCTATTTCCTCCCTCAACTTAAGTTGCCCTTTCGCTTGATAAGGGCGAAGCAGCTCAAGGGTTTCTTTATCCTTAGGGGTCTGCATATGAACTGGATAGTAAGTACCAAATTTTGTTTCGATATTCACAGGCACCAAAGCGTATTTAGCCAAGTGTAACTTGCCGCCATAGTATTCAAAATCGGCGCGACCAACGTATTTGCCCCACTCATAGGCTTGCATGATCCAAGTGCCATTTTGACGATCCGGTTTACAGGGATCATCTCGACCATAATCTGCTACATACTTACCCGTGTCCTCTTCCATACAAACTGGCAACTGTGAGTGACCACCAATGATGGCCTGTATCTGGCCAGGCTCAAGGCTACGGGCTAGGGCGACATCACCTGGACCGTTACTGCCATGATTGCCATTTTCATAGTGACCCATGTGGGTAAGACCAAATACGAGATCTGGATGATGCTTCTGTTCAAGCTCTGCCAAAATCTCTTTCGCCTCAGCTTGAGCCGGAGTGAATTTGAAATCTGCAACGTATTCTGGATTACCAATCTCAGCGGTCTGCTCGGTAGTTAGGCCCACTACGGCTAACTTCAAACCTTGAATTTCGAATAGCTTGTAGGGCTCAAAGTAGCGCTGCCATTCACCATCAACCTGGCGGTAGATGTTGGCCGATAACCAAGGGAATTTTGACCAAGCTCTCTGCTTATCTATCACAGTCGATGGATTATCAAACTCATGGTTACCCACAGCCATGGCGTCATAGCCAAGATGGTTCATGCCGATAAAATCTGGCTCAGCGTCTTGCAAATCAGATTCCGGAACGCCAGTATTGATGTCGCCACCTGAGAGAAGTAAAGTCTCTCCACCTTGTTCGGCCACCTCTTTACGTATTTGATCCAGAATGGTTTTTCTTGCAGCCATACCATATGCACCATCTGAACCATGCCAAAAACGGCCGTGGTGATCATTGGTATGGAGCAAGGTGAAGCGCTTACAACCATCAATTGCTGTTTGACAGGCGTAAGATGCTGTCACCTTAGGCACCTTTTCCATCTTACTATTACCACAACCGCTCAGTGCTATCGCTAGCGTTATAGCTGAACCGGTGAGAAGCAGGTAAGAAGAGCTGAGTGGAGTATTCATAGTAATCCTTCAATATTATTCTGATAAACCTTGTCACTTCCTTTGATAGCCTATTTTTCATGGTGAGAATAAATCACACATGGCTAGGTTTAGGCAAGGTCTGTACAATAAAAAAAGCAGCACCCAGAGCTATCCCGATGCTGCTTTTTATAGGCTTATCTGATGATTAGCCTTGGCGACGACGCAACCAGATCAGCGGTAGCAGCAGAGTCATAAGACCGCCTAAGCTACCAGCCCCCTCAGGCTTAACCCAGCCATCAGTTATTTCTGTTTTTGTCACTGCGATACTGACAGACTTACTGAAGCTTTCTTTATCAGCATTGGTAACAGTCAGCTCAAAAACTAACGATTGATCTATGCTGACCTTAGGTGCAGTCACATCAAGTTTCAGCTCGGTGGCAGTAAACTTAGCAGTTGCGCCCGATACTTGCTTCCAGCTATATGTTGTTCCTACTGGCGCATCAGCAACCGTTGCTGTGATAGTCGTGCTTTGTTCTTCTGCAAGTTTAGTATTACCCGCAAAACCGACTTCCACCATGAAAGGCACGTTAACCACCCTCAGGCTAACCGCTTTGATTGTATCCAAAGTACCGTCGCTGATGGTTAAGGTGAAGTTCAAAGTCTCATCGGCTTTAACCTTCGGCGCAGTCAAAGACAAAACTGCCATATCGCCAACCAGCGTTTTCTCTTCGCCAACAATCTGTTCCCACTTGTAAGTAAGAGTAACGCCTTCGCCAGCACTGATTGCAGAGGCGTCTAGAGTGTATGCAGCGCCTTCAGTAACACTCTCAGGTGTAATGATATCACCTTCGACTACCAAACCAGGGTTTGGATCGTCACCACAAACTGCACCATACACTTCTTTTACTAACTCAGGACGGTCAATAAAAGGGTTACGGTTACCTTGGTATTTGTATACCTGGTTATTACGGTTTTGCTCGTAGCTATCAACAGCGTCTGACTGACTCCACGCATACATAGTACAAAGCGTACCAATCAGCGGAGCGTCATCCTCCTCGGTCGTCGTTAGACGATCAACTGCGATTAGATCAGGCATTTGAGTTGTCGCAGTATCTGTACCTTGATAGCGAGTATCCATATACATGATCATACGCGCGACATCGCCTTTGACAGCATCACGAGGCTCCCAGCAATCCGTAGCTTTATTCAGGTAGTTACCCGTACCTACACCGTTAAACATCACCTCTTCGCCGGTATCCTTACACGCACCAAAGTCATTGTTGCTGCGTGCTGTATTGATACCTACATCTGAAGGACGTAAGTGATGGGCATCGGTATAGCCCCACTGAGACTCATTTGGGAAGCCATGACTCTTGGCCCAAACGTGTTCACGGTTCCACTTACCTGTACCGCTTCCGCTAGTCTGGTTGTCGTACTTAGAAATAGAAAGGCCAGTGTAGATCTCAATCACATTCTTATCGTTGGCAGGATCTTGGTCAGCGTAGGTCAGTGCACTCCAAACCTGCTTATAACTCAGTTGCTTGTGATTTTTAGCAATGATAACAGACAGGGCATTTTTCAGTTCTTCAGCATTGGCAAAATCGCCACTGAGTACATCAGAGTAATAGATGTCAGCATTGAACGTCGCCGGATCGGCAACTGGAGTCAGCGTCTCACATCCAGAACAAGGACCTGTTTCCGGCTCTGGTGGCTTTGGTGGCTCTGGAGGCGTAACATCGCCAGAACAAGCTGTTTCACCTGGGCAGCCTAGACCTTTTGCATAATCTTCAGGCTTAGCGGCAGTTACAACAACCCACTGATTGTCAGCACCTGGAAAAGCTGCTTCGGCGTTGGTGTCACCTACAGTAACACTGGCCTTACGACGCAGAGCCTTGTTTAAGGTGGAGAAGTCTACATCGTTTGGATCAGTCCAGGCAGGAACCGGACGTTCGCCGCGCTTACCGAAGCGATCGATGACCACATCGTCTTTGGTTAATACCAACGCGTCATCACCGTTGTAATAAGTTATGGTCGAAGGATTACCAACTACTTTGTACTCATCTTCGGCACTAGCGTTAAAGAACACGATACTGGCATTGGGTGCTAAAGTACCGGTTAAAGTCTCAGTGGTACCTGGTTTTGAAGCATCGGCGCCATTGCCAAACAGGGTTAACTTATAAACGTTGGCACTCAAATCAATGGTAGTGCCACCTAGGTTGGAAATCTCTACAGCTTTATTATTGCTATTTGCCCCATCTTTAGCGTTGAATGTTTTATCGCCTTCAATGTACTCAGTAATAACTAAATTTGCACTCGCCGCTGTAGAAAAAGCGCACAAAGCTATAGCAGTTGCAGAGGCAACTGCACTCATTTTAATTTTCATAATGTTATCTCTTTTAATTCTTTGATGGGAAGCGCGCTGCCCGTAGGCAGGCGCTTCATTTTCGAGAACAAGGCTTATTTGCGAAGACGACGGCGCATTGCTGCTAATCCGAACAGGGATAATAAGCTGATGAAGCCAGCGCTACCGGCACCACCGTCACCACCAGTACCATCGCTATTTTCTTTTACAATGTCAGCAATCAAAGAATCACGGTTAGATACCTTGGCTAAGAAAGTCTGCTCAGATCCATCAACAGCCTTACCATCACGTTGCAGACTAACGGTTACGCTGTAATCTGCAGATGGGGCACCAAAGACTTCAAAATTGACCAAAGTCTGGCCATCTTTAGTCAATATCACGTTAGGCAGCACCATTTGAGTCAGGTCAAGACGTTTTTCATCATCAACTGGACTCATGCTAACAATGGCAACATCACCTTTCTTCGCAATACTAACAAGTTTACCTTCAGCGTCCTTAGCGCTTGGGATTTGATAAGGAACCTTGATTAGCTTATTGAGCTTAGTCAAGCTTAAAGGCACACCAGCATCAGCATCGCCTGGCTTATAGCTAAGAGAAATTAATGCTGGATCATGATCTGATGCACGATAAACGTTCGGTTTGTAGAACTTATGCGTGCCAGTACCGTCAATACTACCTTTAAAGCTGTTTTGGTAGTCATACAAGGCTGTTTCTGGCGCATTAACATGCCAGTCAGTGGCATCGATCACGCGAGCTTCAAGAGAAGGAGAAATTAAGATGTGGTCGAGTGAACCGACTTCATCACTAAACGAGTAACTCCAAGGTGTCTTGCCCTTCTCCTCAAACTTTTTACCGACGATATCAATGTAGCCGTAAGTCTTAGTAATGGTTGCAGCAGAGCCATCTTTGTTAAACTGAGGCTTAGAACCAAGGAAGGTATGGCTAGCAGTGACGATCGTTTTGTTGCGTGGGTTCTCGGTAAGAACCAATACCGGATCTTCCTTACCATAAGCATTCAAATCACCAAGAATGATTTTATCGCCAATGATGTCTTTCATCTCTTCACCTAAGTGCACGGCACCGGCGACACGGAATTCAGCACAAGAACCTTGATAATCTAAATCTGGCGCTTCACGGTTGTTCCAAGTATTAGCAGTGCCAAACTCAACGCCTTGCCATTCTTCAAAACAAGTAGAACCTTTTGACTTAAAGTGATTTACAGAGAGTGTCAAACGCTTACCGGTTTGGTTAACGATAAATGTTACAACCAGAGCATCGCGATGGTAGTTTTGACCATCCTCTAGGATCTCGTTGTTCTGATCCTTGATCACTTCACCTAAGTCGTTGACGATAGTCGGCGCTTTCTGCTGCGGCATTGGGATAACGCGAGCACGTTCAATGCTCATCTTGCTTGGGCGGTAGATGATACCTGTAGAAATAGCGTCAGAGCCAACAGCGTCTAAGTTATCCAGTATCTGATTACCGTTGTTGTCAAAACCAACGAACACATAACGGTTTTCTGTAGAGGTAGGACCGTTATAATCTTGGGTGCGCTCATCCACATACTTGATATTGACTTGGTTCACAATCTCAGCAATAGCACTTTCACCACCAAAACCATTGTTTTCAATCTCCATCAGCGCCATTACGTCAGCATTCTGAGCACGAATGATTTCTACCAGCTTGGTTCTCTGGTTAATGTATTCATCGAAAGTCTCTGCGCCTCGGCTCTGACCAAAGCTATTGTTGTCGCCGCCAAAAGGAGAGTTAAAGAAGTTAAACAAGTTTTGACTGGCAACGCGAATAGCAAAATCATCACCTGTCACTGTATCTTTAAGATCTGGTGTACTGGTACGCGGTAAATTATGGATAAAGTTATCGCTAGTTAACTGATTGGTAATAGTCAGGCTGTAGTCCTGATCATATTTATCAGTCCCAGGGATCAACTCAGTTTCGTATTGACTGATCACACCCTGTGCATTAACTAGGCTGTCGTCGATACGAATATAGTTAGTATGTGGATCACTGTTAAAAGCAGCGTAATACGGCAATTCGGTGCCGTTAGACTTAGTGGCACTTTCAATCACTAAGCGATAGTCATTGTTTTGCTCGTAAGCCGCTTGAGACTCAGGGCTTCCTGCAACGTGTAAGTGGTTAGGCTGTAAATTCGGACGCTTATAAGCCGCCACCATGTTGTTACGGTTATGACCTTTGCTACTTGAAAGATAGTTGTAGCTGAAGCCACGAGTAATACGCATATCTTGGTTGCCCTCAGTCTGAGGATCAAGATCTGTAGGCAAGTTAACCAACATACCTTCGTAACGCTCTAAGGTCTTATCAAAAGAGCCGTTATCAGCGCTAATAACCTCAACATCTACAGGCTGCGTTAGAATATTAGTATCAGTCACATTCCAGCTAAACGCTGTATCTGCAGACAATTCAGTTTGACCTTCAAACTCTGCCACTTTACTGCCAATACAAATAGTTTGACCTACTTTTAGATCGCCAGCAGCACCCGTTCTAACAAAGATGCCATCAGACGTTTCAGGGTTATTGTCTGAAACGATATTGCGAAGGTAGAAGCCTTCATTAGGAATCGTGCCCTTAACAGAAATGATACCTTCTACAGCAATTTTTTCTGCAGATTTAGTTTCACCAGCAGCAATCAGCGGCGAGGTAAAGCCTGTACCTTGTACTTCGCTAGGAGACTTGATTTCACTCTTATCAGTTGGACAAGTGAAGATATCCATGATGTCAGCGGCATCTGCAGCAGGCAGCTCTGCTTTACCTAAATCATCAAATCTCATTGGTAAGATGTTCTGCCATTGAGTCGCATCAAAGGTACCTGATTGAGCGGGATTGCCGCCAGCAGCAGCTTGCTTACGACGTAAAGTGGTGTTGGAAGCCCACTTGCTAGTCTCATTCACTGCGCCAACACGATCAATAACGGTATCACCATTTTTCAGGAAAAAACCATCATCACTGGTCATGAACAGATTGTTGTATGGGTTGCTTTTGTCATAGGTAGACACAACAATGGTGCCACCTTGAGTTGTAATGGCATTACGAAACTCGTCAGTCGATCTGCTATTGACCAGCACCATAGAAGCACCAGGTGCAAGCGTATTGCCGGTCAACAAGGGCTTGGCATCTAAGTTGAGCAACTCGTTGTCATACTTACCACTTGAGCGTTGGTAAGCTTTAACGTCATCGGTAAAGGTAAAGGCATCTGCGCCTGTGTTAGTGATCTCAACCGTTCCCACTTTAGCATCTGAGCTTTGAGTCATTTCGGTTATCAGCAAGTCTTGAACGCCAGCGTAAGCGCCCATGCTGATGGTGCTGGCAATGGCCAGCGATAATATGCTTTTTTTCATAGTAAACTCTATAAAAGTTGAATTTGATTCGGACTAGAAGTACATACGCGCGAAGGCATAAGCAGCTTCAGGAGCTTCGCCAACTCGGCCTTCCAAAGAAAGCACGATGTCACGGGCTGGACGATAATTGAAACCTAAACTGGCCCAACGGCGCTCTTTGCCATACTTAGGCGCCAACTTAGTGTAATCGTAGTTAGGGCCGATTAAATCCCAGCCTTCGTACTCTTCGTGGTTAACAGAACTGATGATTTCCCAGTGCTCACCTAAGTCGTACTTGGCACTAAAAGTCAGGCCTTTGTTGGTGAACGTTTGATAATCTAAGTAGGTTTTTGCGTCACTGCTCTTACGCGTCGCTAAATCTTCCTCTTCTAAGAAACCATTCAAACCTAACGTCAGATCAGGCATCACATTGACGCGTAAACCTGCACCAACCTGCTTCTGCTCACCATACTTAGAGATACCGTTAGAACCACCGCGGGTTTCTACACCAACCACCACAGAGACAACATCAGACATCCAACCCACATAGCCGTTTATGATGTCACCTTGTTGAGCGCCACTTTCGTGTTCACCGTCATAAGAATATGAAGTACCGAAGACCAAATTTTCAAACTTAGCTTGGTATTTAACCGTCTGCTCTTGGTCACCTGCTTCACCGGTTTCAACCGCTTTGTTGAACGTTAAGTCACCAAAATGGTCATAATCGTCAAATGCGGTATCAGTCAAACCAAACTCAACCCACTGCTGTTCAGTTAAGAGATAACCTACGTACATTTTGTCGATAGCCAGCTCCAGCTCACCGTCACCACCAAGCCAGTTACGGCGCTGGTAGTCTAATTCCAGACGATAAGTGAACTGTTGACGCTGACCTTCTACGCCCATACTGGCTAAGCTGTCATCGACATAACCTTTGGTATCCCAAAACTCATCATGGTTGTAATCTGCATTAGTACCAAAATGGCCACCGACACCCACTTCGCCATATAAGCTAACGTGGTCACCTTGACTGTCGCCATCTAGTATTGCAGCACTCACTGAACCCGCACTAAACATAGTGATGATAGCGATCGCAATCGTTGATTTTTTTAACATTATTGTTGCTTCCGATTAGTAATTTGTTAGCCTACATTTAAAGGCCAAACTAAAAATTAAAAATATTTATTATTAATTTAATAAACTGCTAGCTGCTAAAAAGAGGCGGAACATTCAATGGCCACATCGCCGATACTTTTATTACATATTTCATATATCAAACCCCATTTTTATAATACTCTGGATAATTTCCATTAACCTGAACCACAATTGTTGCAGAGTTTGATAATAAAAAAAAGAAGGTTGAGTCACATTTGGGAGGCATAAGCATTTGTTAAACAAATGAAAACACAAATAAATTAACCACAGATAGAGAACAAAACAAAAACAGCGAAGACTTTGCCCCTCAAAAATCATAAGCTTAAGAAAGAACACTAATGTAAGTATTTCGTATGAGATGATGTAAGAGTTAAAAAGGTTTTTTAGAAACTAAATTTTGATCATGAGTCAGTTACAAACTAAAAACATCTTTATCGTAGCGCCAGAACTTATCTGGCAAACCCAAGTCCAACAGACGAGGGCCAATGACAAGCGTTTATATCAGGCCACAACAGCCACTAAATACCCTCGCTGAGCCAGTGCCTCAGCTTAACTCACGTTTTCAATTAGCCGAACAAGCGAGAATTCATTATGTCCACCAGCATTTCAGCTTCAACAGCATTCATAGCTGCCTTATCCCTAAGCAGTGCCTTGTTAGGTGCCGCGCCCACCGCGGCAGACAATCTAAGCTTTGCCCATATCCAAACCATAGGCGTAAGCGAACTCACCATGGCGCCAGACATGGCCGAAATTCAAGTGGAAGTGAGCCTCACCAAAGACAGCGCCAAGGCTGCCAAAGATGCCTCAGATAAAGCCGTCAGTGAGTTTATAGAAAGGCTGCTCAAAGCTGGTATAGACAAAAAACACATCGCCAGTGCCAATTTACATCTACAACCCGAATACCTTTATGAGCAAAATAAAGCGCCAAAGCTCATCGGATATCAAGCCAGCAGACAAGTCACTGTCACTCTAGAGCAGTTGTCACGGCTTAACGACATCTTAGACACGGCCCTAGCAGAAGGACTTAATCGCGTTAACAACATCGCCCTTAAATCCAGCAAGGAAGATGAATACCTACTCAAGGCCCGCCAAGCGGCAATCAAAGATGCCCAAGCTAAGGCAAGCTCCTTAGCCGAAGGATTCAACCAATCCTTAGGTGACTTGTGGCAAGTGCGTTATTTAGACCGCCGTTCCGTGCAGCCCATTATGTTGCAGCGCAGCGAGAAAATGGCCTTTGATAGCGGCCAAGCAGGCTATGAATTTGGTGAAGTGACCGTCAGCGACAGCGTTGAAGTCATTTATAAATTAAAAAACTAACCTAAGCCAATGCGAGTGACAATTGACAGACTGCCAGCCTTGCTATTGGCGGGGTCATGTTTCGGGCTATGTGTCGGGCTATTAACAAGCTCAACCCAAGCAAGCCCCTGGCTAGAGCCTGACTTTATTGAGCAAGCCTTTGTGGAAGTCGCCCTGAAAAATGAATATCAATCAGGGCAATTTCAGCTCAGAAAATGGCTTAACCCCATCAAAGTCGGGCTCGAGCACCACGTGGGCAATGCAGCGCTGCACACTCAGCTCGTCTCGATGCATTTAGAACATCTTAAACAACTTAGCGGCCACGATATTGGCTTGGCCAGTAATCAGCAAGAAGCCAATGTTAGGCTGCTCTTTACTCGGCAAAACCTGTGGCAGCAACAAGCACAGCAACTGATGGGCAAAGCTGCTGCCGCTCACCTTCATGGCGCCGTGTGCATCGCCCATATAGAAACTAAAGACAATCAAATTACCCGCGCCTACATTATTATTCCTGTGGACCAAGCGCAAATGCATGGCAAGTTAGTCGCTTGTATAGCGGAGGAGCTAACCCAGATTTTAGGCCTGCCCAATGACTCTGAAAAAGTCTTCCCCTCAATTTTTAATGACAAAACCCCGCAAACCCTACTTAGTGGGCTAGATGCTATATTAATCAAAGCCTTGTATTCCCCCACCCTCAAAATTGGCATGAACGCTACTGAGGTAAAAGTGCCACTGCAGGCGCTACTTCGCGCCTGGCAAGCCGATGGCAGCCTAGCCAATGCCGATGTTTGGGTGCGCCAAGGCAAGCTTTACCCCTTACTTGGGTATTAGCAGGGATATTGAGCAGGAGTACCAAACTCGCTGCGATGAGATTAATCTATCTACTTGCCAATGTCCCGACAAATACCAACGTTAGCCAACCCCCTCCTTTACATTGGAATCATTGACTTAACAAAGGCTGCATAATAGAGTGTCGCGGTAACGCCATTTTTTTGACTAGTTTTTATACTCGATTCAGCAGCCCCCTCCTTAACACGGCATTCAGTGCGCTGAAGTTAGCCATTGCAAACGGCTAGCAGGTATACATCGTCAGAAAAGGCCCTGCCAAACACAGTAAAAAATGACAATAACAAAAAATAACTTAAGTGGTGCAACATGAGTGACAGCATGTTCTTTTTCGGCGATTGGCAAATCAACCCTGAGTCAAACAGCCTGCGCTGCGGCGAGGTGATCAAACAGCTCGAGCCTAAAGCCATGGATGTGCTGTTATTACTCTGCCAAAGTGACGGCGATGTTTTAAGCAGCGACGACATCGTTAAGCTCTGCTGGGGCGATATGCCCATGGGCGATAACCCAGTGCATAAAGCCATCACTCAGCTACGTAAAGCCTTAGGCGATAAAGCCACTGCCCCCACTTATATTGAAACTATCCGTAAACGCGGCTACCGCACCTTGGCAAAGGTTGAATTCCCCCTAGGGCATCAAGCCCATGCAGAAATAGCCAGTTGGCAAGGTGAGTCTCCCTTCCCGGGCCTTAGGCCCTACCAAGCCAAAGATGCCCAGGTATTTTTTGGCCGCAGCGCCCAAATTAGCACCCTATTGGGGCGTATCTCCCAGCAGGTTAAGTTTGGCCGCGCTTTTTGCCTGTTATTGGGCCCAAGTGGCAGCGGTAAATCTTCCTTAGTTAACGCTGGCGTGTTGCCCAATCTGATGGGCCGCAATGGTTATGATGGTATAGGGGTTTACAGCAATACCACACTGGATTTAGCCGACGTCAGTAAAGACAGGCTAATGACAGATCTTGCCAGCGCCATGCTCGACTGGGACATCAATGACACCCCTGTGTTCGAGGGCTTTTCCGCCGACCGCTTAGCCGCGCTGCTTGAAGAAGATCCCCAGCAGGTCATTGCGCTTTGCCATAGCGCACTGACACATAACGTACAGAGCCATAACACCCAAGAGCCAGCAGACTCAGCTTCAGAGCAATCAAAGGATGGCGCCCTTGAGAATGAAGGCTTAGTAGCAAAACAATCCAACTACGCCACCCCCTTGCTAGCACTATTTGTCGATCGCCTCGAAGTATTATTGTCATCACCGCAGTTTAGCCAGCCCCAGCGTGAGACCTTTGTTGCACTGCTAGAAACCTTAGCCAATAGTGGCGCTATTTTAGTCTTAAGTGCTTGTCGCAATGATTTCTACCCGAGCTTAGTCAATTACCCTAGCCTAATGGCGGGTAAGTCAAGCGGCGCTCATTTCGATTTAGCCCCGCCCACACGGGCGGAATTACTGCAAATGATCCGCCTACCCGCCAGTGCTGCGGGCTTAAGCTGGCAACAGGATAATACCAGCGCCATGGGCCTAGATGAGTTGCTCTGCGTTGAAGCGGCAAGTAACCCCGATGCCCTGCCCATGCTGCAATATACACTGCAAGAATTGTATCTACAGCGCAGCGAGTCTGGCGAGCTTAAACTCGAGGTGTTTCGCGCCCTTGGCGGCATAGAAGGCTCAATCGGTAAAAAAGCCCAAGAAGTCACCAGTCAGTTAAGCCAAGCGGAAAATGCCAGCCTTGCCAAGGTATTGTCACTGCTTGTGACCCTGAGCCTAGATGAGAGCAATATCACCAGCCGCGCCGCCCGCTGGTCACAACTCGAGAACCAGCACCAAGTCGCCCTCGTTAAGGCCATGGTGGAAAGTCGGCTATTCGTGTCTCATCTTCAAAATGGTGAGCCTTGCTTTAGCGTCGCCCACGAGGCGCTATTGCGCCGCTGGGACAAGGCTAGGCTCTGGATAGACAGTCACTTAGACAGCTTAAGCATTAAAAGCCGCATCCATCACCTAGCCAAACGCTGGCGCGATGAAGCCAAAGGCAAAGCTTATTTACTCGCCGAAGGCAAACCCTTGCAAGAAGCTGTGGCACTCTCCATCAACCCCTTGTTTAGTTTAGACAATCAAGAGCAAGGCTTTATTCAGGCCTCCATCAAGCGGGCGCAAATCAAGCGCTGGACCCGGCGCGTCACCATCAGCCTCTTATGCTTACTCAGTTTCACTTCTGTGCTAATGAGCGTTAAGAGCTTTGACGCCGAGCAGCAAGCCTTAGAGAAACGCCTAGAGGCGGAAAACTTGCTGGGCTTTATGGTGGGGGATTTTGCCGACAAACTCAGAAGCGTTGGCCGCATGGACTTACTCGATGGCATCAGTAACAAGGCCTTAGAATATTTCAGTAGTGACGACGTAAATCCAGAGTCAAAGTCCAATGCCAACAGCCTGCTGCCACACTGGCTAAGTGCCTCCCTTGGTTTCACTTCTAGCAAAGCCAGCTTCGAGGCCAGATTTCAACACGCCCAGACCTTAGAAGCCATGGGCGAAGTCGCCTACTCCCGCGGCAAATTGGATGAAGCCATTAAAGCCTTTGAGGCTGCCAAACTGCTGCTGGATAAGCTCTACACAGAGGATAAGACCAACCCCAGCTTGCTCAAAGTCCTCGGCGCCAACGCCTTTTGGCTCGGGCAAATCCCCTACGATAAAAGTGACTGGCAACAAGCTGAAATGCATTGGGAGAGTTATCGTGATTACAGCGATGCCTTGATGGCAATCGACCCTGATAATGTCGATGCTTGGGTAGAACTCTCCTATGCACTAAATTCCTTGGGCAGTTTGGAGCTTAAACGACAAGATTATCAAGCAGCTTTAAAAGCCTTTGAACGTTCATTACAACTAAAAACTAACGCCCTAGTTCAAGAACCTAAAAACAATAATTTACGTTCAGACAGAGCCGATACACTAACCTGGTTAGCACAGGCTAATGAGTCTATGGGCCAAATACACAAAGCATTGTCACTCTATCAAGGTTCCCAACGGGAACTTGAAACTTTACTCACACATAAGAAAGATGATGCAAATCTCATGAGCCGTCTATCTCATATTTATACAATGCAAGCTCAATTATTGCGTTATCAGAGTAAATTTAACCAAGCGCTTTCTAAAGTCAATCAATCTGTCGACTTATTAGAAAAAGCCCTCATACAAGATCCAAAAAATGAGCGTTGGAAATTCAATTTACTCCATTCAAAGGGATTGATTTTAGGTATAAGATCGCAAATAGTCCCTTTTCTCATCAAAGAAAACGATACTGTTTTTTTGCAGCGGCTCAAGACTATTGATGCCGAATCATTAAGTGCATCATTTAAACTCAAATTCATTAGTATCCTGATGGATATTATAAAATATCAGCAAGTAGCTCATAAACTCTCTGATGCAATCCAAGTGAACGCTCATACTCAAAAATTATTGGATTCAATTTCCAATGATAAAAGCCGAAATTATTTAATATTAAAAATTGAACTTACATTATTAAGAGCTTACCATTTTAGGCTGCAAGGCCGGCAAGAAGAGGCGGCCAAACTATGTCAAGCAACTCTTGTTAGCCTTATGCCTACTATCGAAAAAAACACTGAGGTTCGACTTCTACTAGCCTATATGCAAGCTAATTCATGTCTTGGCAATACAGATATATTCACCAAACAAAGGCTATTACTCAAAGATATGGGAGTAAGTGGTAAAGGATTTCTTTTTATTGATTAGATTTAAGATATAAACCATTATAAATGTAATGTTTATGATAAAACTCAACCGACATAAACTCTCAAATTAAACAAAAGGAAGCATTATGAGCACAGTTCAAGCGCTAAGCACAAAAACATTAATTAAAACCAATGAATATGTCACAGTGACGGTCACATTACCTACCAATCCCAATGATCCAGCCACATTTGTTTTTAATCCATCTACTCCAGTCGTTTTAGATGGATCAGGTAAGGTAAAGTACATCATCACCAATGAAGATGTGGTCTTCGTCGGCGCTAAGTTCTATCAGGATGATGATAACAGTCTACAATCGATTAAAATCGAAACTAACGAAACTCAGTCAATATTGACCCTGAAAGCGGAAAACAAAAACAAGAGCAAAGACGATGATATTGCCTTTAAAGTCATCGTTGCTGCCCGCGATTGTGATGCCAATGGCGCCATCTACCAGAGTCAAGATCCACAAGTTATCTGTCAACCCGAAATTTAATCCACCAATTTCACAGAAATAAGACCTAATTCAACATCCCCTAAATGCCTGCGCCTTAGGGGATTTTTTTGACTTTTTTCATCCCCTCGTGGCCATATATTGACGCTCTCGAAATATAACGGGCCGCAATTGAACGGAAAGACAAGCACGCTCTCTGTGAGTCAAGGCAACTACGCTAGTTCAACTGCTGCTTTAAATTGTCGCGATAACTTCTGGACAACCTGAGCACTTTGCCGCAACTCAAGGTCACTTCATCGTCGCCATTAGTTAATATTCAACAATCTCAGCCTCGATTAATTCTCGCGCTAATTTTTTCTACTTTGGTTTTTTCTACTTTGTTTTTTTGGGGTGTCATTTTGGATGCTAATTTGGGTGCTATTTGGGTTTTTGCGCCCTATTGAACATCCTAAGACTTGCTAACGCCTGCCAAGCCAAGCTTCCGCACTTAAGCTTGTTCACATAAAAACAAAAAATAAATTAAAAATAAACCCATTAAAAACAACAGAATAAAACCAGAAGATTACCAGAAGGTAACTTGTGTGCCGATTGAATAGAGTTAACCTCAACAAGTGCTCAGAACAATTAAATAAAGCACTGAAGAACAATGACGATAGTGCTCAATTTAACGGCGAAGGAAGATCCCATGACACAGGCACACACATTTTCTGATATTCAACAGACTCTGACTCAAGCAACAGAGCGGGCAACGGATCTTGCCAACGCATTTAAAGCGAAACCTCATCTGGGCGCCCAAGCTGCCAGCCCAAACCAAACATCAACTAAAGCGGCGACGCAATTTGCGAGCGGAGCTTCTAGTAAAGAGCTCGCCGATACTGTGACCGATGTCATGACTGATGCTTTGACAAAGACCGCTCCTCAAACAAGCAATAAAGCCGTCAATAAAACAAGTAACGAGGCACTAACAGCCACTGACGTCACCTCAAAAAACCTCACCAAGGCTGCCAATGCCAGCAGCTTATTTGCTAAGCCACAAGCTCCACAAATCATCGCCCTACATGCGTTAGTTAATCATCTCGCCGAAGCCATGTTTGTTACCGACGAGACGGGTTTTATTCAATTGATCAATCCAGAGGCGGCCAAACTATTTGGCATGCCTAAAGACAAGTTGGTAGGCAAAAAGCTGACCGATTTTTTAAGCACAAACTTTGTTGAAGAGTATCAGCACCTATTCGATGCTTGGGGGAAAACCGATGAGACAGAGCTGAGCCATGGCCCAAAGGAAGTGCTATTAAAACCCACTAATGGCTTAACCCTAGAAGTGGACTTGTCATTGTCTTGTTTGCCTGTAGATGAGAATAAAAGCCATGCCTTGTTTGTGGGCGTAATGCATAACCTCAGCAGCCATAAGGCCGAATACAAGGAGCTGCGCCGCCTAGCTCGCACTGATTGCTTAACCCAACTTGCTAACCGCCATGCTTTTGATGAAGTGTTACAGCGCAGCTGGAATGAATGCGTGAATCACGGCCAGCCGTTAAGCTTAGTCATCATAGATGTGGATTATTTTAAGCTGTTTAACGATGACCACGGCCACGTGCAAGGAGATGAGTGTTTAAGACGTATCGCACAGGTTATTCAATCTGCGTTACCATCGCGCCATTGCCTAGCAGCCCGCTACGGCGGTGAAGAGTTTGCGCTAGTATTGCCCGGTTGCAATGCCCACACGGCTCAAGCAACGGCAGCTAGAATTCAACAGCAAATTAATCGATTATCTTTTACCCCTCAGGGGCTTGATGCTTCAGTAAGAATAAGCGTCAGCCAAGGCATTGCCTGTGAGCGCACTGGCCAATTTAGAACCCCAACTGCCTTGTTATGCGCCGCCGACACAGCGCTTTATCGCGCTAAAACTGACGGCCGAGACAGAATAAATCTAAGCCAATAACTAATTAACCAATAACTAATTAACCAATAACTAATAAC
>NZ_JACJDV010000035.1 GCF_014163735.1 Shewanella sp. SR44-3
ACGGATTACGGATTACGGATTGCGGATTAGCGATGAAAGAATAAGGAGAAGGATCTTAAAATCTAGGATCTAGATAATGGTGAATGGTTAAAAGTGAATGGCTAACGATTAACGATTAACGGCTAACAACTAACGACTAACAACTCACGCCCATAAAAAAAGCCAGCATAGGCTGGCTTAGTCTACGGATGGAACAAGTCGGCGATTAAGCGCGTTTCTTGAATTCACCAGTACGAGTGTCAATTTCAATCTTGTCGCCAACTTTAACGAAGTCAGCCACAGTCACAGTGCCGCCACCCGTGATGGTTGCAGGCTTCATCACTTTACCTGAAGTATCGCCACGAGCTGAAGGCTCAGTGTAGATCACTTCACGAACGATATGAGTCGGTAATTCAACAGAAATTGCCTTGCCTTCGTAGAAGGTCACTTGGCAAGTTTCTTCCATACCGTCGATGATATAGGCCGCAGCATCACCTAGGTTGTCTGCTTCAACATCGTACTGGTTGTATTCCGCATCCATGAATACATACATAGGATCAGCAAAGTAAGAGTAAGTGCAATCAAGACGTTCTAGAACAATAACGTCCATCTTGTCTTCGCCTTTGAAGGTCTGTTCAGTGCCAGAATCAAGTAGCACGTTCTTTAACTTCAATTTTACGATAGCAGCGTTACGGCCAGAACGAGTTGTTTCAGTTTTCTGCACAACCCATGGGCTGCCATCTAACATGATCACGTTACCAGGACGGATTTCATGAGCAGTTTTCATTACTATATTCCTATTTTCGGTTTTTCAATTTTAGCGCGGCTCGATTTGCTGTTGACAAAATTAATCAGTCGAGTAGCGAGATCCGCGTCATTTAAAGCGTCAATTGGCCATTGTTTTAGATGGTGTTGCCCATCTTGAGACAAGGACAAATCAACAGAATTTAGTTTTTTCCAGTGCCTTAGCACTGAGTTTGACTCACCTGTATTGAACGCAATATTAAGTTCAGACCAGTGATTAGCCAATTCAGGAGCCAGATTATCGCAGTAAATTTCCAGAAAAGCTCTTAATTTTACCAGGTGATAGTCATCTTCTTGAGGATATATGTGCCAAATAAAGGGTTTTGCTGCCCATTGGGCCCGTAAAAAGGAATCTTCACCACGGACAATATTGAAATCCGCCGACCAAAGCAGTCTGTCGTAGCCTTGCTGATCTGTCATTGGCAAGATATGAATGGTCAAATTGCCTAAGCTAAATTGCTGACCGGGCATAATATCTTGGGCGTCACAATTAAGCAGTGTCGTTAAGCTGTTTAGGCTGCGGCCTTTAGGAATAAGCGCATGGGTTTTATGGGACCCTTGCTGCCACATTTCACACAGGGCAGCAAGTGCTGGGGTTTCATAGCTAAAGACGCTGATAACAGTGTCGTTAGCATCAATACCCGTTAGCCCAAGTTGACTAAATAAGTTGAGTTTATTGTTTTGATCGACCTGCCAGGCATCGCGCTCAGCAAATAAATCTTGCTCACAGATAAGCCCGCCACTTTTTTCACTAAACCCAGGGAAAAAGAAGTGTTTGGTTAAGCCATTAGCTTGCATGGACGGCAAGCCATGGCAGCCATCAACCCAAGCTTCGGCGCACAGGTACTCAAGGTTTAACCATACAGGCACTGGCTTATTGGCGGCGTTAAGGCGGCTAAGTTCATTTTTGACAGCGTCGGGTAACTCACAGGCAAAGGCTTCAATCAATACATCGCCAGCTTGGTATTCTTGGCTTAGGGGCGTATCCCACAGTTTAATGGTCACGCCATCAAAATGCTGGGAGCTGAGCTTGCAATCGAGGGCCGGCAGAATATGAGCAAAACTTGCCAAACAGTCGACCCACAAGGTGACATGGATGCCATATTCCCTGTGCAGCTGTTTGGCAAGGCGCCAGGTGACGCCGATATCGCCGAAGTTATCCACCACTAGGCAGAAGATGTCCCAGCGGCTGGCAGTAGTCGAGTTCATAAAATGTCACCTATACGCCCGTAGGCGAGGAAGGAGCGATAAAAAAGCGGCCTAAGCCGCTTTTTAACGATTTTATTATTGCTCTATTCACCTTGCTGTCGAAAATGTTAATTCGTTAGCAAGGCCAGACAAATAATAAGCCAGTATATGTACCGGGTAAGCTGGGATTAATCAGCAAGCTCAGCTAAGCACATTTCTTCATAAATTTGCTTAACCCAGGCATCAACGCGAGCTTCAGTAAGTTCGGGTTGACGGTCTTCATCTATGCCTAAGCCGATAAAGTGCTTATCATCCACTTGGCCTTTAGAGGCTTCAAAATCATAGCCTTCAGTTGGCCAATGGCCGACGATAATGCCGCCGCGGGCTTGAACTATGTCACCGACCATGCCCATGGCATCGAGGAAGTATTCAGCGTAATCTTCTTGATCGCCACAGCCGAAAATGGCCACGAGTTTGTCAGTAAAATCAACTTGCTCAAGTTCAGGGAAAAAGTCATCCCAGTCACATTGTGCTTCACCGTAATACCAAGTGGGAATACCAAAAAGCAGCATATCGAACTCAGCGATTTGCTCTTTAGTGCTCTTGGCGATGTCTTTAACATCAACCATCTGCTTGCCCAGTTTTTTCTGGATCATTTTGGCTACGGCTTCGGTGTTGCCAGTGTCACTACCGAAAAAAAGACCTACAGTTGCCATTGTCTATCCTTTAAATATTGAATTCGCTGTGTGCGATGTCTGAAAAAAGCCTTCAGCCGTTCACTTGTTGCTGCAAAATTAATTCGATGAGCTGACTGCGGCTGATATTACTTGCCTGAGCCTGTTGATTCAAGGCGTCGTATAAATCTTGTGACACCTTTAACTCTATTCGTTTTAATCCATTGGCACGGTCGCGCTGAATTTGATTACGTTTATTGACCTTAAGCTGCTGTTCCCGAGTCAGTGGATTACTTCTCGGACGTCCGCGACGTATTTCAGAGGCAAAAAGGTCGATAGTGGTTCTGTCTGTTGTTTCTTTTGCCATTATGTTTAGTTAACCGATCCCTGAGCCTTCCCAGGTCATCTGAATAATACCCTTTGCAATAAACCCGGCACAGCCAAGAAATAATACTAACCAAACAATAAAGCGACCAAACTTGGGCACTTGTCCTTGCTTTAGCACATCGTGGATGGCCATGCCGATAAAGAAAAATATCGCTGCAAAAAACAGGTTTAGCCCTAAAGCTTCAATTTGATCCATATATTGGTTCAACATTTAACTCTTTCCTCAACTGCGTAAGCACAGTGCGATAACTGCCTTTAGCCTAAGGTAAACATCGGTCAGCATCCCAATGCTGTCAACCTCTGCCTAAGGTGTGACATACGCCACATTCGCAAGGCTAAAAAAAGAGGCGAGAATATAGCATAAAGTGCTGATAGGGGCTATATGCTAGCGCGAATATGAGCAATATTGTGCCAAATTTACATTCGCGCTTGATTTCCCGCTGTCAACGAAGGCTGACAGCTGAGTGACTTAGGGCAAAATCGGCTCACAAAAACGGGGATTCGCTTATGTTTGAGCGCGAATAAAATCTGCCACTAATCGATTAAAAATTTCAGGTTTTTGCGCATGTAACCAATGGCCTGTGCCATTAATGGTTTTTGCTTGCACCTGTGGAAACTGCGCCATTATGGCATCTTTGTGCTCGGCGGTGACATAATCTGAATCTCCGCCGCGGATCATATAGCAAGGCTTAGTGTAGGGCTTTGCTGTAATGCTCCAGCCGATCAACTTGTCATAGCAGCGTATTAAACCGTCTAAATTCATTTTCCAGCTAAAACCTGTCTCAGCGCGGCGCAGACTTTTAAGTAAAAACTGCGCAGTGCCAGTATCAATCCCCGCCTGAGTTAAATGGTTAAGGGCTTGATTACGATTAGTGTTGGCTAAATCTAAGCTGGTTAAGCCGGCAAACACGGCTTGATGTCTTGGAGGATAGGCAACCGGGGCAATATCGGCAGCGACTATCGAATCAATGCGCTGTGGATACAAAAGTGCCGTTGCCATGGCGATTTTTCCGCCCATGGAGTGGCCTACCAAATGCGCCGAGCTTAAATTTAAGGTATCGAGTAATTGAATAATGGCTTCAGCTAACAGTGGATAGTCCATCTGCTGCCAATGCTCGCTGAGGCCATGATTTGGCACATCAACGCGAATAACTTGATGGGTCTTTTCAAGCTCAGCACTTAAGGATTTTAAATTATCTAAGTCACCAAATAATCCATGAATGAGAACAACTGCTTGGCCTTCGCCACTGACAACAAAATGCATTGAGAACCCTTTGGATAGAAATAAATGTTAAGCCGAGCCTTGCAAGTACCCAGAGTAAGTTATTTTTCGATTGTAAGAATCGCCGTGGCAGTGTGCCAAATATACTGGCCTAATTTCAAGCCAGTGCTTGGTAAAGCTTATATATAAAGGCATTTTGCAAATTAAATGATGTTTTTTGCAGCAATTGTAAGCTGAAAATGTAAAAAAGCCCCCATTTAAGATCATTTAGACTTTAACCTTTACAGTGAGTTGGCATACACTGGCAGGCGATCAAAACTGATCGGTTGGCCATCATTTAATTGATCGTTTTCAGTAATGTCTAGATTCTGGCGTACAACGCAACAACATCTAGGCCCAGGTGCAAAGGAATAAGGTTATGAAATACATAGAGGTAGATGAAGAGCTCTATCGTTTTATCGCAAGTAAGACAGAGCGAATTGGTGAAAGTGCATCGGATATTTTACGCCGTTTGCTCATTTTGCCAGTGAACCAAGTCACCCCCTTTGAGCCTAGTGCCATCGATGAACCCAGCTTAGATGTGGCCCATCATCAAGCCAGCAATTTAGTGGCATCAAGCCAAGCCAGCATCAGCTCTGCGGCCCCAAGCCAAACTCATGGTAACAACGTCGCGTCCAGTACCCCAGCTGTGCCAACCGAACCAAGCGGGCAGCTACAGGCTAAAGCACCACATAATGGCTATCAGCCAGGGCAGCTTGAAGGCCACAGAAGTGAGCCGCAAGCCCTTGCTCAAGTGCATTCAGAGCACCTTAGTCCTAATCGAAGCGTGATGGATTTTAATGCCTTAGTGAATGAGCATTTGCTCAGTCAGCAAAAAGGCGCCGTGGGCCGCTTTATGTGGTTACTGGCAGGGTTAGCCGCAATGGCGCCAAGTCAGTTCAATAAAGTGTTATTGGTGCAAGGCAAAGGTCGTTTGTATTTTGCCCGCTCAAAAGATGAGTTATTGGCCTCAAGCGCCTCGGCAAACCCCAAAGAAATCGGCACCACAGGTTACTGGGTGACCACCAATAACAACACAGCGAAAAAGCAGGCTATTTTAATCGAAGTGCTCACTAAGTTGCACTGCGATGAAACTTTAGCCACAGCGATATCAGACCGCATTTGTGACAAAATTGCTGAGTAATCTGTTTTGAAACCGCTCATATATGAGCATTTCATTCGTTTGAAGGAGTAACACCATGGCAATACATGCAGGGGCAGGGAAGCCGGCTCATCCATCACAGTTAGTCAATATCCCCAAGTTGATGAGCCATTATTACCGCTTAATTCCCAATGCACTGGACGTGAGCCAAAAAGTCACCTTCGGCACTTCAGGCCACAGGGGCTGCGCGCTAAATTCAAGCTTTAATCAAAACCACATTTGGGCCATTACTCAAGCCTTAGTGGACTATCGCAAAGATGCCAATATTACCGGCCCCATGTTGGTGGGCTTTGACACCCATGCCCTGTCTTACGCGGCGTATTTATCTGTGCTTGAAGTATTAGTGGCCAACCAAGTTAAGGTCAAAGTACAACAGCTCGATGGCTTTACCCCAACGCCAGTGATTTCTCAGGCGATTGTTCGTGCCAATAGTGCAGCCAATAGTCGTGCTAATCCGTTAAACAACAGCGACACTCAGGCTGCTAATACACTTGAGAATACACTTGAGAATGCACTTGAATTAGTCGATGGTTTGATCATTACTCCGTCTCACAATCCGCCTCAAGACGGCGGCATTAAATACAACCCGCCCCACGGCGGCCCGGCTGAAGCTGAGATCACAAAAGGTATCGAAGCCAAGGCAAACGAGTATTTAATCAATCAATTAAGCGGCGTGAAAAAAGTTAATTACGGCGCGGCATTGGCATCCACTTGGATAGACGAAGTGGACTTTATCACCCCCTATGTGGCTGATTTAGCCAAGGTTATCGACATGCAGGCCATTAAAAAGGCCAATATTCGCATCGGCGTTGACCCACTAGGCGGCTCAGGCATACATTATTGGCAGCCCATTGCCGAGCACTACGGCTTAGACATCACATTAGTGAATGACAGCGTTGACCCAACCTTTGCCTTTATGCCGCTGGATAAAGACGGCAAAATTCGCATGGACTGCTCATCCCCTTATGCCATGGCAGGGCTTTTAGCCCACAAGGATGCGTTTGATCTGTGCGTGGGTAACGATCCCGATTACGACCGACACGGCATCGTTTGCCCAGGCACTGGATTGATGAACCCCAATCACTTTTTAGCGGTTGCCATCGATTATTTACTCACCCATAGATCAGAGTGGCCAAGCAATGTCGCCATCGGCAAGACGTTGGTATCCAGTGCCATGATAGACAAGGTCTGCGCTATGCATGAGCGCGACTGCTATGAAGTGCCCGTAGGCTTTAAATGGTTTGTGGACGGTCTTGCAAACGGCACAGTGGCCTTTGGCGGCGAAGAAAGTGCCGGCGCCGCATTCTTGCAACGTGATGGCAGCACTTGGTGCACGGATAAAGATGGCTTTATCATGGCGCTACTGGCCGCAGAAATCCTTGCGGTCACAGGGCAAACCCCAGCAGAGCGTTATCAGGCATTAACCGCAAAATTTGGTGAAAGCTTCTATCAAAGGGTTGATAGCCCTATTAGCCTTAAGAAAAAAGCCAAGTTTGAGCAACTCACCGCTGAAAGCTTCTCAGAAGCCAATAGTAATGCCAATGAAGGAAGCGCCGAGCTTGCAGGGGAGGCCATCACCGCCATCCTCACCCACGCACCAGGGAATAATGCCGCCATCGGCGGCATTAAAGTGACCACAGCCAACGGCTGGTTCGCCGCCAGACCTTCAGGCACCGAAGCGCTATTCAAGCTCTACGGCGAAAGCTTTATCAGCCAAGCTCACCTCGACACCCTGCTTGCCGATGCCAAGGCCATGGTGGATAGGGGATTGAAAGGTTAAACACCTAAATAGCACAGATTAGAGCGAGCTTTGAAAAATTGAGATTAAGCCACAAGCGAAAGTGAGTGGCTTTTTTATTAAAGCGTTTTACAGCAAGATAAAATAACTTGGAATCATGGCGTACAGCCTTGCCATGGCCTTCACTCATCGACACGCCGTAAACTCATCCATGAGGGCTCGAACATCTCGTCTGATGTGAAGGGACTCACAAATGCCGCGATGGCATGGATGCCAGAGAGCGGCCATGGGATGGACGGTCTTCTCGCAAATTGACATGGTTCGGCTCGATAGTTTTGGTGGTTTCTGTGAGTTTATAAGCTAAATCGTGAAGAATTAGACACTAAGCCACAGGTTTACAGTCTTGCCATGGCCCATTTCTTTCATAAAAAAAGAATAACATGGCCACCCAAGATTGTTGGCGAAATAGTGACCGTTTGACTACGCTTTAGTTATCATTTTTTTATCGGTATTAGATGATGGCCAGACCAAGGAAAACGAATAACATGGCCACCCAAGATTGTTGGCGAAATAGCGACCGTTTGACTACGCTTTAGTTATCATTTTTTTATCGGTATTAGATGATGGCCAGACCAAGGAAAACCATAGTCAGTTTGGATGATACGCCGTATTATCATTGTTGCTCGAGGGTAGTTAGAAAAGCGTTCTTGTGCGGGATAGATGACAGCACGGGTGAGAACTTTGAGCATAGGCGCGGTTGGGTAGAAGGGCGCATGTTTCAGTTGGCGACCATTTTTTCAGTGGACATTTGTGCCTATGCCGTGATGTCAAATCATCTGCATATTGTGCTTAGGGTTGATGCAGAACAAGCTAAGTTATGGTCTGATAAAGAAGTGCTGATTCAATGGCATAAAGGCTTTAAGGGGACCTTGTTAACCCAGCGTTATGTCAAAGATGAAACCCTAGATGAGTTTGAACTTAACACGGTACTGGACTCAGTAGCGGTATACCGTGAACGCCTTACAGATATTAGTTGGTTCATGCGCGCCTTGTGTGAGCCGATAGCCAGAATGGCCAATAAGGAAGATTCATGTACTGGCAGATTCTGGGAAGGGCGTTTTAAATCGCAGGCTTTGCTTGATGAAGCCGCAGTGCTTGCCTGCATGGCCTATGTTGACCTCAACCCCGTTCGTGCCAAGATGACAGCCACCCCAGAAGCTTCTGATTACACAGGTATTCAAAGGCGTATCAAATCAGCCTTGAAAGGTGAGCAACCAAAGGAATTGCTGCCATTCTTAGGCAATGAACGTGACAATATGCCCAAAGGACTGATGTTTAGCGCAAAAGATTATCTCATTTTAGTAGAAGACACGGGCAGAATTATTAGGGGAGACAAGCGGGGCGCAATCAGTCACTGCAGCCAACATATACTGGATAGACTCAATATTCCCGCTGAAAACTGGCTTAAAATCACTGAAGACTTTGGCCATTTATTTAAAGGTGCGGTGGGTTCACTACAGGCCTTAAGCCAATATTGTGAACATCTAGAGCGAAAGCGGCGACAAAGCGCCGCCAACTGCCAGCGTTGGCTGTGCGGTTAAACACCTAACGCATTAACAGCATAAAATCCTTCATTCCAGCTTGAGCCTGATAACAGCGTCCGCAACATACTCATATCTAGTTCCATTGCTAGCTTCGATGGATCACCGCACTAGTTTTCACTATTTTTGAGCTTTACATCTCGTGGTTAACCAGCAGTAGATAGCCAAAAGGATATCGTCACAGCGCACCTGAGAGGGTATTATTTAAGGTAAGAAAAATGGGTGGCTATGTTTTACTCAGCTAATTATAAGGCTGCTGTTAGTGAGTTTGAAATGGGTATTGCAAGAAGCGCGAAGAGCACAGATATGATCCTGCAAACCGCTGCGGCCGGTGGGGCGATTACCTTACCTGATGGTAGAGAATTGCCGTTAAATAAGGACAATATTGAATTGATTATAGCCAATATATCCAATATATTCATAGCGTTAAATAAACTGTTTAATCCTAAGTGGATTGATTAAATTAAGATTTAAAATTATTGGATGGCTTAATGAGCAGTTTTACAATTGCAATGCAAGACTCAGCTGATGATGTTAGACGCCGGATTAATGCACAGGGTAGAGCAATTTGGTTTAGCTTTTTAAATCCAATGAGCCGCACTTGTTTATTAGTGAAAAATGACGATGTGGGCTTTTTTAAAAAGTGTGTGGCTTTTAGCCTGTTACCTTCGTTGTTTTTAGCTGGCATTGGTGCATTTTTCTCTTTAAAAAATAATGCAAGTAAAGAAATAGAGCTGCTGGTGTCCATACCCATATTGCTTTCTTTCGTGGTGATTGTTTTGGCTTACCTTCGAACAAGAGCTAAGTCTGAAATTGTACGGCTTGATTACCGGCCCTTTGTTGAAATTGCCAAACGCTTGGCTTTAACCATGGGGCTTAAGGATCTACTAAAATCACTGACTCTTATGGCTGGGTTTGCATTAGCGATTTTTATTGGGGCACTCGTCATTTATGCAAAAGGATTCTATCTAATTGCGGTGATAAACCTAACCTTTGTTGGAATAAGTTTAAGCCCTGTTTCATTGTTGCTGATTGCTTTAGTTAAAAAATTTAACGAGCAACTCATGATTTAATTTTAATACTGCTGTCTTTGCTCATAGTTTTCAATTAGCTATTTTTTAGTTCGATTGGCTTATTTCATCTTGGCTGATGATGCGTTTGAATCTCGCGAAGGTTTGCATGTTTTCATTGGCCAATAAGTCTTTATAGTCTGGATTATGGGCTTTGAGTTGGTATTTTCCTGATGGTAGTTTTGCCACTTTTCTGAGTAAGTATTGGTTGTCGCCTGCGGCGTCTTGAATTTCTATGGCCATGATTTGACCAGTGATAGAGCCTGCATTGACAGGTGTTACCCGTTCCAGTAGCAGTAAATCACCGTCTTGTATTGGGTTCTTTCCGCCATCCATAGAGTGGCCGCTGGCGGGGGCGATAAAGTGTATTTGTGGATCCAACGAGCCTATGCTGTCGCCCAGAATTAGTGTTTCTACCGCTTCATTGCTGCCGGTTTTAAAATGGCCACAGGCAATCTTAAGTTCAGGATAAAAAGCTATCTTAGTCTTTGGTTTAACATCTGCATCTTCTGTTGTAGATGGACTTAACTTAAGCTGGCTTAGGTTGTTCGGTATATCCCTATCATCTTGTTTCAATTTAGGTTGTGACTTAGCTCGCTGACTGTACCTTGCTAGCAGTAAATCGGTTAGCTCTGCCATACAATCAAGCAAAAATCCTTGCTGTTGCGCAGTTAATGCCTCAGTAATATTAGCACTGACGGTATGCTCATTGAGACTGAACCAAGCCTGAGTATCGGCTTTATCTTGCTTGCACAAAAAGGTGATGGGGTTGTCTAACCAATATTTTTGCCACTTAGGGGAGTCAGCTTCGATAGTTTGCAGTGTGGCTTTAACATCTTGCGCCCATAGATGTGGGTAGCGCTTAAACACATGCCAGCTTTTCATGGCTAACGCATCTATGTCCGGCGGCGTGTTTATTCCGTCCAGCTCAATAAAAGCTTTAAGTAAAATGGCTTTAAAACACTTACTCATTTTGGCTTTTTCAACGCCGCGATCTAAAAACGCCAATAGGGGTGTGAGTTGCTGTGTTAATGGGTCGTTGGTTTCTTGCTTGATGACAAACTCAAACCAGCTACCTTGCTGCACAGTGAGTTTTTGCCAGTCAAATCCACTATGAAAAAACTCAGTTGCAGTGGGGCGATGGCCAATATCATCTTTAAGCCATTGATATTGCTCATCAGCCTTTGTGTAATCAAGCTTAAGTTGTCGCCAAAAGTTGATGAGTTCTGGATCAATATTAATAAGGCACTTAGGGTCCACTTGTGGCGTGGTTAATTTTTTAATGGCTTCATTGGGATTGGTTGTCTGCAATAGCGCCATAGGGCGATTAAGAAAACTGATGTGATTGCCAATAAAGTCTATGACGCTGACATAGGTTTTGTTCGTTTCAACGCAGGTGCGAAGGCCACGGCCTAACTGCTGCAGGAACAAAATTTTCGATTCTGTTGGCCGTAAAATTAAAATGGTGTCGATAGAGGGTAAGTCAGTGCCCTCACTAAACAAATCCACTGAAAATAACACTTCAATTACACCCGAATCGAGCATGTTAAGGGCTTCGGCGCGTCTTATCTTAGAGTTACTGTGAACAGACTCGGCTTTAATGCCTTTGTTATTAAAGTAAGTTGCCATAAAGTCAGCATGGGCCTTGGAGACACAAAAAGCTAAGGTGCGCTGCTGCTTATGAATTTGCCAATGCTTAAACACATGATCGGCCCGCTTTTTGGTGGCAAATTGGTTTTCTAATGTTTTAGGGTCAAACTTACCATTTCGCCAAGGCAATGATTTATAGTCAACTGTAGTATCGTTTATTCCATGATATTGAAATGGCACTAAAATACCTGCTTCAATGCCATCAATAATATTGCGCTCGAACACTAGGTTGTTATCGCACAATGACAGGATATCCGCTTGATCGGTACGCTCTGGCGTTGCGGTAAGTCCTAATAAAAATCGCGGTGAAAAGTGGGCTAACAAAGCACGATAACTGCTGGCACCCGCATGGTGAAATTCATCGACAATCAGGTAGTCAAATAGATCGACTGGCAACTTCTCAAGATAGTGTTTTTTCCCTAAGGTTTGAATAGAGGCGAAGACAATATCGGCGGCTGTGTTTTTGTTTGTGGCGTTAAAATGACTCGTTGTTTTTGTTGGCAGTAATTGGCTGAAGGTGCGTTCTGCTTGCAGCAGAATTTCTTCTCTGTGGGCTACAAATAACACTTTTTTGGCGTTAAATTGCTGTACATCAAAGGCGGCTAACCAGGTTTTCCCCATGCCTGTGGCTAACACCACTAAACCGCTTTTATTGCCATTTTGACGGCTATCTGCCAGGGCTGCTAATGCTTGGGACTGCGCTTCATTGGGCGTAGGCTCGCTAGGCTGCTGCTCAGACACTAGCATTAATGGCGGCTTAATTTTTTTGCGCCTTTCTATGTAATCAGTGATGTACTCGTTTGAAATGTCAGATACTTGTGGATGATTAAAGAGGGTTGAAAACTGCTGCCGTATATGACCAAAGTCGCTGCTGTCATGGCCTTGTATTAAGTCATGACGTAAACACCACTCCAACGCATGGGTCAATGCGGCTTTACTGATGTTGTTGGAACCAATGTAAGCGCAGCCAGAGAGTAAGTTATTATTTTGATTTTGAACAAAAATATAGCTTTTCATGTGAAAGCTTTGATTACTTTGGCATGTGAAAATTTTGGTCTTAGCGCCATGGGCCTGCAATATCATTAATTGCCGCAGGGCGACGGGATCGGTAATGCCTAAATAATCAGAGGTGAGGATGGCGATAGTCGCTTGGCGAGAGAGTGCATCTGTGAGTGCATCAATAATTAACTCTAGCCCAGAGCGCTGAATAAAAGACACAGACATTTCAATGCTGGTGGCGCGGTTAATGGCTTGGAGTAATTTAGGTAAAAAGGGGTCTTCCTTACCGCCACTGGTTAATACGGGTCCATGTGCTAACGTCATCTGTGCTTATCTCTATTTTTGTTTTTTAATTAAGATGGCATTGAGCCATTTTTCATTTTCACGATCTGGGCGCACATCTGCAGTTATCCAAGATTGCTGGATGACCAAATCTGTATCATAGAGCCATTGCTGTAATAAGGTTTCGTTGGCATCTGTAAAAAAGCGGCCATTGTGCTCGCGCTCTTTATCACCATATTTAAAAGAACAATAGAATATGCCGCCGTTAATTAAGGTGTTGCTAAGAGTGCGGAAGGTATGAGGTAGTACGTGGGCTTTAACGTGTAACAATGAGGCGCAGGCCCAGATCCCATCAAAGGTTAGCTGCTGGTCGATATCATCGAATTGACACACAGTCACAGCTTTGCCTATATGCTCAGAAGCTGTTTTGGCTAATTCAGCACTGGCATCTATGGCCGTTACCTGATAACCCAGCGTCATAAAGGCTTTGCTGTCACGGCCAGATCCACAGCCAGCATCCAAAATTCTGCCAGCATAGGGTATTTGCTGTATGAAAGGGCTATACAGTTCACTGATATCAGCATTCACAGTTGATGCAAAAAAGTCTTGTGAATGCTGATTATAGAATTCTATGGTAGACATAATTGGCTCGATACTAATGAGCGCTTGAGTTTATCGACAATTAACATCAGTATCAATAATTTACCGAAAATCTCTTGGGGGATAGATCACCATATGGTGAGAATTAGCTCCGCATGTTCTGCGCCGTCTAGGACTATTATCCATTACAAACGCCCATACGCTCATCAGATAATTCCTTAAAACTCTACCTCTTTAAGCAGGGTGATCGCTTTGTCGTTGCGGCCTTTAAGGTAGGGGACGCGTTGCTGCTGGCTGCCGTTGATTTTGGTGGACATAAGTTGCACAAATTGATTCATGTCTGGGCCATAACTTAGGTGGATGGGCGATGCCTTTCCATAGTAATACAGCCTATCAAATTTAAGCTCGGTGGCGACCCATTGACCTACCTGCTGCATGTTGTAGCGAGAGTCTTTGACAATAAAGTCACAGGCGGCGCCAAGGCGGGGGCAGATAAGGTTATTTTTATTGTTTAACTCGTGACTGGTGTGCTGGTCGAGCGCTGGCGCTATGTGGGGCTTGGGATTTTTTGCGATTTTGCGGGCAAGCTCAGGTGAGCAAAAACCGTAGCTTAAGTTGATCGGGCCAAATTGTTCCACTATGGGATCTAACAAATTGGTGGCTAATTGACTCAGCGCTTGCCAGCTTGCGGTTTGCTTTGGCAGTATAAAGAGTTGATACTGCTTGGCTGTGTCACCACATTCAATTAAATCACGAAAGCTAAAATGCACGCTGGCGCTTGCATCTAAAGTGTACTGGCTCATGTGGCTGCTTGTTCACTAGAAAAATTATCTCCAAGACTAACACACTGGCTAGCTTGGTGGGATTTATTGCTTGGCTTATGGCTGGCGCTGATTTCGCTTACATCAGACAGGATGTTCGACTAAGGTGCGTAAGCCAAAGATCGTGGATTAGTCTGTTTTAAATCGAAAGCATGAGTTGTTAATGAGATTTTTTATAAAATAAATGGGCGATGACGAGCCTGTATGTTGAAGTTTATGCGAGTGTTTTTTTATGATCATCACTCAGTTATAAACGCTCAGTAATAAAAACGCCGCTAGCTTAGCGGCGTTTTTTGTTGATGGTTCTACGCCTGATTAAATCTTATTTAAGCGGCTGGCGATTAAACTATCGATGACAGAGGGATCGGCCAAGGTGGATGAATCCCCTAAGTTGGTGACTTCGTTGGCGGCTATTTTGCGCAGGAAGCGGCGCATTATTTTACCTGAACGTGTCTTAGGCAAACCCGTGGCCCATTGAATAAGATCTGGGGTTGCCAGCGCGCCAATTTCTTTACGTACCCACTGCCTTAATTCTTGACGCAGGGCCTCTGAAGGTTCAGCGTCATGGACTAAGGTGACATAGGCATAAATGCCTTGGCCTTTAATATCATGGGGATAGCCCACCACCGCGGCTTCGGCGACTAAATCATGGGCGACTAACGCGCTTTCAACTTCTGCTGTACCAAGGCGGTGACCTGAGACGTTAATTACATCGTCCACACGTCCGGTTATCCAGTAATAACCGTCTTCATCACGCCTTGCACCATCGCCGGTGAAGTACATGCCTTTAAAGGTTTTAAAGTAGGTGAGGGCGAAGCGTTCATGGTCGCCATATACTGTGCGCATTTGACCTGGCCAAGAATCTAAAATGACGAGATTGCCTTCCACCGCGCCTTCAAGAATTTCACCCGTGTTATCCACAAGGGCAGGCTTTACGCCAAAGAAAGGCCGAGTTGCAGAGCCAGGTTTAGTGGCAATGGCTCCCGGTAATGGGCTGATTAAGATGCCGCCAGTTTCAGTTTGCCACCAAGTATCTACAATAGGGCAATGTTCATGGCCGATGACTTGGTGATACCAGCGCCACGCTTCTGGGTTAATGGGTTCGCCCACAGAGCCCATAATACGTAATGAATCACCACTAAAACCGCTGAAGTACTCCTTGCCTTCGGCCATTAAGGCGCGAATAAGCGTGGGCGCAGTATAGAGAATATTCACTTTATGCCTGTCTACCATTTCGCCAAGACGTGCTGGTGTGGGGTAATTGGGAACGCCTTCATGCATGAGTACTGTGGCACCATTGGCAAACGGGCCATAAACCATGTACGAATGACCTGTGATCCAGCCAACGTCTGCGGTGCACCAATAGACTTCATTTTCTTTATAATCAAATACGTACTCATGGGTCATGGCGGCATAAACCAAATAGCCACCTGTGGTGTGCAGTACGCCTTTGGGGTTGCCTGTTGAACCTGAGGTATAGAGTAAAAATAATGGATCTTCGGCGTTCATTTCTTCGGCGGGGCAATCACTGCTGGCGCCAGCCATTAACTCATGCCAATCAAGATCGCGACCTGGCTGCCAGTCTACTGCGGCGCCGGTGCGCTTAAGCACAATAACCTGCTCAACACAGGTGACACTTGGGCGCGCTAGTGCTTCATCGACACTGTGTTTTAGGGGGATGGTGCGTCCGGCCCGCACACCTTCGTCAGCGGTAATGATAACTTTTGATTTACCGTCAATGACGCGAGAGGCGATAGAATCTGGCGAGAAACCGCCAAAAATGACCGAATGCACGGCACCAATACGGGCACAGGCTAACATGGCTATAGCCGCTTCTGGCACCATGGGCATATATAAGGTGACGATATCGCCTTTGGCAACACCTTGAGATTTCAGCACGTTGGCAAACTGACACACTTGGGTGTGGAGCTCACGGTAGCTTAATTGGCGTTGATCCTTGGCGTCATCCCCTTCCCAAAGAATGGCAATATTATCGCCATTGCGCTCAAGGTGCCTGTCCAGACAATTACTGGAGGCGTTCAGTGTGCCATCGGCAAACCATTGGATTGATAAATTGTTGGCATCGAAACTGGTTTTCTTCACTTGAGATTGGCTATAGGGGGTTATCCAATCGATACGTTTGCCTTGCTCACCCCAGAATCGCTCTGGATCGTCGATAGAGGCTTGATACATGCGCTGATAAGTTTGCTCATCGATATGAGCATGGGCACTTATCTGATTGGGAACTGGGTACACGGTTGGCGAATTCATAGGTTTTCCCTTTTATAAAAGCATGAATTGAGTATCACTCTGGCAGACATAAATTGGCTATTAGACCTTGGTCTAGTCTAAAAATATCCTTTATATTTAGCCTGTTATCATGCGTAAAACAATAGCCATGGCGCAGTTTTTATCGCAGAATGACACTTATCTGAGCTGTGGTATTGTGGTTTGCCTGTGAGGTTGCCCAGTTAAGTGTTTTAGATGGCTTGCCCCTAAGTGGAGAGTAAACCTAAGCTGCATGGGGGTTAACTAAGTAGGAATAGGATGAATTTAACCTTAATCGTTGCCTTAATTGCCGTGGGCTATATCTCGCTATTGTTTATTTTAGCTTGGGGCGGAGACCGCTGGTTTAATCGTATCGGACCTAAAGCCAAGGTGTGGATCTATGGCTTAAGCCTTGCTGTGTATTGTTCGTCGTGGAGTTTTTTAGGCACAGTAGGCCAGTCAGCCACTGACCTGTGGTCCTTCTTACCGATTTACCTTGGGCCTATTTTGATTTTTAGTTTAGGGTTTGGGTTGTTGAGAAAAATGGTCTTAGTGTCTAAGGCGCAAAATATCACTTCTGTGGCGGATTTCATCGCTGCCCGTTACGGTAAATCACAGTTTTTAGCCGCCTTAGTGACCTTTATCGCCTTGTTTGGGATCATGCCTTATATTGCCCTGCAACTTAAGGCTATGGTATTTAGTTTAAATTTATTTGAACCCACCCAGACTCAAGCACAAGACTTGCCTTTGGCATTAGTGATCACTGTAGTGCTGGCCTTATTTGCCATTTTATTCGGCACCCGCAAGCTCGATGCCACCGAGCATAACCCCGGAATGATGCTGGCCATTGCCTTTGAATCTTTGGTAAAGCTTGGGGCATTTTTGTTGGTGGGTGTAGTGGTGTGTTTTGGCTATTTCGATGGTTTTGGCGATATTTGGCAACAAGCCAGCGAAAAAGGTTTTTTGAGTGACGCAGGGTTGCCCTTTAATAGCATATTACCAGAGCTGATTGTCGGCATGGCGGCCTTTGTGTGTATGCCAAGGCAGTTCCATGTGATGGTAGTCGAATGTACGGATGAGACTATGCTGAGGCGGGCGCGGTGGATTTTCCCTGTGTATTTAGCATTATTTGGCTTATTTGTGGCGCCATTGGCGCTGGCCGGCAAAGTGTTATTTAGTAGTAATATTGCTGCAGATACTTATGTGATAAACCTGCCGCTTTCGCTGGAACACCCCTTGGTCGCCATGGTAGCTCTGTTAGGCACATTGTCAGCCGCAACAGGCATGGTGTTGGTGGCTGTGGTCACCATTAGTGTGATGATAAGTAACGAGTGGCTAGTGCCAGTGATGCTAAAAACTGGGCTTATTCGCACTAAAAATTTCAATGAATTCCAGCATTTTCTACTTAATGCACGGCGATTTATTATTGTGCTGACTCTAGGGCTTGGGTTTATTAGTTACCTTAAATTGAGTAACAATGAATCCTTATCTCATCTTGGAATGCTATCTTTTGGCGCCTTTGCCCAGTTAGCGCCGGCATTAGTGGGGGGCTTGTACTGGAAGCAGGGGAATCGTGCAGGGGTATTTGCAGGCCTTGGGATAGGATTGATTTATTGGTGTTATTTGCTCCTAGATGGCGCCAGCATAGGCCAAATGGGTACTTATCCGCTGTTAAATGTGTTAAGTGGAGAGAGCAGTTTATTGGCGTCGATGAGTCCAACGGTGGCCGATGCCTTAAAGGCGCTTCTGGTGAATTGCGGTTTTTATGTCTTAGGGTCGATGTGGTTTCGCGCTGGGGTTGCTGAGCGTATTCAAGCGAGCTTATTTGTCAGTCCAGGTATGCTTAAAGCTGAACCCAGAAAACGTCAAGGCCCGATTTCTCAACAAGATTTACTTATATTAGCCAGCCGCTTTGTCAGTCCCACAAAAGTGTATGAAAGCTTTAGCCGATTTTCTGCCGAAGCGGTAAAAAGTGACAGCTGGCATAAGGCGGCGAGCAATGAGCTAATCAATCACACAGAACACATGTTAGCAGGTATTTTAGGGGCCTCTAGCGCCAGTTTAGTGATGAGCTCAGTGATCCACGGCCGAGATTTGGGCTTAGATGAAGTCTTCAACTTAGTGGATGAAACCTCATCAAAAATTATGCTCAGTCAAGAAATGCTTAGAGGGGCGATAGAGCACGCCTATGAAGGCATGAGCGTGGTGGATAAAGATCTTAATTTGGTGGCATGGAATTACAAATACGTTGAGCTGTACCAATACCCCGATGATTTTCTGGTTCAAGGTATGCCTATTGCTGCAGTGATCCGTTTTAATGCCGAGCGAGGATTTTGTGGTACAGGCGACATTGATCAGCAAGTCAATGGCCGAGTGCAGCACATGCGTAATGGTAGCGCCCATGTCTCTGAGCGTGAGCGCCAAGACGGGAAAGTGATTAAAATTCAAGGCAACCCTATGCCTGGTGGCGGTTTTGTGATGACATTTACTGACATTACCTCCTATCGTTTGCAAGAAAAAGCTTTGCTTGAAGCCAATGAAACCTTAGAGACTCGCGTCAAAGCCCGTACTTATGAGCTGGCATTATTAAACAGTGAGTTGCTGGAAGCAAAAGCTCAAGAAGAGCAGGCACACGCCTCAAAAACCCGCTTTTTGGCCGCTGTGGGTCATGATTTGATGCAACCTCTTAACGCCGCGCGCTTGTTTACGGCTTCATTATCTCAAGATCCTAAGCTTAACCTTGAGGCGCAGGCGACCTTAAACCATGTTAATAATTCATTGCAAAGCGCTGGTGAATTACTTACCGACTTGCTGGATATTTCAAGACTTGATTCGGGGCTGGTCACCGTTGAGCGGCGCGATTTTAATTTAGGGCAAGTGCTGACCGCTCTTGCTGCTGAATGCAGTGCCATGGCTGAAGAGAGTCAGATCCGCTTTAGATTGGTGCCGACCCAGCTCACGGTTAACTCAGATCCCGCGTTACTGCGGCGCATAGTGCAGAACTTTCTTACTAATGCCTATCGTTATGCCCGTGGCGGGCGAGTGCTACTGGGGTGCCGTCGTTGCAATGGTGGCGTGCGCATTCAAGTATTAGACGCAGGCTGCGGCATAGGTGAGGCGCAATTAACTGAAATATTTAAAGAATTTACGCGTTTGAATCACCCCAGTAGTGCCAATGTCAGCGGCCTTGGCTTGGGACTGGCTATTGCAGAGCGAATAAGTAAAGTGCTTGAACATCAGATAGATGTCAGCTCGATTTTGGGGCAAGGATCAGTATTTAGTGTCACAGTGCCGTTAGGAAAAATGTCAGAAATCGAGCCTGTGCCGAGTGTGCCTAGTCGTTTACAGCCATTATTGGGGCTAAAGGTGCTGTGTATCGACAATGAAGAAAGCATTTTAGCTGGCCTTGAGTCGCTGCTTAGCCGCTGGCAATGTGAAGTGGTGTGCGCGGCCAACTTGAGTGATGCGAGGATAAAACTGGGCCTTAAGGGGATAGCACCGGACATTGTGTTAGCGGATTTTCACCTGGATGATAATCAAAACGGCCTTGATGCCATGGACGGTATTCGTAGCCGCTATGGTGAACATGTCCAAGGGGTATTGATCACAGCCAATACCAATAAAGAACTGATAGAAGATGTGCAGCACCGTGGATATCATTACATGGCTAAAATGATCAAACCCGCCGCATTGCGAGCGCTTATTTCAAGTCTCGTGAATCGCTGAGTATGTGCTCAACAATGTTTATATGCGTTAAGTTAAGGCTTGAGGTTTGTTGCAAATACTAGGAAATCAAGCCTAAGCGTTTGGCTTGGCGATGTAGGTTACCTCTGTCTAATTGTAATTGCCGTGCGGCTTTGGCCCAGACTTGGCTATTGTCATCAAGTGATTGGCGGATGATTTGGCGCTGAAAGTCGGCGACCATGTCATTAAATGAGCGGCCGGCACTGATAAGTTGCCTAGTATCATTACTCGGCCCAGGCTTGCCTGGGGCGGAAATCGCTACTGTTATTGGGGCTGCTATGGGGGTGCCTGCGGTGGGTGTTGATGACTGAATGGTATCCAATAAGGGCTGTGCGTTTGTTGCTTGGCTGGGAAGTTGCTCGGTTGCAAAGCGCAAATGCGATGGCTGGATCACTGTAATCCCTTTACTTTCGGCGCTCGCTTTAAGGCCGGCACGCATTAATACATGTTGCAATTCCCGTACGTTACCAGGCCAAGGGTAGTGCAGTAATACTTGCATAGCCGCTTCACTTAAACGCACGCTTTTTGCGCTGCTCAGGCCAATTTTATGTTTAAGGTTACTCAGAATATTGCCACACAGCAGTGGGATATCCCCTTGTCTTTGATTTAGTGGCGGTACGTGCAGTGGGTAGACACAGAGTCTGTGGTACAAATCCTCCCGAAAACGCCCTTGCTGCACGAGTTGCAGTAAATTGCGGTTTGTGGCGGCGATAATGCGCACGTCCACATGAATATTGCGGTCAACACCTATGCGCTGTATTTCACCTTCTTGAATGACGCGAAGTAATTTGGCTTGTAACTCAAGGGATAACTCGCCCACTTCATCTAAAAACAGCGTGCCTTGATGGGCCAGTTCAAATTTACCCATTCTGTCTTTGGTGGCGCCAGTAAACGCGCCTTTGACATGACCAAATAATTCGCTTTCGGCCAAGGTATCAGGCAGGGCCGCGCAGTTAACTTGCACTAAAGCTTGGGTTCGCCTTTTGGATTGAGTGTGTAGACTGCGGGCAACCAGCTCTTTACCCACGCCAGTTTCACCACTGATTAGCACGCATAACTCTGAATTCGCCACGATGCGAATGTCGTCTTTAAGTGCCAGCATGCAGGGAGTTTCACCAATGAAGTCAGATTTTTTTAATGGCTTTTGTTTGAATGTGTTGTCATTGTCACCCAATTTATGCTGGCGTTCTAATTGAATGAGAAAATTAACATTGCGTATGGTGGCTGCAGCGAGGGCGGCGAGCGTTGCTATGGTGATATCGTCGATGGCATCGAATGCACCCACATTAAGTGCATCTAAGGTGAGCACCCCAACTAAGGTGTCTTCAATGTAGAGGCTGCAGCCTATGCAGGCATGAACATCGAGCACCCGCTTAGGATCGATAACCAGAAACCCATCATAGGGATCGGCAAGTTCAGAGTCAGCGTTAAAGCGAATAGGGCGTTTTGAGGCGACAATAGCTTGAAATCTTGGGTGTTCATCGGGGACAAAGCCCATGCCAAGCACTTCAGGTAGCAGGCCATCCACAGCCACTGGGACTAATTCATTGCCTTGATACTCAAGCAGTGCTACAGCATCACAGGGCATGACTTGATTAACGGCGGTCATAAAGCGTTGATAGAGGGCTTTTTTAGGCAGGCTCTGGCTGAGATCTAAGGCGATATCCAGTAGGGTTTGCTCTAGCATGACACTCTCCATGAGAAATATTGACAACAAAATGGCTTTAACTCGCCCTAGTGTTGTCAATATATCAACATTGCTGTTTTTGTCTTGTCAGCGTTGAATAGACTGTGATGGAGGCCGCAAATTTCCTAAAAGCGTTACTGAGAACTAGGGGGTTAGCGACTGTTTTTAGTGACGAGCTGACATGATGAATTTACAGATAGAGGATGGCGGCCAATATTAACGGGATTATAATCGGGTAACTCAAGGCAAATAACCTAAAAGCCTTGGGAGCGGTGCGCATTTCCATAAATACATCAACGATTTGTATTCCTTTTATCATGGTCATTAGCACTATGAGCACTACACTTATCAACTTGATGTTGGTATTGATGGCAAGTGGCATAACATCAAAAGCTATGGCTTGAGTACTCATAGGGAAGGGTAAGAACACGGGAAAATAACTCATCGCAGTGGTTAGGCAAGTGAGCCCAATTAAAATGATGGCGGCTTTGTGTATGGCTGAAGCAGATTTGCTAGGCGTCAGGTTAGGCATAAATATTTGTCCTTTGGAGACCACAGTCTTGTAAGGCAGTGGTTGATTACAGGCTAATGATCACTAAAACGAGTCGATTAATGGGCGATATAAATTAAGAAAAATACTAAAATCCACACCAGATCCACCATGTGCCAATAAGCGGTCGCGGCTTCAAAACCTTGGTGTTCATTGGGGCCATAGATCTCTTTGCGGCTTTGCTGATGCAGGTAGAATAAAATAATGCAGCCAAGCACCACGTGCATAAAGTGAAACGCGGTGATCAGAAAATACAGGGTGAAAAAGTCATTGGTGGATAAATCAAAGCCTGCATTGATCAGTAAACCATACTCCCAACTCTTGGCGATAAGGTAGATAAACGCGAAAAATAATGCCCCGCGAAGAAAGTGACATACGCGAATATGCTGGGCCTTTTTGGCTCGTGTTTGCGCTAATGCCACCAGATAGCTGCTGATTAATAAGCTTAAGGTACAGACAAACCCGATAGAGAGGTGGATGATGTTTTGCCCTTTGGCAAACATTTCTGGCTCTAGACGTTTCATCACCGCAAAGCCGATAAAAAATAGTGCAAATACAGTTAACTCCATCGCAATGAGTAGCCACATGGCCATATCGCCTGGGATCCGTAGGCTGCTGTGCTGTTTTGATGTTGGCATAGGGCGATCATCTATAGCTTTGCCTTGAGTCATATTGTAGTCAGTCAATCTAGGGGGGGCTTCCATGGATACCTCAAGGTGGTTTGCGAGTGAGTTCATCATTGTGCGAATGATAAAGGGATTGTCTTATCATTTACTGATAGGTTATTCGCCTATCTATAAGTCACAGATATAAAAATAACTTACGCTAAGATAAGCAATTTTCATTCCTTGTTAGCTGTGCATTTAAGTTTTTGGCTTATTTATGTGAACTATCCGACAAATCAGCGTGTTTAACCAAAGCTAAACTAAATCTAGTTAAATCAAACTTGCTCAAACAAAAAGTGATGAAGATTTCCGTTGTGTTGAATTGACACGCATTAGCGGTTATCGCGGCACTCTTCTGCGGGGAATGGCTTCAGCTAATACCCACATCGACCCTAGCTCCAGCACCAAACCATAGAACAGCGCCCCTAAACGCCAATTGATTTGTCTTTTCAAGGTATTTACACACTAAATAGTGTAAAGATAATGACTAAAATTAGCTAAATAAGTCTAAAAAATGGCTTTCCCTCTAGCAGGTTTTAGCTGCTTGTGCCATGGTATGAGGCAGTCGATTTTACCCATTTCCCAAAGGCCAAGCATGAATAGTCAACTGCAATTTCAAGTCAATCACTGGTTAAACCAAATAAAGGATGACAGTGAAAAACAGGCATTAATGTCTCTCATTGAACAAGGCGATGAAGCAAAAATAGCCGCTTGTTTTAGCGGCCGTTTAGCCTTTGGCACTGCAGGCATTCGTGGGATAGTGGGCCCAGGTCCTATGGGGATGAATCGCTTAGTTGTGCGCCAAACCACGGCGGGTCTTGGCAATTATTTAACAGCACAAATGAAAGATGCCTGCCAGCGCGGAGTTGTGATTGGCTATGACGGTCGCCATGATTCGCGCCAGTTTGCCCATGATGCCGCAGGTGTATTAACCGCCATGGGCTTTAAGGTGTTTTTAACGGCGAAAGTCGCGCCAACGCCCTTAGTTGCCTTTGGGGTTAAGCATTTTGGTGCCGCGGCGGGCATAGTGGTGACCGCCAGTCATAATCCACCGGCTTATAATGGCTATAAAGTTTATTGGCACAATGGCGCGCAGATTATTCCTCCCCATGATTCAGGCATCGCCGCGTGTATTGAGCAGGCCGCCACCCAAGAATTGCCGTTTATTGAGCTTATTGATGCCACCAAACAAGATAAATTGCATTGGTTGATGGATGATTTTTTTGAAGCTTATCGCCATCAGATTTACCACGCCGGCGTACTGCAATTTGGGGGCGAGAAAGCCGATGACGGGAAGTTATTTACCCCGGGTGCAGATAATATCAGCTTGGCCTACACCGCGATGCATGGTGTGGGAGCCAATATGGCAGAAACCGTATTAAAAGATGCAGGCTTTAATCGTGTTTATAGCGTTGCGGCGCAGCGTGAGCCTGATGGCGATTTTCCGACGGTAAACTTCCCCAATCCTGAAGAGCCAGGCGCTATGGATTTAGTCATAGCTGAAGCCAAGCTGCACAATGCCATGCTGGCCTGCGCGAACGATCCTGATGCTGATCGCTTTGCGGTGGCGGTACGTAAAGATGATGGTGAATATCAGCCATTAACTGGTGATCAAGTGGGGGTGCTGCTTGGGCATTATCTGTTGAGTCACAGCAATCCAGATCAACGTTTGGTGGGCTGCACTATTGTGTCTTCAAGCTTACTGTCTAAAATCGCGGCCGGATTTAATGCGCATTATTACACTACACTCACGGGGTTTAAGTGGTTGATGAATGTAGGTATTGCCCAGTCTTCGCCTCATTCACGGTTTTTATTCGCCTATGAAGAGGCTCTTGGCTATACAGTGGGCAATCTGGTTTGGGATAAAGACGGTCTGTCAGCTATTGTGGCGTTTGCCAAGTTGTGCGCTGAACTTAGCTGCAAAAATCAAACAATATGGGATAGGTTAACTGAAATTTATCAGCAGCATGGCTATCACCTCAATACTCAGGTGAGCATTGCAACATCTGGTGATGCAGGTGGCATTGGCGCTAAATTACGGGCTGATACTGTCCAGCAGATTGGCGGCTTTGGGGTACAGGCATGCGCCGATCTTAATGCCAGTGAAAAACGCTATGCAGATGGTCACGTCGATACCTTAGATTTACCAAAAAGTGATGTGCTTATTTATGAGTTAGAACAAGGGCTGCGGGTCATTGTCAGACCTTCTGGCACTGAGCCTAAGGTTAAATGTTACTATGAAGTTTGCCTGCCTATGCTAGCGGGTGAAACGTTAACCCAAGTACGCGAGCGGGCGCAGCTTAAGATGAGTGCCCTTATTAACGCCCATCAAGCCTCACTCTAATGGCAGTATTTAAGCCCATATTGGCTTAGTCATGGTCGATGCTGTAGGTTCAAAGGGATTTATATAATGCATCATAGGATCAGGGTCAGGTAGAATACTAACCCTGTTAGTTTTTGTGTTTTGGACGTATTTTGATGCAAATTAATCGTGTGTTATTAACTGCTATTGGCTGTGTGCTGCTTGCTATGGTGACAATTCAATCTGGCGCCTCGCTGGCAAAACAACTCTTTCCTATTGTTGGCCCTGAAGGGACGACTGCGCTGCGTTTAGGTTTTGCTGCACTAGTACTTTGGCTGGTGTTTCGTCCTTGGCGGGCACTGCCTCAAGGCAGAGATTGGCAGAGCATTATTATTTATGGCCTCTGCCTTGGGGGGATGAATATCCTATTTTATCTCGCCATTGACAGGATCCCCTTAGGCATTGCCGTGGCACTGGAATTTACCGGCCCGCTTGCGGTGGCGCTCTTTGGCTCAAAAAGAAAGAGCGATATATTCTGGGTAGGCTGTGCGATTGCGGGCATTTTGCTGTTATTGCCAGATCTTAGTAGTGCAGAGGGCTTAGATCTTGCTGGGGCACTTATGGCACTAGGCGCTGGAGCTTGCTGGGCAGGCTACATACTCTTTGGTACGCGAACCGGTAAACAATCATCAGGTGGAATAACTGTCACTCTAGGAATGACGGTCGCTGCTATTGCGGTTGTCCCCATTGGAGCTGTTAGCCAAGGTGTGGCGTTATTAAACTGGGAAATTTTACCATTGGGACTGCTGGTGGGAATATTATCCAGTGCCTTGCCTTATTCATTGGAAATGGTGGCATTAAGAAACATGCCTACCCAAGGTTTTAGTGTGTTGATGAGCTTAGAGCCTGCTATCGCTGCCTTAGCTGGGTTTATTATCCTCGCGGAACAATTAACTTTGTGGCAATGGGCGGCCATTGGCTTAGTGATTATTGCATCTATGGGCAGTAGCTTAACACCAGCTAAAACCAAACCAGCGGTAATTAATGACTAATGCTTGGTTTTTGGTTGCCGTGGGGGCTGGCTCACATTTTTGATACAAATCTTTGTTTATTGGTGTAAATCTTGGCAGGTCACAGTCTGAGGCTATTGTCTTAGATTGTGAATAATCATAATATGCTTGAGTATTTTTGGAGAGGCACTTTCTCTATCTAGAACAAAGTGTTAACTAATTGTTAAATCGTTGGCATACTCGTTGTAACCTCAAGGATGAAATACGTACCCTATGGCATTGAAATCAATTCAGCATAAGATCTACGCTTCACTGGCTTTTACTGGTGTCCTCGTTTTAACTGCTAGCGTTTTCATTAATTCCAATCAACAGCGGGTTTTAGCACAAGAAACTGTCGAAAGTACCGTGCACTTGTTAGCCGACAATTATTTTGATTCCATCAATACCATGATGCTAACTGGCACCATGGCAAATCGTGAAATTTTAAGTAACAAAATCCGCAGTCAAGCCAATATTAAAGATGCGCACATTATCCGTGGCGCTCAAGTTGATAAACTTTATGGTCCAGGCAAGGCGAAAGAGAAGGCTCAAACGCCTGCAGAAGAAGCCGCATTATTAGGCACAGAAGCCATGTTTATTGATGTGGTCGACTCCCATAGAGTACTCACGTATTTAAAACCGTTAGTGGCCAGCGTAGACAACAAAGGGGTGAACTGTCTGGGTTGTCATCAAGCTCAAGAAGGCGATGTACTTGGGGTCGTTAAATTGAGTTACTCACTTGAGCAAATCGACAAGGCTGTTAATCACAACACCCTATTTAGCACGAGTCTGCTCACAGTTATTTTTTTAATCACCTTTGTTTTCCTTGGGATACTGTTTCGAAAACTGTTTATTAAACGCCTAAAACGCATAGGTGAAATTATGAGCCTGGCCACAGAGAATAAAGACTTAAGCGCTAAGATTAATGACGATTCTAATGATGAACTAGGCTACTTAGCGACCAGTTTCAATCAGATGATGGCATCATTTAAAGACAGCATCTTAAATGTATCAGCGTCCTCAAAAGTCTTGATTCAATCGGCAGAAACCATTCACAGTACAGCAGAGACAACGGAACAGGCGATAAAAAAGCAAAAAGAAGGTACAGATTCGGTGGCCGCCGCCATTAATGAACTGGAGTCGAGTTCAGCCGAAGTGAAGAACACCACTCATTTTGCTTCACAAAAATCAGATGAGAGCAATAGAGTTGCCAAACGCAGCACCATCATTGCTGAGCAAACAGAGCAGAGCATTAACCAGCTTGCAGCAGATGTCCGCAACGCCGCATCAAAAGTGGGTCAGTTACAGCAGCAAACGCTTGAAGTGGGTAAAGTACTCGAGGTCATCAGTGCCATTGCCGAACAAACGAACTTGTTGGCTCTTAACGCTGCCATAGAAGCGGCGCGAGCGGGAGAAACTGGCCGCGGCTTTGCGGTTGTTGCCGATGAAGTACGCTCCTTGGCCACTAAGACCCACCATTCTACCGATGAAATTCGCAAAACCATCGCTAAATTACAAGATGAAGCAGAAAGTACAGTGATCGCCATGAATGCGTCATCAGCAGAAGCGGATGAACGTGCAGAGCAAGTACAGCAAGTGGCACAAGCACTGCGAGACATTTCTATACAGATGAGTGAAATTAATCAGCTTAATGTGCAGATGGCTGACGCCACCGAGCAGCAAAACTTAGCTGCTGAAGAGATAAATCGCAGCGTTATTGCCATTCGTGATAATGCCGAACAATCTTTGGTGGATGCTCATGGCAGTAAACAAGTGAGCGCGAAATTGTTGAGTTTGTCTAAGTCATTAGATGAACAAGTGGGCCTATTTAAGCTGGACTAATACAACTCATGTCAGTGCAGCTTAGCTGCGTTAATCACAGCTAAAGCTTCGAAGTAAATCTTTCCAGGTGACTATCCCGACTATTTGGTTGTTTTCTAATACAGGAAGGCAACCAATCCCATGTTGAAGAATAAGCCGGCTTGCGGTTTTGAGATCCATGTTTGGGCCGGTGGTGACAGGATCGTGACTCATCACTTGATGGATCCGCTTTTGCAAGGTTTCTGTATCACGAACATATTCAGCTGCCGTGCCTAAATTAGGGCTTAAGGCATGGGCTAAATCCCGCTGTGACAGTACTCCTTGAAGTAGATTATTATCATCGACAACTAATAAATGATTAAACGCTACATTATCGAAAATTTCCTTAGCGACTTCTAGCCTGTCATCCATCTCAACCGTGACCACACGGCGACTCATGATCTGCGAAATCAACACACTCATAGTCATTTCCTTAATGAAAACACAAGTTAACTATCATAAGCTTATATCAAATTACTAAAAAAGCCGTTTACAGAAAACTAACTTTGACGTCATACAGTGTTTAAAGGCCGATAGCTAGGTGAGTTTTGCAGACAAGAATGGCGCAAAGAATAGTTTTATACCACGGATACTTATGCAATTATGCTGAAAATTGATAAACTCCCCACTAGGCTAAGCCAACATGCATTAGACTAGCCTTTAGCCTTATTTTTCTATTTTTAATTTCTAGCAAAGGAATACCCAAGTGATAGACTCTGCCATCCGCCTTAATAAATACATTAGTGAAAGCGGCATTTGTTCAAGACGTGATGCCGACCGTTTTGTTGAGCAAGGTAATGTATTCATTAACGGAAAGCGCGCTCAGGTTGGCGATCTTGTTTCTGTTGGCGATAAAGTGAAAGTTAATGGTCAAGACATTGAACCTAGAGACGCGGAAAATTTAGTGTTTATTGCTCTTAACAAACCCGTGGGGATTGTCAGTACGACAGAGGGCAGCGAGCGGGACAATATTGTCGACTTTGTTAATCATTCCAGCCGTATTTTTCCTATTGGTCGTTTAGATAAAGACTCCCAAGGTCTTATTTTTTTGACCAACAATGGCGATCTTGTTAATAAAATTCTTCGTGCTGGTAATAATCATGATAAAGAGTATGTGGTTACCGTTAATAAGCCTATTACTGATGAGTTTATTAAAGGCATGTCAGCAGGGGTGCCTATCCTTGGGGTCGTTACCAAGAAATGTAAAGTTGAGCAAGTTGCACCATTTTCATTTAAAATTGTTCTAGTACAAGGGCTTAATCGCCAAATTCGCCGCATGTGTGAATATTTTGGCTTTGAAGTGACTAAGCTTGAACGGCAACAAATTATGAATGTCAGCCTTAAGGGCTTACCCATTGGCGAATGGCGCGACTTAGACAAACAAGAGCTTGATGTGTTGTTTGATATGATTAAAGACTCATCATCAGAAGATAAAAAGGCCGCGGCGAAAAAGCCGAAACCTAAGCCAAAAGTGACCTCGCTTAGAGATAAAATTGAAGGGCCTGAGCACTTTATGCAGCATAATCGCAGCACCAAGCATAAGGGGCAAGCCAAAGGGCAGCCAAAAGGGCAAACCAAAGGCCAGGCTAAAGGTAGGCCTAACGCTGGGCGAAAGCCAAAAGGAGCACGATAATTTAAAACAGGGGCTATATTCAGCCCCTGGTTATTTTTTTAATGCCATAACAAATAACAAATAACAAATAACAAATAACAAAAACATTCTCGCGTTAATCGAACCCACCCGCCATATATACCAGAAACAAAGCAAAACTGATAAAGAATACCGCGCCTACTATGAGCATAATCGTTAACGTCTTAGACTTGGGCATAGAAGATGCCACGCCGTGACCCGGTATTATCCCTAATAGATCGAGTAAAAATTCAATAACACCCACAGTGATTTCCTTATCATTATTTATTTGTGTTAACAATATCAACACCGGAAAATAGATATATTTATTTGTATGTTACAAACACTTAGCAGGCTTTGGTAGGCCGGCGATTTTAGTGGCTTGTTTGGCGGGGCCGACAGGGAATAAAGTATAAAGGTATTTTGAATTGCCTTTATCTGGTCCTAAGCTTTGGCCTATGGCTTTGACTAGTACGCGAATTGCTGGGCTTGTCTTGTATTCAAGGTAGAAATTACGCACAAAGTTAATCACTTCCCAGTGCTGGTCAGTTAAGCTGATGTTTTCGCTAGCGGCGAGTATGGGGGCAAGCTCGGGTTGCCAATCCTGTACATTCTTTAAGTAGCCTTGGCTATCCAGGTCAATGTGTCGCCCTTTAAATTCAATAACATTTACCACGTGATCACCTTTTGGTAGCTCAGTGTTTGGGCCACAAATTCATCATAATTTATCAGTGTAAGTTGGGGCAGTACGCCCACCGGAATCAACGCGGTTAAGCCGCGGGCAGTAACATCATCGGCTAGCGCAAATAACTTACAGACTTGTAACTGTGCTTGCCATGCCGGGCTTAGCAGGCAATTGACGCCATCACCCATGAGTAAAATGCTGTCGGTGGCCCGAACTAAGCTCAAGCAGGTGGACAAGGCGTTATCTTGTGTCGCCGAGGTTTGAATTAAATGTAAAATCATCAGTAGACCATGACCTCATCAGCGGTATTAATTAAGGCTTTTATGTCATCAAATGAGGCAGGCTGAGCATCAATTGCCAGCTTATCTATCGTTAACCCCAAATTACTCAATGAGTCTTGGCAGACAAGCACGGTTTCTATGTCATACAAACTCAAGGCTTTTAGCGCGGCGATATAATCTTTGCTGCCAGTAAGCTCTGGGATTTGCGAGGGCAAAAGGTGCAGCACAGCATCCTGCATAAACACTAGGCTGACTTGCTGCTCAAAACTGGCACTCAGCAAAGCAAAATCTAATCCCTCGCGGCCACTGCTGGTCCCTAAAGGGCTTTTTCTAAATATGATGCAAATCTGTTTCATCAATTGTTTATGGCCTTAAAATTAAAAGCACACTAGGCGCTGTGCTTGCTCAATACCTGTGACTAACTCGCCCAGCCCACCCATGGTAAAGCCCGCATCAGCATTCCACTGGGGTTTGGCATTATCCTTTGCCTCTTGGGGCGACAAAACCCCGCGCCGAAGCGCTGCTGAGACGCAATTAGTGAGTTTTATCTGGTGTTTGCGGCTTAAATCAAGCCAGGCGGCATGAATGTCGAATTCATCGGAAGCTGGCGCCAGTAACGCACTGCTGTTGTACACACCGTCTTGATAGAAAAACACCGACACTATGGTATGACCTTGATCTAGGGCACTTTGGCAGAATTTTAGGGCGCGAAAACTGCCAGTACTGCCATAGGCGCTAGCGTTAACTTGTATAAGAAACTGACTCATAACCACTTGTCTCGCAAAAAATGCCATAAAAAATGGCCCAAGAGGGCCATTTTAACCTAGTTTTCCCTATTTGGGATCAATCATCACTACCCATACCTAAAAGGTGCAGTAGGCTGATAAACAGGTTTAAGAAATTTAAATATAAAGAAATGGTGGCACGAACATAGTTAGTTTCGCCGCCATTAACAATGCGGCTTGTATCATACAGGATAAAGCCTGTCATCAATAAGGCCACACCGGCATTCAATGCCATAAACATCACGCTGCTACCGACGAAGATGTTGATAACCGCTGCAGCGATGACCACTATCATACCGGCAAATAAGAAGCCGCTCATAAAAGAGAAGTCTTTCTTAGTGGTGAGGGCATAGGCTGATAACGCCACAAAGATAACCGAAGTTAATCCTAATGCTTGCATAATAAGCGATGAGCCATTTGCCATGCCAGCATAATGGTTCAAAATGTAACCCAGTGAAGCACCTTCAATACCGGTGAAAGCAAACACCCAGAATATGCCAGCAGCAGAATCAGCTTTACGCAAGGTGACAAACAGTAGTACTAAACCGCCGATTGACAAGCCAAGTGACATCATAGGGCTTATGTCTAACATCATGGCAAAGCCTGCACACAATGCTGAAAATGCTAATGTCATCGACAGTAACATATAGGTATTTTTAAGCATTTTATTGACTTCAACCGTCGTTAAACTGCCATTAATTGTGGATTGTTGACTCATTAAGGTCTCCTTGAGATTATCCTTTCATCTTATCGCTATTATTAGCCGAAAAAATGATGTTTGACTATTATCTAAGCTGATGAAGTAAAAGGTAACATACTCAAACAAAAAAGTATCTTTTACCCCGAAATTCTTGTGTATCAAATTTTGTTATAGCGCTAATAAGCGTGCTTAAGTTAGCTTAACCACTGTTTGTGTAATTGTTCGCTGTCACCTAGGTAAGCTAAAATCCATTCCATTGCAGGGCTCATTTGCGAGTGATCCCAAGCTAAGCTGCACTGAGTATCTTGCTTAGGTTCAGCCAATTCCTTTTGAATTAACGCACCCGACATCACAAATACGCTAGCCAAGTGGGCAGGCATATACCCAATGCCTAAACCTTCACGGAAACAATTCAGTGCCCTTATCCAGTCAGGCACCACAATGCGGCGCTGATTTTTAAGCAGCCAATTGGCGCGGGGAGGAATGTCTTTGGCGGTGTCTTGCAAACAAATGGCGGGATAAATAATTAATTCTTCAGCCGTGAGTGGGTGTTCTATCTCAGCCAATGGATGGTTTTTACTGACTAAAAATACCCATTCGATGTTACCCATATCACGGATCTTAAAGCTGCCACCCACTGGCAGGGTAGCGCTAGCGCCAATGGCCAATTGGCTACGGCCGCTAGAGAGGGTTTCCCAGACACCGTTATAGACCTCGAGGCGAATGATGAGCTCAATATCAGTGAAGTGACGGTAAAAATCAGCAATTAACACGCTAATCCGGTCGGCACGGACCATATTATCTATAGCAATCGTGATAGAAGGCCGCCAGCCATTAGCCACCTTTTGGGTATCAAGCTTTATGGCATGTAATTGATTGATGATATCCCGGCTTTGGGTGACAAAGTGCTGCCCAGCAGCAGTCAAGCTGACACTTCTATGGTGGCGCTCGAACAGGATAACCCCTAAATCATCTTCAATTTGCTTAACGGCATAACTCACCGCCGAGGGGACCTTGTTCATTTTATTGGCCGCAGCAGTAAAACTGCCAACACGGGCCACAATATCAATCATTTCTAAGGCTTGTTCAGAAAGCATCGGCTATCCCTTGCTATGAAAACGGGCAACTCATTAAAATCATTGCTGATAATACCAGACACTAAGGGAATTGATAGCACTAGTTCAGGCGGGTGATAGCTTGGGCTATGACGGTCAATCATACCGTGACATCAAGACCTGCAAACAGCGTTGTTATTTTTGGGCTGATAAACAATCAAAGAGAGATTATTGCTATGGCGTGAAAGCTCCATCATCTGCTTAAAAATAAGCCCACATAAGCGAAAGGTTACTCAAACAGACTGGAATCAGCTAAAATTTGGCCATAATGCCTTGATATTGAGCAGTTAATCTCAAAGCGGGTAAAAAAGTTCAATTCAGACTTTACACCAAGGGCTGCTAATTATATTATCTCGCTCGTTCGGAGGGATGGCAGAGTGGTCGAATGCACCGGTCTTGAAAACCGGCAAGGGTTTATAGCCCTTCTAGGGTTCAAATCCCTATCCCTCCGCCACATTAAATACGAGAAAAGCCGTTGATTATCAACGGCTTTTTTTGTTTTTGGCGTTTGAGGGGCTCTCCATAAGGATTGACTCAGACAATGTATCTTTATCGAGCACCCAACAACGTATACTTTACACGTATCTGTTTATCCAAATATTTACGCGACAAGGGCTTCCCCTTTGACGTAAAAGTCTCCTTACTGACTCGTGACAGAGCAGAAGCGGTTATCCGCAACATTGAGGTTGCCGGAACACTCAAAAAAATCATCAAGTCTATTGACCATCAAACACGCATTAATGACTTTATTCGTTACGTCGATGAAGTCATTAACCATCTTAGAGCTCAGTTTGATGCTGATGATTCTGATATTACGTTCAACATCACGCCGAAACCTCATTTCATCCCAATCAGAGACACTAAGTTGTCAGAGCATCGTGAAACCACAGCTGTTGCGCAAGCAAAGCCTGTTATTGGGTTAAACGAAGCATTAAGCGCATTTATTATTTCAAAACAAAAATCAGCCATCAGACCTCTATCTATTAAGCAGCTTGAGCAGCGTACTCGACATTTTATTGATACCGTATCATCAAAATCCGCTCTTAAAACCAAGTTTAAAACTGATGATAAATGTGTGCACGATATCACCAGCGCTGATGCGATGACCTATCGCGATGAGTTGCTGACTCAAGGCCGAAGCTACAAAAGCAATAAAGAATACTTAGCCGCCATATTTCAGTTCTTTAAATGGTGTCAGCTAATGAACTACTCCAATCAAAACCCATTCGAAAGTGTCACCGTCGGTCAAAAACCGAAAGCCAAAGCGAATCAAGGTCGCAACCGCTGGACTGCATCTGAATTAAAACGATTAATACGCTCGACTGCATTTAACGACTCAACCGACGATTTTAAGTGGGTCACACTCATGATGCTTTATGGCGGTTTAAGGCCATCTGAAGCGTGCCAGCTGCTATTAAGTGATATCAAGCAAGTAGATGGCGTTGACTGCATAAGCGTTGATGACAGCGGTGCAGGGCAACGAATAAAAAACATCAATGCTAAGCGCTATGTACCAATTCATAGTGCATTACTCGAACAAGACTTTATGGCCTTTGTGACTCAACGCAAAACACAACAAATACAACTGTTTGATTATAAACCTGTGGGCATCATTGAAGATTGGTCAAAAACCTACTGCAAACAGCTGGCAAAGCTTCAAAATGAAATCGGCATGCAAGCGAATAAGCGTCCAACCGCATACGGCCTAAGACACACGTTTATTGATGAAATGAAGCAATTAGATATCAGCGAGCATATCGTGGCGCAAATCGTCGGTCACGCTAATCCCAACATCACTTTCAGTCGTTACGGCAAAGATATAAACGTTGCAGCATTGCTTAAGGATATTGAGAGAATTGAATATCAAATTTGATGATCGGGTGTGGTTAATAAATAAACTTTAAACCTAAATTAACAATCTGTCTCGATTGACTGTAACAGTGTCAGTTGAGGCACAAACACTGCCAAAGCTGTAATTATTTCGCTACAGCAGAGAGCGAAATATAATGGTATTGAAAATGGCTCGCAGTCAGTGAGTGCAAAGAAAAACTTATAAATCAAACAAGCGTTTCAAACATTGCTTTTTTAATAAATTGTCTTAAATACTCTGCAACCCAGCACGAATCAGCTACAGGGTAGTGCGAAATAAATCTTTTCGCTCTCACTGAGAGCGAAATTCATTTATGAAAAAGAGTGAGTCAGTGGTTTTAACTGGAGCTTTTTGTGAGATAGTTGCAGCATTTAGAGGGAGCCGCCGTGCTAAGATGCCTTGTAAACAATACGTAAGATTCGGGGGCTATATGCGTTATGCGAGTAAGAGATATAAAGCGAAAATTTCCGAGCTTCACAAAAAAGCGCGCTCTAATGATATGTCGATCGAATTATGGCTGGAATTAAAAATAAGATGCTCAGAATTAAAAGAGTCTAGGCGTTTAAGAGACAAGGAAGGTCAAATTATTATTTGGGAGCAGTTAAGTATCGAGGAAAATATGGTGACTTTTCCAATGCAAACACTCAAAGGAACACCTTTGGATGTCATAAGCGTCTGCTTTAATGCAGAATCATTTATTAGTCTCCAGCAATCATACGGCGAATGCCCTCAAGAAATCGCTGTTAAGGTCATCGCCTCACTTGAGGCAAATTAGTCCCAATGCAGTTCTGCTAAATCTAACAAACTTTTGCCCCTTTCCTTGATAGAAAAGAGACTCAGCTATAAGTTGCCACTTCAACTTTGACATACTTATCCTAATGACGATAAATTCTATAGTGCGTTTTACAACAAAAGACCAGAAAGTAAATCAGCCGCATAGTCTTATGCTTGTGCTGCGAACGTTACTTGAATAATACTAGTCAAAGACACAAGCACGTATATGGAAATCACATGGATATCATCTGCTATTTCGCTAACCTGAAGATTTGTGGCACAGAGTATAGTACTAACGATAAAGGGGCGCGGACACTAAACCGTTTGCCCTTTAGTGTCGATGGTTACGATTTCGAACTTGTCCAAGACAGTGCAGTGTTTCGCACCCTAGAACGTGAACTCATTGGTACGTTTATCGAATCAACACGACTGTATGTGAACAATGTAGAGCCTGAGGACACTATGGTTATATGTCAAATCGCGCGCCGTATCGCTTATATGCTATCACTTGCAACTGACTCACAGGTTCGATTTTATCGATGGCATGCAGTCAATTGCGATGAAGGGCAAAGATGGTCAGTAAACGGAGTTTATAATTACTTCAGACCCCCTCTATGTACCGTTGAGACTATTTATTTAAAGTCTTTTATTGAAGGCGGATATGCTACCTATAAGCAACTAGAAGAAGTGCGAACCCTCAAAGTAGCTATTGAGCTATTCGTCACTAGTGATGTCTTAGAGCAGCCAGTTGAGCTTAGACTGGCAAATATATTTATATTATTAGAAAACCTTAAACACAGTTATGCCAAGGCTCATGAATATGAGTACATAAAAGGAGCTTGGTTTAAAGATGGTAAGCGTACTGGCTTTAAACAAATACTAATAGACATGTTTGATAGTGTTGGGATGTCCCCCGAAGTTAGTGGAATTATTAAACTTAGGAATGAAATAATCCACTCAGGTTTAAGTGAAATGGGTGGGAAAGAGAAATATAAGATTTTTTCTGTGTGTAAGGAACTTAGCGGCGAGTATCTATTTCGTTTGCTGGGTTATCAAGGCAAATTTTATAGGCATACTACCAATGGAAACCAAAGCAAGATGCTCTCACTGGTTTAGTGGTATGGCTCATTTGGTCATCTGATTAGAGGTGTAGTTATGATTCAACCGATCTTAGACAGAATATGACAACACCAGTGATTATAAGTGAGCAAAGTCGCTGGCAAGGTTTTGTCCAAAAGTGTGACAGGATAGCTTAGCAATAAGAAACTAAGCACAAATCAGTCGATCAAATTTTAGTAATACCACAGAGTCGGGAGTTGCTACTCTAATAGTGACGATTCAAAGAGAAGAATTGATGATGAAGAATACTAAACTCAATATATTGCTTTTAAAATGTGACGCAACGGCACCAGTTCCTGATGATTTAACTGCATGGCTTGATTCTCCTTCTGTCGGAAATGAAATTATTACTGGTCACGATGAGATATCTCTGAGTTCTGATGATGAATATCGTGCCGCTTTAAAGACAATCGAAGGATTGTTTGATGCAATACCTAATACCGCTGAATTGGAAAGTTTTTTATCTATTCTTGAAAATGACATGCAACAACACCCCGACAAATTAGTGCCGCTCACAGCAAGTATGCGTAGAAGTGCTGAAAGTTTAGTTGAAAGTGTAGAAATTGATTTTGGTGCTCAGTTATTAGACGAGTTGTAGGTAATTGGGAGACTAGAAGTTATCTGAAAACCTAACTTTGTTCGCTCTTTGTAACGCAGAAATGTTCACAAGTGTGTATGAAGCGAAAGATGTTGAGCCCCTATTGATGCATTGATAAATTAGGTCTTCAGGCTTTTGAATTTCACTTATACTGCTATCAAATACCATTTTCTGTTGGAGTTGCTCTATATGTTAAATGAAGCGTTTTCAGTATTGGTTGGTACAAGCATCGAGCACCTTAATCGTGACTCATATAGCGATATAGAGCTTATTCGGCAGGGGGTAACCGCTGACATGCTAGCTAATGCGATGACGTTTACGGGCTTATCTAGGCGTGAATTAGAAATAGTATTAGGGGTAAAATTAAGACTTCACGATAAGCTGTTGCCAGCCATCGCGACCGAGCGTGTGTTGATGCTCATCAGTACTATTCAAGCAGGAACAGAGTACTTTGGTACGCAAGATAAAATGCTTTTATGGCTAAAGACACCCAACCAGGCGTTTGCTAATCAACAACCGATAACACTATTAGATACCACCATAGGTATGGACATGATTAATGCGACGATAACTAAGTTATCGCATGGTATGACTGCGTAACAACGCCGGTGACTTTACAGCGCGTTGACGACAATTTTAATTACCAAACTCTATTCCATTGGTAGCGTTCATAATTCTGTGTCATTTCAGTAAACTGTACAAAAACAGGAATGACACATGACTCAACCTTTTAACTTTGAACAAGCCCTTAAAGATCTTCAAGCGGGTAAAAATCTCACAGGCA
>NZ_JACJDV010000036.1 GCF_014163735.1 Shewanella sp. SR44-3
GTATCATTCAAGATACCGTCCTTTATCTCAGCATTCCATTGACTGAGCCTGCTCTATCCTTAAGCGTGTCCTATATCATCCATGACAATCTTAATCCTTGAGTGAGACATCATGTCTACACTGGCCTTCCCTTGCATCCCCCGACCTGAAGTCTTTCCTAGGGGTATCCGTTTTCATCCTTGTACTCAATCATCCTGATCAAGTGAATCAACCTTGAGTGCTTCCTGCTCTCTACTCTGCCTTGAGTATGCTCTACCTTGAGCGCTTCCTATTCCGTTCATCCTGTTCCTTGGATGTGTTAATCATAAGCCAGCTTCCCCCTTGGGAACATCCACTCAAAAAAGATTTTTGCCAAATAGCCATGACAAAAATGAATGATTCACGAATTTAGAATAAATAATCATATAAAATTAATAACTTAATAAACATCAGCATCTACTTGGCTGCAAACAATAGCGCCAATGCTCACATACCGTGTGAGAGATATCGCACACGCGCTGCGGAACTTATCCAAAGGGGGAAATGCTTTATCGAATTTGACCTGTCAGCATCTGCCAAAACATCAGCCAATCGCCTAAAAAACTGTAGAAAGGATAGCTAAAGGTTGCTGGCCTATTTTTCTCAAACACAAAATGGCCAAACCAAGCAAACCCATAGCCAATAAGCGGAAGAGTTAATAAATATCCCCACGCCCCTAGGCTAATAACACTGATTAATGCAATAAGCGTAAGCGCGCTGCCAACAAAGTGGCATCGACGACAAAATAAGTTACTGTGCTCAGACAAATAGTAAGGATAAAAATCCCTGAAACAGCTAAAAGTGTTCGGGCTTTCACGCTCTTTATTCATCAGCATATCGCCTTAATTTATCATGATTCCCCATGGCACCAACTTAACTAACTTCAACTCAAAGAGATGAATGAATGATATTAAAACAGATTAATCTTCAACATCTTGCAATTCAACTTGAACTTTTCTCTGATAACAAGGTTTTTCTTATTATTAAAAACACGCGTCAATTGCTAGCCTATTGCAAGTGAACTCAATACAGCTAGCGGTACAAAAAACTGTTCAATATACATTTTGTTTAATATACATTTATTATTCCATCCTGAGGTTAGCTGCTGAGCTGACCATGGTAAAACAGTAACTCTCCCTGAACATCACCAATACTCATGGCCGTGAGGTTAATAAACCCGTGGCGCTGAAACAAGGCACTGTGATTGTCGTTAGCGACAAACACCCCTAACCCTTCCAATTTAGGCTGCTCATCACACCAGCTTAATACCGCTTCAATCAACTGGCCGCCATTGCCTTTGTGTTGCTCGGTGGGCGCTAAGGCGATAAATTGTAATATTCCGCATTTATCACTGGGTAACTGCTCAATAATCGAAGTTTCTTTTTGCATCAGACCTTGAGTTGATTTCCAGCCCGTGCCCAATAGCATCTTAAAACGCCAATGCCAATATCGGCTCTCGCCGACAGGGACTTGATGAGTGACAATACAGGCCACGCCTATGAGTCTGTCGCCATCAAACCAGCCAATTAATGGCTGCTCTTGTTGCCATAATTCATTGAGTTCTTCACGAATAGCAGCACGCAGTTTTTGCTCGTAACTGGTTTTATCACCTGAGAATAGAATCGCTAAAAAGTAGGGGTCATTTTGGTATGCATTGTAAATAATCGATGCCGCAATTCTGAGATCTTCGGCGGTTAAATACACTGCACGATATTGTTCTACTGGTGCAACGTTCATAAATCGAGTCCTTTTTAAGCACAATTACCACCAAGTTAACAAAAAAATAACAATGTGCAAGCGCCTTGTGCTTTGACGTTAGGCTTTTATACTCAAATAAGCCGTTCAAGGAGAACAATCATGGATACGACCCAGAATGATATTAAGCATTTGTTTCAGCAGTTAGGGCTGGCTTTTCAGCCAAAAGACATTGAGGACTTTATCAATAACAATAAAATACCAGCGGATATACATTTAGCAGAGGCTGCTTTTTGGAATTCAGCGCAGCGGCACTTTCTCAAGGAGTCATTAAACGAAGACGCCCAATGGTCAGAACTCATCGACCAATTGGACGTCTTATTAAGGAAATAATCAGGGTTAGATCATTTTATATGCCGCGTCACCCCAACCAATCAATTTATTGTTGCGTAAAACGACCGGAGTGCATTCTTCCTTGGTCGTTTTTCCATCGCCTTTACTCCATTGAGTACGATAGAAAAACACTTGAACTTGCTGCTCAGCGTCTTGCGCCGAGGCTTGAGTCACAAAGGCTTCACTAAAATCGGCAGTGCCCATTAATAGTGTTACTTGCTGCGTGTCCATGCCTATAGAAAGCTTAGCGATGTTGTCACGATTAGCCTGTTGCTGTTCTTCCCAGCCACTATGGCCTGAAGATCCATGATCGCCTACATTTAGTACGCAACCACTCATTAATAAGCTCAAGCTAGTTAATAACGCTGCTGGAATAAGTTTTAATTTCATGTCTCGTCCTTTTTGTTAACATTACCACTACTCATATTTATTTTTATAAATAATGAAGATACCGATAACACAAAGCAAAAGCTATGCCAAAACCAATAGTTCGACAAGATATTGATTTTAAACAAAATAATATAACGTTGAGTTCAGCTTGCTTTGTGTTTTATTAACAATTGAGGAAAATAACCAACAATGAGTCCAATTGACCAAGTGCTTGCAGCAGCAAAAGCCATCGCCTTAAGTGGTCATACCCCTAACTTAGCGTTAGTTAAAGCCAGATTGAGTAAAAAACTCCCTATACCCGTTATTATTCAAGGACTTAAAGAGTTTAAAGCTATACCTAAAGAGCGTTGGTCAAGCCTTACTGATTTAGACATGACCCACTCAGTAATTAATGAAGCGCCAGTCATGGAGCCTAACATTGATCTACAGCAATTACTCAACACTATTGGGCAGTTGAGCCAACAGATAGAACAACTCACTTCACGAGTGCATGCCCTTGAAAATAAGGTAAATGAATAGATGTTTGTCACAGAACTACGCTTTGAATGCTTTGCAGACACCAGTATTGAAGCGGCAGAGAAAGCCATTAATAACTTTTTAGAAGCCCTACGCGCCAACGGACAGGTATTAGGACGTGAATTTGCCGTCGCCTTTAATGACGGAGAGTTCAGAGTCCGTTTACTAACACCTGAGCGTAGCAGCCTAGCTAACCGCCATAATAGCCCTTGGGTCAAAGTCGCCCTTAATGGGCTCACTGAGGCCAAAATTCTCGCACCACGAGAGAAGTTTATCGGCCAAGATATTAACTCTGAAGCCAGTAATACAGAGAAGCCCAGTTGGCAGTTGCTTTACACTAGCTATGTGCACATGTGCTCACCACTTCGAAACGGTGATAACTTGTTGCCCATTCCTTTGTATCACATCCCAGCAACCTTCAATGGCGATCATAAGCGGATGATAAGATGGCAAAGTGAATGGCAGGCCTGCGATGAGCTGCAAATGGCCGCTGCCACTAAGGCTGAGTTTGCCGCGATTGAAGAAATTTCCACCACTGGAAGTGACTTATTTAGACGCGGTTGGGATTTACGTGGCCGCGTAGAGTTTTTAACCCAAATACCCACTTACTACTATTTGTATCGCGTAGGGGGTGAGAGCCTAAGCGCAGAGCTAGCACGGCCTTGTCCCAAATGTGGCAGCCATGATTGGAAGCTTGAAGCACCATTATTAGATATGTTCCACTTTCGCTGTGAACCCTGCCGCATAGTGTCAAATTTATCTTGGGATCATCAATAATCCTAAATGAAGCCATTGCTCAGCGAAGATTACTTTCGCATTCGCTGGGTCAAATCTTGCCACATCAGTTTCATGCGCTGCCAAATACCTGGGTGTTGCCATTGTTCATTTATCTCTTGAACTGGCTTTAAGGCTGGGGTGATGCGTGGGGTCAATGTAGCAATAAAATCAGCTATAGATGCAGCAAGTTCTGTATTTGGCACTTCACCTGGTATTTCAATCCATACGGCACCAGTTTCATTGTCTACCGTGAGCATAGCGTCGCCTTCATCTAAGACACCAATAAACCAGGTCGGCGCTTGTTTAAGCTTTTGTTTCATGATCAAGTGACCGATTATATTTTGCTGCAAGTATTCAAAATCATCGAGGGACCAAGCAAGCAATAACTCCCCCTCACCCCAAGGTGAGTTAAATTGCAACGGTGCACTAAAAAATGTACCGTAAAACTGATTAATATCTTGATGCAAGGCCATAGTTAACGCCGTAGCGACATTATCAAAATCTCCCGCTTGCTCACGTTTTACCGGTTGCCAATATACCGCATCCTCAGACTGCTCATCAAAAGTTTGCATGATACAAGGCGAGTCCACGCCCATGGGATAGTAACGTGGCAACTCAGATAAGGCATCCTGATATGAGTTAAGGTATGAATTTATAAATTTCTCTAATGCAGATGAACAAGACACTTAAGCTACTCGTGGTTTATAATAAAAAGATATTTTGACATGGAAACCCATTAGATGACACACAATCACGACCCCTATAGCGATGCCCAAGCACTAAAAGGCTTAACTTTAGGCCGAGCTACTGAGTACCAAGCAGAATACGATGCTTCGCTGTTACAAGGTGTTCCCCGCAAACTGAATCGTGATGCGATTGAACTCACGACCGAATTGCCCTTTCAGGGGACTGATATTTGGACAGGTTATGAGCTGTCTTGGCTCAATAGCAAGGGCAAGCCTATGGTAGCCATTATGCAAGTGCATCTGGATATCAATAGCGTCAACTTGATTGAATCTAAATCTTTTAAGCTCTATCTCAATAGCTTTAATCAAACCCGTTTCGATAACCTAGATGCAATCAAAACTACGCTAACCACAGATCTAGGCCAATGTGCTCAAGGTGATGTTACGGTAAAAATCATCGAACCTAAGCACTTTAGCATTGAGCGTATTAATGAATTACCGGGCAATTGTATTGATGAATTAGATATTGAAGTTGATGATTATCAATTCAATCCTGAATATTTACTCAATAGCACTGAAGAGAAAAATGTCGCTGAGACATTAACCTCAAATTTACTGAAGTCTAATTGTTTGATCACCTCACAGCCAGATTGGGGCAGCGTAATGATCCGCTATCAAGGCCCTAAAATTGATCGTGAAAAGCTGCTACGCTATTTAATCTCATTCCGTCAGCATAATGAATTTCATGAACAATGTGTTGAGCGGATATTTATGGATCTTAAAAAGTACTGCCAATGCAGCAAGTTAACTGTTTATGCTCGATATACTCGCCGTGGCGGTTTAGACATTAATCCGTTTCGAAGTGATTTTGAACAAGCCCCAGAAAATCATCGCTTAGCTAGACAGTAAATCTCCCATACGCATAAGGTAAAGGCTAAGGAGCGATGACAGCTGCTTAGCCTTTATTTTGATGGATAACTCAATAATCTCTGCTCAGATAATAAATGCATATCAAACAGCTAAAAAATCTTATAAAGCTGTTCAGCATATAAAGCACTGGCTTAAGTTCACACATTCTCACAATCAAAGTTATCACCAAAATCAGTGATAAATTGACTCTTTGCCACAAAACTTGCCAAGCTGTCTATTTCTGGGATCATCTTAAAATCAAGCGCTAATAAGCCACAAATTGAACGGGCAAACAAACGCCAATGGTTCACTTGAACCTGTTGAAATGATACGCCAGGATAAGTGTTTTTAGCTAACGGCGCCAAACTCACAAAGCTATTGGCACTAGAACAACACAGCCACTCCAGCTCTTTTAGTGCAAGTTGCCTTGCAATTCCTTCTTGATGACATTGTTCGAGCATCTGAGCGATTAGCCTTGCGAGTTCATCATCATCCTCAAAAATATAATCATGCATCTGCGCATCTTGCCCCATAGAGTCTGCCATCAGCTGAATGGGACGGGGATCTAACATCAATACCGCCTGCAAATTAATAATCACATAAAAAAGCCGTTCATTACTAGCAAGTTCTGGTGAAAACTCCTGAGTCAGCGAGGACACAAATTGATGAAAATAGGCTTCAATACGGTCACAAACCTGTTGCCATACTTGAAACTTGGTGCCGAAATGATGGCGAATTAGCCCATGGGATACCCCTGCTTGCTCACTTATTGCTCTCAAGCTGACATTAGCATAACCTTGTTGGCAGAATAATTGCGTCGCAGCATCTATAATGTCTTTTCGGGTTTGTTTTGTATTTTCAGCAGATTGACGACCAATACGTTTATCTTTATCTGACATAACTCTCTCTTTGGGGACTGCTATACTGGACAAGCGCTGCCCTGTATCACGCACAAGAGTGCCATTTTACTATCCAAGTGTACAGTAATTGTTGTGCTGTGCCGTTAAGATCAATATACTTCGCCTACCACTTACTGTACAAGTGTATAGCATAATGAGTTTTACCTATATAACATGACGAGGAACAAGATGCCTGCAACTAAGATACGATCAGGGTTTAGGCTTATATCCCTGATAACCCTTGCCGCCTTATTATGGGGTTGTGAAAAGGCGCAATCAGAAACGGGAGTCGACGCCAGCACCCCTGTTAAGTTAATGGAAATTCCTCAACTAAAGAGCACTAAAACCCATCAATTTGTAGCGCAAGTCAGTGCCAGTAAGCAAGCACAATTGGCATTCCAAGTGCCCGGCGAAATCGCCATGTTAGAGGTCCGCATGGGCCAAGACATCAAGCAAGGGCAACTGCTTGCCAAACTCGATCAGCAAGATTATTTACTCGCCTTAGCCGCTATGCAGGCCAATTTTGAGCTACAACAAGCCAGACTTAAACGGGCAAGACAGCTTTTTGAAAAACACTTAGTCAGTGAAGACAGCCTAGATCAAACTCAAACAGCTTACACTGAAGCCCAGCTGAATTTACAACAAGCGCAGACAGATTTATCTTACACCGAACTACATGCCCCTTTCTCCGGCGTTATCTCCATTACCCACGCTAAAACCTATCAGTTCGTTGATGCTAAACAAGCCGTTGTCAGCATGTTGAATAATCAAGATTTCGATATCGACTTTAGTTTACCTGTGCACCTCACTACAGAGTTAAATATTGATAACCTTAAGCACAGTAACCTCAAAGTACGCTTAAGCCGTTTCGATAATTTATTATTACCCGCAAGCTTCAAAGAAATATCCACCAAACCCGATGCTGACACCAACTCCTACAAGGTCACATTGACCATTAGTCGTCCACCTAGCCTTAATATTCTGTCTGGCATGTCTGGTATGGTTCACATTGAGCAAGCATTGACAGAACAGTTGGGCTTAATGTTACCCCTTGGTGCAATTTACAGCCAAAGAAATGGTCAGGCCCAAATCTGGCGTATGAATGAAACCAGCCAATTGCTCGAAGCTGTATCAGTGCTATTGGATGCTGATGACAGGATCGTGAGCGGCATAACCCCAGGAGATAAAATTGTGATCGCTGGTGCTAAAAACCTTAAAGCGGGTCAAAGAGTTCGCCCTTGGGTAAAAGAAGGGGGGATTTAATATGCCGTCTGTAGCCAAACGCATTATCAACATATTGCTGCCTTGCATCTTGCTTGTCGCCTGTAGCGAAGATCCGCAAATAACGGTTAAATCAACCCTAACTGTTACTCATCAAGTGCTAGCTGCACCTGTGACCGCACAGTACCGTGACTTTATCGGCCAAGTTGTCCCCGCTGAATTGACTCCATTGTCATTTAGGATCCCAGGCGAAATAAGCCAAGTGCTCATAAAACCTGGCGAACCTGTCACTAAAGGACAAGTGCTTGTAAAACTTGATTCCAGAAAAGCCGAACAAAAGCAGGCTGATACCCAAGCAAAACTAGCATTGGCTCAGAAGCAATTAAGCCGTGCTAAAAGCCTTGTCAGCCAGCAGCTTATTTCTCAAGCCGAATTGGATGAGCTTATCGCCAATGTAAAGCTTGCCGAAGTGAACCAAAAATTGGCTCAAGCTCAAGTTAAATACAGCGTGATCCGCGCGCCCTTCTCAGGTCTAGTTTCCGAGGTCAACAAAGAAAATTATGAAACCGTAGCTCCCAGTGAACCTGTGGTTAAGCTGTATCAAAGCGATAAAATTTACGTAAAAATTCAATTGCCCGACATTATTCTCGCCAGATTTAATCCCGAGAAAAAAGAAACCGACTACAAACCCACATTGCAATTTGCCAATGATGGTCCTGAATTCCAAGTGTCATTGCTCGAATACACTATGCAGCTCACCGCCCAAAATCAAGCCTATGAAGCTTGGTTTGTCATGCCACAAACTAATCCAGTGACCCTTCCTGGGACCACTGCCACTGTGCACATAGATTTAATTAAAGCTGGTATTAGTGGTGATCTGGGTTATCAAGTGCCAATGAATGCCCTTGATCCAGGCATACAATCGAAACAATTTTATGTTTGGAAAATCCTCGATGGCAAGATTAGTAAGCAAGAAGTCGATATTGTGCAAATGTCTACCTTAGGAGCCTTAGTCATCAATGGCATAAATGAAGGCGATAAAATCGTAACCTCACACTTAAATCAATTGCGTGAAGGCATGCAAGTTAATTCAACCACCAAGGAGCGAGCAGAGTGACTATTGCTGAGTATTCCATTCGAAATACAGTCATAAGTTGGCTATTCCTCATTATTTTAGCCATTGGCGGCACCGTCTCTTTCTTAGATTTAGGCCGATTAGAAGATCCAGCCTTTACGCTAAAAGATGCCATGATCATCGCCCCTTACCCGGGCGCGACCCCAACGGAAGTAGAAGAAGAATTAACCTACCCTATCGAGAAGGCACTAAGGCAATTACCTTATGTTGATCATATCACCTCGACGTCATCTTCAGGTTTATCGCAAATCATGGTCAGTATGAGAACCGAATATGACGCCGATGCCCTGCCACAAATTTGGGATGAGCTGCGCCGAAAGATAAACGATCTAAAACCTGAACTGCCAGATGGCATTATGCCCATTCAAGTGATGGATGATTTTGGTGATGTATTTGGTTATATGTTGATGATAACCGGCGATAATTACAGTTTTGTCGACCTTAAACGCTACGTGGATCAATTGATCCGTGAAATCGAACTGATTGATGGTGTCGGTAAAGTTAGCCTTGCAGGTAAGCAGCAAGAGCAATTGTTTGTTGAGTTCTCACTAAAAAGTTTGGCTGCCTTTAATCTTGAAATGAGCACAGTAGCCGGCATTCTTAGCCAGCAAAATGCCATTATGAGTGCCGGTAACGTCACCATTAATTCTTTACAACTGCCATTACGCCCAAGTGGTGAACTCAACAGCATTGAAACCTTCGAAAACTTAATTATCCATGGCCGTGATACAGGTAATCTTATTCGCCTTAAAGACGTAGCACATATCTTTAGAGGCCTTGAAGAAAAACCTTCAAACCTACTTAATTTTGATGGCATGCCAGCCCTTAATTTAGGCATTTCATTTACTAAGGGGGTAAATGTCGTTGAAGTCGGCAAACGCGTCAACGAACACCTTGCACAGCTTGAGCAATTAAAGCCTGCAGGGATTGAAATCCATACCATTTACGATCAAGCCAGCGAAGTAGAACAATCCGTTAATGGCTTTGTTATCAGCCTTGCCCAAGCGGTTGCTATTGTCATTTTGGTGCTGCTATTCACCATGGGCTTTCGCAGCGGTATCATCATTGGCGCCGTGTTGCTGCTGACAGTGCTGGGCACCTTCATCATGATGAAGCTGTACGAAATTGAGCTGCAAAGAATATCCCTTGGCGCACTGATTATCGCCCTAGGTATGCTAGTGGATAATGCCATTGTGGTGGTAGAAGGTATTCTCGTTGGACTTAAGCGCGGAATGACCAAGCTTGAAGCTTCTGTGGATATCGTCCAGCAAACTAAATGGCCACTCCTTGGTGCGACTGTTATTGCGATTATTGCCTTTGCCCCTATTGGTTTGTCTGCCGATGCTACTGGCGAGTTCCTAGGCTCATTGTTCTGGGTATTATGTTTCTCATTGTTTTTATCTTGGATAACGGCAATCACCTTAACCCCCTTCTTGGCCCACCTGTTACTTGATGAGTCAACGCCTGGGGATGCGGCAAACTTAGAAGATCCATACAAGGGGATGATTTTCACTGTTTTTAAGAAAATTCTTAACTTCAGCTTGCACCATAGAGTCATCACAGTATTAGCCATGTTTGTACTATTATTTGCTTCATTCTACGGGCTCACCAAAGTTAAAAATGCTTTCTTCCCGCCATCTAATACGCCAATGTTTTATGTGGACATGTGGTTGCCTGAAGGCACAGAAATTCGTGAAACCTATAAAAAGGTCAAGCAAGTTGAATACTTTATTCAAACTAATTATGACATCGAGTTTATCAGCTCTACCACAGGCCAAGGCATGCAGCGCTTTACCTTGACCTATGCGCCAGAACACAGCTACGCCGCCTTTGCTCAGATGCAAATACGCGTAGGTGACAGAGACGAAATGATGCTGTTGTTAAATCAGCTGGATAAAAACCTACCTCAACAGTTCCCTGAGGCCATGTTCCAATATCGCTTTATGGAAATCGGTCCATCGGCAGCCTCTAAGATTGAAGCCAGATTAACCGGCGCCGATCCTAAGGTGTTACGCCACTACGCCGCGCAAGTTGAAGATATTTTCAGGGCTGATGCGGGCGCCCGCAACGTGCGTAATAATTGGCGCGAAAAAACCAAGCAATTGGTGCCTAAATTCAACGAATCACAGGCAAGACGCCTTGGGATCTCAAAACAGGATTTAGCAAATACACTGCAATCTTCATTTGGTGGTCGCACCATAGGTTACTTCCGTGATGGCACTCAAATGTTACCGATAGTGGTGCGTTTGCCTGAAGAAGAAAGAGTTGATTTAAGCAGTATTCAAAAACTGTCTATTTGGAGCCCTAGCCTGCAAAGCTATGTGCCCTTACAGCAAATTATCGACAGTGTCGAGCTTGAATGGATAGATCCCATCATTCAGCGTCGAGATCGTAAGCGTACTTTAACGGTAATGGCCGATCACAACTTATTAGGTGATGAAACGGCAGCCACGCTGTTTAATCGACTGCAGCCACAAGTGGAAGCTATTTCATTACCAGATGGCTACCGCTTAACTTGGGGTGGCGAACATGAAAGTTCAACCGATGCACAAGCGGCACTATTTGGCTCCTTACCCATGGGTTACTTATTCATGTTCATCATTACCGTATTCTTGTTTAATTCGGTGAAAAAGCCTCTGGTTATCTGGTGTACTGTGCCCTTATCCATCATAGGTGTGGTCTGCGGACTTCTCTTGACCAATATGCCACTGAGCTTCACCGCATTGTTGGGGATCTTAAGTTTAAGCGGTATGGTACTTAAAAATGGCATCGTCTTACTGGACCAAATCAATCTGGAGCTCGATTCAGGCAAAGAGCCCTATCTTGCGGTGCTTGATAGTGCAATTAGCCGAGTTCGCCCAGTGAGCATGGCAGCCTTGACCACCATTTTGGGTATGGTCCCGTTAATGTTCGACGCCTTCTTCGGCTCAATGGCCATTGCCATCATGTTTGGTCTTGGCTTTGCCACTGTGCTGACCTTGGTCATAGTGCCAGTGTTATTTACCTTGTTCCACGGGATAGCTATCCCACGGGAAATTGAGCAAGCTTAAATACCCAAGCCATAGTTTCACTTAACAAAACGCCAGCTTAATTGCTGGCGTTTTTGTATCGCATTAAGTGAAAGATCACACTAACACTTGCCTTGTATTGGCGATGTAATGATGGATGTCGCGCTCAACCTTTGGCTCAATCATCTCTTTGGGGCGACAAGAATTTGGGCATGGCATATTGGGCGTGGTACCAAAAATACGACAAATAAGCGGGCGTTCTTCATACACAGTGCAGCCATTAGGCCCCAAGTGTACACAGTTCCACTCCTCTAAAGCGGCATCATGCTCAGCATCGGTTTTTACGGGTAGGTGCGACATTTCTTCAGCCGATGTTGTTACCGGACCACAGCAATCGTGGCATCCTGGCACACATTCAAATGTTGGAATACGCTCACGTAAACTCACGACAATCTTTCTGTTAGTGTTCATTTATACCTAACTTTTTTAAGCGCAAAAATAATAAAATTTCACTACATATCCATTACATGGTTCAAAATGCGTTTTTCTGAGATGGGATAGGCAGTTCCTAACATCTGGGCAAAACACGATACTCGATACTCCTCTACCATCCAGCGTGCCTCAACCAAGCTTTCTGGCACAGGTTGCGACTTAGGCAACTTATTGAGCTGAGCATTAAGCGCATCTTGCACCTTTGCTACGCTGTGCATGTGCAGGCGATCACGACTTGGGTCCACCGGCAGTTTATCCAAACGATGCTCAATGGCTTTAAGGTAGCGGATAATATCCCCCAAACGCTGCCAGCCACAGTCTTCTACAAAGCCTTTAAAAACTAACTTATCCAGCTGAGTTTGAATGTCACTCATAGCAAAAGCGATATCTAAGCTTATCTTGCCTTTCATGCGTTTTTTAATGTTTTGGTACAAGGTCAATATTTGCTCAACCTTAAGGGATATTTGTTCGGCGCTGGGGTTAAGTTCTTGGCGAACCCATTCTTTTGCTTGCTCAAACTGGGCTTCATTGCGCACATCCAGTTTTTTCTCATCCAATAGTTGCTGCACCGCGGCGGCGATAATATCATCAATTAAAATTTGCACTTGACCAAAGGGATTAAAGTACATGGCAAGCTTGGCTTTATTGGGCAATTTTTGCTGTAAATGCTTCACCGGCGAAGGAATATTAAGCAGTAATAGACGCCTTAAGCCCACTCTGTGATGCCGCTTGGCTTCATGCTCATCATCAAATAACTTAATCGCCACATCCGCTTGGTTGTCAATTAGCGCAGGGTAAGCTTTGACTTCATAATTGCCTTTGCGCTGCTGATATTGACTAGGTAAGTCACCAAAACTCCAGCTCAGCAGGGCTTCTTGCTCTATACCGACTTTAGCCACTTGCCGAATAGCCTTAGCGACCACCCCTTGTAATTTACCTTTTAACTCATCAAGTACTCGCCCTTGCTCGATAAGCGTGCCTTTGTCGTCTTCAATCTTAAAGTTTATCGATAAATGTGCGGTTAACTGGGTTAAATCAAAATCATCTGGCGTGACTCTGGTGCCACTCATACGCAGTAATTGTTTGCACATCACTTCAAGCACGGGGCCACTGAAGGGCTCCATCGCCTGGACACAGGCGCGGGCATAATCCGGCGCGGGCACAAAGTTACGCCTTAATGTCTTAGGCAGTGACTTGATAAGCGCGATAAATTTCTCTTCCCTAAGCCCTGGCACTAACCAATCAAAATCTGTGTCATCCACTTGGTTAAGTAGCGCCACCGGCAGATGCACAGACACGCCATCATCATTCGCGCCAGGCTCAAAATGGTAGCTCAAGGCCAAGGCTAAATTGCCTTTATGCCACACATCGGGGAAATCCAGCGCAGAAATATGCGCGCCGCTGCGCTGCATTAACAGTTCAGGATTAAAGTCCAATAATTGCGGGGTATCACGCTTGGCTTTTTTCCACCAGCCAAAGAATAGCTGACCATTGTATATGCCTTGGGGAATACGTGGCTCATAAAAATCAACCAGCACTTGCTCATCCACTAAGATGTCTCGTCGCCGTGATTTATGCTCCAAGTTGCCAATGTCTTCAACCAAGGCTTGGTTATTAACAAAAAAGGCTTCTTGAGTTTGCAATTGACCTTCGGCTAAGGCGCTTCTAATAAATATTTCTCGCGCCTCGACAGGATCAATTGGCCCATATTGCACCTTGCGGCGACTAACGATATTTAGCCCATAAAGCACTTGGTTTTCAAAAGCGATAACGCTGGCAGGCTTGGCTTCAAAGTGTGGCTCAAGATGGCTCTTTTTGATTAAATGCCCCGCGAGGGATTCGAGCCATTCGGGCTGAATTTTAGCGCAGCAACGGGCAAATAAGCGTGAGGTTTCAGTCAACTCAGCTGCCATGATCCACTTTGGTCCTTTTTTAGCCAATAGTGAACCTGGGAACACGAAAAACTTACGATTTCGTGCACCTAGATACTCATTATTGGCATCTTTAAAGCCAATTTGGCTCAAAAGCCCTGAAAGTACCGCTTTATGCACTTGTTCATAATTGGCAGGCGTGTCATTTAAGCGCCATTTAAGGTCGTGAACCGCTTGTTTAATTTGGGTGAATAAATCCTGCCACTCGCGCACTCTTAAATAGGCTAAATACTCATCACGGCACTGTTTTCTAAATTGACTTGCCGACAATTCATGCTTTTGAGTCTTAAGATACGTCCACAGATTTATCCAGCTGACAAAGTCAGAGTCTTTATCGGCAAAGCGGCGATGCGATTCATCACTGGCTTGCTTTTTCTCCGCTGGACGCTCCCTTGGATCTTGAATAGAAAGACCAGCAGCAATCACTATCACTTCATTTAAACAGCCCAATTGATTGGCTTCAATCACCATGCGCCCAAGGCGAGGGTCCACTGGAATACGGGCTAAAATACGCCCAAGCGGCGTAAGCACTAAGTGGCCTTTTTGCTTATGCACAGCTTGCAGTTCTTCCAGTAGCAAGAAGCCATCACGTATGTGCTTTTGCTCTGGCGGCTGAATAAACGGAAATCCGCCAATGTCACCAAGGCCTATGGCGAGCATTTGCAAAATAACCGAGGCCAAGTTTGTGCGCAGGATCTCAGGGTCGGTAAACGCTGGGCGCGATAAAAAATCTTGCTCATCATAGAGGCGAATACAAATACCCGCTGCCACTCGGCCGCAACGCCCCTGACGCTGATTAGCGCTGGCTTGTGAAATCGGCTCAATAGGCAAGCGCTGCACCTTAGTGCGGTAGCTATAGCGGCTCATGCGCGCCGTGCCTGGGTCAATAACGTAGCGAATGCCCGGCACTGTTAATGACGTTTCTGCCACGTTGGTGGCCAGCACTATGCGTCTGCCGATATGGCTTTTAAATACTTTTGATTGCTCGCCATAAGATAAGCGCGCATATAAAGGCAAAATTTCTGTGTCGCGGTACTGACGCTTTCTGAGCATATCGGCGGTATCGCGAATTTCACGCTCACCATTTAAGAAGATAAGAATATCCCCAGGGCCTTCTTGGATTAACTCATCTACCGCAGAATAAATACCATCACTAAAATCAAGATCCGCTTCGCTGTCACGCACTAGCGGGCGATAGCGGGTTTCAACGGGGTAAGTTCTGCCTGAAACTTCAATAATGGGCGCGCCATTAAAATGCTGGGAAAACTTTTCCACATCTATGGTCGCTGAGGTAATGATCACTTTTAGATCTGGGCGTTTTTTTAGTACCTGTTTTAAATAACCTAAGATAAAATCGATATTGAGACTGCGCTCATGGGCCTCATCGATGATGATAGTATCGTATTGATTTAACAGTTTATCTGAGGTTAATTCCGCCAGTAAAATACCGTCAGTCATTAATTTAATGTAGGAGTCTGGACTAAGGGCATCAGCAAAACGCACCTTAAAGCCCACCGCCTCACCAAGGGGGCAATTAAGCTCATCGGCAATGCGACTTGCCACACTTCGAGCCGCTAAGCGCCTAGGCTGGGTATGGCCAATGAACCCTCGGGTCCCTAAGCCAAGCTCGAGACAAATTTTAGGTAGCTGAGTCGTTTTACCTGAGCCTGTCTCCCCCGCCACGATCACCACTTGATGATTAGCGATGGCGTTAGCGATTTCATCACGTTTTTGTGACACAGGTAATTCAGCAGGATAACTAATCTTAGGACGCTTATTGAGTCTAAGCTGGACCTTATCAAAGGACTCACGAGCCGCGACTTCAAGCTGGGCTAACACAGCAGATTTCTTCTCGGACTCGGGCTCTTTTTTAAGCCTGAATAAACGGCGGCGAATTTTCGCTGCATCCGTTTGGTAACACAGACTAAGAAATGCATTTGAGAGGGGGTGGTTATCCGAAGCCAAATCTACTTACCTTGCCAGAATCAAAAGAAGCGATCCTAGCAAGGAACTGACCATATTGATATTAGTTTAGCCTCGATGGGATAAGCCTAAACGACTTGCTGAGGCTGGATGAGGCTAAAAACCTAAGCTGGAGTTAAATAACATTGCTGCATATAAGTGTTCATGGCGCTAAGCACATTAGTGCGATTAATAGTGCCTATAACTTTACCATCACTCACCACGGGATAAATTTTAGGCTTAGGGCCTAACATCTGCTCTGCAAGCTCCAATATGCTGTCTTCTGGACTCACAAACAGTACATCGGTTTTCATGCAATCGGATACTATTGAGGTCATATCGCAGTGGTAACTGCTTTTAAGCATTACAGCTAGGCAATCTTGTTGCGACAAAAAGCCCACTAGCTCTCCTTGATTATCGACCACAGCAGCGCCTGCTTTATTGTGGGTTAACAAATGTTCAACAGCATTAGCCAAAGGCATGTCAGCTTTAAGTAACACAGGTTGCCTGTCCATATGATGTCTTATTTTAATTGAATCCATATTTCCCCCTAATTGATTGACATTTTAGGGCCGCGATAGCAGCTCCAACCAATGCCTTCATTATTAAGTTTAGACAATTTCCACCAACACTGAAGAGGAATAAACAGATTACTACAATCAGTAAAATCAATGCACTTGATAAAGGGGGGTTAACAAACATAAAATCCAATATACTGGCACTATCGCAGAACATTAACAGGAATAAGCCGCAACTCCCGAACAGAGCGGCCCAAGATAAAGCGAATTCAAGGCTAAATCGGCTATAACTTTTTTACCAAACAATAAGTGGTAAAGCCTGCAGGATAATCGTCTAACTCGCCATACACTTTATAACCCAGTTTTTCATAAAATGGCTTAGCCTGAAAACTGAGTGTTTCTGTACGCATATAGCTAAAGCCTTTCTCAATAGCAAACGCTTCAGCGGCTGCCATTAACTGACGGCCAACACCTGAACCACGGGTTTCTTTGGATAACCACAGTAACTCGATAATGCAATAATTCCAAAATGCCAGCGCACGAATCCCCCCTTGCACTATCCCCTTGTCATCTTTCGCGAAAACGGCAAAACGGGTATCCGCTTCAAGCACTAGCTCATTTGACAGATGTGATTGATTAAATCTCTGTATGCCTTGGCTGATGGTTTTCAAGTCTTCGCTATTTGGCGATGAAGTCGTTTCAATAAACATCTTAAATCCTTGATACGTTTTTAATGATAAATCTACAATAACCAGGCTTGAATACAATTGATAAATAGATTAATTTCCAATAACTTTGCCCTAAAATCCATCATCGAATACCACTCATGTAGCACCAATTATTTATCGCCACGAGTCTTTAACTCGCCGATTTTTCAAAACACTTTTGATAGGGCTGATACACATCATAAAGCCAATTAAATACCCCTGTATAAATCAGAATAAAGCCCAACACCCCTGCTTCAAGGACTAAGGTATCAATTAAACTCAATGATAAATACCATGACACTAAAGGAATGGTAAAAACTAGCATACCACTTTCAAATCCTAGTGCATGGATGACTCTTATAGCTATTTTTCGCTCCACTCTGTTAGAACCAATAAGCTTATCAAACAATAGGTTGTATATATAATTCCAAAATACAGCAAACAGTGTCATGCCAGCACTCACCAGTAACATGTCTGCAGTATCTTTTTCAACTAACAATGCACTAGCTGGCACGATAAAAACCAGCGCAATAAGTTCAAAAGACACGGCATGGAACACTCTTTCTCTATTTTGCATATTTATCTCTATTTAATGGTGATATTTTTGCTATTTTCATCCAAAATATAGATACATAAAAGGTAGTAAGTATCGATAAAGACGATATGTATAGTGTTGAACAGCTTGAAGCCTTTGTGGCGACAGTAAGCACAGGCTCATTTTCATCTGCAGCAAGAAGCCTCAAGAAGGCACAATCTGTCATCAGCCAGCATGTGATAAACCTTGAAATAGATTGCAACAGCGCATTATTTGATCGCAGCGGACGCTACCCTCAATTGACACCTGCGGGAAAAAAGCTGCTACCCCACGCCCAGGTATTACTCAGCCAACATCAACGCCTGCGTGATTGCGCCCAAAGTTTAGGGCAAGGGGCGATATCTGAGCTGACCATAGGTTTAGATGAAGGGATCCCACTGCAAAAGCTGTCCAATATTCTTAATGAACTGGAAGCTAAATTTCCGACTATCACGCTCGAGTTTTTAACCGCATCAAGCATTGATATTATTGATATGATTGATACTGAACGGGCTGTTACCGGGATTATTTTTAGTGAGTTAACGATCCCAACTCACATCGACTTTGAATCAATTGGCTCAATTAAATTTGATATGTACGTTGCAAGTGCGCATCCGCTAGCACAGCAGATATGTGAAAATCTAGCCCATTTAAAATTGCACCGTCAACTCTTGATCCGATCGCGAAATACTAAATCCAGTAGCTTCCAATTCGCCATTAGTCCTGACGTTTGGTATGCCGATAACTATTATATTTTGTTAGAACTTGCGCTACAGGGCCATGGGTGGTGTTTATTGCCCAACCATATTGCCAATAACTATGTTAATAGCGGTCAGTTAGTGATGCTCCCCTCCGAATTTAAAGAGATTGGCTGGCAAGCTAATGTTGATATTATTCAGCATCACAGATACAGCCATGAGCCAGTATTTAAGCAACTTAGGCACTCGCTACGACAATTACTGTCGCCAATCAATACCGTACTTAACCCCGAAATTATGTATTAAACAACCTCAACTCGAGATAATAAATGCACATTCCACCATGGTGATAACATTTTGATATTAAAGATTATTTCTTCTCTTCAGGAGGTTACTACTATTAAAGATACTTGAAGCCTAACGCACCAAACACCAACGCCGTTTTGCTGCGCCTGAATGCTTAACTGGTTAGGCCAAATCCATACTGTTACTTTATCGATGCAGCTCACCTGCCCTTTCTGGCTGATAAACCACTTCAGTGAGTTTTACTCTCAGAAAACCGCCGCCTGGTTTTGGCCATTCAATTTCATCTCCCTGAGAGAGACCCAGTAACGCACTTCCCACAGGTGCTAGAATAGATATTTTTTTACCGCTTGAATCAATATCCTTAGGGTAAACAAGTGTTAGCTCGAATTCTTCTTTAGTTGATTCAATAATAAACTTTACCATTGAATTCATCGTTACTATTGTCGGAGGCACTAACTCAGGAGCCACCACATTAGCTCGCTCAAGCTCCGACTCAAGCTCAGCTTTTCCTGCAAAACTGTTTTTCGGCATTGATTCAATTAACTTATATAGCCTATCAGCATCTAACGAAGATATGGTAATTTCAGGTCTTGTATTCATTTCTATTCTCAACATGTTATAAATAATTTTGTGGTACAAATAACAGTGGTCTAACCTTTCAATCTTGTGGTCAACAGAGACCAACATACTGATGCTACTAGTAAAAAATATGACCCTCAAGACTAAAAGTATAAAAGCGGCGTAAAAGTGACAACATCAAAATAATAATCTTGCCAATCCTAATAAAAATAATCACACAATCCACTTTCTATATGTAGCTAAACAGGAACTCGTGAGTTTTAAGGTAAAGAACGCAATATAATAACAGCTCTTCATAAAACTTATAAGCATCTGATTTAATACTAAAATTTAAGTTTTATTCACAGTTGCCACTACTGCGGTTTTCACATTCTTTCACATATTGTCAAAGTTCATTCATTCCAAGTATTACAGCCATTAACAAACCTTCTCTAATATTACTCTTATCGGTTACGAGGATCATTTAAGAGAGTCTGTCATGGTAATAAAAAAGTCAACTCAAGCACCTGAGAAAGTGAAAAATGATGAAGTCAGAGCACTGGGATTTATCATTTTTTTATTGTTCCCAATCCTCACTGTCATCAGCATCAGCGGCTATGGTTTCATTATTTGGATGATCCAGGCCTTTGGCGGCGTCATCGCGCATTAATCCCCAATAAAATCATTAGCTAATATTATAAAGGATATTGTTATGAAGTGGTTTATCAACACTTGGCGTACACTCAACCAGCCTGCCAAATACCTCACATTAGGCACCATTAGCCTGTCAGCTTTTTTAATGGGGATTGTTTTCTGGGGTGGTTTTAATACCGCATTAGAAATGACCAACACGGAAGAGTTTTGCATCAGCTGCCACAGCATGGAAAGCAAGCCTTATCAAGAGCTGCAACAAACTGTGCATTGGTCAAATCATTCTGGCGTGCGGGCAACCTGCCCTGATTGCCATGTGCCCCACGAATGGAGCCGCAAAATTGGCCGAAAAATTGAAGCCTCCCACGATATGTGGGGCTGGTTATTGCAGACGGTCAACACCGAAGAAAAATTTGAAGCTAAACGCTTAGAAATGGCTAGCCGAGAATGGAAACGTTTCGATCGCGATAACTCGCTAGCCTGTAAAAACTGTCACAACTACGATTCGATGAAGTGGGAAGACATGTCAAAACTGGCGCAAAAGCAAATGAAACGTGCTGCAGAAATTGACCAAAGTTGTGTAGATTGCCACAAAGGCATAGCCCACAAACTGCCAGATATGGGCACAGCACGTGCCCCAGAGCTCATTGCCCAAGTGGGTGCAGGGGAAAGCAGCCTTAATACAGGTGAAAGCTATTTCACGGCCTTAACTAAACCACTTTATTTTAACGAAAGCACAGATGTTGAAGCTGGCACACTCAATATTGCCACTAAAGTGACCATACTTGAAACCCAAGGCAATAGAGTCAAAATCGGGATCTATGGTTGGCGCAAAAAAATTGGCGCTGGCCGGGTTATTTACTTCGATTTTGGGCTCAATATTCTTTCAGCTCAACTCACTAAAGAGGCCGCATTAGAAGAAGGTGTGATGGCGGTCTTTGAAGAGAAAGAAGATCCCATGACAGGCCTTAAGTGGCAACGAGTCGAAGCCCAAATTTGGACAGAAAGTGATTACCTAGTAAAAAATCTACAACCGCTTTGGGATTATGCCCGCACAACTTACTCAAGCAGCTGCAGCGTATGCCATACCCAGCCCGATGAAGCGCACTTTGACGCCAACACTTGGCCTGGCATGTTTAACGGCATGATAGCGTTCGTCAACATGGATCAAGATACCCAAGCCTTAGTGCAAAAGTACTTACAAGAACATTCATCGACTTTTGATAAGTCAGCGCACTAATAACCCACTGCGTAAGGACATCGTAATGAACAGAAGAGATTTTCTTAAAGGCTTAGTGGCCAGCTCTTATATGAGCCTTAGCGGCGCATCTATTTTAGCCCCCCTTAATGCTCTCGCCGCAGTCAGCACCAAGGTCAATGATGACTGGCTCACCACGGGCTCACATTTTGGCGCTTTTAAAATGAAGCGAAAAAATGGCGTGATAGACCAAGTTATTCCCTTTGAGCTAGACAAATACCCAACGGACATGATTAATGGAGTTAAAGGCTTAGTCTACAACCCCTCCAGGGTACGCTACCCTATGGTGCGCTTAGACTTTTTATTGAAGGGCCACAAAAGTGACACCAGCCAACGGGGAGATTTCCGTTTTGTACGTGTCACTTGGGACAAAGCCTTAAGCTTATTTAAAGACTCGTTGGATGAAGTACAAACAAAATATGGCCCATCGGGTTTACATGCCGGCCAAACGGGTTGGCGGGCTACTGGGCAGCTGCATTCAAGTACTAGTCATATGCAGCGTGCTGTGGGCATGCACGGTAATTTTGTTAAAAAAATTGGCGACTACTCAACAGGGGCTGGGCAAACAATTTTGCCCTATATCTTAGGCTCCACCGAAGTGTATGCTCAGGGTACCTCATGGCCGCTTATTCTTGCTGAGTCTACTACGCTGATTTTATGGTCAAATGATCCCTATAAAAATCTGCAGGTGGGCTGGAACGCCGAAACCCACGAATCATTTGCTTACCTTGCAGAGCTAAAAGAGAAAGTAAAACAAGGTAAAATTCGTGTAATAAGCATAGATCCCGTGGTAACTAAGACCCAGCAATACTTGGGCTGTGAGCAACTTTATGTTAACCCGCAAACCGATGTTGCCTTAATGCTGGGTATTGCCCATGAAATGGTAGCCAAAAAATTACACAATGACGCCTTTATTCAAGGCTACAGTCTAGGTTTTGAGCAGTTTTCACCCTACTTAATGGGGGAATCAGACGGCATAGCCAAAACCCCCGAATGGGCCAGTAAAATCACAGGGGTTAGTGCAGAAATTATCCGCGATTTAGCCAAGGTGATGACCAAAGGGCGCACTCAGATCATGATGGGGTGGTGTATTCAACGTCAGCAACATGGTGAACAACCCTATTGGATGGCGGCAGTACTTGCCACTATGATAGGCCAGATAGGCTTACCTGGCGGCGGCATAAGTTATGGTCACCATTACTCAAGCATTGGCGTACCTTCATCGGGGGCTGCAGCGCCAGGGGCTTTTCCCCGTAACTTAGATGAAGACCAAAAGCCGCTGTTTAATAACAATGATTTCAAAGGCGCAAGCAGCACTATCCCTGTCGCGCGCTGGATTGACGCCATTTTAGAGCCAGGTAAAGTCATTGATGCCAATGGCGCTAAGGTCACCTATCCAGACATAAAGATGATGGTGTTCTCTGGCAATAATCCTTGGAACCATCATCAAGATAGAAACAAGATGAAGCAAGCATTTCAAAAGCTTGAATGCGTGGTCACTGTCGATATAAATTGGACTGCCACCTGCCGCTTTTCTGATATCGTCTTGCCCGCTTGCACTACCCTAGAGCGCAATGATATTGACATCTATGGCAGCTATGCCAATCGTGGCATTTTGGCAATGCAAAAAATGGTTGAGCCGTTATTTGAAAGTTTGTCAGATTTTGACATCTTCACCCGCTTTGCCAAAATTATGGGTAAAGAGAAAGAATACACCCGCGGCATGTCTGAATTTGATTGGCTTAAAAAGCTTTATAACGATTGTAAAGCCGACAACGCAGGTAAATTCCCTATGCCGGATTTTGATACTTTCTGGAAAGCGGGTTACGTGCACTTTGGTGAAGGTAAGCCTTGGACCCGCCATGCTGATTTTAGGGATGATCCTGAAATGAATCCCCTTGGTACCCCCTCTGGTCTGATTGAGATTTTCAGCCGCAAAATTGCCCAGTACAATTACGATGACTGCCCAGGACACCCAACGTGGATAGAAAAAGCTGAGCGCAGCCATGGCGGTCCAAGATCAGACAAATATCCAATGTGGATGCAATCTTGCCACCCAGATAAACGCTTGCACTCGCAAATGTGCGAGTCCCAGCAATACCGGGAAACTTACACAGTAAAAGGCCGTGAACCTGTGTATTTAAACCCGGCAGATGCCAAGCAAAGGGGCATCAAGGATGGTGATATAGTGAGAGTGTTTAACGATCGCGGTCAACTGTTAGCTGGAGCTGTGGTATCGGATAACTTCCCCCGCAACATAATACGTATCCATGAAGGTGCTTGGTATGGTCCTGTGGGTAAAGATGGCGCTAAACAAGGGGGTAATGATATCGGCGCCCTGTGCAGCTATGGGGATCCTAATACTTTGACCTTAGACATTGGTAGCTCAAAACTTGCCCAAGCTTGCTCAGCTTACACTTGCTTAGTCGATATAGAAAAGTACCAAGGTAAGGTGCCAGAGGTCAGTGCGTTTAGTGGCCCAATAGAAACCCAAATTTAAAGTCAAACTAAGCCAGCGCCATATTGTGGCGCTTCGACTAAGCCGCGATTTAGTGGAAAAGGAAGCTGAAAAATGAATGACACCAGCGTTTATAACACGCCAATGAACCAAGGCCGCGCTATGGTATACACCTTGCTTTCATCACTCTTTGCTAAGGAACTCGACCACCAGCAAGTGGCAGAACTCACCTCAACTCAAGGCCAAGATTTTTTGACCCAGCTGGCAAGAGACCCACAGTTCCAACACGATATTGCCAGTCTTAATATTATCCTTAGCAGCTTAACCACGGAGCACCAGAGGTTAAGCTTAGCTGCAGATTATTGCGGTCTATTTTTGGTCGGTACCAAACACAGCGCCAATCCCTATGCCAGTTTGTACCTGACGGATAACTCGGCTAAGGACGCTGAAATCTTGCTCTTTGGTGAGCATCATCAAACAATGCAAGGCTACCTTAAGCAAAGCCAACTTAGCATTCAAAGCCAGTTTCCAGAGCCTGCTGATCATTTAGCCGTTATCTTGGCTTATGTGGCTGAAGGCGCCACCAAGCGTGATGACAATAGCCAGCTTATTTTTATAAACCAATACCTTAATGCCTGGCTACCCCGCTTTGCCGATAAGGTTGCAAGCATTGATCATGGGGGATTTTATACCGCCCTCGCCCACTTGACGCAGACTTGGGTTGCAAGTGACTGTGAAGGACTAAACGAAAGTAAAGCAAAGGCTAAATAGTCGGCGCTATGGCAAGCATTGAACAACAAATCGATTGTCATGACAAACTGACATCAAGCTAATGGGTTAGGATGAGTTCGAGCGCGCTAATTGATGCTTGCCACAATTTCTTAAGAGATTGATATGAATCATCATTCAGCTCATCGAGCTCTAGCTGTTTACATCTTTGACTTAGTGCAATACATCCCATGCTAGCACTACTGCCTTTAAGGGCGTGAAGTAAGGTTGCGGCATCACAGTTATTATCTGCAAGGGCGGTTATTTGTGCCGTGCTGCTGTTGCTAAACAAGCTAAACATTTCCTTCATGGTGCGGTCACCAAGATACTGTAAATCATCAATTATTTGTTTTTTATCCAATAAAGGCTGCTGTGCAGCCTCAGCTAGTTCAACCACATTAAGCTGAGTCCCAGTAACAGCTGAAGCTTCATCTGTCGCCACCCCTATCCAGCGAGCCAATGATTGCATATTCAGCGGCTTAGCTAACACTTGATCAAAACCTGAGTCTTGGTAAACATGAATGTCATCCTCTTGAATTTGCGCAGTAAATGCGGCGATGCTAACATTCAACTTCGCCAGTGCAGCTATCTGTTTAAGCTCTGCCAGTAACGCAATACCTGAGCCATCTCCAAGCTGGATATCTAGCATAATTCCATCAAATTTCTGCGCGGTATCGGCTCGGTATAAGGCCCTTGCCCTAGCACAACTATCGACCAGCACTGAACTATGGCCAAGGTGGGCCAAAAAGCCCTGAGCCACCATGGCATTAACCTTATTATCTTCTATCACTAGGACGCATTGGGGAGCGACTTTAGGCAAAACTACCATAACTGGAGCATAGGCCTCATTACAGGCATGCAGCGGTAAGCTAAAACCAAATGTTGAGCCCTTTCCAACAATACTTTTTACCCAAATTGACGCTTCAACAGAATGAGCATCATTCATCAACGCCACCAACTCCTTGCAAATGGCAAGGCCAAGACCTGTACCTCGGGTTCTGCTTTGGTTTGGCAGAGTGCTATAAGCGATAAATAATTGCTTCATCGCCGCCTCACTGATCCCAACACCGGTATCTGTAATTTCAAAGACCAAACGCTGCGAATCCACGCTAACTTTAAGCACGATTTCCCCTGTTGGAGTAAATTTAATAGCGTTAGCCAATAAGTTAAACAACACTTGACGCAGTTTGGGGCCATCAATATTCACCCACATAGGTAAATCATGCCGTACTAAGCGCAGGGATAAACCCGACAACCCAGCGCCTGCATTCATAATCGCCATCACTTCATCCAATAAATCATTAAGGGCAGTTGAGCGGGGCTCGTTAGTGAGCTTTCCTTGCTCTAAACGAGAAAAATCTAAGATGTCATTCAGCACAGTTTGCAGCAAGGTGCCACTGTATTGGGATAAAGCCAACATCTGTTTTTGTGCTGGGGGCAATGCACCATGACCAAGCAAGGTTAAGGTGCCTAACAGCCCATTGAGTGGGGTGCGAATTTCATGGCTCATTGTTGCTAAAAACAATGATTTAGCTTGGCTGGCTTGTTCTGCCATGACCCTTGCCGCTGAGTGGCCTTTTGCTTCGGCATCCAGTTGACGGTTCGCTTCAGCAAGTTCTAAGGTGCGGGCTTGTACTGTACTTTCCAGTGATGCTTTATGGGAAAAAAGCTCTGATGCGGTCGCTTGCAATTCAGTTTGTAGCGCTTGATTGTGGGCGGTATTTTTCTTAAAAACCTCAATCGCCGATGCCATAGCGGTTAGTTCATCGTCCCCATGGGGATCGAGTTCCACATCGATATTGCCTTGGCTTAATTGAGATAATGCCGATGTGGCTTCATTAAGGCGTAGTGCAATCCCTTGATAAATCACTCGGTAAACCACAAGTGCCATGATAATTAACATCAAAATTCCAGTAGCCCATAGCCCAGATTTAGCCCAGAATAATTGCTGTAAAAACTCATGGCGCGCATCCACAGCATGAGACTGCTGGGTTTTCATGGCGCTGTCTACCGCTTTATTTAATTGCCCAAGTTTATTGGTTAACAGTAATAGCTGGGCATTTTGCCTAGTCAGCACTTGGGAATATTGCAGCTGCAAACCAAGACTTAAGTTGGCTTGTTTGAGTATCACCAACTCTTTAAACAAATCTGTAGCTCTGGTGGGATCGCGCACTAGGTCTTTAAGCAGCTCTAGAGGCATTAAATCAATTTGGCGATTAACCACTGGATCAGCAAATCGACCCGCCCCATGACTATTATTTACCCCAGAGTTATTATACTGCGGGGTTATCAACAAGTCGGATTGGGTTAGTACCCGCGACATGCTAGCCAAGACGTTATTAAGCCCCAATTGCTGCTCAGGGGATTGCAATAACTGGCCAATAAGCGCGATATGGTGCACTAAGGCTAAAGCGCGGTTTAAACGCTCACGAATATCTAAATCTTGCTCTATGATGGTATCCAACAGATGCGTGCTATGTGCATTGCCCGCCAATTGTGGGTAAGCCAAGCTCAGCTTTGCCAAAATAGCCGCATCCACCACGGCAAGCTCGGCCTCAAGTAACTCACTGCTGCGGCTTGCGGCCTCTGCAAGTGCTCGGCCTTTGTCATGTAATTGATGGGCTAGAGTAAGCCGTTCACCCACTTGCTGGCCCAATATTGATAAATCGTGGATGATTTCACCTGCAAAAAGAGCAAAATACCGATTATTGCTCGCCCCTAATTGCTGTAAACTCTGCGCGGTTTTATTCAATCCAGTGTCATCCATGCCTTTGACATTCAGGCCACTGAGCCGTTCGATGGCTGCCAGTAAGTTAGTACTTTCAATGGACAACTTACGCCCTAAAAAAGCCCGTTCAGCCTCTTTTTCTACGCGCTCAAGCCTCTGAGCATTATCTAATAACGCATTAGAAGACTGCATTAATTGTCTGGCCGCCTCTGAAGCGGGCAGCGCCTCTTCATACAAATATTTATCCGCAAGCTTAACCCAGTAAAGCGAGACGCTCCCTAAGCTTATCAATAGCAGTAACAGCAAACCAAGTAGACTAAATGCCAACATTAAACGGCCCACTAAACTCTTGCCTGACAGTGATAAAGTCCTCACATTTGTTCCTTAAACTGTTACCATTACGAACAATTAGTTGTTACCTGATTTAAGCTTGAATTTAAGTAACGTAATGAAATGTGCACAATAGAAAAGTGAGTCAATAACATGCACCAACTCATGTATATATTCTTGTTCATATTACTAGGCTGCATTCCAACACTTTTAGGCTTTGCCCATGCAGCACCCATTCAATATTGGACATTAGAGCAGCGCACACCGTTTAATGGCAAAATTCAAACCTCAAATTCCATCCACTACGCTCCCCTCACTCAAGCAAAAAAACCATGGCGGATCTGCGCTTTAGTGCCGCACCTTAAAGACGCCTACTGGATAGGCATAGACTATGGCTTGGTGTCACAAGCTAAGCAATTGAGCATTAATTTATCCTTGTTTGAAGCAGGCAGCTATTACAAAAAAAGTAAACAGTTAAAACAACTTGAGCACTGCCTTAGCCAAGATTTTGATGCCATCTTACTGGGTAGCGTAGATCCTGATCTGCTTAAAGGCTACAAAGCCCAGATAAATAAACCCATTATTGCCCTAGTTAATCGCCTCGATAGCCCAGTTATTGATACTCGGGTTGGAGTCAATTGGTATCAAATGGGCTGGCTCGCCGGTGATTTTATTCGCAGCTCATTAAGCCCGGCGCCATTGGCGAATAGCGCGCCCTTAAACACCACAAAAGTCCCCTCGATAAAGCTCGCCTTACTCACAGGCCCTGAACGGGTGGGAGGCAGTGACTGGGTGGAGCTTGGGATACTTGATGCCATTGCCAATAGTCAGATTGATGTATCTTCCATCCGTCACACGGATAATAACCGCGATCTTTATCGGGATCAGTTACATAACCTGCTCAACGATCATCAGCCCGATTACATTCTTGGCAGCGCCGTTGCTATTGAAGCTGCGGTGGGAGCCTTGCAACATAAAAAACTCAGTAACCAGATAAAGCTTGTTAGTAGTTATTTATCTCCCGCCGTGCTGCGAGGCATCTATCGCCATAAGGTAGCGTTTAGCAGTAACGATCAAGTGGTATTACAAGGAAAACTTGCCATCGATGTGATAGTAAAAATCCTTGAAGGTGCTGGGCCATTTGGGGATATAGGCCCAAAAATACAAACGTTAATCCAAGAAAATATACAACTCAACGCCCTTGAAGACAGCTTAGCCCCGGCAGACTTCTACCCCATTTACCGCGTTACAAATGTTAAGCCTAGGCCTTAAACCTGAGCCTTTAACCTGAGGCTTACCCCTCAATCTTCAACTTTAGTGGCAAATAAGTAGCCTTCACCATGGACTGTCACAAACAGATCTGCCTGTAATTTATTGCGCAGGCGGCGGATAATGACATCTATAGTTCTGTCATTAACCTCTTCATTTCTATGACTGGTTTGCTGCATTAAGCGTTCACGGGACAATACCTGTTGTGGGTGCAAGGCAAACACGGTAAGCAGCTCAAATTCGGCTTTTGTGAGTTTAATCACATCTTCATCTCGGGTTAATTTACGGTTATTTAACCCCAGAATGTAGTTATCAAACACTATCAAGTCATCGCACTTTTCAAATTGAGCCACGACTTCTTGCTGAGCTTTTTTAACCAAAGAAATTCGCCACAGTAAATTTTTAACTCGGACTAATAATTCCCTTAATTCAAAAGGCTTAGTGACATAATCATCCGCGCCCATTTCAAGCCCAATAATTTTATCTATGGTTTCATCACGCCCAGTCACTAAGATAATCCCAACGTCAGAGCGACCTCTGAGATCTCGGGCCAAACTCAAACCATCAGTCCCTGGTAAATTGACATCTAACATCACCAAATCTATGTGCTGTTTGGCAAATTGTTGCCACATCTGCTCACCGTCTGCAGCTTCAAGGACTCGATAACCTTCTCGCTCAAAATACCCCTTTAATCGAGCACGAATAACGGCTTCGTCATCAACCACGAGTACAGTATTCGCAAACCCAGTCGCAGCCATGTTCTCATTCCAAATAAGCGGTCTCACAATAAGGGTTATTATTCATAATTTTTCACATTTGCCTATTACCCCATGCCTAGAATGCGTCACAGCTAACAAAAAAGACTATAAAAAAGGATCTGTGCGGCACAAAATTTGTGCAATACAGATCCTTTAAGGCTATCCTGTGACGCTTGTGCTACACGCTTATATTTATATTAATGGTTAAGATTAAAAGCTTTTACTAAGTCCTAACACCACTCTGTCGTCAAAAATCTTAGTCTGAGTGCCATAGACTTTATGATCAGCCTCCACTGTGCTGCCGTGATAGCGCAAATCAAAATTGATGCCAGCATAAGCTTTACTCACACCAAGGTTCCAATGGCCCCAACCTTCAGCCCCCTCACCATCAAGATCTTGATAACCAAAACTGCCAGACACCTTAACGCCATTATCAAAACCATAGCTTGGGTGCACGGCATAGTTAACCCCTTGCCAGCCCTTAACACCAAACCAATCATCCAAGGTTGGGGTCACTTCAAGCTGCACATTCGCGCTGCCAAATTGCTTGCCCACTTTTAGCCATAATTCAGTGTAATTAGAGTACGATGCGCCAGGATAGAGATACGAAAACACCATCACATCATAGCTAATGCCACTGGTACCAAATTCGCCAGTTTTACCTATGTAAGGTGCGGTCACAATTTCTAAATTTGGATCGGCAAATTTAATATTTGAAGCAAAAACACCTGAGTACCAACCCAGATCATTGCCCCAGCCTAAGGTACCCTGCACTACAGGTACATCACCATCCATGGTTTCGGACTCCCCCCGAAAAACATAGTCAGATGCAAACGTCAGCTTACCACTAATCTTGCCATCAAAGACTTCACTCTCTTGAGCAGCATGGGCTAATGGTGTTGCCGATAGCAGCACAGCACCTAAGATAACAGATTGAGCTAGTTGATATTTATTATTCATAATCATCACCCTTTATAGACACTTTTATAGATGGGCTGACTATATGACAAACTTATGAATGGCGATTAGGTAAGATATGAAATGACAAAAAACAAATATGAAAACTTATGAATATAAACCATTTTAATAGGTCGTAAACCAAACATAAAAATTTGCACAAACACAATAACCTCTTCCAAAACAAAGGATTATAAATAAAGTGACTTACAGCACATATTCATGCCGTTCCAAGTAATTCCTCCATGGATGAACAAAGATTACTCGATGTCGTTAATAACTCTGATATAGCTTGTTAAGATCACAATAGTGGTAAGGTCAACGATATATTGGCATACTCCATTTTTGATTGCACATTATTTAAGCCGTTAGTTTATTAGCCTAATTATGCCGAAGGAATATTCGCGCTAACACCTTGCCTCTTCGCCTAATTGTGGCGACAATAGGCATCTGATTATCCTTGATTAAGTGCCCTGATTGTTAATGTCCCCTCGTTTATTGTTGCTGTATTTTTGGCTAATTATCGCCCCTTTGGCGTCTTTCCCAGCCTTTGGCGACAACACTTGGTTAAGCATTAATGTTACTGGGGTTAACAGTAAGCTAGAACGCAATATCCGCGCCCACCTAGGCGCGGATCCTGATTCAGATGTACAGCGCCGCGCCTACCTGTTTACTGCCGAAGATAACATCACCGCAGCCCTTGAATCACTGGGGCACTACCATGCCAGCGTGGAGTTAAGCGTACTTGAATCTGATACTGAGCCTTGGCAACTCACGGTCGCCATCACTCAAGGTGAGCCTACGTTAGTGCAATGGGTCGACATTCAATTCAGTGGTGAAATGCGCGGCGATGAAGCCTTTGATTTATGGTTAGACAGTATCAATTTACTTCCAGGTGATCCCCTAAATCATGGACGTTATTCTGAGATTAAATCCCAACTTTCAACCTTAGCACTCACCCGTGGTTACTTTGATGCTCAGTACAGCCTTGCTGAAATTCAAGTCAACCGTGACCTCAATAGTGCCAAAATCAGCCTGCATTTTGATTCTGGTAAACGCTACCTATTCGATAACGTCAGTTTTAGTGGCCACAGTTTAGATGATGAGCTACTCAATACCTTAGTGCCTTTCAATGCTAATACTCCTTATTCCAGCTCTCAGCTGTCAACGCTGCATCGCAATCTGTTGGATTCTGGCTATTTCAGCAGTATTAAAGTACTGCCTCAAATTGATAAAATCCATGACAATTTAGTGCCGATTAAAGTTGAGCTCCTTGATAGGCGGGCACATTCTTTTGAAGTGGGCGTGGGCGCAGATATTGGCAATAGCAGTGAGAAAAGTATCGAACCTAGAGTCAGATTTACCTGGCGTACGCCACAAGTTAATCAGTTAGGCCACAGCCAAGAAACTAGCCTAGAGTGGTCCCCTGAGCGACCTAAATTCTTAACCACCTATGCCATTCCTTTGACCCATGTGCTAAATGACAAACTCAGTATCAGATTGGGATTACTACAGGATAAATATGGCGTAACTCAAGACTATATCACCTCAGATAAAGCCTTTACTAACACTGGTGAACTTGAATCAAGCAAACGCTTATTAGGCATAATCAGGCAGCAAAAGCTCAATAATCAATGGCTATGGAGCTATTCACTCGAAACTGTTCATGAAGAGTATAGTCAATTAGATCAAGAGTTTGATCCTGATTTATATCTGCTTGGTATGAACTTAACTCGTAGTCAACGAGGTGACAATAGCTTAGATCCAAAGTCAGGATTTAGACAAATTTATAGCATTGAGTATGCAGATCCAGGCTTTGGCTCAAGCTTGCAATTGACCAGACTTCAGAGCCGCTTTAAGTGGATAGACACCTTGTTTGATAAACACAGATTTGTGGCTCGCCTCGATTTAGCTGCCAATTTAGCCGACACCCAAGACATGGCGAATATTCCGCCATCACTGCGCTATTTTGCCGGTGGCGATCAAAGTATTCGCGGCTATGGCTACCAAGAGTTAGGCCCGCATATCGAATATACTAATGCCAAAGGTGGTACATCACGACAAGTGGTCGGGGGTCGCTATCTTGCGGTGGCAAGCCTCGAGTATCAATATTACCTAACACCAACATGGCGATTGGCAAGTTTTATCGATGGTGGTAATGCCTTTGACACAGATCAATTTGAGCCTGTATTGGCCGTTGGTGGCGGCGTTCACTGGATCTCTCCCATAGGTCCTATCAAACTGGATTTAGGCGTTGGCTTAAAAGAAACCGACACTGTAGCCCGCTCATGGAGAATTCATCTCACAATGGGGACTGAGTTATGAAGCATAACCTCCCTGATGAAGCAAATGCTGCACCGCTGGCAATTAACCAAGCATCGAGTAAAACGCTTGCGAAACTACTCACTTGGCTAAAGCATAGTTTAAGATTAAGTCTCTATTTACCCTTGGCATTACTGATGTTGCTGGCTTTAATGTTAGGTACGCCCATGGGCAGCCAAGGGGCAATAATCTTAGCGAACAAATTACTGCCAGGCCTTGAGCTTGAATACCAATCGGGCACATTAAACCGTGAAATTAGCTTGTCACAGCTGCATTACCGCCTCGATGGCTTAAGTGTTACAGCCAATGAAGTAACCCTTTCCTGGCAGCCAAGCTGCCTGCTTAACTTACAGTTCTGCATACAAAGCCTTAGCGCTGAAGCTGTGAGTATTGATTACCATGACCTCCCCAATGCTGACTTAGAGAACGCAAATCCGCCAACAGACAAAACCACTGAATTGGCAAATGCCGCTTCAGCATCTTTTGAAATCCCCATGGCAATTTTGTTAAGCCGCGCCAAGCTCAAAAACCTTGATGTCAATATACATGATATGAACTATCAAGCCGATGAGTTAAGTGCTAACGCCATTTGGAACTCATCAGGGCTTACGGTTCGCACCTTAAATAGCCAAGGGCTTAAAGTCATTATCCCGCAGAACAACTCAGTAGAGCCATCTCCTGCTTTTGAGCGGGTTGAAGATTTAGGTCAACTCGCATTCACCGATTTACCTCAGGTGACTTTGCCTTTCCCCATCAGAGTAAAAAACCTAACCGCCACAGACAGCCTCTTGACTCTTGGTGAACGCCAAGACAGCTTCCCTCATATTGAACTTAAAGCCAGTATGAAGGACTCAATGCTTAGAGTCAGCGCATTGCAACTGACCCACAGTGATAGCAGCGAGCTATTGAGCGGACAAGTAGCAAGCGGACAATTGAATTTAAACGGTCAGCTTAATTTTAGTGGTAACTACCCGCTGGAAATAACAGCAGATTTACAGCTGGCGCACTTAACTGAGCTACCCGGTTTAGCAGATCAACGCATAAGTCTAGAGCTTAGCCAAGATTTTAGTAACCTCAAACTACGCGCTCAAGGACAAGGCCAAAGCCAGTTCCTGTTGGATGCAAATTTAGCCCTCACAACAAACACCCTTAACTATCAGCTCAGCCTCAGTGACAGCCAGCTGCATTGGCCCTTAGGCGGCAAACAGTTCCAAGCCAATATTGCAACACTAGTGTCGACGGGAAATATCCATAGCCAGCAATTAAGTCTAAAAGCCGATATCACAAGCATGATCGGGGGCTCTATTACCGCTGTGAACCATGATGCTACTGCGGCGCTTGCAACTCATAGCAATAGCACTAAAAACTCAACTCAAGACTCAAAAGCTCTAGTACCTCAACAAATCAACATTAAACTTGATACTCAGCTTAAACACCAAGGCCAAAAGCTCATCATTGAACAGTTAGCAATGTCCTCTTCAGCTGGACAATTAACCGCCACTGCTGAGTTAAGTTATGATGATAGTGTGCAGTGGCACGCCAAGCTCGAAACCCAAGGGTTACAGTTACAGCAACTGCTGCCGCTATTTACCCAACAACCTCTAAGTGGCAACACTGAACAATCTGTTGATGCTCAACTGGATAATTTTGGCCTGATTAGCAGCAATATCAGCGGCAATTTTGCCACTCAAGGCAAGCTTTCAGCCAATGCATGGCAACTGGCTATCACCCAAGCTAACTTAAGTGGCAGTGTTAATGGCTACCCGCTTACGGTTAGTGGTGATATTAGTGCAGATAGCCACTTAAATCTCACCGCCAATCAGCTCGAAGCCCAAGCACTAGGAGCAAGATTAAGCGTCCATGGTGAAGCTAAAGAGCGCTGGGATGTCAATGCTAAGCTGAGTGTGCCGGATGTGAGTCAGTGGTTTAACCGTGGCCGAGGCAGCATTATAGCCACAGCCAATATCGACGGGCTGCAGGCTAATCCTTTATTGACAGTGCAAACTGAGCTCAATGATTTCAGTGCTAATGGCGTGAACCTTGATTATGTTCAACTCATTGGCAGTTATGCCCCTAAGCTTAAACATAAATTTACGCTACAACTAAGAAACAACCTGCTCAAATGGAAGAAACACCAAGTCACCGACTTAATACTCAATGCTAAGGGTGATAATAAAAAGCAAAGTGTCACCTTGATAACTGGCGGGGATATTGCCATAAATGGCGAGTTAACCAGTCAATATCAGCAGTTAAGTAACGCTATGACCGCTAAACTAGCACACTTTAATATCACCACTAAGCTTGGCAAATGGGCATTAGATAAACCGGCCCAGATCCGCTGGCAGCAAGGTAAAGGCAATATTAGTCCATTATGCTTAGTACACCCACACAGCCAGCTTTGCTTAGTTGACCCTATCGAAATAGGAAAACAAGGCCAAGTTAATCTGAGCTTTAAGGGCAACCCAGGTCAATTACTGACGCCGATTTTATCCAAAAAAATGCGCTGGGATGGCGATGCTAAACTTACAGCCCAAGTGCATTGGCGCGAAGGGATGCGGCCAACGGCTAAGCTTGATTTTGCCTTACTGCCAGGTAACATCACTTTAATACGCGCCAAAAATAACCGTATCAGCCTAGATTATCAGCAGCTAAGCCTCACAGCACAATTAAATGAACAAGCGCTATCAAGTCAATTAAGCATCAACTCTAAAGGCATAGCTCAATTACAGAGCCAATTTACGATTGCAAATAATCAACAGCGAAGCTTAAGCGGCAACCTTGATGTCAGCCATCTGAACTTACAACCTTTTGGTGAGTTCTTCCCACAGATAGCCACCCTTGAAGGGATCGTTTCTAGCAAACTCTTGCTGGCTGGTACCTTAACTGAGCCAGATATTTCTGGCCATATACGCCTCAATGACGGCGCAGTATCTGTCACTAGCAACCCCACCCTATTAGATAAAATATACTTAGATTTAGCGTTAGCAGGTCAGCAAGGCAGCTTAACTGGTCACTGGTTTATGGGCAAAGGTGAAGGTAAGGTACTAGGGACACTAGTGTGGCCACAGGGCCAATTTAGTGGTGATTTAGCCATTACCGGTGACTCACTAGCCTTTATTCAACCTCCGTTAGCGATTTTAGATGTGTCACCTACGCTCGCCTTGAGCTTTAATCGACAGCAATTAACCGTCACTGGCGATATTGATGTCCCTTCGGGCCAAATAAAGATAGTGCCACTGGCACAAGGCGGCATTCCTGTCTCTGACGATGTGGCGTTTAATGACTCTATTTCAGCCCAAGAGGTCAAAACCAGTCCTTATGCCATTGTTGCAGATTTAAGTATTAATGTCGGTAAGGAGCTCCTTATCGATGGCTTAGGCTTAACAGGGAAGCTTGGCGGTAAGCTCTTATTAAAGCAGCAAGCCTTTAAACCTCCCCTGCTGTACGGTGATATTAAGGTCAGCCAAGGTAGCTACCGCTTTATGGGACAGAGCCTTAAAATAAGCACAGGTGAAGTGCAATTTGTCGGTCCTGCTGAAAACCCTAATTTAAATATCCAAGCGGTGCGGGAGATTAAAGATGAAGATCTCACCGCGGGAGTGAGAATAACAGGTACTCCAGCAAGACCTGTGGTGACCTTGTTCTCTACCCCCGCTAAAGAGCAAGCTGAGATCTTGTCTTACATTCTTAAAGGCACAGGCTTTAGTAGCACAAATAACCAACAAAATAATTCGTTAATGATGAGTGCCGCCCTAAGCTTAAGCTCACAATTTGATGGCGGCGCGATTAATAGCATAGGCAATACCGCTTCTGGATTAATCGAAAAATTTGGCTTTAGCAATGTACAGCTCGATGCCAATGATGAAGGACGCGTTGCCTTAAGTGGTTATATCGGGGAAGACTTGATGGTGAAATACGGCATGGGAGTGTTTAACCCAGGTTATGAAATGACGGTCAGGTATTATTTATTATCGCAACTTTATCTAGAAACTGTATCGGGCACCTTAAGTCAGTCACTGGATCTCTACTACAGCTTCGACATAGATTAGGCTTTAGGCTTTAG
>NZ_JACJDV010000037.1 GCF_014163735.1 Shewanella sp. SR44-3
GCGAATTCCGGTTAACACCCTAAAGGCATCAACCTAAACCTAAACACAATGACGCTTTAATTATTAATAATTCCAGTAACTTAACAGCATTTCATTGGTAAGGCAATACGCCTTTCGTTCAGGTACTCTTTGCAACGTAAGTCGAGAATTTAGAGTGTCGAGAACATCACCTTCTCGTTATGTAGCGATTTAGTGAAAATATATCATTACTTTTCAGTTAGATAGATTGTTTGCTAGCTGAAACCGAGAATTTTATGGATTTACATAACGAGAAGCAACATTCGCTTTTTGTGAGAGTTGAATTGTAACTGTATATAAACACAGTATCAGTAAGGTTCAAAAAACAAAGGAGCTGTTATGCCTGCTTCACCATTTTTAGCCTCTGTCCGCACCGAGCTTCGCACTCGACGTTATAGCATTAAAACTGAAAAAGTGTACTTGTATTGGATAAAGCATTTCATCCTCTTTAATGATAAAAAACACCCTCAAGACATGGGGAATCATGAAATTGAGCGATTTTTAAATCATCTGGCAATCAATCGTGAGGTGAGTGCAGCAACTCAAAATCAAGCACTCTGTGCAATAATTTTTCTGTATCGATACATTATTCAAAAAGAGATAATAGGTTTACGCTACTCTTTCACTAAACGTGAGCAGAGCATCCCGACAGTATTAACCCATGACGAGGCGAAGAGCATCATCAATTTTCTTTCTGGTCAGTATTGGCTAATTGCATCACTTTTATACGGTTGTGGCCTACGGATAAATGAAGCATTAACATTGAGGATCAAGGATCTTAACCTTAACGACAATACCCTATTTATTTTTAGGGGAAAGGGTAAAAAAGACCGCTATACCTTACTTCCTAAATCGTTACATTCCGCCATAACGGCTCAAATTGCTAAAGTAAAAAGCCTCCATACTTGTGAGTTAAGTGAAGGTTATGGCTTAGCCTCTTTGCCACCTGCGCTTATACGCAAATACCGCAGCGCAGCAAAGGATTTTTGTTGGCAATATCTTTTCCCTTCTACCACACGCTGTACTCACCCTTATGATGGCTATATTTGTCGCCACCACATTCACGAAAGCTCGTTTAGGAAGCAATTACGTACCGCTGTCATCGCAAGTCAAATACCCAAACGGATCAAAGCCCATACTTTTAGGCATAGTTTTGCCACACAACTTTTACTCAATGGCACTGACATTCGCACGGTACAGGAATTGCTTGGTCACACAGATTTAAAAACCACCGAGCTCTATACTCATGTGATTGGCTCGCGCTTTAGCCATACGGTTAGCCCTATGGATAGATGACGATTAATTCAGCACACGCGAGGTGAACCATGTTGCATCTGCGAGACGACCGTCTACTTCTTGTTTTAGAAAATGGGACGTCGAAGCGAGCTACATGGAAGTATATACGCGTGTCGGTGAGCAGATGCCATGGCAAGCCTATACTTTTGGGGCCAGCTTAACTATTGACGATTCTAAGTTAGTGAACTTGATGTCCAAGCTTCGCTTGGATCAAAGTCGCAGGGTTCCACTCTTCACTGGCCAAGAGGGGAAAACAACAGCATTTTCCCCTCTTGGAACACCCTTGTGCCGCCCGCGAAGTTATTGATCCTCATCCGACGAAGAAAATACCTAACGGCTCGACGCCACATCCATGTGCCCTACGAGCCTTAACCATCATCCCTGATGGTTGCACGGTATTTTAATCGCAGGATTTCGGTAACTTCGAGGGTAATTGGTGCAACCTGTCGGTCTAATGTTAATCCTCAGCTGGTTGTTTTCTTTACTTTTTTTGGTTAAAAAATGACGGCAAGGTCAAAAAGTGAGCCATACCATCTACATTATCAAAAGTAAATCTGAGTATCCCTTCCCCTAACCCGTCACTGTTAAATGCCTGTATCAACTTAAACCTATAACAACACTACCAGCCAAAAACTAAAGCTGAGCACTGACAACAGCGTCGATAACACTACGGTACTGCCTAAGGTGGCTTCATGCTGCTTAAGCTCGGTGGCGATAAGGTAGGCGTTCACCCCGAGTGGTGAAGCGCTGAGCAGCACTAACATGGTGAGGGTTTGTGACGTGAGCCCAAACACATATTGCCCCATGGCATACACTAAGGCGGGCAACAGCAGAATTTTAAGGCCGCTTGCCAGCAGTGCTAGCTGCCAGTCTTGACCGATTTTATAAAAGCTTAAGTTGGCACCTAAAACAAATAAAGCGCAGGCAAGCGCTGGCCCGGCTAATAGATTAACGCCAGCATCCAAGGCAGTCATTAAAGTGAGCCCCAGCGCATTGGCCACTATGCCTAAACTGATACTGAGCACTACAGGGTTTAGCACCATGTTGCGGCCAAATTTACGCCATGAAAATCCTTGATCCCCTGCCCTTGCGGCCAAGATAAAGGTCAGGGCAAACAAGACGGCGCTGTGAAAGGTGATGATCATAAACACTTGGCCTATCATGGCCTCACCCAAGGCGGCGATAATAATTGGCAGCCCCACCAATACGGTATTAGAGTAACTTGAGCCTAAGGCAAACACGGCGCTGGCATCGCGGCTTCGATATTGAAGTGGGCTAAAGTGACGATTTAAGCGATAGCCTAGGGTGAATACCAGCAATACTGGCAAATAGAATGACAGCAATACGCTCACATCGAAGCTTTGTGACAGGGGCGCCGCCAGCATATTGATAAACAAGAAGGCTGGTATGCTGACGTAGAAAGTGAACTTGCTAATACCGCCAATCTGCTCTTTAGTGAAGAATCGCAGCCGTGTCAGCGAGTAGCCTAACGCCACCATAAAAATCAGCGGAAAAATAATAGCAAAAATGGTCATAAGCACCTGAGCTTGTTGGGTTTAACTTTAATTGGGTTTAACTTTAATTTGATTTACTTGAATTGACTGATTAACGATACCAATCATAAAAAAGCCAATAAAAAAGGCGCCTAAGCGCCTTTTCATCAGGAGGCTAAAAGATTACCAGCCTGTGCGAGTACGCAATGCTTTACCAATGTCAGCTAACGAGCGAACCGTGGTCACGCCTGCAGCTTCAAGAGCGGCAAACTTGTCTTCAGCCGTACCTTTACCGCCAGCGATAATCGCGCCAGCATGGCCCATGCGCTTACCTTCTGGTGCAGTTACACCAGCAATGTAAGAAACCACAGGCTTAGTCACGTTTGCTTTGATATAAGCCGCAGCTTCTTCTTCAGCATTACCACCGATTTCACCGATCATTACAATCGCTTCAGTCTGTGGATCGTTTTGGAACATTTCCAATACGTCGATGAAGTTAGTACCAGGAATTGGGTCACCACCGATACCTACACAAGTAGATTGGCCGAAACCTTCATCTGTGGTTTGCTTAACCGCTTCGTAGGTTAAGGTACCAGAGCGTGAAACAATACCCACTTTACCTGGCTTATGAATGTGACCTGGCATAATACCAATCTTACATTCGCCTGGAGTGATAACACCTGGGCAGTTAGGGCCAATCATGCGAACGCCAGTTTCTTCAAGCTTCACTTTTACTTGCAGCATATCCAGTGTTGGGATGCCTTCAGTGATACAAACGATAAGCTCAAGGCCAGCATCGATGGCTTCAAGGATAGCGTCTTTACAAAAAGGAGCTGGTACGTAGATAACAGTTGCTGTAGCGCCTGTTGCAACAACAGCATCTTTAACTGTGTTAAACACTGGCAAACCTAGGTGAGTTTGACCACCTTTACCAGGAGATACACCGCCAACCATTTGCGTGCCGTAGGCAATGGCTTGCTCAGAGTGGAATGTACCCTGACCACCAGTGAAACCTTGACAGATCACCTTGGTATCTTTGTTAATTAAAACAGACATTATTTGCCCTCCGCAGCTTTAACAACTTGCTCAGCCGCGTCAGTTAGACTTGTCGCTGCTATGATATCAAGACCCGATTTTGCTAATACTTCACGGCCTAATTCTGCATTAGTACCTTCAAGACGCACAACCACTGGCACCTGAACTCCCACTTCTTTAACCGCACCGATAATACCTTCAGCGATCATATCGCAACGCACGATACCACCGAAGATGTTAACCAATACCGCTTTAACATTGCTGTCAGAAAGAATGATTTTGAATGCTTCAGCAACGCGCTCTTTAGTTGCGCCGCCGCCTACGTCTAGGAAGTTAGCTGGCTTGCCACCGTGTAGGTTTACGATATCCATCGTACCCATTGCTAGGCCTGCACCATTAACCATACAACCTACGTTGCCATCTAAAGCAACATAGTTAAGTTCGAACTTAGCTGCATGCGCTTCACGAGCATCATCTTGTGATGGATCGTGCATGGCTTTGATTTTCGGTTGACGGAATAATGCGTTGCCATCAATGCCAATCTTGCCATCTAAACAGTGAAGGTTGCCTTCTGTTGTGATAACAAGTGGGTTGATCTCTAATAATGCGAAATCATGGTCGTTAAACATGTTCGCCAGACCCATAAAGATCTTAGTGAACTGCTTCATTTGAGTTGGGTTTAAACCTAACTTGAAGCCAAGATCGCGAGCTTGATAAGCTTGAGGACCGGTTAACGGGTCAATAATTGCGGTGTGAATTAGCTCTGGCGTATGTTCAGCCACAGTTTCAATGTCAACGCCGCCTTCAGTTGATGCCATAAACACCACGCGACGTGTGCTACGGTCAACCACTGCACCTAAGTACAATTCATTGGCGATGTCGGTGCAGCTTTCAACCAGAATTTTAGCAACAGGCTGACCTTTAGCGTCAGTCTGGTATGTGACTAAATTCTTACCTAACCAGTTTTCAGCGAATGCTCTGATTTCGTCTTTATTGCCGGTAACTTTAACGCCACCCGCTTTACCACGGCCGCCTGCGTGTACTTGACACTTAACAACCCATAAGTTTCCGCCAATGTGACCAGCCGCTTCAACTGCTTCTTGAGCAGTATCACAAGCAAAACCTTCTGACACTGGTAAACCATATTCGGCAAATAGTGCTTTTGCCTGATACTCATGCAAATTCATGATGATCTATCCATATACTTCTAATAAATCCAACTGGCTCAATAGAGCCAGCGACGAGGGTATTGTCCAGTTGACTCTTAAAGGTCAAGCAATAGACGAGTTGGATCTTCAAGGAAGTCTTTAATAGCCACCAAGAAGCCAACCGACTCACGGCCATCGACAATGCGGTGGTCATAAGACAGTGCTAGGTACATCATCGGCAGGATTTCAACCTGACCATTGACTGCCATAGGGCGATCTTTAATGGCATGCATGCCTAAAATCGCACTTTGTGGCAGGTTCAAAATTGGCGTTGACATCAGCGAGCCAAATACGCCGCCGTTAGTCACAGTGAAGTTACCGCCGGTCATATCAGCAACAGACAGTTTGCCATCACGGCCTTTAATCGCAAGTTCACGTACCGCTTTTTCGATTTCAGCTAAGTTCATGGTGTCAGTGTCACGCAATACTGGTGTCACCAAACCACGAGGGGTTGAAACCGCGATGCTGATATCAAAATAGTTGTGATAGACAATGTCATCACCATCGATAGAGGCATTCACTTCTGGGAAACGTTTTAGCGCTTCAGTCACAGCTTTAATGTAGAAAGACATAAAGCCTAATCGAATGCCATGACGCTTCTCAAAGATATCCTGATACTGCTTACGGATATCCATGATGGGCTTCATGTTCACTTCGTTAAAGGTAGTGAGCATGGCCGTTGAGTTTTTCGCTTCTAACAGGCGAGTGGCAATGGTCTTACGCAGACGCGACATAGGCACGCGCTTCTCAGTGCGACCAGCAAGTGGCGCTACTGGTGCTGCGGCTGGTGCAGTGGCTTTAGCAGGCGCAGACTTAATAAAAGCATCAACGTCTTCTTTAGTCACGCGGCCACCCACGCCTGTGCCTTTAATCTTGCTGGCATCTAAGTTGTGTTCAGCAATTAAACGACGTACTGATGGACTTAGGGCATCGTTTGACTCGTCTGTAGCAGCGGGCGCTGCTGCAGGAGCGGCATCGGCCTTAGGCGCTTCAGTTGCAGCTGCAGCTGCAGCCCCAGCGATAAATTTAGCAATCACTTGCTCACCAAGAACGGTATCGCCTTCTTGGAATAAAAACTCGCTGATTGAGCCATCTTCTGGCGCAACCACTTCAAGCACGACTTTATCAGTCTCAATATCGACTAAGTTTTGATCGCGAGAAACCTGTTCACCAGGCTGAACGTGCCAAGTCGCAATCGTTGCATCTGCAACAGATTCTGGCAGTACGGGTACCTTGATTTCGATACTCATTGAACGCTTTCCTTTTTTTAAATTATCTATTACGACAGTTTTAACGCACTATTCACTAAGGATTCTTGTTGCTCAGCATGCAAGCTTGGGTAACCACACGCTGGTGCCGCAGACGCTTCACGGCCAGCATAAGTCAACTTAGCCGTCCCTGGAATAGCATTCCAGAAGTGATGTTGACTGCTGTACCAAGCGCCTTGGTTTTGCGGCTCTTCCTGACACCAGACAAAATCGGACACATGTTGATATTCGTTCAGTGCAGCGACCATTTCCTCATGGGGGAATGGGTATAACTGCTCAACACGTAATATGGCGATGTTGGTGATATTTTCTTGACGGCGTCTTTCAAGTAATTCGAAATACACTTTACCGCTACAGAACACAACGCGGTCAACCTTGCTGCTGTCTAAGCTGTCAATTTCACCGATAATATTTTGGAAATTACCTTCGGCTAATTCTTCCATGCTAGATACGGCTAATGGGTGACGCAACAGCGACTTAGGCGACATCACCACCAATGGACGACGCATAGGACGCACCACTTGACGGCGCAGCATATGGTAAACCTGCGCAGGTGTTGATGGCACACACACTTGCATATTGTGGTTAGCACAAAGCTGTAAGAAACGCTCTAGACGGGCGCTTGAATGCTCTGGACCTTGGCCTTCATAACCGTGGGGTAGCAACATAGTCAGACCACATAAACGGCCCCACTTCTGCTCGCCTGAGGATAAGAACTGGTCGATAACCACTTGCGCACAGTTAACGAAGTCACCAAATTGCGCTTCCCAAATGGTTAAACCACTAGGTTCTGCTGTGGCGTAACCGTATTCGAACGCCAGCACTGAGGCTTCAGATAACACTGAATCTGTGATATCAATCGGGCCTTGTTCATCAGCGATGTGACGCAGTGGCATATAAGTGCTGCCATCGGCTTGATTATGCAATACAGCATGGCGATGGAAGAAGGTACCACGGCCAGAATCTTGACCTGTGATGCGCACTCGGCGTTTATCTTCTAAAATACTGGCGTAAGCTAAGGTTTCTGCAAACCCCCAATCAAGTGGTTTTTCACCGCTGGCCATCGCTTTGCGGTCGCCGTAGATTTTTGCAACTCGTGATTGCAGTTGATGACTTTCTGGGATAGTCACAAGCTTGTCAGCCAAGTTCTGTAAGCGCGCCATGCTCATAGTGGGATCGTAAGCTTCATCCCAATCTATGCCAATATACGGGCTCCAATCCACTGGACGCAGTGACATAGGACGCCACTCTTTTACCACGCAATCACCGTGATCTAATGCATCGCGATAGTTATTCACTAAGGCAGTGGCATCTTCTGCGGCTAAGCTGTTTTCAGCGACCAACTTATCGGCGTAGATTTTACGCGGGGTAGGATGCTTCTTGATTTTAGCGTACATAATAGGCTGAGTTGCACTAGGCTCATCAGCTTCGTTATGCCCATGACGGCGATAACAGACTAAATCAATCACCACATCACGCTTAAACTCATTGCGATAATCCACCGCCAACTGAGCGATAAAGGCAACCGCTTCAGGGTCATCAGCGTTGACGTGGAAAATTGGCGCCTGCACCATTTTAGCGATATCAGTACAATATTCCGTTGAACGCACATCGGCTGCATTTGAGGTAGTGAAACCCACTTGGTTGTTCACTACTATGCGAATACTGCCGCCAACTTTAAAGCCGCGAGTCTGAGACATGTTAAATGTCTCTTGCACTATGCCTTGGCCAGTAATTGCCGAGTCACCATGAATGGTGATAGGCATGACCCGCAAGCCATCTTTGCATTGGAGTCTGTCTTGACGAGCACGCACACTGCCGATAACCACAGGGTTAACAATTTCTAAATGCGACGGGTTAAACGCCAGCGCTAAATGAACATTACCGCCAGGGGTTTCAAAGTCAGATGAGAAACCTTGGTGATACTTAACGTCACCAGAACCATGGCCTTCGGCATGCTTACCGGCGAACTCATCAAATAACTCAGAAGGACGCTTACCTAAAATATTCACCAATAAGTTCAAGCGCCCACGGTGGGCCATGCCCACAACAATTTCTTTAGTGCCCGCAGAGCCTGCGCGATAAATAATTTCACGCATCATAGGCACAAGTGAATCACCGCCTTCAAGCGAGAAGCGCTTAGCACCTGGGAATTTAGCACCTAAGTACTTTTCCATGCCTTCGGCCGCGTTCAAGCCTTCTAGAATGCGTTTTTTAGTGTCTTTATCGTAATTAGCCTTACCTAAGGTTGGCTCAAGACGTTGCTGGATCCAGCGCTTCTCATCTGTGTCAGTAATGTGCATATATTCTGCACCAATTGAGCCACAGTAAGTGCTTTTAAGGGCCTTAACGATATCAGACAATTTCATGGTTTGACCGCCTAAAGCGAACGAACCCGTATTGAATTCTCTTTGCATGTCTTCATCATTAAGATCATGGAACTTAGGATCTAATTCAGACACGGCTTCACGCTGCCATAACCCAAGCGGATCAAGGTTAGCATTTTGATGACCACGAAAACGGTGGGCATTGATCAATTGCAGTACTTTAACTTGCTTCGAATCGAGCTCTGGATCGCTGACGCTTCCCGCGCCTTTTAATCGACCCGCTAAAGCAACACTTCGAAAATAATCACGTACTTTTGAATGGGCAGTTTCTGGCACTTCGGTAGAGGCACCATTTACTGGAGGGAGATTATCAAAAACGACGCGCCAATCAGCAGGTACTGAATCAGGATCTTCTTGATAGGCTTCGTACATCTCTTCTACGTAGGTCGAGTTAGCACCACTTAAATGTGATGATTCGAGCCAGGCTTTCATGATGCCTTGGTGCATTGTTATTCCTTCCAAACTTGATACACGAGCTTAGCCATTTACATAAATGTGATAAGACAATTGCTTAGCACAACTTATGGCATGACGGGCCTATTATGAACAATAAGTCAGCCATAACCGTCTTCCTTAAACACACAAAAGAGCCATTCCCAACATTGAGAATGACTCTTAGTCGAACTAGCAGGTAAGCTTACCCAGTTCAAATGCGTGCATTTATACCGCTCGCTTGAGTAGCATTGACTTAATGTGACCAATGGCTTTAGTAGGGTTTAAGCCTTTAGGACACACATCAACACAGTTCATGATGCCATGGCAACGGAACACACTGTAAGCATCATCAAGTTCTGACAAACGCTCTTCAGTGGCCGTATCACGGCTATCAATCAAGAAACGGTAAGCATGTAACAAACCACTTGGACCGATAAACTTATCAGGGTTCCACCAGAATGATGGGCAAGCAGTTGAACAACAAGCGCACATAATACATTCATACAAACCATCTAAGTGCTCGCGCTCTTCAGGGGATTGTAAATGCTCACGTGCTGGCGCTTTCTCATCATTGATAAGGAAAGGCTTAATTTTTTCGTATTGCTTATAGAATTGCGTTAAATCAACCACTAAGTCACGAACAACCGGCATGCCAGGTAGAGGACGAATTTCAATCTTCTTACCTTTGAAGGTCGAAAGCGGCGTGATACAAGCTAAGCCATTTTTACCGTTCATGTTAACGCCGTCTGATCCACACACACCTTCACGGCATGAACGGCGAAACGCCAAGGTAGAGTCTTGTTCTTTAAGCTTAATAAGCGCGTCTAACACCATCATATCAGAGCCGTCTGGCACTTCTAAGATGTAATCCTTCATGTAAGGCTTAGTATCTACATCAGGGTTATAACGATACACTGCAAATGTTAATTTCATCTTTGCAACTCCTGCCTTAGTAGGTACGTTTAATCGGTGGGAAAGCTGCACGTAACTTAGGTGCCATATTGACATCACGCTTGCGCATTTCCACTGTCACAGGATCAAATATGCTGTGGCATAACCAATTGTCATCATCACGGTCTAAGAAATCTTCACGTGAATGTGCGCCGCGGCTTTCAGTACGGAAGTTAGCGGCATAAGCCGTTGCTAATGCCGTTGCCATTAAGTTATCTAGCTCTAAACATTCAATACGCTGGGTATTAAACTCTTTTGAGTTATCAGATAGCTTAGCATTTTCAAGACGCTTCTGGATGGCTTGCAATTGCTCTAAACCTTCAGCCATGGCATCGCCACTACGGAACACTGAGAAATTTAGCTGCATGCACAATTGCAGATCTTTACGGATGACCGCAGGGTCTTCACCGTCTTTATTGCTTTCCCAGCGGTTTAGACGTGCAAGTGATGCGTTGATTTCAGCTTCAGTAGGCGCTTTAGGTTCAGCTGTTTCATCAAGAGCCTTACCTAAGTGCTGACCTGCAGCGCGGCCAAAGACCACTAAATCAAGTAGCGAGTTACCGCCTAAACGGTTAGCACCATGTACTGATACACAAGCAATTTCGCCCACTGCAAACAGGCCGGTTACTTCTTGCTCTGTGCCGTCTTCATTCATGCGAATAACCTGACCGCTCACTTTAGCAGGCAAGCCGCCCATCATATAATGACAGGTTGGTAGTACTGGGATTGGACCATCGGCCGGATCGATATGAGCAAAGGTACGTGATAATTCACACACACCTGGAAGACGCGCTTCTAGGGTCTCTTTACCTAAATGATCAAGCTTCAATAAACAATGCGGGCCCAATGGACCATCAAGACCACGGCCTTCACGGATTTCTGTCATCATAGAACGTGCTACCACGTCACGAGATGCTAAATCCTTGGCGTTTGGTGCATAACGTTCCATGAAACGCTCGCCGTCTTTGTTTAACAGATAACCGCCTTCACCGCGACAACCTTCAGTCACCAACACACCTGCGCCAGCAATACCCGTTGGGTGAAACTGCCACATTTCCATATCTTGTAATTGAACCCCAGCACGCGCAGCCATACCCACGCCATCACCCGTGTTGATATGAGCGTTAGTGGTCGAGGCATAAATGCGCCCTGCACCACCGGTTGCTAGAATTGTTGCCTTAGCTTTGAAATAAACGATGTCGCCAGTTTCGATCTCAATTGCAGTACAACCGACAATCACGCCGTCTTCGTTTTTCACTAAATCAAGGGCATACCACTCAGAAAACACGTCAGTCTTATGCTTAACGTTTTGCTGGTATAGACAATGTAATAGTGCATGGCCGGTACGGTCCGCCGCTGCCGCAGTACGTGCCGCTTGCTCACCACCAAAGTTTCTTGATTGACCGCCAAAAGGACGTTGATAAATAGTGCCGTTTTCAAAACGAGAGAATGGCAGACCCATGTGCTCTAGTTCGATAATGGCTTCTGGACCGGTTTGACACATAAATTCGATAGCATCTTGGTCACCAATAAAATCAGAACCTTTAACGGTATCGTACATGTGCTGTTCCCAGTGATCTTCATGGGCGTTACCAAGGGCTACGGTAATACCGCCCTGGGCTGACACTGTATGAGAACGGGTTGGGAATACTTTAGATAACAGCGCGCAGCTCTTACCTTCTTTAGAAATCTGCAATGCAGCACGCATACCAGCGCCACCAGCGCCGATTACGATTGCATCAAATTCGCGTACTGGAATACTCACTAGACACCCCACACTATAATGATGCCGGCCGCTAAATAGCTAAATGCGGTCACGACGAAGGTAAACTGTAATACACCACGTAAAGCCGTAGACTTAACGTAATCTGTCAGCACTTGCCAAATACCAATCCATGCGTGGATAAGTAAGGCAATCAGGGTTACCAGTGTAAAGACTTTCATTGCCAAGGTGCTAAAAAGACCGTGCCAAATCTCAAAAGTCAAAGGCGAACTGCAGGCAATAAAGCCAACCAAAAAGATGGTATAACAGGCTAGAATGACAGCGCTTGCGCGTAATAAAATATAGTCATGAACACCGCTGCGTCCAAAACTTGCTGCGTTTGTTACCATACCCAAACCCCCGCGATGATAGAAAAGGCTGCTGCTAACACAAATAGTGCCTTGGCGGATGCGTTACCAGACTTGAGTTCTTCCCAGCAACCGGCATCCATGATCAAGTGACGTATGCCACCTAATAAGTGATAACCAAGTGCAGTTAAGATACCCCAGAGGATAAACTTCATCACAAAACTATCGAACAAGGATTGTACGCTAGCGAAACCTTCGGCTGATGTTAACGTTGAATTTAACAACCAAAGAAGGATACCGATAGCAAACAGCATAATGACACCGGAAATACGGTGAAGGATCGACACAATCGCTGTTGCAGGAAAGCGAATGGTCTGCAGATCTAGATGGACAGGTCTTTGCTTTTTCACGTTCTGCTCACTCAGCTCCATTGAGCAAATTTGCTTCAAAGAGCATTTATTTTTGTTATGTATATCGTCTTTGATTAAATTTTCTACACCAATGACTGGCAAAAACTTCAATCAAAAACATACTTAATGCAAACACCTAACCAATTGAGAAATCACTAGTATGTGTAGGAATAGTAAAATGTTCAAATTGTGATGTTTGTCGCCCTTAGGACGCAGCCAAGTATACTCGCGGCTTTTGTCAAATACAAACATCACACTATGCAAATTATCATTTTTTGTATTTTGCGCCGTTCAACACCAAGTTTTTACAAGTTTGTTGCGCAATCTCAATGTTTACCAATAAAAATAAACATATGCTTAAATTTGTTTTATGTAATTTAAACGCTTATTTAAATTGAAATGTGATCTAGAATCACTGTAAAGTAATGGCCGCTAACGAAGCTGCGCTCGTTGAAAATGTTAAGTAAGGAGAAGGGTATGGCTGACAAAATGGCCAAATTAGAATTACCAGAGAACAATTCAATCGAATTGCCGATCATGCAAGGCACTGCCGGTTTCGATGTTATTGACATCAGTAAACTCGGGAAAAAGGGCTATTTCACTTTCGATCCAGGCTTTTTAGCCACTGCCTCTTGCGAGTCTGCCATTACCTATATCGATGGTGAGCAAGGTGTACTATTACACCGTGGCTACCCTATCGACCAATTAGCGACTGAATCTGATTATTTAGATTTATGTTACTTGTTGCTTTACGGTGAATTGCCATCAAAAGTACAGTACGAAGAATTTGTCGGCACTGTAAAACAGCACACTATGGTGAATGAGCAGCTTGCCTTCTTCTTTAGAGGTTTCCGCCGTGATGCTCATCCTATGGCCATGTTATGTGGCGTAACAGGTGCATTATCAGCATTCTTCCAAGACTCTTTAGACGTCAACAACCCTGAGCACAGAGAAATCGCTGCTTATCGTTTAGTGTCTAAGATGCCAACTATTGCTGCAATGTGTTACAAGTACTCTGTTGGTCAGCCATTTATTTACCCACGTAACGATTTAAGCTACGCAGGTAACTTCTTGTCTATGATGTTCGCAACGCCTTGTGAAACCTATGTGGTGAACCCCGTTATCGAACGTGCTATTGACCGTATCTTCGTATTACACGCAGATCACGAGCAAAATGCATCGACATCAACTGTACGTTTAGCCGGCTCTTCGGGTGCAAACCCATTTGCTTGTATCGCAGCGGGTATCGCTTCACTTTGGGGCCCTGCACACGGCGGCGCTAACGAAGCGTGCCTAAACATGCTTGAAGAAATCGGCAGTGTTGATCGTATTCCTGAGTTTATCGAGAAAGCCAAAGACAAGAACGATCCATTCCGCTTAATGGGCTTTGGTCATCGGGTTTACAAAAACTTTGACCCTCGTGCCAAAGTTATGCGCGAAACCTGCCATGAAGTGCTTAAAGAACTTAAGGTCAAGGATCCATTGTTGGATGTGGCCATGGAACTTGAGCGTATCGCCCTTGAAGATGAATACTTCATCTCTAAGAAGCTTTATCCAAACGTTGACTTCTACTCTGGCATCATAATGAAAGCCATAGGCATTCCAACCAGTATGTTTACAGTACTGTTTGCGCTTGCGCGTACAGTGGGTTGGATTTCACATTGGAAAGAAATGCTTGACCAACCAGGTCACAAGATCAGCCGTCCACGTCAGTTGTACACAGGTGCGACTCACAGAGACTTCGTGGCTAAAGATAAGCGTTAATCGCTTGCTTTAATATTAAAAGGCGCCTAGTGCGCCTTTTTTATTGGCTGTAACATACTCATTAGTTAATTCCACCACATTTTATACATTTTCACTACAATTCATCCAAGTTCACTACGCCAATTTAGTTAAAACAACACAGCCACCCCATAACTACTTGTATTAAATAATAAAATAACAACTGGCACATTTCCTGCTTAAAAGCAGTAAATTAACATTCGTTACAAATATTTTAGTGACGAATAGACAAAGGCATACGACACTCTAGCCAGTTGCGATTGCACTTGTCGTTAACCCTATTATTTATTCAGCATTTTTAAATTAGCAGGTACCCCATGGACAGGTTCATTAACATTAAAACGCTCATACTTCCTTTTGTTTGCATTGCCGCCTTAAGTGCCTGTGAGCAACCCCAAGAACAAGCCAAAGAAGAAAAATTCGCCGTCCCTGTGGAAACCGCGGTTGTGGGCCAAGGCCATGTATCATCTTTCTATAGCACCACGGCGACATTGGAGGCGCCTGAAGAAGCCCACGTATTAAGTCGAGTCTCGGGTTTGATTGAAAAAATTAACGTTGAAGAAGGTGATAGAGTCACCAAGGGCCAGGTGCTGGCTGTCATCGATCCCAAGCGTCAAGAGTATGAGTTTAATCGCTCGCAAGCTGAAGTGCAGATCATCGAACAGGAATTGAACCGCCTTAATAAAATGAACAACAAAGAGTTCGTCAGTCAAGATGCGCTCGCAAAATTAGAATTTAACCTGCAAGCAGCAAAAGCCCAGCGTGATTTAGCTGAACTTAAATTTAAGGAAAGCCAAGTCACCTCCCCTATTAATGGTGTGGTTGCGCGCCGTTTAGTTAAATTAGGCAATATGGCCAAGGAATTTGATGAGCTTTTTTACATTGTTAACCAAGATGAACTTCATGGCATAGTCCACCTACCAGAACAGCAACTTGCCAGTTTGCGCTTAGGCCAAGAAGCAAAAGTCTTTAGCCAAAACAGTCATCAAGATGTTATCGCACATGTATTGCGCATTAGCCCAGTCGTAGATGCAAGCAGCGGCACTTTTAAAGTCACCTTAGCCGTGCCTAACCACAAAGCTCAACTTAAATCAGGCATGTTTACCCGTGTGGAGCTTAAATACGACACTCACGATAACGCCATCACAGTGCCTTACAATGCCGTTATCAACCAAGACAACATTTTAGCCTTGTACATCATCAAAGACGATATAGCCCTAAGACGTGAGGTCAGCTTAGGTTACCGTGAAAATGAAATCGTTGAAGTCATCCACGGCGTTGAGCCTGGTGAGCAAGTGGTTATCCGTGGTCAACAAAATTTAAAAGACCAATCCTTGGTAGAAGTTATCACCCCGCTTAACTTTGCCGCTAAATAACGGAGTCTTGACATGTCTATTATCAATACCTCCGTGAATCGTCCCGTTACTGTGTGGATGTTTATGTTGGCCATCATGCTATTTGGCATGGTGGGGTTCTCCCGCCTAGCGGTAAAATTACTGCCAGATTTAAGCTATCCCAGTGTCACTATTCGCACCTTGTACGATGGCGCAGCCCCGGTTGAAGTTGAGCAGTTAATTTCTAAACCCTTAGAAGAGTCCGTAGGTGTAGTTAAGGGCCTGCGTAAAATCAGCTCGATTTCTCGCTCAGGGCTTTCCGATGTAGTGCTGGAGTTTGAATGGGGCGTTGACATGGACTTGGCAAGCCTCGAAGTCAGAGAGAAAATTGACACCATAGAGCTGCCGCTGGACATTAATAAACCTTTGCTGCTGCGCTTTAACCCTAATCTTGACCCCATAATGCGTTTAGCTTTCTCTGTACCCGATGCCGATGCCGATCAGCTAAAGCAAATGCGCACCTTCGCCGATGAAGAACTTAAGCGCCGCCTTGAGGCCTTACCTGGCGTTGCCGCTGTGCGCCTATCAGGCGGGCTTGAGCAAGAAGTGCACATTTTGCTTAATCAACAAAAGCTTGCGCAACTAAACCTAAATGCCGACGATGTAAAACGCCGAATTAATGAAGAAAACATTAACTTATCCGCCGGTAAAGTGATCCAAGGCGATAAAGAATATTTAGTCAGAACCTTAAATCAATTCAACTCCCTAGAAGAGCTAGGCCAAGTCATTATTTACCGTGATGGCCAAACCTTAGTACGCCTAAACGATGTGGCACAAATTCAAGATGCCTATAAGGAGCGCAGTGATATCACCCGTATTGGCAGCGTTGAATCCATTGAGCTTGCCATCTATAAAGAAGGCGATGCCAATACCGTGGCGGTAGCGCAAAAGCTTAAGAGTGAACTTGAGTCAATCAACAGCACTGACAATGGCCATCAGCTGAATATTGTCTACGATCAAAGTGAATTTATTCAAAGTGCGGTGAGTGAAGTGACCTCAGCGGCGCTATTTGGCAGCCTGCTGGCCATGCTAGTTATCTATCTGTTTCTTAAAGACATTATAGCCACCTTAATTATTTCAATCTCGATCCCATTTTCGGTAATTGCCACCTTTAACATGATGTACTTTGCTGATATCAGCTTAAACATTATGTCTCTTGGCGGCATAGCGCTCGCCATAGGATTATTGGTGGATAATGCCATCGTGGTGTTAGAAAACATCGACAGGTATAAATCCCAAGGCATGGATAAAGTCACTGCGGCAGTTACCGGTTGCAGTGAAGTGGCAGGCGCCATATTTGCCTCTACCTTAACCACCCTTGCGGTATTTTTACCGCTAGTGTTTGTGGATGGTATCGCAGGTGCCTTGTTTGCAGACCAAGCAATGACAGTCACCTTTGCGCTGCTGGCCTCTCTCTTTGTCGCCATGACAGCCATTCCCATGCTGGCATCACGCCAAGGGTTTACCCGCATAGAAGAGTCCCAAGGCACTGCACAAGCGCCAACAGCCGCCCCTGAACTCATGGGCACTGGAGCTAAATTCATCCACTACAGCATTAAGATCATCAGCTTCCCCTTTTTATTGGTGTTCAGTTACTTACCACGTTTTTTACTCACTAGCACCTTAGTGTTAAGCCGCTTTTTCGCTTGGTTCTTTGGGCTTTTTATGCGCCCGTTAAGCCAAGCTTTTAATGCGGTTTATCATCTGGTTGAGCGTATATACCAGCCGCTACTTGCCAGCGCCATGAAGAGGAAAGTCACGACCTTAGTCATAGCGTTTGCCATCACCTTGGCGGCCACCAGCTTGTTACCTCGCCTTGGGGTTGAACTTATTCCTCCCATGAATCAGGGTGAGTTTTATGTGGAAATTTTGCTGCCTCCAGGTACTGAAGTCAGTGAAACCGATGCTGTATTGCAAATTTTAGCCGAGTCCATTAGTGAGCGCAGCGATGTTAAGCATGCCTATAGCCAAGCTGGCAGCGGCGGCCTAATGACCTCAGATACAGCCCAAGGCGGGGAAAACTGGGGCCGTTTGCAAGTGGTACTAAACCATGCTGATGCCTTTGATGCAGTAAGTCAGGTGCTGCGTCATACTGCACGCCGTTTACCTGAATTAGAAGCCAAAATTGAGCACCCAGAGCTGTTTAGCTTTAAGCCGCCACTTGAAATTGAATTGGCAGGTTATGATTTAGCTCAGCTTAAGCTCAGCGCCGATGCCTTAGTCAAAGCCTTGTCACAATCCGATAGATTTAGCGACCTAAATACCAGCCTTCGCGACGGTCAGCCTGAAATTAGCATTCAATTTGATCATGCCCGCCTTGCCGCTTTAGGCATGGACGCGCCCACGGTTGCCACCCGTATTGCTCAGCGCATTGGCGGCACGGTTGCCAGTCAATATACGGTCCGTGACCGTAAAGTGGATATTTTGGTGCGCAGTGAACTCAGCGAGCGCGATCAAATTAGTGACATCGACTCGCTTATCATCAACCCCAACAGTGCCCAGCCAATTCCCTTAAGTGCGGTGGCTCAAGTGCAACTGAAAGTCGGCCCTTCTGCCATTAACCGCGTCAGCCAGCAACGAGTGGCTATAGTGTCATCAAATCTTGCCTATGGGGATTTAAGTGAAGCCGTAGTTGAAGCCCAAGAGATTTTAGCGACCTTACAACTTTCAAGCTCAATTCAAGCCCGTTTTGGCGGTCAGAACGAAGAAATGGAGCACTCCTTCGACTCCCTTAACATCGCCTTAGTGCTGGCGGTATTTTTGGTCTACCTAGTGATGGCAAGCCAGTTTGAATCACTATTACACCCGCTGCTTATCTTGATTGCGGTGCCCATGGCGCTGGGCGGCAGTGTGATAGGTTTATACATCACAGGCACTCACTTAAGCGTGGTGGTGTTTATCGGCCTTATTATGCTGGCGGGGATTGTGGTCAATAATGCCATTGTATTGGTGGATAGAATTAACCAATTGCGCCGTGACGGCCAAGACAAGCACAGTGCCATCATAGATGCGGCATCTTCTCGCCTAAGGCCCATTCTAATGACCACCTTAACCACTACACTTGGGTTATTGCCCATGGCAATTGGCCTAGGCGATGGCAGTGAAGTGCGTGCTCCAATGGCGATTACGGTTATTTTCGGCTTGAGCCTCTCAACCCTATTAACCTTGTTAGTGATCCCAGCGCTTTATGGCTTATTCGATAAAAAAGAGTATGCAGTCCAAGCAAAAGATAAAACTTCGATTGATCAAGCCCAGCCCCTAGGACATGGAGCTCAATCATGAATATCACCAAACTTGCCATAAAGCGCCCTGTCACTACTTGCATGTTTTTCCTTGCCATATTGCTCTTTGGCATGGCATCGAGCCGAATGCTGCCCTTGGAGATGTTCCCTGGGATTGATATTCCGCAGATCATGGTGCAAGTGCCCTATCGCGGCTCGACACCAGCTGAAGTTGAGCGTGATATCACTCGCCCTTTAGAGGAGGCGCTCGCCACCATGAGCGGCATCGAGGAAGTGCACTCTAACTCTTCACAAGATGGTGCCGATATTCAACTCAATATGAAATGGGGAGAAGATGTTGCCACTAAGAGCTTAGAGGCTCGGGAGAAAATCGACTCGGTAAGGCATTTATTGCCAAAAGATGTGGAGCGGGTGTTCATTCAGCAATTCTCCACCGCCGATATGCCCGTGCTCACCATACGTATATCCAGTGAGCGAGAGCTGTCTAACGCCTTTGATTTACTGGATAAACAGCTAAGAAAACCCCTTGAGCGAGTAGATGGCGTCTCCAAAGTGACCCTTTATGGCGTCGAGCAAAAGCAAATTGAAGTCAGGCTCGATGCCCTTAAACTCAGCGCCGCAAATGTGGATACCTTAGCACTGGCGCAAAGACTGCAAAATGAAAATTTTGTCATCAGTGCCGGTACTCTTAGGGCCAACACTCAGGTGTATCAAGTGTCTCCTAAAGGTGAATTTAAAAATCTTGAAGACATTAGCAGCCTAGTCATCAAGCCTGGGCTTACCTTAGGGGATGTGGCGCAAATAAATTTTGCACTACCTGAGCGTATCGAAGGGCGGTTATTGGATCAAAAATATGCCGTGGGTTTAGATGTATTTAAAGAGTCTGGCGCCAACTTGGTGGAGGTATCAGATAGAGTATTAAAGGTAATCGACAGGGTAAAACAAGATAAACAGTTTAATGGTATCAATTTGTTTATTATGGAAGATCAAGCCTTTGGGGTTAAATCTTCCTTATCAGATCTGTTATTGTCCGGCCTCATTGGGGCGCTACTTTCATTTGGTGTTTTGTACCTATTTTTACGCAACCTTAAGATGACATTAGTGGTGGTGTCTTCTGTGCCCATCTCTATCTGCATGACCTTAGCTGCCATGTATTTTCTGGGTTACAGCTTAAATATTTTATCTATGATGGGACTACTTTTGGCCGTCGGCATGTTGATTGATAATGCCGTGGTAGTCACAGAAAGTGTGCTACAAGAAAAACAAGCCGGCAATATAGATGATAGCGATAGCTGTCAAATCAAGGCCAATGAGCGCGCTGTGCTCACCGGCGTTGAAAAAGTGGCCCTTGCTGTTATGGCAGGCACCATGACCACGGCAATCGTGTTTTTACCCAATATTTTTGGGGTCAAAATTGATATTACTATCTTCCTTGAGCATGTCGCTATTGCCATCTGTATTTCACTGGCCGCCTCTTTATTGCTCGCCAAGACCTTAATTCCTTTGATGCTGAGCAAGTTTCACTTTGATATCCCCAAGCAAACCAAAGAAAGCCAATTACAGCGCCATTACCAACGCAGCCTTAATTGGACTTTAACTCACCCTAAAATCTCAGCAGCGATAGCGGTGTTGATCTTAGTCTCAACCGCGCTACCACTGACCTTTATTAAACAAGATCAAAGTGATGGCGAAGGAAATGATCGCCTGTATATTAATTATCAAATTGAAGGCCGCCATAACCTAAAAGTCACCGAAGCCACGGTAAAACAGATGGAAGACTATTTATACGCCAATAAAGAAAAATTTTTTATTGAATCTGTCTACAGCTATTACAGCCCACAAGATTGCCAATCAACGCTTATTTTAAAGAAAGACATTCCCATCCCTATGGCTGAGCTTAAAAAGACCATCCGCGAGGGCTTTCCTAAGTTTTCTATCGCCACGCCGCAGTTTGGTTGGGGCGGTGAGCAAAGGGGAATACGGGTTACGTTAACTGGCCGCTCAGCGGCTGAATTGATTAGCTTAAGTGAACAAGTGGTGCCATTACTGAGCAACATCGAGGGCCTTGAAGATGTGCGCTCTGAAGTCAGCGGTGCCCAGCAAGAGGTGGTGATCATTATCAAGCGTCAAATGGCGATGCGACTCGACCTTAGGCTCAATGAGATTGCCTCCAATATCGCTATGGCACTCAGAGGCGTTCCGCTACGCTCTTTCAGGCACGACCCCAGTGGTGAGCTGCGCATTGAGCTTGCCTTTGATAAGAGCTGGCAAAACTCTCTGGAAGTCTTGAAGCAGCTGCCTATTGTTCGCCAAGGTGAGCGCACTTACACCTTAGACAGCCTAGCCGATATAAGTGTAGTGCCGCGATTTGACACCATACGTCACTACAATCGCCAAACCGCTTTGTCTATTGGTGCTAACGCTGAAGAACTCACAACTGAAGAAGCCCAAGAGAAAATCACCCAAGTGATGGACACAGTGAATTTCCCCTATGGCTATGGTTACAGTTTACGAGGCGGTTTTGAACGTCAAGATGAAGAACAATCTGTGATGCTAGTGAACATGATTTTAGCCATCGCGATGATTTATATCGTCATGGCCGCGCTTTTTGAATCATTGCTGTTGCCCACGGCCATTATCACCTCGATTTTGTTCTCCATCACTGGGGTTTTCTGGGCCTTGCTGTTTACAGGCACCCCCATGGGAATGATGTCTATGATTGGCATACTCATCTTGATGGGCATAGTCGTCAATAACGGCATAGTCTTGGTGGATCAAATCAACCAAATGACTCCCGCCCTTGATGAGCTTAGTGACACTATTCATCAAGTCTGTGTCACCCGCTTAAGACCCGTGTTAATGACAGTAGGCACTACGGTTTTAGGTTTGGTGCCACTGGCCATGGGAGATACCCAGATAGGGGGCGGCGGCCCGCCATACTCACCTATGGCCATCGCCATTATTGGTGGCTTGAGCTTTTCAACAGTGACCAGCCTGTTTCTGGTGCCTTTGTGCTACCAAGCTTTGTACAGAATGCGTCATAAAACGGCAGTTAGACTGGGCATGGCTGACAAATTAGCGCAAAAACTGCTACCTTGGACAGTTGAATCAGCTCCAGAAAGGAATGACCGATGAAATTACCCTCTTACGCGCTCTTAGGGCTTAGTCTATGCAGTGTTTTGCTGTCTCAATTTGTCCAAGCCCAAGAAGACAGGTTTGCACAAGTACAGATAACTCAGACTCAATTAGCCGAGAACGTGTACGTATTTATGGGAGCGGGAGGCAATATTGGCGTCTCATCCGGCGTCGATGGATTGCTCATTATCGATGATCAATTTGCGCCTCTAGCAGATAAAATCACTGCTGCATTGAATAGCTTGCAAGCAGGAATGCCAAAGTACGTGATTAATACCCATTTTCATGGCGATCACACGGGTGCTAATGAGCATTTTGGTCAGCAAGGCACTATTTTGGCTCACCATAAGGTACTAAGCCGGTTAAGTGAAAATAAAAGTCTAGCCAAGGCTGCCCTGCCAGTAATAACTTTCGATAAAGGCTTGTCAGTGCACTTTAACAACGACACCTTAGACGTTCGACACTTAGGACCTGGACACACGGATGGCGACAGTATTGTTATCTGGAAAAACGCCAATATTATTCATATGGGAGATTTATTCTTTAAAGATAAATACCCTTTTATCGACTTAGATCATGGCGGTTCTATTTTAGGTTATCGAGACAATGTCTCCGCCGCACTGGCGTTAATCAATGATAAAACCCAAGTGATCCCAGGTCATGGTGAAATGGCGACTAAAAATGATTTATTAAAATTCAAGCACATGCTCGATGACAGCATTAATTGGATGCGAAAAGAAATCAGTCTAGGCAAAAGCTTAGCGCAAATTAAAAAGCAAGGCGTGCCGAAAAAGTGGAAAACATGGGGCTGGACATTTATCTCTGAGGATAAATGGATCAATACCTTGTACCAAGGTTTGATGTAGGCGTTTATGATAAGATCGTGCGCTAACCTTGGATGTCAGCACGAGCCAAACCAGACAAAAAAAGCTTGCCTTAGGGCAAGCTTTTTTCATTTCGAATCGCAGTATTAATTTATATCAAGCGTATCTAGATGCACTCAGGCGTTTGTCTAAAATGCCACAGCACCCAGTAGATAGGTTTTAAATCTTTACCACCAACATCACGAAACGGTCTTGCAATATAATAAAGCCATTGCCAATTAGCGACAAAAGCCTTGGACTTCTGCCAAATAGCTTCACCGCCATGTCGACGATACTGACTTATGGCCTCAGAAATCATCTCACTCTGTGGCCCTAAATAGCGATACAAGCTATGAATATAAATGAGTAAATCCCTAATTTGCTGCATAAACAAGCTCTGTTTCGCTTGATTGGCTTCAAAATCAATAAACTTAACTTCCCCAGCCTGCCAGCTAATGTCTCGCAGTGCTGGGCGCCCGTGGGCTAATGACATGCTATGGAGCTTGGCTAACGCTTGGCTCGCATCATTTAGAATGACTTGTAGCTGTTCATGGGTGGTTTCACGACTGCCTAACCACTGCTTGAGGGTTTTACCCGCATCGGCGACCACTAAATAGTCATCACCGCTATCCATTAATAAAGGGACAGCTGCGCCCTGAGCATTGAGTTGTGCAAGTAATTGGATTTCTTTTTGGATTGAAGCGTGGGGGTTGGCTTTTAATACCCGCATCGCGCCCTGCAGATGCTCAGTCTGTTTAAGCCAATATCCTTTCCCTTGATATTGGAAAAAACAAATTCGCTCACCCAAGTGCTGTTCACGCACTCGAGCGACCATTTGTTTAAAATCATCTAGCGGCAACATAGTTATACTCCTTCTACGAAGGACATAATTATCTTTTCAAATATTAATAGATGCAAGCAAACGATTGTAACTTAATACTTTTTCACGATTAAAGCCAAACGTGGCAACCAAAGAAAAGTCACCTGGTAACAATAAATACACAGATCAAACTATTTATTTACAAAAGTTTAAGCCCCTTGCGTGTTTTAATTAACGCTGAAATAAGAGAGTTAATCTAAAGGTTGAGCTCGATTTTCAAGCAATACAGGGATCCCTTCAGTAATAGGAAAAGCCAGTTTATCGAATTTACAATTTAGCGTTTGCGCCTGCTTATCAAACTCAAGTGTACCTTTACACACAGGACACGCCACTATTTCTAATAATTTTCTATCGAATGCCATATTACAGTTTCCTTAAGGTTTTAGCGGCATTAACGGCGCTAAGCGAGCCAATAATGCGTTATCAAAATCTGGGTTTAGTTTTGCATTTACTGGCAAATACCACCAGTTATCTCTAGCAAAATCACGGCATTTAACCGCATCTTTTTCGGTCATAATAAGCGGGTAATTCCCAGCGAAACTCATTAGTGTTTGGGCATCAAATGCTTGATGATCATTACAGGCTAAGGTGTGCTTAAGGCTATAGCCTTGGGCTTTAAGGCTATCAAAAAAACGCTCAGGATTACCAATGCCAGCCATGGCGACCACGGGCTGCTGTTTATCTAACTCAGGAACACTTAAGCTAACAGCATCGCGCGCCAATGACGTATCACAAGCTGTAACCGCAGCTCTGACTTCTAATAATGGCTGAGGTTCAAGCTGCATCAAAACTTCATCACCTTGAACTTGACCGCCATTATTAATCAGCCAATCTATGCAATTTAAGCGCCATAACCCTTCACGTAATGGTCCCGCTGGTAACAGATTGCCATTACCAAAACGCCGCGCACCATCAATAATAACCAGTTCAATATCGCGAGGTAATCGGTAATGCTGCAGACCATCGTCACTGATGATGACATCAATATCATGATGAGCTTGCAATAAACCTATCGCAGCCAGTCTGTCTGGTCCTACAGCCATTGGCACTTGAGTTCGCGCCACTATCATGGCGGGCTCATCACCAACATCGCCAGCCTTTGCCCTAGCATCAACCAGCTTAACCCCATCTATCTTCACTCCGTAACCACGGCTTATGACACCAGGGCGATAACCCTGACGACGCAGTAGTTCAATAAGGTAGATGACCATGGGCGTTTTACCGCTGCCGCCAACCGTAATGTTGCCCACTATAATCACAGGCACACCTAAGGCCTCAGACGCCGGTGGGGCGCCTACAAATTTTCGCCGCCTCAGACTCGAAATTAACCAAAACAAGGCCGACAACGGCAATAATAGCCAAGCAATGGGATGCGATCCATACCAAATTTTATTTACCCAGCGCTGCATTTATTCGCCAAACTGCATTTGATACAAACCGGCGTAGGCGCCTTTTTTCTCGATAAGGCTGGCATGAGTGCCCCGTTCGATAATCTTGCCTTGATCTATGACTAAGATTTCATCGGCGCTTTCTATGGTTGAAAGCCGGTGAGCTATCACAATTGAAGTGCGGTTATGACGTAAATTATCAAGCCCAAGCTGGATGGCTTTTTCTGACTCAGTATCAAGGGCTGAAGTCGCTTCATCTAAAATAAGCACAGGTGCGTCACGGAGCATGGCCCTTGCAATAGCGATACGCTGACGCTGGCCGCCAGACAACAACACGCCGTTTTCACCCACTTGGGTGTCTAAACCGTCAGGAAGTTGTTCAATAAACTCCATCGCATGGGCAAGGGTTGCCGCCTGAATAATCTGCTCACGGCTCACCTCCCCTGGATAGGCGTAAGCAATATTATTGGCGATAGAATCATTAAATAAGGTCACTTGCTGAGACACTAACGCCACCTGTGAGCGCAGCGACTTAAGTGAATAATCATAAATACTGACATCATCAAGGCGAATATCCCCTTGCTCAAGGCCTGTATAAAAACGGGTAATAAGGCTTGCCATGGTTGACTTACCAGAGCCTGAACGGCCCACTAATGCCACTGTTTTTCCCGGTTTCACTTCAAAGTCTATGTTGTTTAGTGCAGGTCTTGCTTGCTCTGGGTAGCTAAAGGTCACCTTATCAAAACGTAAATGACCTTTTACTCGCTCAACCTGATGCACGCCAGTATCTGACTCTGGCAAGGTATCAAGTAATTCAAATACCGTGGTACAGGCAGCAATACCGCGCTGAAATTCAGCATTAACTCTGGTTAAGTTTTTAATCGGTTGCAACATGGCGAGCATAGCGCCTAGGATTGCCGCAAAGGTGCCTGCGGTAAGCTCAAGCTTCATGCTATCTAAGCTTGCAGCATACAGCACAAATGCTAAGGCAAAAGAGCCAATAATCATGATCACCGGCTGACTGACAGATTGTGCCATGGCAAGTTTCATATTTTGATAGCGGTTTCTATCATTAACTTCAAAAAAACGTTTACTTTCCGTTTCCTGACCGCCAAATGACAACACATTTTTATGGCCTTTAATCATTTGTTCCGTGGTGGCGGTCACACCGCCCATAGCCGACTGAATTTGCACTGACACTTTACGAAAACGCTTGCTGACAACACTTATCACCACCCCCATTAACGGGCCTATGACTAAGATGCACAGTGACAATTTCCATGAATAGAAAAACATCAGCGCCAACATACCAATCACAGTGATACTGTCACGGACGATAGAAATTAAGGCACTGCCTGAGGCTCGAGCAATTTGCTCGGTATCAAAGGTCACTCGTGAAATCAAATTGCCGCTATTTTCTCTGTCGATATAGCTCACTGGCAAACGCAGGTAATGTTCGAACACTTGTTGACGCATATCCATAATAAGCTGGGCGCTTAAGAATGAAATACAGTAAGTGGAGACAAAGTTTGCCACCCCGCGCAGGGTAAACATGCCAATCACCACAAAAGGCGCCATCAACATCACATCTTTATTGGCGCTAAAGCCGCCACTTGTGGGCAGTTCAACCCCAGCAACAACCGTGGGCGTTTGACTAAAACCTTCATCGATAAAAGGTTTGATAAAAGCAATGAAAGCCGCATCAACAAGACCGTAAACAATCAAGCCTAAAATTGACAGTGCTAGCATGCCTTTCATCGGCATAACATAGGTCATCAGGCGTTTAAATACTGTGCTCATTTCATTTTTTGGGGATGCTGTCATGGGATCCATTAACACTGAATTGCAAAATAAGGTGTGCATTCTACTCTGGTTTTTGGCTCGAACCAAATCTAAACACTTGGTTGTACCAAAATGGTGCAAGCTCGGTGCGATAGCCGCGAATATCAATACCATCACGGCGAAAACTCAAGCTAATTTGCCCCAGTTCTCCGGTAATATAAGTGTCAATGCCCAGCTTATGGTATCGATTTAACACTCGGGCTTTAGGAAAACCATATTGGTTGGCAAATCCAGCACTAAAAATACCGATATTGGCACCCACCGCTTGCAAAAATGCCTCGCTAGATGACGTATTACTGCCATGGTGCGGCACCAATATGACTTCTGCGCTCAAGGGGGCGCCTTGTTGCAGCAACTTAAATTCTCGCAGCGCTTCAATGTCACCAGTAAGAAGCACCCGTCCATTGTCATTGCCAAGCCGTAATACACAAGAGGTATTATTGTCTTTAGGCTCAGCGACGGCGCCCATTAACTCAAGAGTCAACCCTCGCCATCTCATTGGTGGTTGTTGGCAGCTTTTATGGGCAAAACGCTCAATATCTGTTATCACAGTCATCAAAGGAAAAGCGGCCATTAACACCTCTGCCCCACCTGAGTGATCGTTATCATCATGGCTTAATACTAAGTACTCAAGATGCGCTATCCGCCGCGCAGTAAGAAAAGGCAATATCACCCGCTGAGCATAACTAAAGGATGGCCCATAAGCGGCGCCAGTATCATAAATAAGTCCGTATTCACCTTGCTGGACCACAATCGCGCTTCCCTGCCCTACATCCAGCACATGTAACTGCCAATTCTTGGTGCTGAAGGCTTTATCACAGCACTCACTAGACCCTAGCGTTAAGACAAGCGTCAGCAATAGCGGTAAACCTAAACTTAACGCCAGTGCACGCCAAAGCCAAGTTCTCACATAGCACACTAATGCACAGCCCAGTAAGCAGAAAATCCCTTGCACAACCGTCAATGAAGCTAAACTCACTTGTGCCCAAGGCAGCTGTGCGCTGGCATCTAAAATCCACAGAAACGGCGCTATACTTAACTCTGCCAAATAAAATAGCCTTGGACCCACGCTCAAGCTAACGTCTTGGGTAGGCCCCCAGATATTGGCGACAACATCGATACTCTGGAATGCAAAAACATTAAATAACAGTGACTGTGCTGCGATAACAAGCCAATACACTAATCCGCAGACCAGCCAGAGGATAAAACTGACTATGGTCACAGGAATAACCACGAAGCTAAACCAAGGCACGAACAATAAATTAAGCCAAATGCTGTGCAGCGCCGCGGATCCAAATAACAGTAATTGCAATAATCCAAGCCCTAAAGCAAGTCGCCACTGAATACGCCATAAGCTTACGGAAAATTGCATTAGTGATCCCTTCGCCCGTACCCAGCCCTCATGCCACAGTTGCCCAGCCACTTGAGCGGTTTCTTGCTCAGAGTCCAGTTCAGTTTCTCGCTCAACCTCCTCAGCGCTTTGGTTTTCATCGCTTAGCCGATCGCTGCCTAAGCTCAAACTCAGTAAAATAATGCTTAGTGCAGTAAATGACAGCCAAAAACCTGCACTTAACGGCGCAAAAGGGTCAAACACTAATACTGCAAATAAGGCTAAGAGTAACCGCTCCCAAGGCGAGCTAAATTGGCGCAGCAAACTCAACACCACCAATAGCAATAACATAATGACGGCCCTTTGAGTGGCAATAGCAAAACCTGCTAAATAGCCGTAACCCAGCACACCCACTAATGACGCCAACATCGCCATTACCCAGTTACGGCGACTTTCACAGGGTATACACCATACTAAAAATTTCAGGGTGACAAACAGCAGCAACCCAAACACCACGCTCACATGCAAACCAGAAATCGCCACCAAATGCCCAGCCCCAGTACGCCTTAATGCCTGCCAGCGCTCTGGGGTTATGGCGGTTTTATCTCCTAATAATAAGGCTTGAAGAATATCGCCACCGTTAAGCTGCAAAAGTACTGGTCTTAGCGCCCCGAGTAACTGCTGGCGTACGCTCAATGCCTGCTTAAGGAGATGTCCCTCTCTAACATTGCCCCTTGCTGCTATATGCAGACTGAGCCAATATTTTTGTTGGTTAAACCCGCCTTCATTAAGCAGGCTAGTAACGCCTTTCATTTTGGCGTTAAAATGCCACACTTGCCCCGCAGTTATCTGAGGTGGGGACCGCCAGCTGAGGCGATAAATCCGCGGGAACAACCTAAACTCTTCATCTATCACCTTTACATCGAAACTTATCCAGTCGCGCTGCTGGGTAACTAGTGATATTATCTTTGCATTAAACTTTCCAGGCTGAGAAACTCTTGACTCAAGCTGGTTAAATAATGAGTAAAAACAATACGAAAGCCAAAATGCGCCCATGAGTATTCCACAGGAAAAAGGTGACTTTCTCCTCAAGATAATGAGCATAATAAGCAATAGTGGCCAGCTCCATGGCGCAAATAATGTCGGCCAGAGTAAGCTTGATAATAAACAAGCGCAAAAGCCGTAAATAAATCCATTCATAGTGAATTAATTAAAGACAGCAATTGAGAATTATGCCAAAAAAGTTAATCCAACGATTTATGCCTAACCCTGCCACATTGCGTGAACACAAGCACCTGCGTATTTTTGGCAAGCTATTACACAAACCTAACCTATGGGCGCTCAATCGCAAATCGGCTCCTGGCGCCTTTGCGGTTGGCTTATTCTTCGCTTGGGTGCCGATGCCATTTCAGATGGTTGCCGCCGCAGGATTTGCGATTTTATTTAACGTCAACATCCCTGTGTCAGTGGCATTAGTCTGGATAACCAACCCTCTGACCATGCCAGTGATGTTTTATGGCGCCTATTTATTAGGTGCTAAAGTCATGGGGTTAGAAAGCCAGGAGTTTCATTTTGAAGCCAGCTGGCATTGGGTTGAATCATCCCTTACCACCATAGGTCCGCCTTTTTTGCTTGGCTGCGGCATATTAGCCATGATTTCAGCTGTAGTAGGCTATTTCGTGATCCAGAATTTATGGAAGTATTCAGTACTAATTAAATGGCAAAATCGCAAGTAGCAATTACGAGTAACAAGCGTAAACAGCCATCGTAAGTAGTAATAAAAGGTGTTTATCGCACGGGTTTAGATTTAAGTTCCGCCGCTGGCTCAGCGAGGGCACTGTGCTGGGATTCAAGTACCCCCTGATTGTAGATAATTCCGTGTTGCAATAAAATCTGACTAAAGCGTCCTGATACTTTAAGCGCGGCTAAGCCTGTATTTAGTGCCGCCATTTTATTAACTGCATCAGGGGCCGCTTTTGATACCCCCACATACAGGCCTTGTGTCGCCAACGCGACGTTGGCTTGAGCAAGTTTAGCTTTGCCATTGAATTCTTTGTCATTATTAATGATTTCACGAACAACAAACTCCTCCCCCACAACCGCGTCCACTCTGCCAAGCAGTAACATACGCACTAATTGGCCATAACTGGTTGCCTCTACGCGAGTAAAATCTTGGGATTTATCGAATTCAGGATTAACACTGGCGCCGCGCATGATGGCAATGCTCAGGCCTTTAAGATCTGAGATGTTGTGATAATCGATAGGCTTAGTTTTAGCAAAAAATAACGCCGTCTGGGATATTCCCAGTGGCTCAGAATAATGCAAAAAAACCTTTCTCGACTCACTAATGTAAAGCGGTGACATTGCATCAATTACACCTTTCTTCACCGAAATCAAGGCGCGATTGAAAGGTAAAAACTCATATTCCAGCTGATAGCCGCTGTCTATTAAGGCTTCATCCAATACCTGTGGCACCCAGCCCATTTTAGCTAATGTTTGCCCCGAGTGAGGAGCAAGTTCAGCACCCGTGATAGTGAATTTGTGATTATCAGCTGCGCTAAGATCAATACTAACGCCATAAGTTACGATAAAAATACACTTTACAATCAACAACCACTTATTCATTCAGTTTGCCTTGAGTTAATACTTTTAAATAACCATCCTTTTAATTACCGTCCTTTAATAACTACATTTTGAATTACCGTGCCATGGTTTTACTGCATTGGCTCACAATCGGCATAATGAGTATGCCACAAGAGTGAAGCTGTGAAAGCAAAATTGCTTGAAGGTGAGCCCCATCTGCTAATTGGATTAACAAGGCACACCACTGTGAAACCTAAACTCGTTATCTGGGTTTTGGATAAGCTTGGCCTCAATGGCGGCAAAAAATGCAATCCGCTGTTGTAAGTCAGCCTCAGTAATAGCGACGTGGCTCTTAGCGTGGGTATTCACCCCAGCCCTAATAATGTCACTGGCAAGGCTTAAATAGTCTTGATAATGGCGCGCTTCAGAGCGTAATAAAGACACATAAAATCGCCCCAGTTCATCATCCAAATAAGGCGCTAATTTAGCAAAACGCTCACAGGAGCGCGCCTCAATAAAGGCACCAACAATAAGCTTGTCAATTAAGGTTAACGGCTCGTGGGTACGCACATGAACCATTAATCCTTTGGCGTAATTACCGGCGCGTATGTTCTGATACTCAATATCACGCTTATCCATGAGTTCAAGTACTTGTTCAAAATGATGGAACTCTTCTTTAATGAGACGCACCATTTTAGTGAGTAAATCCTCGCCGATGGCAAGCTTGCCACTGACGCTAAGCTCACTGCTGATATCATTCTTTTTCACATCTCGAGCCAAAAATGCCTTGGCGTCTCGGCTATCTTGATACACAAAAGCCTGATAAGGGGCTGACCACGCCGTCAGGGCCGCCGCACTTTCCACGTCAATGGCGTATTTTCTGATCATAAACATCGCTGTTTGTGCCGCTTTTAGCTCACAATTGCAATGATCAATAAGCAAAGCACTAAGATTTTCTGGCTTTTTGGCCTCATCTATCCACGCTTGCGGTGTTTCACAGGCTAAAAAAGAGTAGATAGGGGCAAGTAGCTTATCCATGGTAATAACATCTTAAGGCTGAAATGGGCCGTTATGGTAACTCGTCTTAGGCTATTTCTGTAGTGTCTTTATCTACCCTTTGGATCAAGGCTAATAATCTCTCAATGTTAAGACTCACAACTTTGATGCTTATTTAGTTTATTCCTCAGATTGGCGGTTACGGGGAATTTTTAAGCTGCCTTTTTAATATCGACTATTCTAAGATAATTCATCAGTTGGAGAATTAATCATTTTATGCTGCAACTATTGAACCATGAAGCTCAAAAATAAAGCTTAAATATCAGTAAAAAGAGAACCCAATGAAGCCTAATACCGTTGAAAATCTTCCCCCTAAAAAAGCCAAGGTCGGGCGTCCCAATCAAGACACCCAGTCTCGGGAGCAATTAATCGTCGCGGCCAGGACCTTATTTGTCGAACGTGATTACGCCCAAGTGTCTACCCGTGAACTGGCTAAAATGGCCGGTACTGATCCCGCGCTTATTCGCTATTATTTTGGCTCAAAAGAAGGCTTATTTTCCACTATGATCCGCGAAACCGCGGTGCCGATTAAGCAGCAATTACGTCAGATAAATCGCACCTTAGAAACTGACGGCCCCGCAAGTTTCATGTGGACCTATTATCAAGTGATGTCGGCGCACCCGCACTTTCCACGGCTTATCTTTAAGCTCGCATCCTTAGATCAATCCCAAACCCACAATCAAGAATTAACCAAAGCATTCAATGAGATAATAAGCCTTGAAGACGTGTTGTTTTTTGACAAGCTTAAATCTCAGGGTTTACTAAGGGAGGATGTTGACAGCCGCTGCGCCCAATTAAGTTTTTTCGCCATGATGGTGTTCCCTTTTATTGTGCCTGATATTTTTCTCAATAAATTGGGCGTTGAAATCAATCCAGCATTTTTACAACAATTGTTTGAGCAAAACAGCAAACTGTTAGCACAGGGCCTGTTTAAGCCTGAGGAGAGCAAGCATGAACCCAAATAAAAAAGCCTTAGCCCTTTATGGCACCCTGTTGGGATTATTAGTGCTGGTTATTGCCATCGCCCTCAAGCCCTCACCGCCAGTAAATTTAAGTCACAGCCGCGCGGTATTGGTGGATACCATAGTGCTGAATAAAACCAGCCTAGCACCCAGCATCGAAGGCTTTGGCCGCGTCGCCCCTAAGCAGGCGTGGGATGCCATTGCCGAAGTCAGTGGCAAGGTTATCTATCGTCACCCGCAGCTTGAATCTGGCCGTATGCTGCCTAAAGGCGTAAAAGTATTGGCGATCGACCCGCTTGAATACCAGTTCAAACTCGCCCAAGCCCAAGCAGCGCTCCATTCCACTCAAGCCCAACTCACTCGCCTTGAACAGCAGCAACGTAATTTAAATGCCAGCCTCAAGATTGAAAGCCAAAAATTGGTGCTAGCCGAGCAAGAATACCAAAGAAAACTTAGTCTTAAGAAGCGCCAACTGGTTTCAAGCTCTGAGCTTGAAAGCCAAAACCAAGCGCTATTAGTGCAAACAAAAATGGTAGAAGACTTACAAAGTTCGCTTAAATTGCTGCCCGATGATACCAAAGTTACTCTGGCTCAGCTCAATGTCGATGAAGCCAAACTTCAAGATGCACAGCGAAAGCTGGCCCAAACGCAAGTTTTTCTGCCTTTTGAGGCGCGAATTGCGACGGTAAATGTAGAAATAGATCAAGTGGTCACCCAAGGGATGACCATGCTCAGCGCTCACAAGTTAGGCGCTGCTGAAATTAAAGCTGAAGTGTCCCTTAGTGATATGCGTACCTTAGTCAGTAGCCTAGCGCAGCTGCCAAAGGAGCCAAGCTTGCCATCGGTTGAGTTGTTGGATCTCAGTGCCACTGTCAATCTGCACATTGCCGACCATCATTTTCAATGGCCTGCCCAGGTTACCCGAATCGCTGAGCGGGTTGATCCCAATCAAGCAAGCCTTGGCTTATACCTTGAAGTGGCGCAAGACTATCATCAGCTGGATTTGCTAAAGAGCCCACCACTGACAATTTTGCTGGTGCAATATATTCGTCACCATGTGGATGAGGGTGATGATGTGACGGAGGCTGTGGTCAGTGCCAGTCGCGAGCGTTTTCGCGCGGTCATCTTAACGTCTCTCACCACGGCCGCAGGCTTATTGTCACTCCTATTAGAAACCAGCTTGCAGGCGCAAATCGTTCAGCCCTTGGTGGTATCCATTGTGTGCGGCATTTTTGCTTCAACCTTAATGGTGCTATTTGTGATCCCTTGTGCTTACGCCATTTTGGATGATTTCGATATGATGTCAAAACACCATTAAAGATGACCGCCACAAGCACCTTTAAATTAGCATATACCTAAGCGACCTCAAGATAGTTTCAGCATCTTGAGGTTACTAAACACCACAAAATACCCATTATGTGTAATTTTTTCCCTTGAGTACCAACTTAACTAACTCACCGATAGGAGTGATATATAGGCTTGCACCACCACTTGTGACATATTTTCCATAACTTTTGTAATCATCATTATCATCAACCACCACCGGTTCAAAATAAATATCAACTAACCCTGTGTTAATAAATGTATTTTCAGAATTAAAATCAATTGGTTGTGATGGCTCATTCGCAAACTCAAGAAAGTCGCCAATGAACATACTATCGATAATTCGACTAATTTTTAGAAATTGATTGTAAGTAATTTTCCCAACAAGAAACTCAGCGAAGAAGATGGCAACAATTTTACTAGTATAATGGTCTTCCGCCTTCTCTATTATATAGATAAGCTTATCTCCAACCTTTACTCTGTAGTCATCCGAACTATCAATTAAATCGATCATACTCCGGCGTTGTGCTACCGGAACGTTAGACAATTCAGAGAGGAAAGCAACAAGTTTTTTAGTGAACAATGCATCACGTATATTGCCAATAGCATTGATACTACCTACGATACTAGAAAGAATTGGAATATCTCTCAAAATACGAGGGCGTTCGAAATTCTGTGTCAGGTTAAGTTTAAATTTCGAGCACGCTGTCTAAACGTCCTTCAAAATAAATCGCTAACTGAGATAGACAAAGGCTCCAATTGTGAATGGGCATTGTCCAT
>NZ_JACJDV010000038.1 GCF_014163735.1 Shewanella sp. SR44-3
TCCGTCATCCGTCATCCGTCATCCGTCATCCGTCATCCGTCATCCGTCATACCAACATTGCTCACCTTAGCCCTTGGTCTAATGGGGCTTTGGCTATTTTGTCAGCATAATTAAGGTCATTTAGCCCCTAGCGGAGAGCGCCATGAGTCCCCATGGAGAAACCTTATACCAAGTGTCTATGTCCAATCCCGCGGCGTTTTGGCGCCATGCCAGCGAAGCCATTGAATGGGATGTTGCGCCTCAAAAGATACTTGATGATACAAATGCACCTTTTTATCGCTGGTTTGCAGGCGGTAAGCTGAATACTTGTTTTAACGCTGTTGACCGGCATGTGCTGGCAGGGCGCGGGGAGCAGATTGCGCTGCATTATATTAGCCCTGTAACAGGCGCGGAGCAGCAAATTAGCTATCAATCTTTGTTAGCTCAAGTGGAACGCTTAGCGGGGCTTTTGGTGTCTCTTGGGGTCGAAAAAGGCGATAGGGTAGTGATTTACATGCCCATGGTGCCTGAAACGGCTTATGCCATGCTGGCCTGTGCGCGCATTGGCGCTATTCATTCTGTGGTTTTTGGTGGTTTTGCGGCTAACGAACTAGCAAGCAGGATTAACCATGCTAAGCCTAAAGTGGTGTTGTCGGCGTCCTGCGGCGTCGAGCCATCTGGGGTGATTGCCTATAAGCCGCTGTTGGATAACGCGTTAGCTTTTGCTGAGCATAAGGTGGAACATTGCGTGATTTTACAGCGTAGCCAATGCAGTGCACACCTTGAAGCGCCAAGGGATCTTGATTGGCAATCCCAAGTGGCGATGGCTCAAGCTGCGCCTTGTGTGTCTTTAGATGCTACAGATCCACTTTATATTTTATACACCTCAGGCACCACAGGTCAGCCCAAGGGGGTGGTGCGGGATAACGGCGGCCATGCCGTTGCGATAGCCTGGTCGATGAAGCACATTTATGACATAGATGCGGGTGACGTATTTTGGGCAGCGTCCGATGTGGGCTGGGTAGTGGGGCATTCTTATATCGTGTACGGGCCTTTGCTGGTGGGGGCAGCCAGCATAATGTATGAAGGTAAACCCGTAGGCACCCCTGATGCGGGGGCATTTTGGCGCATTATCGAGCGCTACAAGGTGAAAAGCTTTTTTACCGCTCCCACTGCCATGCGGGCGATTAAGCGTGAAGACCCTTTAGGGGAACAGGTTCTACCTGAGACGCTAACCCAGCTTAAACACGTATTTTTAGCGGGGGAGCGCTGCGATCCAGAGACCTTAAACTGGAGTGGAAATGTGCTTAAACGCCCAGTTATTGACCATTGGTGGCAAACAGAAACCGGCTGGCCGGTAGCATCAAACATGATGGGGGCGGGGCCCATTGCCATAAAGCCTGGCTCCCCTGCTAAACCAGTGCCCGGTTACTGCGTTGAAGTGCTGGACGCCATGGGCAAGCCCGTCGCTGCTGGGGAGAGTGGTAATGTGGTGATAAAATTGCCGCTGCCGCCAGGCTGCCTAACCACACTGTGGCAAAATGATAAACGCTATCTCGACAGTTATTTAGCTATGTATCCAGGCTATTACTTAACCGGCGATGCGGGCTATTTTGATGAAGACGGATACCTATTTATTATGAGCCGCATCGACGACATCATTAATGTGGCGGGGCATAGGTTATCGACCGGGCGCTTTGAAGAAGTGCTTTGCCAGCATAGCGCAGTTGCTGAAGCGGCGGTGATTGGGGTGCAAGATAAGCTTAAAGGGCAGCTGCCATTGGGCTTGGTGGTGCTTAAGCATGGGGTTGATTTATCAGAAGAGGACTTGTGTGCTCAGCTGCTTGCCTTAGTACGCCAAGAAGTCGGTGCGGTAGCGTCATTTAAGTTAGTGAGCGCAGTACAGAAACTGCCCAAAACTCGCTCAGGGAAAATACTGCGGGCGACGATGAGAAATATCGCTGATAATCAATCTTTTACTATGCCTGCCACCATAGAAGATCCCCAATCTTTAGACATAGTACGCAGTGCGCTTATCAAAATGGGCTACGCCGATGCGATGACAAAAGCCTTAAATTAACCCTCTTGTTGTGTTTAGAGACGCGGTGGCCTTGGGCACGCCGCGTTTTATGACTTTCCATCACTCTCTAAGCGTTAACATTTATCAAGTAAAGCGGAGGATTTTATCTTGGGGTTGATTGTTAGGGACAATATCACCGCAGGTACAGTGTGAATTCAGTGTGCAAGGGGTGATATGCTCTTGAGCTGTAACCCACCCGCAGACTGACTATAGTGACTTGATCCAGACGGAGTGAAAACACGGTTTTATACTGCTTTGAGTTGATAAATTGTCCAAAAATCCCTATAGTATCGCGTCTTAATATTTCCCCTTCGGTTTAGCGCTACTTTATCGGCTAGACTTGACATGTTTTACATGACGTACACAACTCGATTTGGAATTTCATCTTGATTACTACAGCTAACATTACCATGCAGTTTGGCGCTAAGCCGCTGTTTGAAAACATCTCAGTTAAATTTGGTGGCGGCAATCGCTACGGCCTCATCGGTGCCAATGGTTGTGGTAAATCCACATTCATGAAAATTTTGACCGGTGATTTAGAGCCATCGAGCGGTAATGTGTCGTTAGATGTTAATGAGCGCATGGGTAAGTTGAACCAGGATCAGTTCGCCTATGAGAAATTTTCCGTGGTCGATACCGTGATCATGGGCCACAGAGAGTTGTGGAAAGTGAAGCAGGAGCGTGACCGCATCTATTCTTTGCCAGAAATGACCGAAGAAGATGGCATCAAGGTCTCCGAGCTTGAAATGGAATTTGCCGAGATGGACGGTTATACCGCAGAATCTCGTGCCGGTGATTTATTGCTAGGTGTTGGCATAGGCACAGAACAGCATTTCGGCTTAATGAGCCAAATCGCGCCAGGTTTTAAGCTACGTGTATTGCTAGCTCAAGCCTTGTTCTCAGATCCAGACTTGTTATTGCTCGATGAACCAACCAACAACTTGGACATAGACACCATTCGTTGGTTGCAAGACATGCTAAACCAACGTAATAGCACCATGGTTATTATTTCTCACGATAGATATTTCCTTAACTCTGTGTGTACTCATATGGCAGATTTGGATTACGGTGAGCTACGTGTTTATCCTGGTAACTATGATGAATACATGATGGCTGCAACTCAGGCTCGCGAGCGTCTGCAATCAGATAATGCCAAGAAAAAGGCCCAAATTGCTGAGCTGCAAACCTTCGTCGCACGTTTCTCTGCCAACGCCTCTAAAGCTAAGCAAGCTACGTCTCGCGCTAAGCAAATCGATAAGATTAAGCTTGAGGATATCAAGGCATCAAGCCGCGTGAACCCTTTTATCCGCTTTGAGCAGGAAAAGAAATTATTCCGCAATGCTTTGGTGGTGGAAAATCTTGCTAAAGGCTATGACAAACCATTATTCAGCCAGTTTAACCTTATGGTTGAAGTGGGTGAGCGTATTGCTATTCTAGGTGAAAACGGCGTGGGTAAAACCACCTTAATGCGAACCTTAGTGCATGATATTCCTCAGGATGAAGGTACTATCCAGTGGTCTGAAAACGCCAACATTGGCTATTACGCTCAGGATCACGAAGCTGATTTTGCTAATGACATGAGCTTATTCGATTGGATGAGCCAGTGGCGTAAACCTGAAGATGATGACCAATCAGTGCGCGCTATTTTAGGCCGCATGTTGTTCGGTTCTGATGATATTAAAAAATCAGTGACTGTGCTTTCTGGTGGTGAAAAGGGCCGTATGTATTTCGGCAAACTCATTATGCAAAAAGCCAACATCTTGATGCTTGATGAACCCACCAACCACATGGATATGGAATCAATTGAGTCATTGAACAATGCCCTTGAAATGTATGAAGGCACCTTGATGTTTGTCTCTCACGATCGGGCGTTTGTGTCATCACTAGCCACCCGTATTTTAGAAGTGACGGCCAATGGTATTAATGACTTTAAAGGCACTTATGATGAGTTCCTGCGTAGTAAAGGCATTGATGCTTAAGTCTGCTTTTATGTGATATTGAAAACCCGCTAATCAAGCGGGTTTTTTTATGGCTAAAATTTAACATTAGCTTGAATACTATCAGAATAAATCAGTTATTTTCGGCGACAGAAAAAAGCTCTGCTAAACTCAAATTATCTTAATTTTGAGTGTGGTGAGTGAAATGACGTTTAATCTGCAAAATTTTAAAATCCGCCATTTGCTAATTTTAATCATTAGTTTTGCGTTAATATTTTTAGCCGTCTCCACAACATTACTTAATAGGTCATTATTTTTCACCTCTGCAGAAAAAAGTATTGAGCAAGATTTGCTACCTAATCAACTGGCAAAATTAGAAGCCCAGATCCGCTATCAACTCAGTACCCCAATCGAACTTTCTAAAGGCATGAGTCAAAACAAGTTTTTACTCGATTGGGTTATGGCTGGTGAGCCTGATGCTAGCCAAGGCCAAATCATAGATTATTTGGCTTATATTCAAAAAGAAAATCAAGCCAGTGTCGTCTATTGGGTATCTAATTCATCTGGTAAATACTTAACCAATAATGGATTGCTTAAAACCATGAGTAAAAGTGATAGCGCTGACGGTTGGTTTTATCGCTTTCTTGGTGAACAAAGGCCTTATGAGATTTCTTTCGACTTTGTAAAAGACAGCACAGACATTACTGCATACGTTAACTACCGAGTGACATATAACGGTAATGATATTGGAGTGGTTGGCTTAGGTTATAACCTAAAATTACTCAGTCGCAGTATTTTACATAATAAAGTCGGCGAAACGGGTTATGTGTTTATTGCTAATGATGCAGGTGAAATAATAATCCATCCATCATTAGAGCAACTAGACAGTAATAAACTAAAACAAAATCGCGATTTTTCCGCTATTGCCGATAATCTGCTTAAAAAAGAGGCGAGCTATACATTTAATCGGACAAAGATTAAAGGCGAAGACATGTATGTCGCCAGTGTTGGGATCCCTGAGCTCAATTGGAAGATTTTAGCTGTATTGCCCAGCGAAGAACCCATGTCGAGCATTCGTTCAACGTTATTTAAAAGCAGCGCTTTAAATCTTGTTATCGTTATTTTCTTTATTCTTGTTATGGTCAAGCTTGCCAGTCGCATTACCTTACCCATTACAGAAATTGGTGAGCGCTTGATGACTATGGCCAAAGCCGGTGGCGATTTAACCCATCAACTTAACCAAGACAGGCGCGATGAATTGGGTACCTTAGCCCAAGGTTTTAATGCCATTATCAGTAAAGTACGCACTATCATGGTGGATATCAAAATATTAGAAGATCAGATGACTCACTCTTTTAATGATATACGGCGCATGTCCACTGAAATTAATAATTGCGTCAATGCACAGCAACAAGAATCAGATTCGGTTGCCGCAGCAGCAACGCAAATGACCCACAGCATTCAATCTGTGAGTGATTTAGCCAATGAGTCGGCATCAAACACTGAATTGACTCAGCAAAAGATCATCAAGGTCAATCAAGGGGTGCTTGAATGCAATCAATTGATGCAGTCTTTGCATCTGAGCAATGAAAGCACCCAAGAAAAGATTTCTCAGCTTGCAGCGCAAACCTTAACCATCAGTTCAGTGGTGGATGTGATTAGTGGCATTTCTGAGCAGACTAACTTGCTGGCGCTTAACGCGGCCATTGAAGCGGCTCGTGCCGGAGAGCAAGGCCGTGGTTTTGCTGTGGTTGCCGATGAAGTTCGTACCTTGGCGGCGCGGACTCAAAAATCGACCCAAGAAATTAAATCTGTCATTGATAACTTGCAGGCTCAGTCTAAAGAAACCGTATCTGCTATGCATAAAAATACTGAACTTGCCTCAGCAGGCCTTGAAAAAACCAGTGTTGCCAGTGAAGCGTTAAAGCAAGTGGTGCAAGATATTGGCAATATTACTAACCAAAACAGTCAAGTGGCGGTGGCGACTCAGGAGCAATCTAATGTGATAGGTGAGCTCAATTCAAATATTAACCAAATTGCAGATATGTCGCGGATGATTGCCGATTTCTCAACCCAAACCCAAGGCTCGGTGCAACAATTAGATGCTCAGAAACGTAATCTCACCCAATTAGTGGGGCAGTTTAAAACCCAATAAGCAGTGATTAATAACTCACAATTATGGCGGCTAGTCATGGCCGCTGTTACTGTAACAGAGAATAATTTATTCAATTGTCGGTCTAAACTGTGACTATTGTCTAATATATTGATATAGATGATAAGTCTAGGCTTTAGTCCCCGCTATATTAGCCGCTAATCAGATATATATTAGCTACGTTATATATAACAAATGAGAGAACAAGTATGAAATTGCAATGGATAGGCAATTTGAAAGTATTCCAGAAATTAGTTCTAGTCATTCTCCCTCCTTTGGTCGCGTTATTTCTGTATGGCAGTTTGTATACCTTTGATAAGTATCAAACAGCCCATAGTGTTGAGCAAACCGGCATACTCACAGAGCTTGCAGTGGTGAACAGTAAACTGGTGCATGAAGTGCAAAAAGAACGCGGCATGAGTGCTGGTTTCATTGCTTCTAATGGCAGTGCGTTTGCCGATGTACTACCAGCACAGCGCCGGCTTACTGATAGCCAAATAGTATTATTTAATCAAACCGTTGATAGTAGTGAGTTAACTCAAGGCATGTTAGTGTTTGTAACAAAAGTACGCCAAGATTTGCAAACCCTCAGTCAAACCCGTCAGCAAGTGGACAGTTTAAGCATGCCATTGGCCGATGCCGTGAGTTATTACACTCATATCAATAGTGATTTACTGGCCGTGGTGGACGGTATTGCTCGTCGGGGTAAAAACCGTGAGCTCGCTATCAAGGTTGCCGCGTTCGGGGCTTTTTTACAGCTTAAGGAGCGTGCAGGTATAGAGCGTGCAGTTTTGAGTGCAACTTTTGGTCAAGCAGGCTTTAAAGATGGTATGTATGTGCGTTTCATTACCTTAATGTCAGAGCAAAATACCTACTTAGAGCGTTTTAAGGCCTTAGCAACGACAAGTTTGCGAGATGATGTGACTCGGTTATTAACTCAGCATCAATCTATGCAAGAGGTAGAGCGCTTACGTGGGCTTGCACTCTCCCAAGACCGCCTGAAAATACAGGCTCAATCTTCTCAAGACTGGTTTAAAACCGCCAGTGAACGGATAAATCTATTGGCAGAGTTCGATGGCAAACTTGGAGCTAATTTACTCAGTATGGCCCGTAAAAAGCAGCTTGAAGCAAGCAGCCACATGTGGACTGCCATTATTATCTTATTCGTTACAGTGGCGTTAATCTCATTCTTAAGTATGACAGTATCTCAATATTTGCATGTGAGTTTGAAGACCATCTACAACCAAATCACACATGCAGGGCACAATTTTGATTTAAGCACTCGTATTCACCATCAGAGCCAAGATGAATTTGGTCAATTATCACAGGCCTTTAATGGCATGATGGATGATTTTGAATCAGTGATTGCAACCGTGCGTCAAAATGCATCTCAACTGATGCAGGCGGTAGAGCAAATGAATGGCTTTGCCAGTAAATTGCAAAATGATGTGTCCCAAGGCTCATCTGAAGCAGATCAAGTGGCTTCAGCTATGACTGAAATGAGTGCCACAGTATCGCAAATTGCTGCCAATGCCGTGCAAGCATCAGAAGCCTCTGCTGCGGCGAGCAAAGAAGCCGTAGAAGGTAATCAAGAGGTGGATAAAACCAGTGAAGCCATCAAGAAACTTGCCATTGATATTAGTGAGGCCGCAGACGCTATCAAGACCTTAGACAACGATGTTCACGGTATTGTTGCCATTTTAGATGTGATAAGTGGTATTTCAGAACAAACCAATTTGCTGGCACTTAATGCAGCGATTGAAGCGGCTCGAGCCGGCGAGCAGGGCCGAGGCTTTGCTGTGGTCGCCGATGAGGTCCGCACTTTAGCTCAGCGCACACAGTCATCGACCATGGATATTAAAAACATGACTGAAAAGCTTAAGTCTGGTGCTGCGTTTGCAGTGCAAGCTATGGAACGAGGCCAGGTTCAAGCCAGTGATAGTGTTAAAGAAGTGGAGTATGCTGGCGCTGAATTACAGCAAATAGTCAGTCATGTGCAAATCATAGATAGCATGAACGAGCAAATTGCTACTGCGACTCATGAGCAATCTATGGTTGCCGAAGATGTTAATCGTAATGCAATGCAGATCAGCGAAGTTTATCGTCAAACACAGGAAGTGGCCAGTGCCATTAGCGCGCTTAATGACAACTTGTTGTCTAATGCTAGTGAAATGTCGACCCAAGTCAGAAAGTTCACTCTAACCATGAGTTAAGCCATCGCTAAGGTTAATCTCAGAGGTCATATTGTACTTAGTCGAACCGGGCCAGTTGGCTCGGTTTGTTTTTTAACTACAAAGTGTTAACATTTTGCCAAGTTTATAAAAAGGATGGCAATGCCAATGTCTGACAGTACGTATTTTAGCCTTAATCAACAGGCTTGGGATGAGAGAGCCAAGGTGCATTTCGACTCTCAATTTTATGATGTCCCTGGATTTATGCAAGGCAATAGCTCGCTTACTGAAATAGAGTCCGCTGAACTTAGCGAAATTGAAGTGCGCGGCAAGAGCATGCTTCATCTGCAATGTCATTTTGGCCTTGATAGCCTGTCTTGGGCACGTTTAGGTGCCAAAGTGACAGGGGTTGATTTCTCCGCTCCTGCTATTGAGAAAGCGCGCGAGCTGAATCAAGCCTTAAATTTAGATGCACAGTTTATCTGTAGTGATGTCTACAGCTATGGCGAGACGGCTAAAACTGAGTTTGATCTTGTATTTACTTCTTTTGGCACTATTTGCTGGTTGCCTTGCATTGACACTTGGGCTCAGGTTGTTGCAAATAGTCTTAAAAGTGGCGGCATTTTTTATATGGCAGAATTTCATCCCATTCGAGATTTTCTTGCCGGTGAAAGTTATTTTCACGCACCAGCACCTTATGTCTATGATGAAGGTACTTATACTGAAAATGGCGCAGGTCACGAAGCCAGTATGGCATCATGGTCACACCCGTTAAGCCGCGTGATTACCGCGCTCATAGATGCTGGAATTAAGATAGATAAAGTCAGTGAGTTTCCCTTCAGCCCCTATGATTGTTTCGAAGGATTAGAACAGCGGGAACCCAAACGATTTTCTCTATGGATTGGCACTCATGCCTTACCTCTGGTATACAGTATAAAAGGAACTAAAATTTAGTAAAATCATTTTGTTAACATGACACGTTTAGGTGTTAATCTTGACTTATTATTTGCAGGAGAGCAGCATGATCGCAGTAATTTTTGAAGTTGTCCCCACTGTTGAAGGCAAGAGTGAATACTTGCATGTGGCCCAAGAGATGCGTAAATACTTAGAAGGTCGCCAGGGGTTGATCTCTATTGAGCGCTTTCAGAGTTTAACTGATGACGGCAAAGTATTAAGTCTGTCGTTCTGGGAAGATATTGATTCCATCACTCAATGGCGCAATCAAATGGCTCACAGCATTGCAGAGGAGTCAGGGATCATTCCTTTGATGTTCAAATCTTATCGTATCCGCACCGCTGAAGTGTTCCAAGATCACAGTGAAGTGCTAATACAAGAGGAGCAAGATGCTCAAGGCGAGTAATACTTGCTGAACATCATTATCTAGCAGTAGCTTAGCTACTGCTTTTTTTTTGCATTTTTTGTCTTTAAAAAAATAGGTATTATTCGGTATGCGAATGATGAATTTATGTGAGCCAATTCATAGTCTATTCCATTAAGCTTGTTTACATTAGCCGCTCATGATTCACTGACATTCTTATTCGTTAAGTGAGTTCAGTCTTTTGAATTATCAATATTTTATCCTAGCCAAAGCTTTGCATATTTTAGCTATAGTATTTTGGATTGGCGGGGTTGCCTTCGTGACCACAGTGCTATTGCCAGCCCTTAGGCGGGATCAGGATGAAAGTCAGCGCCTAGCCCAGTTTGAGCGCTTAGAAGGCCAGTTTAGTTTTCAGGCTAAATTTGCGACTTTACTTGCAGGAGCCACGGGATTTTATATGCTTCATATGACGAATGCTTGGCCGCGCTTATTTGAGCCAAGCCAATGGTGGCTGCATTTAATGATTTTTATATGGGCTATTTTTACCTTAGTCTTGTTTGTTTTAGAGCCCTTGTTTCTTCATCGCTGGTTTCATGCTCAAGCGGTAAAAAACAGCCAGCGGACATTTAAGCTGTTACAAGGTATGCACATTATCTTACTAAGTTTGAGCTTAACTGCAGTATTTGCAGGCATGATAGGGGCTCACGGTTATCAGTTTTGATGCTTGGCTTTCAAGATTTCAATCATGGCGTTAGGAATATAATCAATAAGCTCGGATGCTAGCATGCTGTAGGCACTTAATTCTTTCTCGGCAAATTCAGCTGCCAAGCCATGTAAATAGACCCCTAAACAAGCCGCGCTCAAGGGGCTCACGCTCTGAGCACAAAATCCGCTTATCATTCCAGTGAGCACATCACCTGTGCCAGCTTTAGCTAAGATACTGCCTCCAGTGGGATTGATAAAGACCAGCTCACCATCAGTGATGACTGTGTTATGGCCTTTTAGTACCACAATGACATGATATTTTTTAGCCGCTTTTTTTGCATACAAGGCTCTGTTTTGTTGAATATCACCAACATTGACAGATAATAGCCGCGCTAACTCTTTTGGGTGCGGAGTCAGTAAGCAATTGCGTGGAAGTGGGGCTTGAGTCACTGACAAATAATTTAATCCGTCAGCATCCAAAATTATCGGCAGGTGCGTTGTTTTTAGCTTGTTAAGTAATGCGCTAAAAAATTCGAGATTACTGCCTAACTCTTGATTAATCAGCCCAAGACCTGGCCCTATGGAGATTGCCGTACTGCTTAACATCCGCTTTAGTAATGCATCACATTGCGAAGGCGCGAGAATTTCAGGGTTCACTGTGTCCTGAGCTGAGGAAAATGCTTGAGTTTCAAGAGGCAAGGTGACTATGTTGGCGCTTAAGTGACTAACGCTTTGGCAGACACTTGGGCTGCTTGCTAGTGTGACATAACCCGCACCGACCCTTAACGCTGACAAACTGGAAAGATAAGCCGCGCCTTTATAGTTCATTGAGCCGGCTATATTGAGCACATGGCCGAAACTGGCTTTATTGCTGTCGTCAGGCCGAGGAGGGAGTAAGTCGCACATGTTGGTTAATGTCAGTGTTTGCATTGATTATCCCTCTATGGCTATTTGTGGCACTCACTTAACAGTTTAATAAAGAATGCCGCCCCTTTCTTGTTGGCGAACGCGATATTGCGTTCAGGGATTGATTCTGGATCATGATAACTGGCTAAGGCTTGTTCCATGCTGCTCTCGCGAATGATATGCAGGGTCGGATAAGGGGAGCGATTAGTAAAATTTGCAGGGCTATCTTGGGGTTCATCTTCAAAGCAGTAATCGGGGTGAAAGCTTGCCAATTGGTAGACACCTTCATAATCATGCTCAAATAGGGCGTCATTGGCTAAATCTACGATGTCTAAATAATCGTAGAAACCTTCAAACCCACGAGGAAGGATGAATAAACTGGTTTCAGCTTCTGAGTTGGCATCTAGAAATTGGCATTCCTTGATTAACGCTGCCAGTACCTGTTTGCGCTTGGTTTCCTCTACCACAACATAGCGAATGCTGCCCCGTTCGAGTTCTTTGCGGGCAAAAGGGCAGATGTTGTACTTGACGATGACACTTTTTACCCAGTTTTTGCTGGCAGTGATTATATCTTGGTGTTCTTGTTGAACCATTGCGATTATCTCAAATGTAGTTGGCAAACAGGAGTTCACTTTATATTGATAAAATGTAGCAAACACACCCATAAAGCAATCTCTGTGATTTATCGAGGCGCCGCAGGGCCTTTATGCGCTCACCATAGGTAAAATAGAGACGACTAGTAACAATGCCATGGTGACATTAAATATTTTTTGCTGTCGTTCATTTTTCAGTAATCTTTTAAGTGCAACGCCAAAGGTAAGCCACACCATAGCGCAAGGAAAGGCAACGCACAGAAACACCATGGCTATTGTCAGTACTTGGGGTGTCATGTCGGCATGTTGCACCGTAAAAGTAGCAATGGCGCCCACTGCCATGATCCAGCCCTTAGGGTTCACCCATTGAAATGCCGCCGCTTGAATAAAGCTAAGGGGTTGGCTCAGCTGTCTTCCTTCCATTTTGTTGCTGCTTCTGGCGATTAACCATGACAGATAAAGCAGGTAACTCACTCCCAGTACTTTAATGACTAAGTGCAGCACAGGATAAGTTTGAAACACTGAGGTCAATCCAAGTCCAATGGCCAACACCATGCAAGGGAAGCCCAAGCAAATACCGATTAAATGAGGTATCGAGGAGCGAATGCCAAAATTTACTCCTGAAGTCATCAACATGATGTTGTTTGGCCCTGGGGTTATGCCAGATGAGAAGGCGAACAAGGTGATGGCGAGTATTAACTCCATAACGGGATCCTGAGTCTTAGTGAGAGGCGTATTCTACTGGCAGATTTGCTGCAATGGCTAGACATATTGTGGCTGAATGCAGAGAAACAGGGTCAATAGTATGACGGTAATGATCTGTAAGGGCCTTTGGCTTATTTGAGGTAGCTTTTAAGGATTTGTATCACTTGTTCCACTTCGCCCTGGCGTTCACTTTCGCTAATGGATGCATCACCTAAGTGTTCCCTGATGTGGCTTTCTAGCACTTGAGTCATCAGGCCATTGGTGGCGCCGCGTATGGCTGCGATTTGCTGTAACACTTGACTGCAATCAGGCTGAGTTTCAAGCAGTTTCTCCAGTGCTTCAGCTTGGCCCTTGATGCGTCGAACCCGGGTCAGGATTTTTTTATTGTCTTTATGTATGTGTGACATGAGAATATTGATCTTATCTATACTGGGGTATAGTATATGTTAATGGTATCCACACACTCAATCAAGCTCAATATCTATGAATACAAGTCAAGTTAATCAAACCTCTACTGCGCACAGCCATAATTACCTTAGTGAAACCAAGGGTAAAGAATCTAAGGTGCTAATCGTGTTTTTTATTACCTTAGTTACCATGTTTGCTGAGATTGGTGTTGGCACTTGGTCAGGCTCCATGGCCTTGCTGGCCGATGGCTGGCATATGGGCACCCATGCGGCTGCATTTGCAATTACCATATTCGTCTACGCCTATGCGAGGAAGCACAGCCATAGCAGTCTGTTCAGTTTCGGCACAGGTAAAGTAAATTATTTGGGTGGATTTGCCAGTGCAGTGGCGCTATTGATTGTGGCGTTATTGATGATGGTAGAATCCTTGCATCGTTTATGGTCTCCAGAAACTATCGCCTTCGATGAAGCTTTGGTGGTGGCCTTTATTGGTTTAGGTGTTAATGTTATTTCTGTGTTTGTGCTGCACGATGAGCATCACCATCATGATGACGAGCATCACGAGCATCACGAGCATCACGAACAGTCTCGCCATGGGCATGAGCACAAAGATCACAATTTGTCGGCGGCGTATTTTCACGTACTCGCCGATACCTTGACCTCTGTATTGGCGATTTTAGCCTTGTTTGCAGGGCGTTACTTTGGTTGGCTGTGGATGGATGCGCTTATGGGGATTGTTGGGGCTGTGATCATCAGTAAATGGGCCTTAGGTTTAATTAAGCAAACCAGCACAGTACTGCTAGATAAAACCCAAGCCCCAGCAAGCGTTGCTGCCTTGAAGCATATTATCGAGCAAGATTTGGATATTAAGGTTGAAGACTTACACCTTTGGACCCTGAGTGAAGGTCATAATGCGGCTATTGTGTCCCTTCGTTCTTATAGCGGGCACTATCACAACAAGGGTGAATATTATCAAAAACTGGTAGCCCTTCATTTGCCAAAAGTGTCACATATCACAATAGAGATGAATTAAGCGTTTTCATCCATAATTAAGAAAGGGTCCTTAAGGGATCCTTTTTTATGTCTAAGTGATTGAGTTAGTGATTATGTGATGTAATTATTTTTCATGATGGTTTGTTTTTAAATATGTTGCTTGGTGGTTTTAAGGTGGATAAAAGGTAGCTGCTTTGTTTTTATTTTGTTTTATTTTATTGTTTTTATTGCATTTGATTGTATTTATTTCAATGGTCTTGCTGTATTTGTTTGCTAGTTAATCCTGAGCTTTGTTACTCTAAAGTAGAACCGATGAAACTCAAATTCGTAATAAAAATACAATTACGTTTATGTCACCAAAAGAGCAGTAGCACAATGAAACAAGCATATTTAGCAGGACTGATTTCAGCATTGATGGCAACCCCAGCCGTAGCCATAGAGATATACAAGGATGATACTAACGCCGTAAAAATTGGTGGCTGGATTGACGTGCGTGCAATAGATACCCAAGGCGTCAGTGAAGTGGCGAACGGTGCCTCAAGAATTAACTTTGCTTTTGACCGTAAGTTAAAAAATGACTGGCAGGCTTTTGCTAAACTCGAATGGGGCATCAATCCCGTAGGTTCAGGTAAGGTTATCTATAATGGTGATGAAAGTTTTGAGTCTGCTCAAGATGATTTTATGTATAACCGTTTAGGTTATGCAGGTCTTTCTCATGCCGATTACGGCACCTTGACGTTAGGTAAACAGTGGGGCGCTTGGTACGATGTGGTTAGCCACACTAACTTAGCCTTCTTTACCGATGGCAATGCATCGGGGACGTACACTTATAACAAATTTGACGGCGCAGTAAACGGTACTGGTCGCGGCGATAAGATAGTGCAATACCGTAATAGCTTAGGTGAGGTGTCTTTTGCAGCGCAAATTCAGCTTAAAAGCGAAAAAGTCACCCTAGACAAAGCTAACGACCCCCTTGAAGTGAGCCGCCTTGATTATTCGAACACTGCAGGCTTAGGCGTGACGTATCAAGTTAATGAGCTGTGGCTGGTGACCTTTGGCGGTAACTACGGGCAAGTGGACGGTAGCCGCGCTGATGGCACAAGTTTTGATGAAACTGATTATATCTATGGTTTAGGTTTTGCTTACGGTCAGTGGGATGTTGCCGGTTTTTATGCCGCCGCTAACATCAACTGGAACCAGTTCCATGACACAGACAACTTAAACCGCATGATCCCTGAATCCAAAGGGGTAGAGTCCATCATGGCGTACCAATATGACAATGGTATTCGCTTCATGCTGACCTATAACTTACTTGAAGCTGGGGATGAGTATGCCAAGGCGTATCAAGGCGATGTGTTTAAGCGTCAATCAATGGTCGCTGGCGTGCATTACTTATTTGATACCAGTACAGTGGTATTTGCTGAATTTTCTAAAAACTTAGGTGATTTCAAGGGCCAAAAAGAAGCTGCGATGGAATTGTCTGAAGATGATGCTTTCCTTATTGGTCTGCGTTATTCGCTATAATTTAAGTGCGATTTAATCGTCATAATAAGCCGCAATCTTAGGTTGCGGCTTTTTTATTAGCATCATTTTTTCACACAACTCGATTATCTCTAGGCATTTAGACACTTATTCCATAGAATGTATGGTTGTTTATTTTCCTAAGCGGTGTGTATTAACCGCTGTATTCTGGGTGTGTGCATGTCGGCTAAAATTTTTAATCTGCCAATCAAGATGACCTTAGCGTTAGTGGCTAAGTTGTTCCCCGCCAATGTGTTACAAAAAGCACAGAATTACGTGATCCAAGGTAGGGTGCTGGATGTGACTACCAGTAGCGATAATCATAATATTGAATCCTATGTGACAGGAAGCCAACCAGAGCCCTACCGTCAAGACATCACCTTAGTGAACATTAATCACAAAATTTTGATGAATGCCCACTGTACTTGCCCAGTGCGAAGTAATTGTAAACACGTTGCTGCAGCGCTATTAACCTTAGTGGATAAAAAACCAGTGGAAGAACAGCGTTTGACTCAGTGGCTGATGCAGCTTGATGAGCAAGCGTCTTCCCATGGTAGCGAAGCTGACTTACCAGAAATTGAAAAAGATCGGGTGATCTTTGTGTTGTCCAGCGATCATCAAGGGGTATTTGTTGAGCTCAAAAGAAGTAAACTCAACAAGAAAGGTCAGTTTAACCGTGGCAGCAAGCTTGCCCTGACCGAAGTGAAATACCATATCCCGTGGTGGATAACCAAAGAAGATGGCCACATTGTCAGCTTATTGATGTCTGTGTTGTCCGCCAATCACCATGCCTCAAGGATTTATCTTGAAGGTGAGATTTGTGCCCTGGCATTGAATAAAATGCTCAGTTTGGAGACCTGTTTTTGGGAAGACAGCCGCTTCCCAATTACCCAAGCTGAAGCCGTGGCCCCTGAATTTATCTGGCTTGAGCTGGATAAAAAGCACACCCAAATGCAAATGCAGTTGCCAAAGTTTGAAAATTGGGAGTTTATTGCCACAGTGCCGCCGATGTTTATGGATTTAGACTACTTAAGAATTGGCTTATTAGACACTGAACTGACTACCGCAAAGCTTAAATTATTGCAGCAAATGCCACCGGTGCCACTGACTCAAGTGGACAGTATTAGTCACAAAATGTTGCAGCATTTCTCCCCCCGCAGTGTGCCTGTACCTGCCGATATTGAGTTTCATGAAGTCGATAGCCCTCTAAAGGTGCGCTTGACACTAACCATGGTAACGCTCGCTGATGCCATGGGCGGCGGGCGACAACCTGGATTAAAACTTGAGTTCATTTACGGTGATATCTGCTTTAGCGGTAACGCTAAACGTGAAGCTATCAGTTTGATAAAAAAAGATAAAGTGCAATATCAAATTAAGCGTGATCTTGATGGGGAAGCTCGGGCTGCTGATGCCTTGTCAATGCTCAAATTTAGTTTTTTTAGTCATCTAGATGTGGCTGCAAGTGATGCACACCACAGCTTTGCGACCTTAGGTTTATTGCCTGATGCCATTCATGTTTGGTCTCAGTTTATTAATGAGCAAGATGCGCCAGATATCGACCAGCCCAGCAGTCAACAAACGCTGACTGACTTAGGTTATGAGGTTATAGAAGCTGCAGATTTTGATCTTAATATCGTAGTTGCCGATTTAGATATTGATCTTAATGATGATGAAGATAATGGTTGGTTTTCATTGTCATTAAATGCCGATATCGACGGTCAAAGCGTGCCCTTGTTAGCGCTTGTCGCCCGTTGGTTACAGCAACATGGTGAGCCCGATGATGAGCAATTTTTGCTGTTGCCATCCCCAAGTGGTGGCTTCATTCAAGTGAAAGCTAAGACCATTAAGCCATTAGTGTCTATTATTAAAGAGCTTTTTGACCGCCATAGCGAAGATAAACTGCAAGTACCCCGCAGCCGTGCTCATTTATTAAATGAATTAACTGCCAGTGAAATTCGCCTGCTCAATGGTGAGCGGATCCAAGCATTGGCTGCCAAGCTCGGTGAGTTTAAAGGCATAGTACCAGTAAGCTTGCCTGCGGGCCTTAATGCCACCTTAAGGGATTATCAAAAGCAGGGGCTTGATTGGCTGTGTTTTTTAAAAGAGTACCAGCTAGGCGGCATTTTGGCCGATGACATGGGCTTAGGTAAAACCATACAGACCTTGGCATTTTTATTAAAAGCTAAAGAGCTGCGCTGTGATATGCCTGCTAAAACCAGCTTAATTATTTGCCCAACCAGCCTGATTGGTAACTGGTTAAAAGAAGCTCAAAAGTTTGCGCCAAGTCTTAACGTGCTGGTGATCCACGGGAATAAACGTAAAGACTTATTAGCCCAAATTGAGCACCATGATTTAGTGATCACCACCTATCCGCTTATTTTGCGTGATGAGGCCATCTACAGCCTGATCCACTTTGAACACATTATTTTAGATGAAGCCCAGCTCATCAAAAATGCCCAGGCCAAGGTGACTCAGTTGGTTAAAACCTTGCGAGGGCGCTTTAGATTATGCCTATCGGGTACCCCTCTTGAAAATCACTTAGGTGAGCTTAAATCCTTGATGGACTTTTGTGTGCCAGGGCTGTTAGGCCAGCATACTCACTTCTTAAAAGAGTTTAGAAACCCCATTGAGAAACAAGCAGATAAAGAGAAGTTAATCCAGCTCTCTACCCGTATTTCCCCCTTTATGCTGCGCCGTACTAAGCAAGAAGTCGCCGCAGAATTACCGGAGAAAACTGAGATTATCTCTTCACTTACTCTAGAGAAAGATCAGCGTAATCTCTATGAGAGCATTCGCTTAGTGATGGAGAAAAAACTGCGGGAATTATTCGCCAAGAAAGGCGTGTCTAGCAGCCATATTGAATTTTTAGATGCGTTATTGAAGCTACGCCAAGCCTGCTGTGATCCTCGTCTTGTTAAGCTTGAACAAGCGCAAAACGTTAAGAGTAACGCCAAGCTGACTTGGCTTACGGAAAACTTAACTGAAATGGTGGAAGAGGGGCGTAAAATCCTTATTTTCAGTCAGTTCACTGGCATGTTATCCCTCATTGAAGAAGAACTGCAGCGACTTGGCATTGATTACAGCCTGCTAACGGGTAAAACCCGTGCTAGGCAAGCTCAAATTGATGATTTCCAAGAAGGGCGCAAGCCCGTGTTTCTTATCAGCTTAAAAGCAGGCGGCACTGGGCTTAACTTAACGACCGCCGATACAGTGATCCATTTTGACCCTTGGTGGAACCCAGCCGCTGAGCGCCAAGCCACAGACAGGGCTCACAGAATTGGCCAGTTAAACCCCGTATTTGTGTATAAGTTAATCGCCCAAGGCACAGTGGAAGAGAAAATCCATGAGATGCAGCAACATAAGCAGGGCCTTGCGGACAGTATCTTGTCAGACAAAGAGCAAGGCCCATGGCAAGGTAGTGCAGAAGACTTGTTAGCCCTGCTGAGTTAATTAAAAGAGTGAGTTAATGCAGGCCCTAGGATTTAGAACCTAGATTCTAAGTCCTCATTGCTATTTATCGCTTATCTCAGCTCTCGACCCGTATTGAGGGCGATGAGCTTATCGAGCACCCGCTCACCATCCATACGAATGCCATTGTGCTCATATTCTGATGTCAGCCAGTATTTAAGACTGCCAACATTTTTAGTGGTTTCTAAGCTGTATTGCATCTCAACGAACATGTCTTCACTGTAAATGGCGGCGCTCACTGGCACAGTATTGGCTTTGAGCTGCTCGAGATCATAAAGTGCAGGCCAGTCTGATTTTTCGGCCAATAATTCGGCGGCTTCTTTTAATGGCTGAAGTTGGCTAAATTGATCAAACATCCAAGGGTAAACCATTTCACCGGTAAACAATAAATCTTTGCCAAGGTGATAATTAAACTGACTATATTGTTCACGCACTCGATGAGCGGCCCAATTTGAGGCGCTATTTTGGCAATAGATGGACTCATGCAGCACGGCGAACAGTGGGTTGGTGTTGTAATCTAAAAACTGGCCAAACTGATGTAGAAACAGTGGATTAACTTTAACCCCTTGGACGGTATCGATGAGAGCGTGTTCCAGCAAGTAATATAAGGCTTCTGGGCCTTGTTCCATGCCAAGGTTTATGCCTAAAAGTTGCAACATTTCAACGGTTAGACGCTCACCTGAACTGAGTAACACTTCATATTCACTAATGTGATTGGCAAGCTTATTAGCCAGTTCTCTGGCATCACTGAAACGGCTGAAAAAATCCTGATTTTTATCTAGCACTCTTTGATATGTCGCTTGATAGACGTCATCGGCGTTGCGAACCAATGAAGGAATACCGCCAGTAATATAAGCCGCAGACAGTCCTTGCGGCGCCGCACTTAAATAGCGCAGCACACAAAAACCACCAAAGCTCTGGCCTAAAATACTCCAAGGTGCATCAGGACTCAGTTTCGCGCGAATGAGCTCGGCATCACGAATAATGTTATCGCTGCGAAAATGACTGAGATAATCAGCTTGCTGCTGTGAGGTTAGGTGAGCCAGACTTTGAGCGCTTACTGGGGCTGAAAGCCCTGTGCCTCGTTGATCTAATAGCAATACCCGGTACTGAGTGAGCGCCCGTTTGATCCAGCCAGTGTTGGCTATGGGTCTTAGCGCGCCAAAGCCTGGGCCTCCTTGAAAGAAGACTAAATAGGGTAGTTTTTTATCTTGGTTTTCAACACTTGAAAGTTCACGGACAAATATGCTTATTTGCTCACTGGGGCTTTGTTGGTAATCCAGTGGGACGCTGAAAGTGTGTTTTTTAGCTATGATGCCGCTGAGTCTGTTATCTGTGCGCATAATCAACCTTTTAGTCATGCAAGTCTGAGGGGGTCGCTCTTTTTTCTGTCATGTATAGCTGGCAATATGAGTGAGCTTTGCCTAGTGCAAATTGATGATAGAGAGTGTAATACCTGAGGGGATTTTTTTGAAATTTAAATCCGCTTTGTTTCATTTTTGACACTCTTCTATTCCTGTATTAACGGTATTTACTTTCTAGATTAGCATTAGTCTGTTAACTTAATTATATTAACTTCTTCTAAAGCAATGGCTTGCATTTACTATGACCCACGATGTGTTAGATTTGTTACTACAATGGCGTCAAAGCCCTGATGAGGCTTGGGTGTTGGCTGTCTTGACTCATGTTCAGGGATCTTCCTATCGCAAACCTGGTGCTATGATGTTATTTCACCCCTTGGGTAAGAGTTATGGGATGTTAAGTGGCGGGTGTTTGGAGGCAGACCTTCGCCGTCATGCGCAAAACGTCATTCAAAGCCAGTGCGTCGCTCAAATTGAGTACGACGCCAGTGATGAGTCAGACAGCAGTTATCAGCTAGGGTGTGGCGGCATAGTGAACATCATGTTAGTGACAGTAACTCAAGCTAACGATTACCTAGGTTTTGCAGGCTTGTTTAGCGCATTAGAGCAGGGCAACAGTATCAATTATGAGTTAAGTTTGCCGAAAAACGGCAGCCCCTGTCAGCAGGTGTTTGCCCAGTTAGTCCCAGTGCCTAAAGCTTCAATACCGTTAACTTCAAGACTGAAAACCGCAGATATGCTTCATCGCCAAGGGGCCATGAGTCATCAAGATAACCGCCTACGAATACACCTAGCGCCGCCGCTGGCCCTAGGCATTTTCGGCGCAGGCTTAGATGCTCAGCCCTTGGCTGCGATGGCGCAGCAACTCGGCTGGCAAGTTACAGTGTTTGATGAGCGCAGCGCCTATGGCCGAGTTTACGACTTCCCCAATGCATTGGTGTGCAAAGGGGATATCGAGCAGATAGACACACAACAGCTTAAGCGCTTAGATGCCGCGGTTGTTATGAGTCATAACCTTAATTTAGATGCCAAAGCGCTGTCAGTGCTTGCAACATATTCTTCTCAACATCTTGCTTACCTTGCGTTACTTGGGCCGCCACAACGGCGTGATCGAGTCCTAAGGCTGGCGGGGCTGACATCGACTGATATTAAGTGTTTTTTTTCGGCGCCAGCGGGCCTTGCCCTAGGCGGTGAACTGCCAAGCTCAGTGGCCCTTAGCATATTGTCTCAGTGTCATGGCGTACTCCATGGTAGCGCTATTATTGCCCTCGATGAAGTGATGAGGTGTCCTGAGTGAAACCGATTAAATTGGTGTCCGTGTTATTGGCCGCCGGCGGCAGTCGGCGCTTTAATGGGGTAAAACTTAGCTGCAGGCTTAATGATGGCCAGAGTTTACTGCAGCGCAGCATTGAGCAACTTCAGCAAGGGTGCAGGCAATTTTTGGCTAAGCAAGCAACAGGGGGGTTAACGCCAGGCATAGTTTCGCTCCCCCTGACTCCGTCCGTTATAGTTCCAGCCGCCAGAGTCTCGCCAGCGATAGCTCTGCCCGTCATGGCTTCACCTGTCATAGCTTCACCCATCATAGTTCTCACGCCGCTGACCGTGATTTTAGGCGGTCATAATGAATGTTTAGCGCCGCTGCTACCCCAAGGAACGGCTTATCGGTTAAACCCTGATTGGCAGCAAGGCTTAAGCAGTTCTATTCGATTAGCGGTTAAGCATGCCCTTGAGCATGAGGCCGATGCATTATTGCTGGCATTAGGGGATCAAGTTGCCCTTGATGCTTCAGATTATGCGGCACTATTGCACTGCTTTTTAGCAAGTGTCACCCCAAATCGCGCTAAAGGCGGCCAAACAACGGCGGCGTTTTATCGGCAAAGTCCTGGGGTTCCTGCTATTTTTTTAGCTGATGATTTTGCAGCTCTAAATCAATTAAGCGCAGATAAAGGCGCTAAAGCCATTTTAGTTGAGCGCCATAACCGTCAACAATTACAGCTATTGCCATTGGAGCGTGGGGCAATAGATATCGACACCCAAATAGAGCTAGCTCAATGGTTGGCTGGGGCGTAAAGCGCCTAAGTCTGCCAACCACAGCATAATTAAGCTCGACAACTAAAGCCCGACAACTAAAACTCGATAACTGAGGCTCGACAACTAAGCTCGATAACGATTAGCGCTACAATACCAAGGAATGAGTGATGCGAAGTTCAAATCAAACTCTGCTAGTTAATGGTCGTAAGTTCACCCTGGATGCCGACCCTAATATGCCCCTTCTGTGGGTCCTTCGAGATTTAATCGGTCTTACGGGGACTAAATTTGGTTGTGGCGCGGGTCTTTGCGGCGCTTGCACCATACATGTTGACGGCAAGCCTGCGCGCGGCTGCTTGACGAACTTGAGTCAAGTACAAGGCAAACAGGTGACCACCATTGAAGGCTTAGAGGCCGATAAACTCAAAGCCAAATGGCTTGAGCATAACGTGCCTCAATGCGGTTATTGTCAGGCGGGGCAGTTGATGTCAGCGGCGGCACTATTAACCACCACTCCTAAGCCTAGCGAGCAGCAAATTAACGATGCCATGGTGGGCAATATTTGCCGCTGCGGCACCTATCCGCGGATCAAGGCGGCAATTCAAGCCGCAGCGCAGGAGTGAACATGACACAATTTACTGCAGTGGAAAATATCAGTCGCCGTGATGTGCTTAAGTTATTTGGCGCAGCGGGAGGCGGCCTTGCACTCGGGGCTAGCGGCCTAAGCTGGAGCCCGATGGCATTGGCCCAAGATAAACATGGCACGCTGAATCTTTTTATCGCCATAGGTGAGGACGATAAGGTGTATTTAACCTGTCATCGCTCGGAAATGGGGCAGGGCATTCGCACCGGTATTCCCCAAGTGCTTGCGGATGAACTGGAAGCCGACTGGGATAAAATTGTGGTAGTGCAAGGCCTTGCTGATAAGCGTTATGGCAGTCAAAACACCGATGGCAGCCGCTCTATTCGCAAGCATTTTCATAAAATGCGCCAAATGGGCGCGATGGCGCGCACCATGTTAGAACAAGCCGCCGCCGATCATTGGCAAGTGGCGATAGAGCACGTTAAAGCCAAGGGCCACAGAGTCTATTTATTAGATGGTTTGGGTGTTAACAAGAGCGCTCTAGATGCGAGTGCAGACATTGAAAGTCTTGGCGGCAAAAGCTTAAGCTACGGTGAGCTTGCGATAGCCGCATCGGCCTTGGCTTTGCCTGAACCCGATAGTGTGCGTTTAAAGCCAGCCAGCGAATTTACCCATATCGGTAAGTCACGCACTATCGTCGACATGGACGCTATGATCGAAGGCAAAGCCGTGTATGGCTATGATATCCGCATGACAGGCCTCATGCATGCGAGCATCATGAGGCCGCCTGTACTTGGCAGTGATATCGCAAGCTTAGATGAGCGCGAGGCACATAAAATTGCTGGAGTGGTGGATATTGTTCGCTTAGATGTCCCCAAAGGTGCACCCTTGTTTCACCCCTTAGGCGGCGTCGCTGTGATTGCCACCAATACTTGGAGTGCCATCGAGGGACGCAAGGCGTTAAAAGTCACCTGGACTCAAGCGCCAAACGACAGCCATGATTCTGACGCTTACCTTGCAGAGCTTGTCACGCGAGTGGGGCTACCAGGTAAAACCGTGCGCCATATTGGCCCTGACGTTAGCGCATGGCCAGAAAGCCGCACTCATAAAGCTGTGTACACCTTGCCTTATCTGACCCATGGGATGATGGAGCCGCCAGTGGCCACCGCAAACGTCACTAATAAGGAATGCGAGCTGTGGGCATCGACTCAAACACCGCAAAGCACTCAGCAAAATGTGGCCGCAGCCCTTGGCTTTGAGGAAGACCAAGTTAAGGTTAATGTGACCTTATTGGGCGGCGGGTTTGGGCGTAAATCTAAACCAGACTTTAGCGTCGAAGCCGCCTTATTATCCCAAAAGCTTAAGCGCCCGGTTAAGGTATGTTGGAGCCGAGAAGATGAAATCCAGCACGGTTATTATCATGCCATTAGTGCTCAGCTGTATCAGGCCAAATTTGACAAAGACAATAAAGTGGTAGCCTTTCTTGCTCGCAGTGGTTTCCCCTCCATTAGCTCAACCTTTGCAGAAGGCGTCGATGAGCCTTCTGCAGGTGAGCTGGATTTAGGTTTTACCGACGTACCCTTGGTGGTGGAGAGTCTGCGCTTAGAGTCAGTAAAGGCGACTGCGCATACTCGCATTGGCTGGATGCGCTCTGTGTGCAATATTCAACACGGCTTTGGCATTGGCAGTTTTGTTGATGAGTTGGCGCACAAAGCCAAGATCCCTTGCATTGAAATGTGGCGGCAATTGTTGGGGCCTGCCCGGATAGAGACCTTTAAAGATCAAGGGTTTAAATACAGTAATTACGGTGAGGAACAAAGCGATCACCCCATCGATGTGGGCCGTTATCACAGGCTGCTTGATGATATGCAAGCCAAACTTAAGCTTGAACCTGAGCTTAAGGCCGGTCAAGGTTGGGGTTTTGCAATTCATCGCAGTTTTGCAAGTTACGTGGCGGTGGCGACCTTAGTTGAGGTTAAAGATAATCAGCTTAGGGTGCTTAAAAGTATCGCCATGATAGATGCAGGACTTGTGGTTAATCCCGATAGAGTGAAATCTCAGACCGAAGGAGCGATTATTTTTGGCTTAAGCCTCGCCATGATGGGAGAGATAAGCTTTAAAGAAGGCAAAGTAGTGCAATCTAACTTCCATGACTATCCTATGCTTAGAATATCTCAAAGCCCTGAAATTAGCGTGTTTTTAATCGAGTCAGATGCAAAGCCTGCTGGCGTCGGAGAACCTGGAGTGCCGCCAGTGGCGCCAAGTTTAACCAATGCCATTTTTGCCGCCTGCGGTCTTAGGGTGCGAGACTTACCCGTCAGTAAACAGCTTAAGCTGTAATTAATACGCTTGATATCAGTTGAAATGGCCCTAGGTGGGTCATTTTTATGATTAGAATGTGTTTTTCAGATAAGAAAAAGAGTAAAAGTGGCGTTTTTTTGCAATAATTCCCCTCGTTTACCTTTCTTAACCTATAGATCTAATTGGTATTCATGCTTAATGACGGTATTCCTGCCTGGCTTAAAGCAGATGTTGAACTCGTTTATATAGGTGAAATGATGTTGGAGTTACCCCCAGTGCCCGCGATGCAGCCCCTTAATTTGTTAGCGACTCAGTTGCGCCAAGACAACTGCCCAAGTGCAGCTCACCGCATCACTCACAGTATTAAACAGACGCTGAGCTTTCATGGCCGCATCGATGGTCTGGGATTAGGTTTTGCGGTGTTTCAATTACTGGCTTGGAGCTGTTTAGGCGCGGCACTTGTGATGTCTTTAGAGGTTAAGGCGGCTGATGAACCTCTGTCTCAAGTACAAAATATACAGCTGTTGTCCAGTGACGGAAAGCCTCAAGCTGGCGTTATTGTGTATCTGCAGCCGCAATTTTCCTTGACGAAATCAAGGGGGAGCGCTGCAGATGATGAGCCGCAAAATCATACCAAGAGTGTTGATGTGAACGGCCATAACGCGGTGGAAGTCCATCAAAATGATAAACAATTTACGCCCTACATTAGTGTGGTGCAGAGTAAGCGCACAGTGAGCTTTGTCAATGATGACAATATTACTCACCATATCTATTCAGCCCTTGGGCCTAAGCGCTTTTCACTGAAACTTCGTGCCGGACAAAAGAGTGATGCCTTGGCATTTGATGATGCCGGTCATGTCTCCATGGGGTGCAATATTCACGATTGGATGTCGGGGCATTTGCTGGTGGTTGATACGCCTTTTTACGGGATCAGTGACCGCCAAGGCCAACTGAGTATAAAAAACCTGCCTCAAGGAGACTACCAAGTGGTTATTTGGCATCCTCAACTCGCACTTAGCGAGCAGCGCCAAATAGAGGCACATACTTTGCCTAAAGCAGGATTAACACTGACGTTAAGCCAAGCCCTTGCGCCCTTGCCAGAGCAGAAGAGCTTGGATGATTTTGACTTTTTGGAAGGCTATTAATGTTTAATTTTATGAATCGCTTACAGACGCAAATTTTTGCTTTTTTCGTTATTTTATTGCTCGCTGTACAATCGATTTCATTTTGGATGAGTTTTAATTCCAATAAACAGTTAGAGCAGCAACAGCTGAGCAATCAGCTGGCTGTGGCTGAAGTGGTATTCCAAGCTGAGTATGAAAATCGTAACTATTATTTATCGGCGTTTGCTGAAACGGCGGCCAAGGATTTTGGCCTCAAAGACATTTTTATTGATGGCGATAATCGCAGCTTTCTAGTGGCGCTCAATAACCATAGAAAGCGCATTAATGCCAACTTGGCGATAGCGGTATCCGCTGAAGGCAAAATTATCGGTGAACTCGTGGCTAACCGCTCACAAGGGCGTGAAAAAGTGGCGCTGGGATCTGAGCAAGGTCACGCATTTCGCTATTCATTAGCCACTGAATTTGAAAACATTAATCCATTATATTTACTCGATGGTAAGCTTTATCAAATTAAGTTTTCTCCGCTGACCAGTGGCGGCAGTAGCGTGATTGGTTGGGTGGGTTTTGGCTATGTTATTGATGATAAATTAGCGGGTTCATTGGCGCAGTTAACTGGCTTAAGCAGTGGTTTTTATTTAAATGCTGCCACAGCGCAAGATGAACAGAAATCCGCTGTGCCAAATACGAACCCTGAAGCTTCAGTACTGGGGCAATTTATTGGTCACTCTGAGCCAGAGTTTAGCCATGAGCTGCAGGCTATTGTTGTCAATTACCTAATTCAAGACCTGCGCCACGATGATTATATTTTTTGGCGTCAATCCCTTGGAACGGTGGACGGCCAGCACGTTTTTGCTTACATGTTCCAGAGTGTCTCAGATGTGCTGCAAACATTAGAGCAGCAGTGGCTTAAGCAAATTGGCTTATTATTGCTGTTATTGCCCGTGTCACTGTTATTGGCATTTATTATCTCAAGCAAAATTACACGGCCGATTAAGCAGTTGATTGAGCAAGCCAAGTTCATTGCTAAAGGCAATTATGATTCTAGCGTAGATGTGGGTTCAAGCCTTGAGCTTAAGCAGCTGGGGCAAGAGTTTACCTTGATGCAGCAATCGATAGTGAGCCGTGAGAAAAAAATTGCCCACCAAGCCTTTCACGATCCGCTCACAAGCCTTGCCAACGGTAATGAACTTAACCGAGTGAGCAGCGCTTGGTTACAACAAGGCACTAGCATGGGCTTATGCTTGATTAACATTCGCCGTTTAACTGAGGTCAATTTAACCTTAGGCCATGCTGTAGGTGATGAGGTTATCAAAGAGTTTGCCCAGCGATTGGCCTTTTTTTCTGATAGGGCTTTAGTGTGCCGTATTTCAGGTGATGAGTTTGTGCTGGCCTTTGAATCTCTAGCCACAGAGCAAGTGGCGAGTTTAATGGCAGAGTTACAGCAACAAGTGGACCACAAATATTGCTATCACGATATTATGTTGCATCTGCAATTTACCGCAGGGGTCAGTATTTTTCAGCAAGGCATAGACTTGGTGACCTTGTTGCGCCAAGCCGATACCGCAGTGCAACATGCTAAGTCTAACAAGTTAGATTATCAGATTTATACTCCAGAAATTGACAGCAACACACTGGACAGATTCCAACTTATCAATGAGCTTAAACACGCCATCGACTCAGATGAATTAGTGCTGTTTTATCAACCTAAGATGTGCCTTAAAAGCCAACAGATTACCCATGTAGAAGCCTTAGTACGCTGGCAACACCCTAAGAAAGGCATGATCCCACCGGATGTCTTTATCCCCATTGCCGAGAAAACCGGCCAAATGCACGGCTTAACCCATTGGGTGCTTAACGAGGCTATCGCTCAATACCATAAATGGCAGGCGCTGGGCATTAACCTTGGCATAGCGGTTAATATTTCAGCTGAGAATTTAAAAGAGGATAATTTCTGCGAATGGATCATCACCTTATTGCAGCAGACACAAATGCCGGTTTCGGCATTAACCTTAGAAATCACCGAAGATGCGGTGGTTGCCGATCCTGATCACGCCATTGCCCAGCTTAAAGCGCTGAAAATGCACGGATTAAAGCTATCTATTGATGATTACGGTACCGGTTACTCTTCATTGACTCAGCTAAAACAATTGCCTGTGGATGAGCTTAAAATCGATAAGTCATTCGTGCAGCAATTAATGACAGACAATGACGACCAAATTATCGTTAATTCTACCCTGCAATTGGCCCATAACTTAGGTTTGAGCGTGGTCGCTGAAGGCATTGAAGATAAGGCCACACTGACTTGGCTCACCGAAAAAGGCTGTGAAATGGGGCAAGGATTTTATCTTTCGCGGCCATTGTCCGCCGCCGCTTTTAATGAGTGGTTAGCTAAACAGTCAGTGTAGTCGACGAGGAGAAAATAACATGGAAGGACAGTCACACTGGCACACACCTAAACCGCTTTATGTCAGTCAGAGGCGCTTAGATAAGTTGGCCTTAGCTGCTATAGCGCTGTGCATATCTGGGTTTATCGCTAAGGCGTACGCAGGCGAAAACACATTTTTTGATCATAAATTTTCTGGGGTAGTGGATGTACGCGCCAGCTACAGCGATAGTATCGACAGCTACGCAGGTGCGGGATTAGGTAAGTTTCGCTTCGATGATGGTGGGCAGTTGTCACTGGCACAATTAGGCCTGAGTCATCAAATGGAATGGGGTGATGACTGGAGCAGTCATATCGTCGCAAATGGGTATGTTGATGGCGTGGATAATAATCTTGGCCTCAGTGAAGCTTATTTGAGTTACAAACCGCTACCTTGGGACAATGGCCTTAGGTTTGATGCCCGTGCAGGCTTGATGTACCCACAAATCTCCCTTGAAAATGTCGCGACCGCTTGGGCTTCACCTTACAGCTTAAGTTATTCCACCATGAATGCGTGGTTAGGTGAAGAAGTGCGCCACCTAGGGGCACGCTTTAGCCTTGCAAGCTTAGGTAAGTACCGTCAATCCCTGCATGATGTTAGCTTAACCGCAGAGTTTTTTGGCTTTAATGATACTTCAGGCGCCATGCTCGCTTGGCACGGCTGGACCTTAAGTTCACGCCAAAGTTTATTACAAGAAAATTTACCCATCAGCGCGATACCTGCAATGGAGGTGGGCGGTATGTTAGCGGCACAAGCCAAAGCATCCGATCCTTTTTTAGAGTTAGATTCCCGTATTGGTGTGCACCTGCTAGGACAGTGGCGTTGGCACGGTCAAGGCTCAGTGCAAGCTGGGTATTATGATAATCACGCTGACACTCGGGTCGTCAAACAGGGGCAATATGCATGGGCCACTCGATTCTCACATCTTGGGGCAAAATGGCGGTTACCTTTAGGCATTGAATTAATTACCCAAGCTATGGCAGGTGATACCTTGATGATGTCACCCACTGGAATTAATGTGGTGGATAATCATTTCCACAGCGGCTTTGTGTTGCTGAGTAAAAAAATTAATCTTCACAGATTAAGCCTTAGGTTTGAAGATTTCTCTGTCACAGATAAGGATCTCACCCCCGGCGATAACAATAGCGAGCAAGGCCAAGCACTGACTGTGTCATATCAATATCAATTGAGCCGTCCTTGGTTCGTGCATTTTGAATACAACCGCATCGACAGCGAACGTATGGCTCGCGTCTATCAGGGCGCTTCCCTTCAATTCGTCGAGCAACAATGGCAATTGGCTAGTCGATATTTCTTTTAGAGTTTAGGCTCATAAGCTGCAGATTAAATAACCTTCTTTGTAGTAAAAAAACGTGACATTAAGCCTTTAATGGCTATTTTTAGGTTTTTTCTCACAAAAAAGGGGTTAAATTGTTTTTTTACGAGCAAATTAGCGGTAACTTAACAACATTCTGTTGTTGCTGCCTCGGGCAGTCTGGAGTGAGTTATGGAACATCGTTGGCCAATTGCAATTTCTGCTGGATTATTAGCTGCGCTTTGGTGCGGTATCGCGGATGTATTTTCGCTGGTCACTTGGGTGGGTTTTTTAGGTTGTAGCACTTTTTTTGCGCAAAAAGAAACTGGTGCAAAAGGGTTATTAATGACCTGGATGACCAATTTATCCGGAGTGTTTTGGGCTTGGCTTATCATCACAGGCGGTAGCCAATTTGACTCAGCCTTTGTGGGTTATGCCTTAACAGGCCTAGTTACCATGGGGATGTGTTTGCAGGCAAGTTATCGCGGACTGGCGTTTATTCCTGGTACATTTATTGGCTGCTGCGCCACATTTGCTTTAGGTCCTAATATCTTAGCTCTTACTAGTGCCTTAATGTTGGGTGGTTTATTGGGCCTGAGTATGAGCCAATTCACAGGGTATTTGATCCGTCTTGAAAGTGTGTTGATGACAGCTTTGCAAACCAATACATTACCAAAAACTGACTTGCAAGAAGGCGCATTACAGAAAAAAGCCTGAAGATGAACGGCGAGGGAGTCTAGCTACTACTCTCGCCCACATATTCTTGAAACTCAATGCTACACAAACGAATGCTACGTGAACCAATATTAAATAGTGTTTAAATGGGGTAAAATTAATGATCCCCACACAGCGATTGCCGACATTGATTTTACCCATGACAATTCCTATTAAAAACCTACCAGAAATTGAAGTCAGCTGCTCAAATTGCCAGGCTACTTGTTGCCGTTTAGAGGTGATGATTATCACAGATACTGGGGTTCCTGAACGGCATATTGCCCGCGATAGATGGGGCGGTGAAACCATGTTGCGTCTCGATGACGGTTGGTGTTCAGCTGTCGATCGCGAAACCTATATGTGCACGATTTATGAGAATAGACCCTTGATTTGTCGAGAATTTGAAATGGCTTCCTACGAATGCAAAACAGAGCGAGGGCTGGTATAGCGCCATTCATCAATTCATTCCTTGCCGAATAAGTTCAACTCAGAGCCGCGGCGCATTTTGTTATAGCCTTGGGTACTTATCCTTGATATCAATCGTCTTATTGCCAATACAAACCTGGGTGTAAAGCATAGGTTTGTTGTAAGCGGTTGAGGTTCGCACTCGCACCCATGTTCATCCTTATCATTATATTCATCTTGCTATTAATACGATTAACACAACCTGAGTCAAGGGTATTTTACATTGTAAACATCCTTGCAATTGATAATCATTATCATTACTGTTCGCGACGAATTTTAGTTAAATGAGATGTTATCATGCAAAAATCTTTGCTCTTTTCTGCACTTTCTTTGTGTCTACTTTCTGCCTGTGGCGGCGGAAGTGGTGGCAATAGTGCCCCTGTGTTTACTCAAGCAAGCCCAAAATTGACGGTTAATGAAGATACTTCAGCAAGCTTGTTACTTTCGGCAACGGATGCCGACCATGATCCGCTCAGTTACTCTTTGGACAATGCGCCCAAACACGGCACTGCGACTATCAATGCTCAAACTGGCGAAGTGAATTATCAAGGCCAAGAGAATTTTCATGGTAGCGATTCATTTTCTATCTTGGTACAAGATGCTAGCCATAAAGTGGCGCTTAATGTTGAGGTAACCGTCGCCCCTGTTAATGATTTACCTGTGTTTGTGCAGTCAACTATCTTAGTTAGCGGTGCGGATGTTAAACAGGGCCAAATCACAGTGACAGATATAGACGGTGACGCATTAACATTTGCGTTAGTCACAGCCCCTGTTAATGGCCAGTTGACCCTGAACCCACAAACCGGTGAAGTGAGCTATCAGCTAGACAGTTTAATTAATGTTGATGATAGCTTTGTGGTCAGTGTGTCTGATGGCGTGGCCAGTGTGGAGCAACAATTAGGCTTATCCACCAGCCTAAATTCGAATATAGACCGAGCTTATTATTACTATGCCTCTGAATTATCGCATTTAAAGCAAGCACAAACTTTGCTAAAAACGGTCAGTGATGATATCAGTTCAAGCCGCATTATGGCTAAATTAGCCAAGGGATATGCTAATGCGGGTCTACTAAAACAAGCGCAAGATCTAAGCAGTAAAGCCAATATCACCCAAGCGACAAGCCATGCTATTGCCTTGGTTGATCTTGCCGATGAGTATCAATTACAGGCACAAGTCGAGCAAGCTAATCGTTTTAGATTACAAGCTAAGTCTGAATACAATCAATATCTTGCTGAGAAAGGCTTGCGATATTTCAACCCAGATGACTTAAATTTCTATTTAGCCCTTGAATCTTCTTACCGTAAAGCAGGCCAAGTTCAAGAGGCCCTAGGCGTATTTGAAATTATTGATTTACTGTTTTCAGCTGTGCTAACCCAGGAGTACAACAGGGCGGCATTGTTGGCGTATTTCGCGCTACGTGACAGTGCTGAAACACAAATAAAGCGCTGGAATAGCATTACCACAGAAGATGAACGGACACTTGCAAAAACTTATATCGATAAAATGCACAAATATGCTAATCGTATTGGGCATTCTACGGTAAAAAATAACCGCAATGGTAATTTAGATAAACCGTATCACTCTATTCGCCAAGTAGCTCTTAGTGAAGCTATCAGACTTTACACTCAAATCAATGAGCGTGAATTAGCTAAACAGGCCACGGCAGACTTTCTTGCCCTGCATGGCGTGGTCAACTACGACCCAAGCTACCCAAGAAGCGCGGATCCCTTTGCCGAGGTCACCAATCTTGAGTATCCAGGAGGTGTGTGGAGCAATGTGGCAAAGATAATTACCTTATATCCTGAGATGGATGCCAGCATTATCGCCAATGCCATTCCCGATACATCACCTAGCGCTTGGATGAAACTGGCAATATTGCAAGATGCTGAAGATGCAAGGCTGGCGGCTAGGGTTCAACTAGAAGTCGATGGCGCCAAAGCGCTGGCACTGGTTAAAGCCAGTCGTGATGATAAGGATCTACGCAATTATTTTACTAACCTAATACGCTATGGTGGCAGTACCCCAGGCTTTGTTGATTTCAGACTCGCCAGTGGGGATTATGTTGGCGCACAATTAGGCTTAGATGAAGCTGAATTATTACTGCAACATCCTGAATATATTGAACAGAATGTTTCAATCATGACCTTTGTGATGGGCAGTACGGGTTGCCTTGCACTACTTGAGCAATATCAGACATTACTGGCTAAAGACAGTGACAACAAAGCCAGCTACCTTGAAAAGTCTCGCGGCTTAGCCAAAATGTGTGTGGGTCTTGCTCAAACCTATTATGCCGAAGGCGTTGACGGTACGGATGTAGAGATTAACGATGCTATCAATGCTAACTCTGACATTATCGAGTATTTGTATCCTTTAGGGATGACGGAAGAAATCGCCACCATTTTGCTTACTGCTGAACACAACCTTGCCAAAATTGATCCCTTAGAGAGTGAATATTTCACTGCTGTTAGCGGTATTGCTCATGCCAGTTACCAAGGCGGCGATCATCAGTCTGCGATTGGTTTTTATCAGCGCGCAATCGCCTCTATCGTTGAGATTGAAAAAACGCTGTCAGACAGTCAAAAAGGCTTAGTGGTTACATACTTTATGGAAGATGTAAGGTTTTCCGCTAATTATCAAACGTTTATGCGTGCTTTGTACGAGGACGCTGGCAAGCATCCCCAGTACGCCACGTTACTGGCTCAAGCCAAATCGACCTTGTTGCAGTTAATGGAGCCAACAGTTGCCGACATCAAGCAAGCAGCAGAGCAGACAAGGATAAAACGCTTACCTTTATTTGCAGCTTACTTAGCTAATCATCAATTCTATCAACAGGCGTTAGCGTTAGGTGAGGACAGCGCTTTAGGTGCAGGCGAAAAAGCGGCGATTATCACTGGTACTGCGATAGCTTTGAGCCTACAAGATGATTTCAAGTCTTCCCCTTTGGCCTCAGTTGACACTGACGGCGACGGCAAGCCCAACTTCTTTGCTGCCTACGCCAGTGCAGAAGACATTGAAGCATCGGGATTAGTCTTAGATGAAGACAGTGATAATGATGGCGTTGACGATAGTCGCGATGCCTATCCATTAGACAGTAACAAGCACTAATCATCAGTGATGAAGATAACGAAATTAATCACTGTCAGTGTGGGACTGACAGTGATATTTACTGCGAGCTTGGCCGTAATGGCCAAGGATGCAGCCCCACAAACTTTGATGGCCAAGGATAGCCATTTATCAGGCAAAGACGCTGTCATTGATATTCAAGAAAATGATATTCAAG
>NZ_JACJDV010000039.1 GCF_014163735.1 Shewanella sp. SR44-3
AATGGCTTAGTCCCATTTGATTACATCATGGCTTGCCTTAATGAACTGTGCCAACCAGCACCGGATATAGACAGCCTGTTACCATGGAATTTTAAAAGATAGGTGTAGTTGCCCAGACGCTTACTAATAACTAAGCGAATGCCTAGTTCCATAGCTAATTTAATGCCTAAGTTAATGAAAATCGTCACGAAAGACTTCACCATAAATAATGAGTTCTCAATACAAAAGAAGGATTTATTTAATAAATGACGATGAACGCTAAGTTCTTGAAATAACAATTGACCGATTGAAAATAAACAGCCTATAGTGAGGTACATCCTTAATTAGGTAGGTAACTTATGACAGCAATCACTCATGTATATAACTACACAGTCAGATGCCCACACTACACAGAGAATGAAACACCGGCGACTTGGCTAAATCATATTGAAGTAAACCAATCTTGTGAAATCGCATTAAACCGCATCACCAAATGGCACGATTTGTCCGGTAATAAATCGTTTGAATTGGAAAACTTTGTGGTCAGAAAGGCCGATAATGAAGAAGCCTACTTCGCCATGCAAAGCGACCGTTTAAAGCATGATGGTCATGCCCTAGTCACCTTCAAAATATTCCTCGATAATTGCTGCCACGACGCATCACCACAAAGCATAATGCAGCATCTTATCAAAGATTATCAACATAGATTAGAGAAGGCCAACTCACTCGAAGCTGTCGCAGTTTAACCTTAAAGCGAATGGCCCTAAGCCTTATTGGTGTCAGCATAATGGCGGCACCAATAAGGTTTTTTTGTATCTATTACTAACCTGCGGCAGTAATGAAGCCAGTGAAGTCGCCTTTAAATACATAATGGCATCACGGAATTTAATGACCATGTCATGGCTATTGGTAAGACGATAATCTAAGCTCGTGGACTGTTTTTACCTAAACTTGTGGGCTTATCTTCTCTACACTTGTGATCCCTGCTGTGAGGTTAAAACGCATCGCTTCTTCAAATGACCATTCCACAGGAATTAGCTCTTCTTTGCGCACTAGGCTTGTCACCCCTGCCACTTGGTAGCTCAGCTGAAATAACACTGGCACCCAATCCCCTTCGGGTAAGGCGCTAAGCAGAGGTTCAGGCATAGCATCACTCATAATAAACCCCACCACATAACTGCCATTAGCCTGTTTTACTAGCACAGTTTTTTGGGTCTTAGGTTTACCGTCTCGACTCATTAATCCGGCGATATCGCGAATACTGCCATACACAGTCTTAAACAGCGGGAATCTCATCAGTTGACGTTCAATCCAGCTGTATACCCAGACAATGGGGCTCACAGAAAATAATAGCCCTGCCACAAACACTAAGCTTGCCACTAATGCAAAGCCTGCGCCCACGACAATCTTTTCAATCCCTAAGATCTCAAGTAATAACTGTCCCAAGCTGTCGAGGGAAATAAATAGCGACCAAAATAGCCAAATGGACAACACCATAGGCAATAAATTAGTCAGCCCACGGGCCAAGGTTGTTTTCATGGATGCTTCTCAAAATAAGTAAAGTGGCGCCATTGTGTATAAAAAAAAGCCCTAACTCAAGGGAGTTAGGGCAAAGTCATTTCAGGGATTAGCCAGCAAAAATATCATGCACTCGCTATTAACAAATAACGATTAACAACAAACGCTATTAAGATTAGCTATTCACATCTTTTTCCATATCCTCGTAGGAGGTATGGCGCACATCTTTACCTTTAACGTAGTAGATAATGTACTCACAGATATTCTTACAGCGATCCCCTACCCGCTCAATGGCACGTGCCGCCCAAAGTACATCTAGCACCCCTGGGATTGAGCGGGGGTCTTCCATCATATGGGTCATCAACTGCCGGATAATGCCTTCATATTCTTTATCAAGCTTGGCATCTTCCTTATGTAGCTCTAAGGCATTTTCAGCATCCATACGGGCTAATGCATCTAACGTGGAATGCAGCATACGGGTAGCATGGCGGCCCATATTGTCTATGCTCACCAACAACGGCTGCTGATTATTAGTGCGCTTATCTAGCGCCGCTTTAGCAATACGTACGCAAGCATCACCAATACGTTCAAGATCTGCAATCGTTTTAGAGATAGCAATAATAAGGCGTAAATCGCTGGCTGCAGGCTGGCGCTTAGCAATAATGCGGGTACATTCTTCATCGATAGACACTTCCATGCCATTCACTCGGTGATCCCCTTCAATGACCTTTTGAGCAAGCTCGGCGTCTAAAGTACTTAAGGCATCTAAAGATTGCTCAAGTTGACGCTCAACCAAGCCGCCCATGGCCAGCACTCGGTTGCGAATATCATCGAGCTCTGCATTGAACTGCCCTGATATATGTTTGTTTAAATTCATCTTTTCCATAATTTACTCTTCCAATTCATGACTGTGCGCAGCATTGATAACGTGACGAAAACAGCAGGTTTAACCGTAACGCCCAGTGATGTAATCTTCTGTTTTACGTTTTCTTGGGGTGGTAAAAATGGTGTTGGTATCGGCATATTCCACCAGCTCGCCCATGTACATAAAGGCGGTTTGATCAGACACCCTTGCCGCCTGTTGCATGTTGTGCGTCACAATCACCACAGTGTACTTGTCTTTAAGCTCAGTAATAAGCTCTTCGATAGTCAAGGTGGAGATAGGATCCAGCGCAGAAGTCGGTTCATCCAGTAACAAGACTTCTGGCTCAATGGCAATCGCCCGCGCTATAACTAGACGTTGCTGCTGACCGCCTGATAAACCAAAGGCGTTATCGTGCAGTCTGTCTTTCACTTCATCCCAAATCGCCGCGCCGCGAAGTGAGCGCTCTGCGGCTTCATCTAAATCTCGGCGGTTATTTAACCCTTGCAGACGCAGACCATAAACCACGTTTTCATAAATGGATTTAGGGAATGGATTTGGGCGCTGAAACACCATGCCCACGTTACGGCGTAAGGCGGCAACATCGACTTTTTTATCATAAATATTTTGCCCATGGAGCAAAATTTCACCTTTAATTTTGCAACTGTCGACCAAATCATTCATACGGTTGATGCAGCGCAGTAAAGTGGATTTACCACAGCCAGATGGACCAATAAAGGCAGTAACTTGTTTCTTTGGGATCTTCATCGACACATTAAATAGCGCCTGCTTGTCACCGTAGCTTAAATCTAAGTTACGGATCTCAAGGGCGGTATCCTGCGCCGATAAATGTTCTAAATCTATCGATTTTTCTTGCATAGCTCTTTGATCTATCGAAATCATCATAAGTCCTTAACGTCAGGATATCGTTAATTAATGTTCAAGCGAACGAAACTTTTCGCGTAAGTGATTACGCACACTAATGGCTGTTAAGTTAAGTGCAACAATCACAGACACCAATAAGAATGAGGTGGCGTAAACTAGCGGACGCGCCGCTTCTACGTTCGGGCTTTGAAAGCCCACATCATATATATGGAAGCCTAAGTGCATAAATTTACGTTCTAAATGCACAAAGGGGAAGTTCATGTCCAGTGGCAGCGTTGGCGCAAGCTTTACCACACCCACTAACATCAAGGGCGCCACTTCACCGGCTGCACGGGCGACCGCTAAAATAAGTCCAGTCATAATGGCAGGGCTTGCCATTGGAATAACAATCCGCCATAAGGTTTCAGCCTTAGTTGCCCCTAAGGCTAAACTGCCTTGGCGCACCGCGCTTGGGATACGGCTTAAGCCTTCCTCCGTTGAGACGATAACCACTGGCAAAGTCAAAATAGCCAAGGTCAGCGCCGACCAAATCACCCCAGGTGAGCCAAAGGTAGGTGCTGGCAAGGCTTCAGGATAGAAGAGTTGGTCAATGGAACCACCCAGCATATAAACGAAGAAACCTAAACCAAATACCCCGTAAACAATGGAAGGTACCCCCGCTAAGTTAATCACCGCGATACGGATCATCTTAGTGATGGGACCTTTTTTGGCGTACTCATGTAAATAAATTGCCGCGATAACCCCAAATGGCGTCACAATAACTGCCATCAGCATCACCATGAACACGGTACCGAAAATAGCTGGGAATACGCCGCCCTCAGTGTTGGCTTCACGGGGATCATCTACCACAAAACCGCCCACGCCTTTAAACCAATGCAGCAGTTTATCTAGGGTGCTCATGTCATTGACATAACTGACAGCAAGCACGGTATCTAACTTCAAGATAACCTCTTCACCGCGCATGTCCTTAATCACTACGCTGTCTCGGCTTGCAGCATCGCGTAAGGCAAATAAGCGTTTTTCTAACACTAGATAATCTGCATTCAATTGCGCAATTTGGGCTTCTATACTGGCTTTTTTCGCCTCAGTTAAATCGCCATCCAGCTCATGCTTACGCTCTTTAAGGCGTAAGCGCTCAATGCGATAGTTAATCGAACCTATGTCAGTTTTTTGTAAATCTAACGCCTCATCTGCAATGGCAACGCTACGGGCAATATGCGCATTCAGTGATGAACCTAAATCGCCTTCGGCTAACGCTAGGCGCTTGCCATCTTCAATCACGGCAATGGGATAACCGTAAAAGTTACCGTTTTTGGTGCGCTCAAATTTAGCCAGTCCAGAGGGCACCTCACGACTAATGATGTCTGTGGCTAAAATCCAGCGAAAATCTAAACCGACAAACTCACGATTACCTGTCTTAACCAAGTAACGGGTGACAAACTCGCCGGGTTGCTGCTGAAACTTATGCCCCGCTGAAATTAAACGCTCTGAGGGGACTTCTTCTCGGTCGTATATTTCACCGATCAAGGTGGCTTTTTGCCCTTGGCTGTCTTCAAGCTGCCACTGATATAGATCAGCAGGCCAAAAGTAGCTTAATCCGCGCCAAGCGATAAGCAGCAATAGTCCAAGCACCGCAATCAAACTAATACTAACGGCACCACCTGTCATCCAAATCCAAGGTGAACCTGATTTTACCCACTTACCCATTGCACACACCTCTTAAGGGAATTGGCGAAATAAATTTATTATTCAATACATTATGCATAGCACTCTCAACTTTTATCCCTAGCGTTACAGCGAACTGTAGCGTTCTCTTAATCGCTGACGCACAACCTCGGCGATAGTGTTAAAGAAGAAGGTGAAAATAAACAATACAAAGGCTGCCAGGAATAACACCCGATAATGGGAGCTGCCTATGGCAGATTCTGGCATTTCTACCGCGATATTAGCCGCTAAAGTACGCATACCTTCAAACACGCTCCACTCCAGGATTGCCGTGTTACCTGTGGCCATCAGTACTATCATGGTTTCCCCTACGGCGCGGCCAAGTCCCATCATGATGGCTGAGAAAATACCAGGGCTTGCAGTAAGTAACACAACACGGGTCAAGGTCTGCCAATTGGTGGCCCCTAATGCCAAGCTGCCGTTTGATAAGTGACGTGGCACAGAGAAGATGGCATCTTCAGCGATGGAGAAAATCGTTGGAATAACCGCAAACCCCATGGCAATACCAACAACCAGTGCATTACGTTGGTCGAACGTTATCCCGAGCTCATTGGTTATAAACTGACGGGTATCGCCGCCAAATAACACAAGCTCAACAGTAGGACTGATAGCAAAACAGAACCAACCCACAAAGATAATCACAGGAATAAGCATCAGCTCTTGATAAACTTCAGGTAAACGCTGTTTCCAGCGCCCAGGCAGTAGGCTCCAGCCAAATGCACTGGCTAAAATAGCGCTTGGCAGCAGCACTAGTAGCATGAAAATCCCTGGGAGGTGATCCTCAATTAAGGGCGCCAGCCATAATCCGGCTAAGAAACCTAAAATAACAGTCGGTAAGGCTTCCATGATTTCAATGGTAGGTTTCACTATGCTGCGCACTTTAGGCGACATAAAGTAAGCGGTATAAACAGCCCCAGCTACAGCTAAGGGCACTGCGAATAACATAGCGTAGAATGCAGCTTTCATGGTGCCAAAGGCCAGCGGCATCAAACTTAATTTAGCTTCAAAATCATCAGAGCCCGATGTGGATTGCCACACATATTGCGGCTCAGGATAGCCTTCATACCACACCTTTTCCCACATTGCGCTCCAGCTGACTTCTGGGTGGCTGTTATCAACCACAAACAAGTTAAGCGCCTTGTTGGTTTCTACGATTAAGGCATTAGAACGTGGGCTAAATGCCATATTAGTGGGGGATTCGAGTTCAAGCTTTTGCTGAAACAATGTGCGCTCACTGGTGGTATAAAGCAGTGATAATTGACCTTCTGCGCTCACCACTGCAAAGCTTTTACGGTAAAACTCAGTCGCGATGGCTGACATAGGCGCTAATTCATCAAAATGACGGATCAGCTTATATAAGCGGCCGCTATCACTATTAACCTGGAAATATTGTGCCACCCGCCCTGAGTCGTAATTCACCAGAATTGAGCTGGCGCCTGCCAATAATGACACTTGATTTACGGTATCTTGACCATTTCTCACATCGATAACTTGCAGCAAATCAATCGCATCAGCATCACGGGTGTTATATACATAAATTTTATCAGTACCGGGCAGAATAAGCTGGCTGTGATCTGGAGTTACCAAGGCATGGGTTTTATTGGTCGGCGCATCTTCAATGATGGATTCGCTGGCGTTCCACTCAACCTCCTCAGTCATCATATTTTCTTCGCCTTCTTGGCGATTGAAACGCCATTGACCATCAGCGTCTTGATAAGCAAAACTCATGCGGCTGTCGCTGTAATCAAAAGCCAGATTATAAACCGCTGAATCCGTGGATAGATTAAGCGGCGCTTCGCCATTGGGGTAGCGCAATTTGGGGGTGATAAGCCGTTGGTTATCTGGGTAAGTCACCGCAAAATCAACATCAACAACCAGTACTTTTCCAGAGCTTAATCCAAGGGCGAATCGTTGCTCATTAGGAGAAGATTTAGCGCTGCTGGTTACGGTAACACCATCACTTAACCGTGGTTTTTGTGAACTAATCAGTTGGCCGCTGGCCACAGAGTAAAAATCAACTTCGCCATTATTTTTTACCCTAAAGGCGATTTCATTTTGCTCGTCTGTGCCTATCATCAAGCTTGGGGTTTGAGTGTCAGCTAAACTGATTTCAGTTAGAGGGCGAACATCTGCACCATCAAAAATCGGCTTAATCACGTAAAGTAAGTAAAAGAAAATCAATAATAAGGCTACAAATACTAAGGTGCCACCTATGGTAACACCCACTTCGGCCGTCTTATCCTTAAATGCCCTGCTTTTTGCCTTACTGCCGCCTAAAATCTTGCTCGCTGCAGAAGTCGGCTGACTTACCTGACTTTCCATTAAGAACCTCTATAATTTAATCGATAACGATATTTCGCTAGGATTGTGAATTTGGCTGTGTTAATACTTTGTTGTGTAACTTATAGGTTCAAGCTGAGACCTATTGGTTAACTCATTAATTTATGTCGCTAAACTAACGGCTCAAATTAATAAGCGATAATAGAGATAGCCCGAAAACACAGAAGACCATTCATTAATGGCGCAAATTATATTACGCAAACATGACAATAGTGTTACAGCAAAGAAATGCTCAGTTCAGAGGAGAAATAAAATATGATCCGTTATTTGATAACGCTACAAGCAACTGATAGAAAAGGATTAGTTGAACAAATTGCTAACACCATCAGTCATCATGGTGGTAACTGGTTAGACTCTGAAATGCGTCATATCGACGGTATTTTTGCGGCTATATTACAATTAGAAATCGCAGAACAAAAATGGGATGAACTCCTAGAAGCCCTAGAATACCTTGAAGGCTTGAGCCTGACATTCGCCAAGACCAGTGTCACTCCTAAGCCCATCAAGCGTTTGAGCTACAATTTAGTCGCCTATGACAGACCCGGACTAGTATTGGAAATTTCTAATAAAATTAGTGCACTGGGAATAAACATTGAAGAATTCAGCAGCCAATTTGAAACCGCCAGTCACACAGGTGTTGCCTTATTTCGTGCCACTTTCGGCCTAGGGTTAACCGATCCATCACAAGAAGCATTATTAACTGAATCCCTCTATGCCATGGGTGATGATGTAGTGTTAGATAAACTCAGTAAAAGCGCATGAGCCTTAGGTTATGACCTAAATGAGGCTAGCCTTCCAACTGAGGTTAAACTCAGCTCAAGCCTCTGGTAAACTAGCGCAGAAATACTCAAATATTGGAATGTCATGCTTGGAACCCTAAAAAAACTGCGCAGCCGCCTTGATGAAGCGGATGTGGTGCAGTATAGCCTGGTCGTTGGTGACAACGAGCTCCCTTTAAACCCGCTAATTGGTCAAACCTTGACCCTAACCCACACAGGTAATATTTTTTGTTGTAACTGTGGCAGAAAAACTAAAAAAAGTTATTCTCAAGGTCATTGCTTTCCTTGCATGCAAAAGCTTGCCAGCTGCGATTTATGCATTATGAAGCCTGAGACTTGTCATTTCGATAAAGGCACTTGTCGTGAGCCGCAGTGGGCTCAATCCCATTGTTTTGTACCTCACTATGTTTATCTGTCAAATACCTCTGGCATTAAGGTCGGCATTACCCGACACAATCAAATTCCAACTCGCTGGATAGATCAAGGCGCCACTCAAGGCTTAGCCATCTTTAAGGTCTCTACTCGGCAGTTATCTGGGCTTATTGAAGTTGAGTTAGCCAAGCTGGTTAAAGACAAAACTAATTGGCAAGCGATGTTAAAAAGCAATGCTGATGATATTGATTTAACTCAGCAAGCCCAGTTGCTTATTCCACAAATAGAGCAAAGGCTGAATGAACTTGCCATGGAAAAAGGCGATTACAAAATAGAACGCCTTGAGGACAACATTCAACAGATTTGCTATCCCGTGGAGCAATTCCCTAAAAAAGTCAGCTCACATAACTTTGATAAAGACCCTATCGTAAGCGGTACTTTGGTCGGCATTAAAGGCCAGTATCTGATTTTTGATACTGGGGTGATTAATATCCGAAAATTTAGCTCCTACGAAGTAAATGCAAACAGCTAACGCTAGTTAACCAGCTAGAAACAGCCACAAAAAAGAGCCGACTGCGGCTCTTTTTTATTTATAACGTCCCCCCATTTTAAAAGAGGTGATACCAATCAGTTTAGTTAAGTTTAAACTGCCCCACTAAAGCAATTAACTTAGTGTTAGATTGGGCTAAGGTATTGGCATTGCTTAAGCTAGTGTCAGAGTTTATGACCAGTTTATTAACCATATCGCGGATCATGGTCATATTCTGATTAATATCTTCCGCCACCGCGCTTTGCTCTTCGGCAGCGGTTGCAATTTGATCGCCAATGTCAGTGATTTCAACAATAGTGCCACTCATCACATCTAAGTGTTCAGACACCCCTGCGGTATTTTTAGCTGCTGTTTCACAACTAATTTTAGTGCCTTGCATATCACTCATCACTTGAGCAGAAGCTTGACTTAGATTATCCAGCATCACATTGATTTCATCTGTGCTGGTGCGCGTACGCGCTGCTAGTGCCCGCACTTCATCGGCAACCACAGCAAAGCCTCGGCCCTGCTCTCCAGCTCTTGCAGCTTCAATGGCAGCATTTAGCGCAAGCAAGTTAGTTTGCTCAGAAATATCGCCAATAACCTTTAAAATAGCATTAATATTTTGGGTGTCATTGTTCATTTTCTGAATGCTTTCAGCCATCCCATCCACTTCGTGAATAAGTGAGCTCATGCTAGCCACTGCGGTAGTCACTACGACTTTCGATGATTGTGCTGCTTGATTAGTTTTACGGGTATAGGTCGCTGCTGTGGCGGCGTTCTGCGCGACAGACTCAGCTGTCGCACTCATTTCAGTCACAGCGGTAACGACTTGATCCGTTTCCACTGCATGCTGATTGAGTACTCGGCTATTTTCTGTGACTGAATGCTTGACTAAATTAAGGCCATCAGACATCACAACAGAGGCTGCCTCAACTTCTAGCATCATTTCTCGTAAGTTACTGATGAATTTATTTATCCCACTAGCAATAATGCCTAAATCATCGGCGGAATGGACAGTTAATTGATGGGTTAAATCACCATCACCAGAACTTAAGCCTAAGATCATCTCTTTAAGCTCCAGAATGGGTCGATATAAATAATTCAGTAATAGAATTAATATTGGAATAGCGATAATGATCGATAACAAGGTGGTTAAGGCAGCACTTAACGTGGCCTGTTCCACTTTCTCATAGGCAACCGATTTATCAAGGGCGATTAACATGTGCCATTGCACGCCATTAAGCAGAGGCACGACTCGGAAATAACTTACCTTATCGACCCCCATCAAGCTCAACTCATGGCTGCCATTACCTTGGGAAAACATCGCTTGCTCCAGGCTCACCAATTGAGGATGATTTGAGAGTTTTTGCCCAGGCTTATCAGCTTCTCCTGTTGAGGCTATGGTGCGCATTTGATGATCGTAAATAGCCACGATAGCACCAGGGAAATTCACTTGTTTTAACAACTGTGTTAATTGCCTAAGTTCGATGCGACTGGCTAATACTCCCATTTTTAGCGGCGCCACCAAATATAAATAGGCATCACCGCTGGCGTTATCAAACATCACCTCAGAAATACTCACCTTGGCCGTTTTTTTAGCCAATTCGAACCATGCCGCTTGAGAAGCACTACCCTCTATGCTTATCCCCTGTGAATATATTTCTCCACTATCTAAGCCGACAAACAGATTGGATAAACCATTACTGCTAACAATAAGCGCTAACGCACTTTTTAACTGCTCAGCGTCGCTGATCGCATTTAAGTCAGGCACTGAGTTTTGAATAACATTAAGTGTTTTTTTCACCCAAGATTCAATTTTATAGGCTTCTAACTCAATAATTTGATTCGACAAGCTTTCTACTTGGCTAATTTTATCGGTACGGTAGGCTGATAATGACAGTGTTTGTATGCTTATTAAGGTCAGTGTAATCATGGCCACAGCGCCAAAAATTATCTTGCCTTTAAATCCTAGTTTCAAAATAGCTCCCTAAATCAATAACAGCAACTCATTAATTAGAAATTAATTAACGTAATAGAAATTAAATTACAACATTAGAATTAATAGTATCGCTATACATAGGAATGGTAAATATTTATGAAAGTAAATTTCTGAAAAGAATCATATTGCGTACACTTTGCACACAAATTGAGTATAAAAGTAATCCGTTATGATGCTTTCAAACACAAGAGTATGAAAAGCTTTCATAAATAATAATGAATACCAGCATTAATATTTGATTAAATTAGCAGAATGACACGCAATTTCTACCGGCATTTTTAGCTTGATATAAGGCCAAGTCGGCGCTTTTAACTTGGTTGTTAAAAGATTGTTCAGGGTGGGATAGCGCCACGCCAACACTGATAGAAAACCTCAGTTCAATACCTTTAAAATTAAATATTTTGTCATCTATACTAGCCCTTAGACGCTCAGCAATTAATATTGCATCCTGTTTCTGGCTATTAGGTAAAATGAGTAAAAACTCCTCCCCACCAACACGGCCTAAAATATCCTGTTGTTTAAGAAAATGTTTAGCACGTTGAGCCACCGCCCTGATGGCCATATCACCAATATCATGGCCATGAGAATCATTAATGCGTTTAAAATTATCAATATCAAACATGATTACCGCCAGGGTCTGTCCCTGTTTTCGGCTATGACTATGCAGTGTCTCTCCTTCCTCCATGGTGTAGCTGCGACTGGCGATACCAGTTAAGTAATCGGTCTGAGATCTATGTTTAAAATGCCGTCTCGACTGATACAAAAATGCCATAAGACTTAATAGCACCAGAACCAGTAGCAAAGTTAACCATAGAGTTAAACGGGTGATTTGCTGCTCATCATGCTGAGCATTAAGAGCTAGCCTTTTGATTTCTAATTGATTTTCAAGTAAGCGATTCTGATGTTCCGCTACCTTAGAATTATGCTCTAAAGCCGAATAAATGATCCCATTATTAATAAAATCAGCAAATTTTGTGCGTTCATCATTAATGGTTTTAAGCAACAAATTAACTGCATCAATCGTTTTACCTTCGCCAAGCAAGCCAATGGCTTCAATGGCCATTTGCAGATCTTTCTTACTGTGGGCACCTTGGCTAACATCGTTAAAACGCTTAGCCCAATGAATGGCCTGCTTTTTATCGCCAAGTTGCAAATAAGCAATGGCTAGAAATGCATAACTTGTGTGGACAAAATAAGCTTCACTTGTGCTATTTTCCAGCGCTATGGCTTGTTTTAAATGTACAATCGCCTCTATGAAGTCATAGCTATACAGCCAACGTTGCCCTAGGTTGTATTGATAGAAAAACTCAAAATCCTTAAACTTAAAATCCTTAAGGTTACTCTTTTCCACTACCAAGGTTTTCATCTGAGCCAAATAGCCATCAGCCTCCTGCCAGAGGGATAAATTCACTGACTCACCAATCAAGTTATGAAGCATATTAAACATGTCTTGGGTGTCATCAACTTGCTGCCACAACTCAAATGCTTGCTTGTAAAAGGTTAACGCACGTCTATGGAGTCCATTATCCCGATAGAGAGTCGCAGAAGCGTTATAAATCATGGCTTGGCGATTATTAGATAATTGATTTGCTCTGGCGATATCTAATGCTTCATCTAATAACATCAAACCGACATTAAAATTTTGTGCATTGTTAAAGCAAAATGCATTAAGGCTTAATGCTTTAACCAGCAATTCGGGGTCATTGAGTTTTCTGGCATGGGTTAGAGCGATATTTCTATCTTGGCAATACAGGCTAGCATCGTTGCTATTAAGATAGACAATATAGGAGCGTTCAAGGTAGCTGTTAACCAATAAAGCGCTTAGGGGTAAAGGCTCAAGCATATGGATAGCTTGAGTGTAAGATGCTGCTGCACCATCCAATTTTCCTAGGGCTTCTTGCTCGATGGCAAGTAAATGCAGCCACTGAGCTTGTTTGAGTAACGGCAAACTTTGCGCAACTAACGCTTGAGTTTTTAAATAGCTTAATCTTTGCTTAGCATCACTTAAGGTCGCCGAATGGCTAATAATTTGCTGGATAACATCATCTTGTGGCGTATCCTTGATTGCAGCTTGCTCCTCCTCAGCAAATACAGGGGCATTCATTGCCAGTAAACACCAACAGAGCATGGAAATAATCACAACAACACGCTGCATAGGGTGCTCCATAGCGGCTAAAATCGACAAAGACAATCATCAGGGAGAATTATATTGCTATAACCATAGTTCAAGTCTACCTCATCGCAACCCCTTGAATAACTTAGTTGATTAGTTTTTATTCTCCCACGGCGTGGTAGCGCTCATATCACTAAGATCATAAGGGGTTAACTGATACACATAATAGTTGAGCCAATTGCTCACAAGTAACGAGCCATGGCTGTGCCAGCGGGCGATAATATCTTGTTCTGGATTGTCATCACGAAAATAATTACAAGGAACCTTTGGCTTTAAACCTTCATTGCTATCACGAATAAATTCATCACTTAAGGTGTTTTTTTGATACTCAGGGTGACCTGTGACAAACAGGTTACGATTATCCTTACTTAACACTATATAGGCGCCAGCATCAGAGGATTCAGCCAGCACATCAAGTCCATCATGTTGTTTTAATTCCTGTAAGTTCATTTGTGCAAAGCGTGAGTGAGGTGCATAAAACTCATCATCAAAACCACGTAGCAAGGGATGCGGCGCTTGAGTACGGCTGTGATTAAATACTCCTGAGCACTTTTCTGCTAACACTTGTCGCTGCAAACCATACAAATGATATAAGGCCGCGTGTGCTGCCCAGCACAGGAACAGCACTGAAGTAACATGAGTCTGAGACCAATCGATGATCTCGCAGATATGATCCCAATAGCTAACATCTTCAAAATCAATTTGCCCTAAGGGCGCACCTGTGATGATAAGGCCGTCGTAATTGTGCTGGCGTACTGCTTCAAAATCACAATAGAAATTATTCATGTGATCCAATGAAGTATGTTTGGAGGTTTTATCATGAATGCGCAGCAAATCCACATTCACCTGTAGGGGCGTATTACCTAATAAACGCAGCAACTGAGTTTCAGTCTCAATTTTATTGGGCATTAAGTTAAGGATAAGCACTCGCATGGGACGAATATCCTGATTCGCGGCGCGGGTTTCTGACATCACAAAGATATTTTCAGATTCTAAAATACTCGCCGCGGGTAAATCATCGGGGATCCTGACTGGCATACTCGCCTCCTAGTAAGATATTCATCATAGTCACTTTCACATCATAAGCAAGGACGTCTAGATGTCTACTATGTTTTTTGTTTTTACCATGAGAATTTTTCCGCTTTGCTTACTCATCAACTAAGGCAAATCAACTTAGCCATAGGTAAGAAATAGCGCTACACGTTTCCGCCGCAACCATCCCATGCCTTTTGCATATTCCACGCTATAAAACTGATACTTGTTATCAATCTTTCTTGTCTGAGTACATCTTGATACTTTTCATAACGATAGGTTTCCCAGCTAAATCATGATCCTAAGTCATAGCCCTAAGTCATAGCCCTAAGCCATCTCCCTCAACTCAGTCGTGATTTTTACCCGCTTACACATTCCCGTTATTGAACCTAGGTTCAATCGTTACACACCAGCGAAAAAGAGCCCTCAAATAGAGCCAAATAACGCAATACTGGCTCAAATTTACTATCAATTTTATTGATACCTAGCCTAAAAAAGTCTCAATATTATTTTAAATTTTATTCTGTATTCTGTTGTTAAGCAAATGGCTGAAAAACAAGTAAGCACCATAAATTCAAGGAGTTAACCATGTACATTTGTTATATCAACCCAGCTCTCTTTAGCGCGCCCCTTCCCTTTGACGGCTCCCTTTTTTTTGGCGCCAATAATGCCTTAGGGAAGACATCATGATAGAAGAACGCGCTCAAGGGGCGAACTTACAGCGGCTTAATAGCAGCCAAATCAGTTATCTCACTCTAGTGGACAACGCCGCAGGGATGAGCCCATTTCAACAAGCGGCCGCGTATGGACAAGCCAAAGTCACCAAGCATTTTGGACAATCATTTGGCTTGTCTGTATTTGCCGGAGCCTTCATTTCGCTGGCATTCGTCTTTTACCTTACCGTCACAACGGGCTCAGCTCAAAGCTCATGGGGCTTAGTCAGATTTTGTGGTGGGCTAGCTTTTAGCTTAGGGCTCATTCTGGTGGTTGTACTGGGCGGTGAACTCTTTACTAGCACAGTATTGAGCACCATTGCTTGGGCACAAAAACGAGTGACTACAAGGCAGTTACTTAGCTGCTGGACGCGGGTCTATTTAGGCAATTTATGCGGTGCCATGCTGGTACTAATCTTGGTCATGATGTCAAAAATGTATCTTCTGGATAGCAACGCATGGGGGCTTAATGCATTGCTGGTTTCACAGCACAAAATCCACCATGATTGGAGTCAAGCATTTGCCCTAGGCACCTTATGTAACTTACTGGTGTGCCTTGGTGTCTGGATGACCTTTAGCAGTAAAGATGCCTTAGCTAAATCTTTACTGCTTATATTACCCGTAGCCATGTTCGTCTCCAGCGGCTTTGAACACAGCATTGCTAACTTATTTATGGTGCCACTGGGTATTGCCATTCACACCTTTGCTGGAAATGAATACTTCAGTGCCTTAGGGCTGATGCCACAAACATTTGCAGACCTTAGCATCAGTAACTTTGTGCTTCATAACCTTATTCCCGTGACCCTAGGTAACATTCTCGGCGGCGCGGTATTTGTAGGTTTAGGTTATTTTTGGATAGACAAAGCCAATACAAAAATAGCTAACCAAGTGCCATCCTTGCTGCTGGATCCCCCTCCCCAAGCTCATGATAAAACGAATCCACACTCCATGAATCACTCTACTGTAGTTCCACCTTCTGTAAACAAGTACCAAGCAGAGCAATATCGCCCTAATCAGCCACCATCAAGTCAAGAGGACTTAGCCATGCATAATAAAATTCAAAAACTTATCATCAGCGAACTAATGGACACTCAACCTACTAGCCTTTTAGCAGATACCAGTATTTATCAAGCCGTTATCTTGTTAGCAAAGAATAATGTTCGCAGTGCACCTGTTGTCGACACTGATAAGCAGCTATTAGGATTTATCTCAGAGCAAGATCTCATGCGCTCACTTTGGTCTGAAGAACTTTCCTCACAATTGCCCACTACTGTAAAAGATATTATGCAGACCAAGATGCTCACAGTTGCACCAACTGAAAAGGTGGTGCAGCTGCTAGAATTTATGGTGGTCGATAAGAAAAAACTCTTTCCGGTAACGGATTCAGGCATGTATATCAATGGTAACTATCAAAGCTATGAAGCACGCTTACGTGATGCCGCAGCTGTTGTGCCTAGTGCTTATCCTGTGGTTGAAAATGGTCGTTTATGTGGGATTATCCGCCGCGAAGCCCTGATGCAAATGTTAGCCAATTTATACAGGCCTAAACATCAAGAGACTAGCCGTACGGCTGAGCAACAATCTGTGGCATAAGCTTATTTCCCCCAGTAAATTTAAGCAGATAAAAAAACAGGAGCCAATTGGCTCCTGTTTTTTATGATTTTTACTTAACCTGTTTATTATTAGTACAACCTAATAACGCCAGTTTTAGAAGCTATAACCTATGCTGACCATGTAAACCCATGGGTCAATATCAGTTTCAACTTTCTGAGCTGCGCCGCCCATATCAAAAGTCACATCGGTTTGTATTTTTGCATACCACACTGACGCATTCACTAACCAATCTTTATTCACTTGGTAATCAACGCCCACTTGGCCGGCTACGCCCCAAGATGAGGTCATGCTTAAGTTGGTGAGTGCGCCATTTAAATCATTAGTAAATTCATTGTCATAGAAGTTAGTGAAGTTAACACCTAAACCGATATAAGGACGAATAACGCTATTGGCCTGACCGAAATAGTACTGGGCAACTAATGTTGGTGGCAAATGCTTAGTTTCAGCAATCTTACCTAAAGCCCCTAGGGAAATATCATGACTAAAAGGCGTCGCCGCTAATAGCTCAACACCGATATTATCTGTCACCATGTAAGCAAAGTTAAGACCTAACTGAGTGTTAGTATCAACAGTGAATTCATCCACAGTGGCAACCACAGGGCTTGATTCATTTGGTGCTACGGTTGCGATACCTGCACGAACAATAATGTCTCCTGCTTGGTGAGCTTGAGCAACATTAGCAAAGCTTGCAGTAACAAGACCAGCAGCGAGTAAAGCTAGGGTGATTTTATTATTCATTTTACTACTCCATTGGGGCGACAGACAGATATGAATCCTCATATCCTTTAACAGTTGCGGCTACTCTGCCTGATAAGTTCCCTTGGAATATTGATCTGGATCAAAACTAAATGCAGCACCTAAGACTTCAGGCTAGAGTCATGATCTCACTCACAAAAAATAGTCTTCAACTATCTTATTAGGTGATTTACTCGCCAACTTGAATGGGCATAATCGTGAGTTTTGGGTAGCGCTCAAGCCAAGACTTTTCCGTTAGTCGAGATTGAAACACCTGATATTGACGCTTGGGATTATGGCTCAGTTGCAGCCCAAACAAGCTTTCTAAGCCGAATGCAGACTCTAAATGAAATTCATAGGAAATGAGATTAGGTTCAAGCCGTACGCCAATGGCGGTTTCTTTCTCAGGCCAATGCCCCATGGAATCGACAAGGTCCACATAGGGCTTATCGCCATTGCGGCTGTGCATACGGTGCTGATTTTTAACTGACCATGTAAACTCATCACCTAATTGCTGAAATTGCTGCTCGATATCAAGATCCCGAACTTTAGAGCTGTCCTTCGGGCAAAAATAGATAAAATCTATATCGGCTTTCACCCCAGATCCGCTAAGGCTTGATGGGTAACCATGAAGTTTGTCCCACACCAAATTACGCACAAAGCCTGCAGCAATTAGCCAGTGTTCTATGCGGTTCTGTTTGGCAATATTAAGCCCAGCATGCAAGGCATACATACGCTCATCATCATGCTGTAGCCAATGAAATAACTGGGCTTGCTGTGAAACAAAGCTAGATGTTAGTGACATGCCATCTCCTAAAATCGCCCTTCTTTCTCATTTAAAGCCAGCGCTTAGGTTAACTTGCATCACTCTGCGCTTCTGGCGCTGCTTGCTTGAATGCTTCAAGCTTTTCGCACTCATTAAAGACTCGCATCAGTTCAGGGTAAGCTTCTAACGGCACATTAAAACGCTTGGCATTATAAACCTGCGGCACCAAACATAAATCGGCGAGGCTAACATTGTCACCAAAGCTGTAACGGCCGCTGTAGCGAGTTAACAATAACTCATAGGCGGCAAAACCTTGCTCAATCCAATGGTGATACCACTTAAGTTTAGCGGCTTCATCTAGGCCCATTTCATCGACTAAATACTGCAACACTCGCAGATTATTTAATGGATGAACCTCGCAGGCAATGGATTGCGCCATGGCGCGCACTATGGCCTTATCTTCAAGGTTTGCCGGTAACAAGGCGATGTGTGGATGCTTTTCATCTAAATATTCTATGATGGCCATGGATTGCGACAAGCTAAACTCACCGATTTCATTGCTGTCTATTAAGGTTGGCACTAAATGTTGTGGATTAAGCTCGGCATACTCTGGGCTGTGCTGCTCGCCGCCATTTTTCACTAAATGCACCGAAATGTGCTCAGCACTTAAACCTTTAAGATTCAGTGCAATACGCACCCGGTACGCTGCGCTTGAGCGCCAATAACCAAACAGTTTCATCTGTAATAATCCTTCTAATTCAATGAAATAGATAAAAATCATCTAACTGGAACAGATCCAATTGTCATTTTTAATAACAAAAAGGGCCTGAACCTAAGCCCATAGCCCTTTATTAATTAATCCAACCGATCTCTGCAATCAGCCAAAATAGCGCTTCTAGCCCTTATATTGGACCACTTTTTGATCGATAGCACCAAAGATGCTGACATTGTTGTCATCAAACATCTCGATGCGCACCTTATCGCCAAAATGCATAAATGGGGTACTGGCTTTGCCATCCTGGATGATTTCAAGCATGCGTTTTTCAGCAAGACAGCTCGAACCTGCGCTGCGATCATAATTTGAAATAGTGCCTGAACCAATAATCGCGCCGGCGCCTAATGGTCGGCTCTTAGCCACGTGTGCGACTAACTGACTGAAATTAAAAGTCATGTCTACACCTGCATTAGGGCGACCAAATAACTCATTGTTTAGGTGAGTCACTAATGGCAAATGTACTTTCGAATCTTGCCACTTGTCGCCGAGTTCATCTGGGGTGATGGCCACAGGAGAAAAACTGCTCGATGGCTTAGATTGGAAGAAACCAAAGCCCTTAGCCAATTCACCAGGGATAAGGTTACGCAGTGACACATCGTTCACTAGCATAAGCAGCTTAATGTGATCCCTGGCATTGTCAGCATTCACGCCCATAGGCACGTCATCAGTGACGATAGCGATTTCAGATTCAAAATCTATGCCCCAGTCTTCACTTGCCATCTCGATATCGGCAGTCGGTGCGATAAAGCTGTCAGAGCCGCCTTGATAAACCAAAGGATCTGTCCAGAAGGTTGCAGGCATTTCAGCGCCGCGAGCCTTACGTACTAGCTCAACGTGATTAACATAGGCGCTGCCATCGGCCCATTGGTAAGCACGTGGCAAGGGTGACAAGCATTTGCTTTGATCAAACGCAACCGCGTTATCCATTTGACCGTCATTTAAGGCTTCGTAAAGTTCTTGCAGTTGCGGCTTAAGCAGTGCCCATGCATCAAGCAATTGCTGCATAGTGTGAGCGATAGCAGGAACAGCGACAGCCTGGGTAAGATCGCGGCTCACTAACATTAACTGACCATCGCGACGTCCATTGTTATAACTTGCAAGTTTCATTGTTGCTCCTACTTATATTGTGTTTGGCCAAGGCAGAAAACAGCCTCTATGGCGCTAGAAATACCTTAAGCGCAGTCAAATTCCTATAGCGTGCGCAAAATCACATTTTATCTTGCGCTGCCCTTTTATGTAAACTTTTCAATACAAACCAAGCTAAGCAACTTATATCAGTCACTTAGCTTGGGTTAATGCTCAAAAAGTAACAGGGATTGGCACTAATTCGTTACATGGTGTTAGCGCTTCTTGGTTATTCGATAATCCCGAAGTTTATTAGCAATCGCAGTGTGCGAAACCCCAAGCTTTTTCGCCAATTGACGGGTGCTAGGATAAGCGGGATACAAACGTCTCAATAGCCCAGCTTCATACTCTTTCATGGCATCATCTAAACTGCCTTCAAACTTTTCATCAAAATAGCCAAAACCTTCGGCGTATGACGGCAGTTTTAGCTGCTCAACCGTAAGCTCAGTGGCACCATCCCACATGGATACAGCTCTAAACACTGCATTTTTAAGCTGGCGTACATTACCGGGCCAAGCATAGCTAAATAGGTAATCTCGACAACTGGCAGAGATCCGCCTTAAGGGGCTAGATAACTGCTGGCTGTAATGCTCAAGAAACATCTCAGTCAGTGGGATAACATCCACTTTTCGCTCTCGAAGCGCGGGCATATGATAGCTAAGCACATGAATGCGATAATACAGATCTTCTCTAAATTCATCGGTTTGGCAAAGCTCTGCGAGATTTTTTTGGGTCGAGCAAATGATGCGTACATCGGCGCGCACTTCTTCATCGCCGCCAATGCGTCTGAAGCTGCCATCTTGCAAGAAACGCAGCAACTTCACCTGAGCCGTCTTGGACATCTCGGCGATTTCATCTAAATACACAGTGCCGCCACTGGCTTCATCGAATAAGCCACGCTTCACCACTGTGCCTTGGTTTACAAAGCCAAACAGTTCTTCTTCAGCGGCGCTGTCAGGCAGGGCGGCGCAATTAATGGCAATAAACGGCTTTTCACGGCGCATGCTGGCATCGTGACTGGCTCTGGCCATCAACTCCTTGCCAGTGCCTGTTTCACCTGTGATAAGCAGAGGCGCATCGAGCTGAGCCATGCGCCCAGCCTGCTTGAGCACGTCTTTCATCTTATCGCTCATGGCTAACACACTATCAAAGCCCGTGGTCTGGTTTTGCAAGGCATTAAATTGCTTACCCACCCTAGCGGGGGATTTAAGTGATACCACGGCGCCGGCAAGAATTTGGCTGTCGTTTTCATCGGGGAGGTAAATTGGCAGCATTTCAGCTAGGTATTCATTGGTGCCTATGGTCACTCGAGTGGCTTGCGCTAGCACTTCAGGCTCGCTTAACCAGCGGCCAAAGTTAACACCTTGTACCCAATGATTAAGGGACTCATCAAGCACTTCTCGCTCATTCATGCCCAAGGTCAATAACGCTGATTCATTAACGATACGAATACGGCCTTTGGCATTAATGGAAAATACTGAGTCAGGCAAGGTTTGCAGTAAGGTTTTAAGGGCGTAATGCTCTTGCTCTGAGGGCATAAAGGAGACAGTACGGACATCATGCACACTTTCCACTTTACGAATTAGCGGCATAAGCTCCCGCAGGGTTTCAAAACTGATTTCAGCAAACTGTAAGTACAAAAATCCACGATTACTGGCGTCGATGGCGATAAGGTTAATGCCATAACGTTCTAAGATCACCAGAATATCTTTCGCTAAGCCGACACGGTCGTTACAACTGACTTCCAAACGCATGATGCAGCTATTCCTTTTTATTATGTTTTTTGGAATGGGTAATGATTTTATTGGAATTAAGGCGTGTTACTGAAGGAAGTTAATGCGTCAGAACTCGTCTTTTGCGGATACGTTAGAAGGTTATGCAGCAAGTGGCAAGTCTTGTTTACAGACCACTGTATACGCTATAAAAAAAACAGCAGCTTACGCAAAGGTAAACTGCTGTTTTTTATCAGATAAAGAATTAATCAAGCAACTGGTCTGTCTTGGCAGCCATGATAAAGTCATTCTTATGTAGGCCTTTAATTGAATGCGACCACCAAGTCACAGTGACCTTGCCCCACTCTGTTAATATACCGGGATGGTGAAACTCGGCTTCAGCCAAGTCAGCAAGCTGGTTAGTGAATACCATGGCAAGCTTAAAGTTTTTAAATTTATAGACTCTTTCTAATTGCATTATGCCATCGCGCACTTCGACGCCCCAATCTGGGATCAATCGAATCAACTCTGCTAATTCTTGATCTGACACTTTAGGTGCATCAGCTTGGCAAGCTTCACACTTCATGCTGGTTAACGCGTTCATAACAACTCCTGTTTCATCTATTCTGGGATCTTTTTCTGTATTGGCACTTTGTTAACTTAGGTGTAACCGTTAACTGACCTTCACTTTTGGGGCAAACTTAGGCGCTAATAAGCCTAGTTCCTGCGCTTTTTTCACGTAGGCCATAATGTCCATGTTGGCGATTTCATCGAGATAATCAACAGATTCAATCACATAATATACCGGCTGCATGATATCGATTCTATAAGGTGTGCGCAGTACTTCAAGCAAATCAAAAGGTTTGCGCTCGGGGGCATCGCTCAAAGCATACAAGGTTTCACCCGGTGAACTGAGAATGCCACCGCCATAAATATTCAATGGCTCGCCTTTGCCCTGCACTAGGCCAAACTCTATGGTGAACCAATAAAGACGGGCTAAATAAACTCGTTCTTCTTTCGATGCCGCTAGGCCCAATTTGCCATACATGTGCGAGAAATGCGCAAAGGCGGGGTTGGTCAGTAAAGGACAATGGCCGAATATTTCATGAAATATATCAGGCTCTTGTAAATAATCGAATTCTTCTTCGCTGCGAATAAAAGTCGCCACTGGGAATTCTTTATTCGCCAGTAACTCAAAAAAACGCCCAAAAGGGATCAGTGCAGGTACGGCGGCAGTTTTCCAACCCGTCGCTTGCTGCAGCACGGTATCAATGTCGCCTAATTGAGGAATGCTGTCTTTTGACATCTTTATTGCATCTAAGCCATGCATGTAGGCATCGCATGCGCGGCCCGGCATGTTAGTCACTTGGCGTTCATAGAGTCGCTGCCAAATGCGGTTTTCTTCGGGGCTATAATCAATAATGCCATTCGCATCTGGAGTGTGAGAAATGTATTTTGTTGCCATTTTGATAAGTTCCACTTTACGTCAACTTCACTCTCTCCATAGTGTGCTATGGCGCACACTTTGTTAACTCCTTGGAACTTTATAGTCCTGAGGCTTGAGCTTTAAAATTGTAAACTTAAACATACAAAGTCAAGATTTAACGCTTAATAAACAATAAATTCATAAAGATACAAACATCACAAAAAACAGGTCAAACTCTCAATTAAGCTCATTTCAATACCACGCCTTTGCAATTTCACATGCAATTTCACTTAAGTTAGTTACAATGTCTGCATTATTCAGGTTTGTATCGCGATATTAGGTTATTCATGAAGACTCATCTCGTCCGTAAGGCTGTGATCCCTGTTGCAGGCCTTGGCACTCGCATGTTGCCGGCCACTAAGGCCATTCCCAAAGAAATGCTCCCTATAGTGGATAAACCCCTTATTCAATACGTGGTTGCAGAAGCTATCGCAGCTGGTATCAAAGAAATCGTATTGGTGACCCACGCCAGTAAAAACTCCATTGAGAACCATTTCGATACCAGTTTTGAACTTGAAGCCCAATTAGAGCGGAGGGTGAAACGCCAGCTGTTAGAAGCGGTGCAATCTATTTGCCCTAAAGATGTGACAGTGATCAGCGTGCGCCAATCTCAAGCTAAAGGCCTAGGCCACGCGATTTTGTGTGCTAAGCATGTGGTGGGTGATAATCCGTTCGCAGTGCTATTACCAGACGTACTCGTGGATGAAGCCAGCTGCGATCTTCGCTGTGATAACCTTGCCAAGATGGTTAGCCTATTCGATGAGACTCAAGTGGGTCAAATCATGGTGGAAGGCGTAGCTCACGCTGTAGTAGATCAGTACGGCATAGCCGATGTTAATGGTCATGACTTGAAGCCGGGTGAGTCTAAGCCGCTCATTGAGCTAGTTGAAAAGCCTAATATAGATGATGCGCCCTCAAACCTCGCGGTTGTCGGCCGCTATGTACTCCCTGCTGAAATTTGGCCCTTATTAGCTAAAACCCCTGCGGGCGCTGGGGATGAAATTCAGCTCACAGATGCTATCGCCATGCTAATGCAACAACAAACAGTCAATGCCTATGCCATGGAAGGTAAAAGTCATGATTGCGGCAATAAGCAAGGCTATATGCGTGCCAATGTTGAATATGCCCTGCGTCATGCTGAAATCGGTGATGAATTTAACCACTACCTTAAAGCTTTAATTAAGGAGCTATAACATGACCATTTTAGTAACAGGAGGCGCTGGTTACATAGGCACCCATACAGTAGTTGAGCTACTTAATGCTGGCGAAGACGTCATCATCATAGATAACTTAAGTAACTCTTGCCTTGAAGCCCTTAAGCGAGTGGAAACCATCACTCAAAAGACCATGAGCTTTTATCAAGGTGATATTCTCAATAAGCCGCTACTGCAAAAAATATTTACCGACAACAATATAGATAGCGTCATCCACTTTGCTGGCCTTAAAGCCGTGGGCGAGTCAGTTCAAAAGCCGCTTAAATACTATGAAACCAATGTCACTGGCACCTTAGTCTTGTGTGAAGTGATGGCGGAGTTTGGGGTTAAAAATTTAGTTTTTAGTTCATCGGCAACCGTATACGCTGAGACTCAAGTCCTGCCTATTACAGAGGGTTTTCCATTAGGGGCCAGTAGCCCTTATGGCCGCTCCAAGCTGATGGTTGAAGAAATGCTTAACGACCTTTATATCTCAGACAATAGCTGGAATATCGCGCGGCTGCGTTATTTTAACCCAGTCGGAGCCCATGAAAGTGGTTTGATTGGCGAAGACCCCAATGATATCCCCAATAACTTAATGCCGTTTATTGCCCAAGTTGCGGTTGGCAAAAGAGATAAATTGCATATTTTCGGTGATGACTATCCAACCCCTGATGGCACTGGAGTGCGGGATTATATCCATGTGGTTGACCTCGCTAAAGGGCACTTACTGGCGCTAAAGAAGCTCACCACAAAACCTGGACTTGTGACCTACAACTTAGGCACAGGCAAAGGTGGTAGTGTGTTTGATATGGTTAAGGCCTTTGAAAAAGCTTGCGGCAAGCCTATCGCTTATCAAGTTAGCCCTAGACGGGCCGGCGATCTGGCTTGTTATTATGGCGATCCAAGCTTGGCACTGGCTGAACTTGGCTGGCAAGCCAAATACAATTTAGAAGATATGGCGGCCAGCAGTTGGCATTGGCAGTCCAGTAATCCTAATGGATACAGCTCACGCTAATGGCTTTTAGAAGCCAAGAAACTGGCTTAATCGCTTTATGGGACGAGAGGTAAATAGAATGACTCAAGGGGTAGATCAAGGACGGCGGCGTTTCTTTCGTCGTCAAGCTAGTAATGCATTGCGCCCGCCTTGGGTTAAAGAAGATATCGAGTTTACCGACGTTTGCAGTCGCTGTGATGCCTGCATCAAGGCTTGTGAGACTCAGATAATTCACCGCGGTGATGGCGGTTTTCCTGAGATTAATTTCAATAAAGATGAATGCACTTTTTGTGAAAAATGTGTCAACGCTTGCCCTGAGCCCATCTTTGACCTCAATCAAGCCGTCCCTTGGAAGATTAAAGCCGAAATAGGCTCAGCTTGCCTCACCCAGAGCGGTGTTTGGTGCCAAAGCTGCAAAGATGCCTGCGAACCCAGGGCCATAAGCTTTGTGATGGCCGTAGGCCAAGTGCCAAAGCCGCTAATTAATCTTGATGCCTGCACCGGCTGCGGCGCCTGTGTCTTGCCCTGTCCCAGTGATGCTATAAGCGTCATCAAGCAAGCTTAAACATCTATATCTACGTGCGATTAACCGTGTGTTTGGCGCCACTGATTAAGTAAACTGATAAATTCCCGCGGACTTCTATCTAGGCAATCGTGGGGCAAATACACATGGTAGCCAAGCTGACTATTTAAGGTCTGCATTCTATGACCAAACATTGCCAACACCCCCTTATAACGCTCACCATTCACTTCAAGTGGGGTAAATTCAGCCCCTAAAAAATTCTCTAATTCTTGTAAATCTTCATCTTGGGTTGCCGCTGTCATTAATAACGGCCGCTGCTCAGTTAATAAACCGGTGGCGAGCCTTGGAGAAATACAATCAAGCAGTGGATTTATTTTATTCAATTTAAAGCCGATGTAAGGCAATTCAATTAAGTCTAAATTTTGACTCACCCGAGCACTATCCAAACGGTGAATATTATCCCAGTCAATATGTAAGCGCCCGCGTCTATGGTAATAATCAAGGCCACTTGGCGTTAATCTAAGACTGACCTCAGGCTCATAAAGCTTAGCAATACCCAGCACCAAACACGTCATACCTATGCCAATAAAGACAATTCCCGCGGCAAACAGTTGACTCATGGACAGCACAAAAGCAAGCCCCAGTAGTGCACTCACCCAGCCCACAAAAGTCAAAGTTAAGCCATTGCGTTTTGAATACGGCTTAATAGCAAGTTCAAGGCTCAAATCAGCATTGTCATGGGGATGTAAAGACCCGTCTTCCTCTTGTTCAATTGAGGTAATAACTTTTTGTAGATCTGAAGGCTTGGGGGTTGTCATTTAATTAGCCCACCAAGCTTTAACATCGAGCCATAGCATGCCGACATATTCATGGATTGCCGCTTGAGATAACACTAAATTATCAGCATTTAAGCGCCACCACGAACCATCATCGGCAAGAAAATTACTCGGTGCTGCTTCTGGAGTTAGACCTAAGCCTCTAGCAATTCTCATTGCCCTTGGCATATGAGTCGCCGACGTCACCAAGCGAAACGGTGCATCACCAATCAGGGTTTTCATGCTAAGCAATTCCTCGATGGTGTCCCGAGCCTCTGGGAAAGTAATAATTTGTGTCTGAATAACGCCCAACTCTAGAGCCGCCAGCGCCATTACCTCAGCATGGGCAAGCCCTTCACGGCCACCATTCCAACCACTGACCACTAAACGGCAGATACCTGTGCTCTCTGTATTTTGTTGGCTTAATTTAAGCTGCCTTACGCCTTCAACTAATCTTGCCAACGCAGTGGGAGACAACTGTTGAGTGGCACTAAGCCCAGTAAGCAAAGAGTGACCTGAGCCTAATACCATCACGGTACACTCACCCACAATAGGCTGATGATTAGCACGATATTTATTCTCTAAACCCCCACCTATTTCACGACTCACTTGAGCTTGACTTAATAGCACTATCCCTAACATTGCCAGTACTAAGGTATTAGCTAAGACATTAGCCAAACCTTTAGTTATTGCACTGCGTTGATTGATAAGAATTAGTAAAATAACAAGCAGTAAAAACAGCAAAGGAAGCGGCATAACCAACTGAGTTAACAGTTTTTTAAACCAAAACAACACATCAGGATCTGGCATCACATCTCCAAAAAGCCTCAACGGGAGCAATAAAACCGTCAGTGTACCGTTAAGCTAAGTTAAACCCAAGATTTGAGATGATGTCGACGTTGAAAAGCTCAAACTACTTGCTTGCACTTCCACCAGCCATTAGCTTACAGGGAAGATGAAGAGATCTGTTCACATTATCTCTAAGCCGATACCACTTGATCCCCGCCATTGGTTTTAGCTTGCTGTAGGGCGAGAACGGCACGGTGCATGAGTGGATCTAAACTTAAATCATCTTCCTCGATAGCACTAACGCCAAAGCTGGCTTTAATTTGAAAACTATGACCAGTATGGCGAGTATCGATAGATTGCAGTAATTGCAGTAGTAATTCAGCGAGCTTAACGCCATTATCTAAGCTCACTTTGGGGGAGAATATGGCAAATTCTTCACCACCCATGCGGGCCAGTACGGCCTCTGTACTGATGTTTTCATCAATAATTTGACTAAGGCGTTTAAGCACCCAATCACCTGTCGCATGACCATACTTTTCGTTGATAACCTTAAAACGATCTAAATCCAGCACTATGATGCAATAACTCTCTTTTCTGGCTAGGCATTGTACAAAATCAATTTCTGCTCGCTCCTCACCTGTTGCGCGATTGTAGGTACCCGTTAATACATCACGCTGCACTTGCTGTTTGTAACGATTACGCTGTAACCAAGCCGCAAACAGTAACAAGCTAAGGCAGACTACCGCACCTATGAGCAAGGTCGTAAACATTAGTGAGGAGCTCGTATCGCGATTATTTAAATCCCGCTGCTTACTCAGCAACTCATGCTCTTGTTTTAAATTTGTCAGCTCGCGGCTTTTTTCAGCACTATCAAACTTTGCCATCTGATAGGCATTTTCTTTCAAAATTTGATCATTCAGTAATTGTAACTCTAGAGCATGGGAAAGCTTGAGGAACTGATAAGCCTCTTTAAAATCATGATTTTGATAAGCTATAAGTGCTTGAACGTCATTGGCTTGCTTTTTGGGTTCAAGATTACTAGGCTCATCGGGACTTTCATGCACTTGTTGTGCTAAAGCCAAAGCTTGATCTAACCTTTCTAAATAATAATAGGCTTGGGCAAGTAGTGCCTGGGTACGGACTATCTCAAAGTTAAACTTAAACGTTTGGTAACGCTGTAAGGCATCTTCGAGCAACTTAGCTGCTAACAAATAATCTTGATGTTCAAGCGCCAACATGCCCTTACCTTTTATCGCCATGGCAACAATTACTGGCGCTTCATGCTGCTCACAATAAGCCTCAGTCTTAACAAAACCTTTTTGAGCCTCATCCAACATGGCAAGCTTTAATTCAGCATAGGACAATAACACCAGTGCATAACACTGCTCTTTAACCATCTTACCTTGATTTAATTCAAGTACGGTTTCAGCGTATTGCCTAGCTTCTCGATAAGCGCCCATATCAAGGTAGGCATTCACTAGCCTCAGATAGCTGCTAACCTTGATTGTCAACTCCCCATAGCCGCCAATCCGTGCAAGGTTATCCTCTAATAAGGTAAAGGCTTTAGTGTATTGCTTCATGCCAATGTTAGCGGTCACTTTATAGAGGTAAACAGTATTCTCAGAAGCTTCATCAAGGGGGAGATTTAAGGTTTTGTTAAGCTCGATATCAGCGTCTTTATACTCGCCTCTGAGCAGTTTTTGGCTGCTAGAAATAATGTGAAGACGAATTAACTGTGCGGCCGTCAACTCGTCTTTAAGGCTAAAAAGTTTGCTCATCAGTTGAGCTGCTACTGCAGTGTCTGACTGTAGCGCTTGTTCAAGCTGAATAAAATCATGCTCTATTTGCTGCTCATCAGCGGATAAGCAAACACTATAAAACAGTATTAGTGCAACACTGATTAACCTGACCATCAACTAAAATTTCCTATGCAAAACCATAAACGATTAAAATCGGCAGCATTACTTTGCCACCATCCATTTCTTTAAGTTTCTTAACATCAGCATTCATTATCAGTTCGATATCTTGATGACTCAAACCGTTATCTAGCATAACCTGCCGAGGCTCTCGCTTCATTGCCAGTAATAAATTGGCGTCACTGCCAAGCCTGACAAGAAACTGGTTTAAGATTGACATATTACTTCTCCTTAAGTGTAAACAACGCGTTAAGTCGATAACAAGTAAACATTAACCTAACTCTTTCGCCGAAATCCCCAGCTTAGCAAGCACTATTTCATTTAACTGTAAGGCTTGGGACGGCGGTATTAACAGGGTACTTATCACTGTTAATCCTGCTTGAGGCAAAGCTTTTAATGCTAGCCTCTCTATTCTTGGTCGTTGTAGCGGCAAATTTGCAGCCTCATAAATCACCACTTCATGATCTAACGGATACCATTGAGCCAATAACTCCACTAATATCTGCAACCTTTCTGAACTGGTCGCGAACTGAGTCAAGGTGTGTTCACCTGCTAATGCAATTTGCCACAATAATAAATGGGTCGATGGATCTGGAGTATGCTGATACAACATAAACTGTGTAGCTTCAAAGCTTTGATGCCCACATTGACCAGGATCTATGCCTAAATCAGCCCAAAGACAGGCTTCAGCCGAAATGCCCGGCTCCATGTGGGCATCAAAACCTTCACTTCGAGCTTGAGCTATCGCAAGATGAGACACACAAGCAAACACCCCAGGGTGTCCGTAAAGCGCACATACAACCTGCTTACCTTGACGTACAGCATTTAAGATAGCTTCAACCATCTGTTTGTAAGTTTCGCGGCGATTTTTAACTTCATCTTGCTGTGCATAATAGGATTGCAGGGAAGTATGGTTAGGGTTGAGGCTAATTATCCACTGCTCGGCAAAGCCATCTGGAACTAAAAAAAACACATGTTCTGCATGCTCAATATAGCTGCGGCTTAACACGCTTATTTGTCCAGCTAACTGCAATCCTGTACCTACAAAGACTAAGCTCCCTTTGCAAGGCTTAGGGTTTATCTCCAGCTTGGTAGGCACACCGCACAGTTTCTGAATTGTCATTGAAGGTCCCTAGCTGCGATACACTATTTGCTGAATGCTATTAAATATCAATCAAAGTATGCTAAAAAGCCACCTAAGCTTAACCATTTGTGACCTAATTGAGTTTATTTTTTACTTATAAAAAATTTTATATTGATGATTTTTTGTAAATATTGGTTCACTAGCACTCGATTTATCGTGTTTAAAGCTAAGATATTCGTCTTATTTACTGAATAAACACAGATTTATAAATGAACTAATGCTTGAGGCGTGAGTCGAATGCTGCACACATCTACAAATAGCCCCTTGTCAGCATAGGCAAGCCTTGGGTATGATGACGTCAGATTTTTAGGAACCAGTGCAGACAATGATTAACAAAAAACAAAGTCTTACCCTTCTTAGTGCCTTGGCACTTTCCGTATCGCTTAGCGCTTGTAGCGTATTCGACTACCTTATTTATAAGCCCGATATACCCCAAGGCAACTATATGGAGCCCATACAGGTCGAGAAACTGCGCATTAATATGACCAAGGAACAGGCTGAATTTATTTTAGGCAGACCAGTACTGCGTGACAGTTTTGCTGACAATGTTTGGTATTATGTTTATCACTTCAAAAGTGGCCGCGATGCTAGCATCATACATAAAGAGCTGATTTTACGTTTCGATGGTGATTTATTGATTAGTGCCACAGGCGATTATGAGATAAATGCAGATTTCAATACGCCTTTAGAGTTAAGTGAATTGCCTACTAGCAATAAATCTGAACTTATTCCACAAGTACCAGCAGGTCGCGGTGAGCCAAAACCGTTAGTGGAAGAAAATAAAGCTTTACCCCTTAAAGAGGGTAAATAAGTTTGTTGGACTACCGCGTGGGTCTTCTGATTTGAAATACCCATGGCAAACAGCACTAGCAAATTGAAATAAAAATGGCGCCTTAAGCGCCATTTTTATTGTCTGTCATTTGTCATCAATATCACAACAAAGGGTTTAACTGACTTTAGCACCGGTAATCTTATTAATTCTGCCTTCATCTTTGGCTTTTTCTGCGCGCTTACGGCGCACATCTTTAGGATCGGCAATCAAGGGACGATAAATCTCTATCCTTTGTCCAGGCTCTAATACATCATCATGCTTCACTTGACGACTAAAAGTACCAAGTTTTACCGTGGCTAAATCAATTTCAGGAAAAAAGCTGACGATTTGGCTCATCTGCACCGCATCAATAAAGCGGGTGCCAGGTTCAACCGTGACGGTAATTATTTTTTGTTGGTGTGGCAATGCATACACTACATCAACGGCAAACTTTTCGGTTTCACTTGTCACAATACACCACCTTTGCTCTCTGGGTAAACGCCGTCACCATTGAATTCATTAGCTCTTTAAAGACTCGTCCAAATGCCATATCCACCAAAGGATTGGCAAACTCAAAATCTAAATCAAACTCTACCTTGCAGGCATCTTCATCTAATTCAGTAAATACCCACAAACCATGCAAATGTTTAAACGGACCATTTTCTAATTCAAGGGCAATACGCTTACCCGAAACCAGATGATTGCGAGTGGTAAAGGTTTTGCTGATCCCCGCTTTACTCACATCCACAGATGCCACCATGGTTTCGCCGTTATATTCCAACACCCGCCCGCCAACGCAGCCTGGTAAAAATGCATGGTAAGACTCAACATCATTAACTAATTCATACATTTGCAAGGCACTAAAACGAACCAGTACACTCTTAGATATCTTGGGCATCGGGATTCACTTGAACTCAAACATGGGCAGGATTTTATCATGTAATAGCCAAAAGACACCCCTTGATGCCACTTAATACTGCAATAGAACAAAAAACCTTGCCGATAACCACGCTTAAGTGCTGAAAATTAAGCCGCTGACCTCAGTTGCAGTAACACTTAATGCAATAAACTGGGTATAATCCTTGAAATATTAACCATCTCCCCCCATATCTGTTATTAACTGCCGGCATGACAACGCTGCCTTTAGATAGAAAGTAGTTACAACGAATACAAATAAAGACGGTAAAAATAATGGTAAAGAAGAATTCGAAGTCATCAAAAAGTACCTCGGCGACCATAGCACGTAATAAACGCGCGACTTTTGAGTATCGCATCGAAGATAAAGTTGAAGCGGGCTTGCAGTTAATGGGCTGGGAAGTTAAATCTATCCGCATGGGCAAAGTTAACTTGTCAGATTGTTACGTGTACATTAAAGAAGGCGAAGCCTTCATGCACGGCTGTACCATTCAGCCATTGAACACTGCATCCACCCACGTCATTTGCGACCCTATTCGTACCAAAAAGCTGTTGCTAAAGCGCAGTGAAATCGACAAGTTAGCTGGCCTTATCGAACGTCAAGGCTACACCTTAGTGCCGTTATCTATGTACTGGCGCAAAGGCGCTTGGGTAAAAGTTGAAATTGGCTTAGGTAAAGGTAAGAAAGATCACGACAAACGTGAAGACACTAAAGAGCGCGAATGGAAAATTGAAAAAGCCCGCGTGATGAAGAAAGACAAAGCAAGCGCATAAGCCTGCACCAGCTTGACTCTGCACTTAAGTTATCAGTGTCACGTTCAGCTTGGTACCTAGTAATTTATTGAAAAGCTTGTGTTAATGTACAGATAGTGAACAAACGATAATAATTTGTTGTTAAGCTGCTAGGTATTCGCCAAACAACGAGTTACAATCAACGCAATTGGGGGCGATTCTGGATTCGACAGGATTCACGAAACCCAAGGAGCATGTCGAGGGGCGGTTGGCCTCGTAAAAAGCCGCACCGTTATAGTTGCAAACGACTCTAACTACTCTCTAGCAGCTTAGGCTAGCTAGCCATCAGCCACACGTTTCGCACGTGGACAGTGGATCCTGATGGTCATATTACAGTGTGCTAGCGAGGGAACTCCGTCCGGGGGTGAACCGCGAAACAGTACCGGACTCACCAAGTAGCATCCTGTCTTTCGGAGACTGCTTGGTTAAATAAAAGAGAGACTAAACATGTAGCGCCGAGGATGTAGGCTTTCTGGACGCGGGTTCAAGTCCCGCCGCCTCCACCAATTAAAACAAGGGCTTAGCAGAAATGCTAAGCCCTTTTTGTTTCTGTTGTATTCCCAAAATGGCGGCAGAATGGCGGCAGCAAACTTTCATTTCAGCCATTTTCAAACAAAAACTCAAAATCTACTCGTATGTAAAATTGAACTTTAGTGTACAGCTTCATCATGGTATTCACTCACCGACACGCGTAAATATGTCCCTATAGCTCTCTTCGACGTCCTGTCTCAGAAGGTCGTCTCGCAAATTACCATAATGAGTCTAGTGAAGTACTGAGTTATCATTTAGCTCTCAAAACTACTAAAAAAGCAGAAGTAGTCCATCATGAATTATGCTAGATTCAACTAAACTTCAAATAAAACGTAGTTTAAAACCTAATTAAATTTTAAGGGAATAAACAATGCTGGCTAAGTTGTCAAACGCGAAAGTTAGCAGTATTTACTGCAAAGTATTTAAACAATTTATAAAGCACGCTGGCCTAAAAAAACAACTCAAATCGGTAGCGTTCATAATTCTGTGTCATTTCAGTAAACTGTACAAAAACAGGAATGACACATGACTCAACCTTTTAACTTTGAACAAGCCCTTAAAGATCTTCAAGCGGGTAAAAATCTCACAGGC